>JAFVSJ010000051.1 GCA_017503805.1 Tidjanibacter sp.
GGACAACGAGATTTTCCGTGTAGTTAAAAACCTCGTAGCCACTATTTGGCACACGGTTGCAGAGGAGAAAAAGTTGCGTGCAGATGCTGACGGTATCCGCTCGAAATTCCGTGCCACCACTCCCGCAGAGATTATTATCTGCGACAATCGTAACAATCGCATCAAAAAGTACGACCTCACGGATAGTGTGTGGGCTCGCATTGGTCTTGTGCCTACAAAGGTAGACCTCGAGAAGTCGAGCCGAGATTTTGCCAAGACTATCCACTCGGCTGCAAAGGCAATCCGTGATGCAATGAACTTTGCCCCTAACCTCGCAAAACTCGATGCCGAGAAACCTGCAAAAAAGGGTGCAAAGGGTGCAGAGAAGCCTGCAACAACCGCCGAAACCCCTGCACAAGCGGCTTAATCCGAGGAGTAACTATCCGACAATCTGCCTGAAATAGGTCTGCAATAGATAGATTTTCGTAATTGCGTGAAGAGCGTGTTATCGTGTGTATGCCGATAATACGCTCTTTTTGTTTCGGGCAAGAGGTATCGTAACCGTGATGAGCGAGAGAAATTCTGCCGCAGGTATGCCCGCAGTAGAGCGAGAGCATACCATTGACGATGTGAAGACGGCATTAGAAGCATCTGCCACCGCCATACACGAAGCAATCCATATTGCCCGTGAGGTGTGGGAGAAAGATGCCGATGCCCTGCATTTTGAGATTGACGACCTTGTGCAGATAGAAACTGCACTGCAAGAGATCTGCAACCTTGCCGCAGGTATAGACTGCGATGACGAGGATTGAACCCTGCCGAGAGTGCGCATATAGCGAGGAGAACTATGCCCGAACTATGTGTGCACTCTTCTTTTAGACACTAATACACACTATGCCGAGATTGCAACTCGGAGTGTCTGCAAGCAACTAAATCAAAGCAAAATGATAGAAGTATTCAATGCAAAACGCACCCGCCATTTCGGGTGCTTTGCTAGTTTTAAGAGTGCCGAAGATACGCTTAACCGCCTTGCCCGTGAGAACATTCTGGGCGATGTTCCCAGCGTATCGGTATCGGCATACCGCAACAATGAGTTGCAGAGAGAGTATCAAGCCGTCTTTGTCGGAGGCAAGTGGCGTATGCCCAAGGAGCGCAAAAAGCGAGCAATCGTAGTGCCACTCCCAGCCAAGAAACGACGCAGGAGAAAACTCTGCAAGGAGTATCTGACCGCCGAACTGATGTTTCGTGAGGCGTTCCCTGACCACCTCAACAAGACCTATCCGCTATCTGCCGACACCCTCAAACTGTGTAGTCGCAGGTGCAAGGTCTATGCGTAAAAAATCAACCGATGTAAACCGCTATGGAGTCTTCGGCTCTATACTTTAACAAAAACAGTGTACTATGCCTAATTGGTGCAATACCTCCTATGTCGTAACGGGAGATGAAAACGAAGTGTGCGACCTCTACGAGAAGATGCGTTCCCTCGAAGAGCGTGAGGAGTCGCTTGTCGAAAATGGCTTTGGCAAGACTTGGCTCGGAAACCTTGTAACCCTCTTGGGTGGTGATTGGAATACCATCTATTGCCGAGGAGAGTGGGAATATATTGAAAAAGATGAAGATGGTGAGGGCAATGTCATATTGCGTTTCTCGGTAACTTCTGCGTGGAGCGACCCCGATGATACCATAAACTTTCTCAAACGGAAATATCCCAGCCTTGCCTTCTACTTTATTGCCGAAGAGCCTGGAATGGGCTACTATGCAACAAATGATGTGGAGGGAGATTTCTTCCCTGAACGCTACTATTTCTCCGAAGCAGATGACCCAGAGCCATACAACTATGCAGAAGATGAGTTCGATGACTTTCTGCGTGATGTAGGCAACTTCGTGGGCAAGGAGTTGAAGAGCATTGAGGAGGCTCAAGAGGCTGTCAATGAGTACAACAAGGACAAAGAGTTTGACGAAATGATTGAAATAAAAGTCTATAAAGTGGTATAACTATGAGCAACAAAATCAATGAAGTAACAGGTGTAATCATCAGCCGCTCCCTGCTTGAGGAGTACGGCTATGACGGCGATATGCCCTCAGACGAGGAGATGCAGACCATTGCCGATGAACTGCTGGAGTATTGGGGCGAGAGCGATGGCTTCCGTGATGCCCTGCGTAGCACAATGTCAAACCTTTATGGCATAGAGGAGGATTAGCGTATGGCACTAACGACACATCAGCGAGGCATAATACTGAGAGGTATCTGTGGCAGTGCCTCGCTCAAAGACAAGCAGCCACAAATCAGTGATAGCAATACGGTCATAACCTGTGCCCAGCGTCTTGAAATATGGGATATATGCAGTATCAGTTGCGATGCCGAAGCCTTTGGTCTTAAGGCAGAGTTCGGCTACGATGGAGCAACCCGTATCACCTTTACCGAAAAGGAGTAATGCTATGGAGTACTACTATTTCGACTACCTCTATAAAGAGATTGGGCTTAAAGCCGAGGACATCGATGCTATGCCTGCAATGGGCAGTGCCGATGATGTGTGCGATGAGATTGCAAACAAGGAATATATCATCGAGCAGTTTGCCGATGTGTCGTTCGAGAACCTCAGATATGCTGTCTGCTGTCTGTGCGACAGCCCAACTATTGAGAGCCGCCACGATGCACTGATGTATTTGGTGTGGATTGCTGCCCTCGACATCAAGGAACAAAGAGTATTAACATAAAAATCAGTGAAATGGAAACGATTACCTTAACCAAAGTTAATGCCCATCGTGTGCTCACGATTAGGCGTAAAGATGCCGCAGAGAGTGAGCCTGTGGCATTTCATTTTAGAGGCAAGAAGTATGGCTATTGC
>JAFVSJ010000052.1 GCA_017503805.1 Tidjanibacter sp.
TTGTCGGTTGTGGGAGGAGTGGTGATCTGTTCGCCAAGTTCATCTCCGGAGATGCCTTTGGCTTTGTAGATGACACCGCCGTCGGCGGCTTTCTTTACTGCCGAATATACCTTCTGCAGATAAGCCTGAACTTTGGCGGCAGGGATAGCCGTGATGTTCGGGCCGGTATAGAAGAAGACCTCATCTTTCATGGGCTTGCTCTCTGAACGGGGATCCGTCTCCAGTTCGCTCAGTTCAACTGCGAAATCCGGAACCAGCTGGTCGCTTTCCAGGCCGGCAAAAGCAAATTTGTCGCCAAGAGTCTTCTCAAGAGCCTTGTTCTGAGCTGCGCAGGGCACTAACAGCGCCGCTGCGGCAATGAGTAAAAGAATGCGTTTCATATCAATAGTTTTTAATCATCGTAAGTAGGAGCATTTTCGGTACGGATAAGATGGCCGTAGTCATCATAATAATCGATCTTGTCGTCGTAAGTAATGAAAGAGAGATCAGCGTCGCTCCAGAGATTTCTATACTTCATAGGAATCATAAGTTTACCCGTCCTGAGGCTGACCATCCCGTAGTACTTGTCATCTTTGCTGACCATCCAGCCGCCGGCAATGCGGCTGAAGGTGGTATACTCGAACGGAAGCACTTCCCTGCCGGTCTTGACATTTACGAGGCCGAACTTCCCGTTCTTCGAGAAAGAGAAGATGTCCTCGCCGTGATAAACGCCGTTAAGATCGTCATAGATAAACGGGACGCGTACCTGACCGCGGTAGTTGACTATTCCGGCGTGGACGCTGCCGTCCGGATCCTGCTTGTAGATGAAAATCAGGTCCAGCTCGGGGAAAGCGTCGGGATACAATGCGTATGCGTTCACCCAGCTATAACTATAGGGGAGAATCTGACGGCCGTTTTCGTCTATAAGGCCCCATTTGTAGCGGTCTTCCTCGGCAAAGGAAATCTTAGTGTGGGAATACTTGTCATCCTCCTCAAGATTGCAGTAACGGGGAGCTTCAATGACGCTGTAAAGGCCATTGCCGGCATCCCAATAGCCAGAGTAGATCTTCTGGTTAACGGCTATTGCTTTAAGTCTGCGCAGGATAGTCGCCGGATCATAGGAATAACTCTTCGATGGCTTTACATGCTCGGCAAGCGCCTCACTTTTCTGCCTCTCAAATTCCCTGATCATCTCATTGAGTGCGGCTTGAATTTCCGGGTTCGGATTGTCCTTGAGGTTCTGTCGCAACTCATTTATCGCCTCTTCCTGTATCTTGAGAGTTTCAGGAACGGCCTGGTTTACCTCCTCCTGGCCTATCTCTTCCATCAATGTGAGGTACTGGCCAAACAGTTCTTCATTCTCCTTCACGGTCTTATCGGCAAACATCATATACTGGATCGGCGCGTTTGCCGGATCAGTGCCTTTGTTTGCGACAAACGCCAGCTTGGATACGTTGAACCATCCCGGCGGCTCCGGCTCGTCCTGAGCCCGGGCTACAATGCCCGCCGTCAATGCAAATAATAGTAAAAGTCTTTTCATATCATTATCTTATTACTGTACTGCCTCCTGAAACTGAGAAGAAGCCTCCGAAGCCGTATGTGGCCACATCGCGGCGCGCCTTGATCCTTCCGACCTGGATGTCCTCGGACGTGACGGTGCCAGCCCCTGCGAGGTCGTACTTCCGGCTGTTCGTTTTCTGTATCAGCAGATTGCCGGCTGAGTCGCGGGAGATGTTGTATTTTGTTTCATCCTTGGTGTCGATAAGCCTGCCGCTGAGGGCCCTCATACCCAGGATGACGTTGCCGGCTGGCATGTCGCCCAATCCCATGGCACCGGCCGCGCTCTGGATTGTGGCCTGAATGGTATTATTGACATTCTCGTCCGTGAGGATGGAGCTGTTGACTTTCTTCACATCGAGCGGCTCGGGCCTGACATAGGATTTTTCCACGTCAAGATGGAATCCCCATTTACCTTCCTTCAGGCCTACGCTGATTTCGCCCAGCGGGGTCTGCATGGAGAGGAAGAGGTCGCTCAGGCCGTACCACTGCCTGCCCTTGAATTCGGCCAGGTCGCGGGCGTCTTTTTCCGCCTGTTCATGTTCGGCTATTGCTTCCTGATGATCCTGCCACTGCTCTTCTTTGATATCCGCCTCCGCCTTAAGGATTCTCATTCTGGCATCGTGAAGGAACTCGCCTACAATAGCCTTTGCGGAGAAGGTAGCGGCGTACTCGTCGTAAATCAGCGACAAAGTCCTGTACCAGAAATAGTCGCTTACATTGCCGTCGCAGCAGTAAGAGCAGTACTTCGAGATATCCTTCCACCACTCGACCAGCACGGGGCGAATCGTACCGTTATAGTAAACTATGTAGGAGTTGATTTTTTCCGTCTCGGAAGGCACCTCGATCTGGTTGAGCCGCTCCAGGGGATGCGTCACCTCCGTCAGGATGCGATATGGCCGGAAGATGCGGCGTTGGGCCCGGTCTATCGCGGCATCCGAAGCATCCGGATGGGCCGCACACCAGGCCTTGAATTCGCCATCGCACTTCATATAGAGTTTATATGCTTCCGCGGTCTGCCGCTTGTCCATCGCCTCGCCGAGCGAGATATCCTTGTCGGTACGATGGACATGATTGAGGATGTTGGTCTTGAAGCCTTCAGGTAGATAGCCGTGGAAGGTGCGGGTATGGTCGTCAAAGTCGCCGAATGTGCCGTAGGCATAGTCCAGACGGTATTTATAGTAGCGTTCGAGAAT
>JAFVSJ010000053.1 GCA_017503805.1 Tidjanibacter sp.
TTCTTCCACGAGGTCATCATAGTGATCGTCCACGTATCTTGCGATACCTCGCTCCAACTCACCGTAGGAGCAGTCCTTGATCTCATGACCTTCGGCGATGCAGAAGTCATCAAGCTGATTGGCGTACTGATCGTCATCGCCGTCGTAGATCTGACAGTAATATCCGTTGCAGAGAACGTCCTGACTACTTTCTCTGTCGTACCGTTCGATACCGGAGTCGGGTGTGCTTGTGATAATAAAACCACGGTATCTCATTCAGTCGTTTCCTCCGTTTCTTCCGCATAGGTGATATACGGTATCTTGAGCCAATGTGTCCATCCGCTGTCGCCGATGGGAGTCTTGATCACGCCCACCGTAGTGCCGGATGCATGGATGACCTCGCCGTTGCCGATATAGATGCCGATGTGACCTTCGTGCCATACGGCAAGTCCGGGGATTTCGGGGATGGTGTCGATACTACCTTTCTCGGTGGCGTTGTTGTACATATCATCCGCGCCGATATCGGGCATTCCGTTGGTGGCGTAGATGATGTTGTTGGTGGTCGGCTCAAACCACCCGTAGCCCTTGATGAGACCGACACAGTCGGCGGTTCTGCCGCCGAGCCAGTTGGCTTCGATGAAGTCTGCCTTGCCGCCCACCTCATCGGGATACTGAGTTTTCTTGTACTCGAAGAGGCTGTCATCCAGCACGTCACCGTAGGTTCCCCAAACGTAGCCCCATCCTTTGGCGTAGGCAAACTCTGCCCACATCACAAGGTCAGTGCTGTTTTTGGTGGTGGGATCGGTATAGCCGGAGCTGTCGATATATGCCGCACGGGTACTCGCCATTGCGTTGGTGAAGTCAGCGGCAACGATGTTCGTGCCGAAGGCTGCGTTGACGGCGGCGATCAGTTCCTCGTCCGTCTGTTCTGCGGAGAAGCATCCCACCAGCTTGCTTGCGAAGTCCGGTTCGGAGGCGTGGTCGTACAGGGCGAAGGTAAAGAGGGCTTGTGCCTCCTGAATACGGAGGGAGTCGTAGCCTGCGTTCGTCATGGCGGTTTCCACGTTGGTCCAGCTCTCAATCGCCACGGACTGTTGCTCGGCGATCATCTCATGGAGTCGGTCGGTGTCGATGTTCACGCTGCCGTTGAATATTCCGATCAGCGCCACTATCGGCATAATGATGATGATAATAATGCCGAGGATGATGCCGCCTACAACCTTGAGGGCTTTCTTGTCCGTTAGGATGTAGACGGCGATCTTCTTGAGAGCTGCCGCTACCGTCGCGCTCATCGTCCTCCGGCCTTTCCGAAGATGGCGGACTTATATTCCGGTGCGATGACCTGCAAGAGATATCGCTCGTTACCGCATCGGTACAGGCAGGTTCCTCGTTCGGGATACTTGATCAGCTCGAACTCGCTCTGTTCCACCTGCAAGGCATCCATATATTCCTTCGGGTTGATCTGTCCGGCATTGAAGAGGAACTGATGGGTGGGAATGCTGAACAGCGGCTTGGTGTACTCACGGATGGATGGGATCAAAAAGTCCTCGATATTCTGACTTGCCAGAATGACCGAGGACTCCTTTTTACGCACACGCTTGGAGGCGTTACGAATATATTCGATTGCCGTCATATTGGTGAGGAACAGATACAGCTCGTCGATGGAGGCGGCGGTGTTGCCTACGCCCAGGAGCTGGTTGGACATATACGAGAGGATGTTGAAAAGCATCGCATCCTTGAGTCGCTTGTTGGTGTCCATCAAGCCCTTGACTCCGAAGACGAGAAAGGCATCGTCGGTGATGTTGCTGTAGCCGTTAAAATACACCGACTCCGATCCTACGCACATACTGTGGATGCCGAGGCACACCTCCTGGAGCGTTTGCTCGGTGTAGAGGTATCGGCGCTGCTTATCGTAGGTCATGAATTCTTCCTCGCAGAGCTTATAAAAGTCCTCCATGATGGGATAGTCGGTAGGCTTGAATTTACTGTAGTCGGTGCTGTCGGTAATACCGAATCGAGCGTAGAGCTTTGAGAGCAGTATCTCGATGGTATCGATCTGCGCATCGGTGAAATCCTTGTAGCTTCGGAAAAAGTCCTTGAGGAAGGCGATATGCTGACTCAGTCGGGTTACCTTCTTGAAGGCGTCGGGAGTGGTGGGATCGATGTCCTCCACGCCGTCTGCCCACACCTTCGGCTCTAACGGGTTGATGGTGTATTCACCCGACATAAAGTCGATATAACAGCCGCCAAGCTCTCCGCACAGCTCATGGTACTCGCTTTCGGGATCGAGGCAGATGATCCTCTTGCCGGACTCTCGGAGATTCGTGAGGATGAGCTTGAGG
>JAFVSJ010000019.1 GCA_017503805.1 Tidjanibacter sp.
CAGAAAAGGCGTTAAAAAACGGAGACATCAAATGCTTTGATTGCGAAGCATCCGTTTTAGACTTTTCTGCTCCTCACTCCCGACGGAGATGCGTGCGGTGGCTTTTGCGCTACTTTTGCCACCAAAAGTAGCATAAAGAAATAATTGGGTAGAGTAGGGGAGGTGTCACAACGTGACGGAGGGGTATGTTCTAATCAACCCCGACCACACTTTGCAACCACCTATCGAAGAGCGTTTGCTCTTCGACCAAGTCCCCCTTTGCCAAAAGGGGATTTAGGGAGGATTTTAATTTTGTCGGTCGATGCTCAATGGTCGGCAGTCGCCGTTTGCTATTACCCATCTCCCCCTCGTCAATCTCGTCTTGAGTTGGGGTGCTTCGGGGGCAAAATCGGCCTCGGAAAGCACTCTGGGAGGGGGTGAAAATTATTCCACACAAAGGGATGGGAATCCCCAAATTTGATGCTATCTTTGTAGGCAATTTTGCAACCACAATCATTAATCACTACAACCCACACACACTATGCAACTGCGACGCGTAATCGGCATCGGCAATGCCCTCACGGATTTCCTTGTAAACCTCCGCAACGACGATGTCCTACACCAGCTCAATCTCGGTAAAGGAAGTATGAACCTCGTTGACTCTGAGTTCCAACGCAGGATTCAGGGTGAGACGGCCGACCTGCCACACACCCTCTCACTCGGCGGTAGTGCAGGCAATACCATCCGCTGTATGGCACGTCTGGGTGCGCAGGTGGGTTACATCGGCAAGGTGGGCAAAGATTCCACCGGCCACTTCTATGAGCAGGCGCTCGACAACCTCGGCATCAAGCCCTATGTGGCTCACGGTGTCAACCGTTCGGGCAGGTGTCTGTCGTTGGTGTCGCCCGACGGGGAGCGCACAATGGTGACCTATCTCGGCGCAGCTCTTGAGCTTTGCGAAGCAGACATCAGGGCCGAAATGTTTGAGGACTACGACTGCCTCTACATCGAGGGATTTATGGTTCAGAGCCACTCGGTCATCCGCCACGCCATCAAGACTGCCAAGCAGTGCGGATTGAAGGTGGCCATCGACTTGGCGAGCTACAATGTGGTGCTTGAGAATAGGGCCTTTCTGCTCGACCTCGTGGACAACTATGTAGACATCATCTTTGCCAATGAGCAGGAGGCTGCGGCCTTCAGTGGTGAGGAGGATCCCGAGAAGGCGCTGGAGTTCATCGCCGCACGCTGCGAGCTGGCTGTGGTGAAGATTGGCACCCGAGGTGCCCTCATCAAAGAGCAGGGCCGCGAGCGCATACACGTGGGCATTATGGCGGCTGCCAAGAGGGTTGACACGACGGGCGCAGGTGACTTCTACGCAGCAGGATTCCTTGCCGGCTTGTGCGAGGGTTTGGACCTGCGTCAGTGCGGCACCATTGGAGCCATCGCTGCGGGCAAGGTTATTGAGGTTGTGGGCACCACCTTTGGCGAGGAGGCTTGGAAGGAGATTTTCTCGCTTGTGGAGGAGGTTAAGGCACAGAAATACCTGTTCTGATATGAGGGTTACGATAGAGCTTGAGAGGATGGAGTTTCGCGCTCCTCACGGTTGCTACGACTTGGAGAAGGTGGTGGGCAACCGCTACCACGTCGACCTGCGACTCGATGTTGAAATTGGTGATGCACCCGAGAGGGATGATTTGTTGACAAGTGTCAACTATCTGACCGTCTATGAGATGGTTGCAGAGCAGATGCAGCGCCCCTCCGATATATTGGAAAATGTCGGTTGGCGCATCCTCGAAGCACTCCACGCCGCTTTCCCACAGATAGTTAGCTCCTCGGTGAAGGTGTCGAAGCTGGCACCGCCTCTTGGGGGTAAGGTGGGCAAGGTGAGCGTAACCGTATCAAAATAAGAAGATTAAAATAAGTGTTTATAAGTTGTTCATAAACTATGAGCACTTTGTTGATAAATCCTCAAAAATTTGGTGCAACTTTGTACCAAATTCGGCGCTGATTGCGCCACCTCCCACCGAACTGCTCTTTGTGGCAGTTGTTTTTTTCGGTGGTCGGCACCACACTGCCGGTGAGGCCTAAAGGGTCTCCACGCACCACTGTGACGCACGTCACACGCACACACGCAATGCACATACATACCACATTAAGTATAACACACACTAAACTATGTCTGAGAAGATGGAGAAAGGGAACCCCACCTCGCAACTGAAGGAACTCAAGTACGAGGATGTTTTGGCCAATGCCAAGGAGTATTTCAAGGGCGACGACCTGGCCGCAATGGTCTGGGTAAATAAATACGCGCTCAAAGATTCGTTCAACCGCATCTATGAGGGCTCGCCCAAGGAGATGCACATCCGCATCGCCGACGAAATCGCACGTATCGAGCAGAACTATCCCAATGCGATGAGCTCGCAGGATGTCTTTGAGTTGCTCGACGGTTTCCGCTATGTCATTCCGCAGGGCGGACCTATGACCGGCATCGGCAACAACCTCCAGATAGCCTCCCTCTCCAACTGCTTCGTAATCGGCCACCGCGTGCCCGCCGACTCCTACGGCGGCATCATCCGTATGGATGAGGAGCAGGTGCAGCTGATGAAGCGCCGCGGCGGTGTAGGCCACGACCTTTCGCACCTCCGCCCCTCGGGTACTCCCGTTCTCAACAGCGCACTCACCTCTACCGGTATCGTTCCCTTTATGGAGCGCTACTCCAACTCCACACGCGAAGTGGCACAAGATGGCCGTCGCGGTGCTCTGATGCTTACCCTTTCCATCAAGCACCCCGATGCCGAGAAGTTTATCGATGCCAAGACCGTGCAGGGCAAGGTGACAGGTGCCAACGTCTCGATTAAGGTCGATGACGAGTTTATGAGGTGTGTGAAGAGTGGTGAGAAGTATGTGCAGCAGTTCCCCATTGATGCCGCAGAACCCCTCTACCGCAAGGAGATTGATGCTACGGCTCTTTGGCAGAAGATTATCCACAATGCGTGGAAGAGCGCCGAGCCCGGCTGCCTCTTCTGGGACACCGTGTTGCGCGAGAGCATCCCCGATTGCTACGCCGACGAGGGCTTCCGCACCGTGTCGACCAACCCCTGTGGCGAGATTCCTCTCTGCCCCTACGACAGCTGCCGCCTGCTCGCACTCAACCTCTACAGCTATGTAGACAAGCCCTTTACCCCCGAGGCCTCGTTCAATCACGAGAAATTTGCCAAGCACATCGAGATGGCTATGAGGATGATGGACGACATCATCGACCTCGAGCTTGAGAAGATCGACCTCATACATAAGAAAATCGGCAAGGACCCCGAGGAACTCGATGTTCGCCGAGTGGAACTCTCGCTCTGGGAGAAGATTCGCGAGAAGGCACTCAAGGGCCGCCGTACGGGTCTGGGCATCACTGCCGAGGGCGATATGCTCGCAGCTCTCGGACTCACCTACGGCTCCGATGAGGCTATCGACTTTGCCGTAAGCATCCAGAAGGAGCTCTGCCTGAACGCCTACCGCGCCTCGGTGAAACTCGCCAAGGAGCGTGGCGCGTTCCCTATGTACGACAACCTCAAGGAGGAGGGCAACCCAATGATTGCACGTATCCGCGAGGCCGACCCCGCACTCTATGAGGATATGGTACGCTACGGTCGCCGCAATATCGCTATGCTCACCATCGCACCTACCGGCACCGTTTCGCTGATGTCGCAGACCACCTCCGGCATCGAGCCCGTATTCCGCCCCGTATACAAACGTCGCCGCAAGGTCAACCCCACCGACCAGAATGTCAAAATCACCTATAAAGATGAGGTTGGCGACTGCTTCGAGGAGTACTACGTATTCCACCACAAGTTCATCGAGTGGCTCAAGGTTTCGGGCCACAATGTGGAGAATCTCAATGATCTCTCGGATGCCGAGATCGATGCACTCGTAGCCGCCTCGCCCTACAACCACGCCACCGCCAACGACATCGATTGGGTGGCCAAGGTGAAGATGCAGGGAGCCATCCAGAAGTGGGTAGACCACTCCATCTCGGTGACCGTAAACCTCCCCAACGATGTCTCGGAGGAGCTCGTAGCCGACGTGTATAAGACCGCTTGGGAGTGTGGCTGCAAGGGTATCACCGTCTACCGCGACGGCTCGCGTAGCGGCGTGCTCATCGACACCAAGAGCAAAGCACCCGCAGCAGCAGAGCCCAAAGCACCCATCAAACGCCCCGCAGAACTCGAGGCCGATGTGGTACGATTCAAAAACGAGAAGGAGGAGTGGATCGCCTTTGTGGGTATGCACGATGGCAAACCCTATGAGATCTTCACCGGTCAGCTCGACGAGGAGGAGCTCTTCATCCCCAAGAGCATCAAGAAGGGTTGGATTGTGAAAGTACGCGAGGAGGACGGCACCAAACGCTACGACTTCCGCTTCAATGATAAGGGTGGCTATCCCCACGTTATCGGCGGCATTTCGCGTCTGTTCGATATGGAGTTCTGGAACTATGCCAAGCTGATTTCGGGTGTGCTTCGCAATGGAATGCCCATTGTGGATGTTGTGAACCTTGTGGATAGCTTGCAGTTCACGAGCGACGGCATCAACGTGTGGAAGGCCGGTGTGTCCCGCGCGCTGAAACGCTACATCAAAGACGGCACCAAGAGCAAGCAGAAATGTCCCAACTGTGGTAGCGAGAGTTTAGTTTACCAGAACGGTTGTCCTACTTGTCATTCGTGCGGGTGGTCCAAGTGTTCGTAAAAAGGGCATTTTGCGGGTGCTTTTTGCACCAATCTACAGAGAGCGAGTTCCTCACCTACGTCAAGTAGGCTGCGGACTCGCTCCTTTGTTTGGCAAACAAAAAAAGCTCGGCAAATCGGTTTGCCGAGCTTTTTTGTCATATCGTGCTGACTATTTCTTGATGGCAGCCACACCGGGCAACTCCTTGCCCTCGATGAACTCGAGCAGTGCACCACCACCTGTGGAAACGTAGCTAACCTTATCGGCCAAGCCGAACTTGTTGATGCAGGCAACGCTGTCGCCACCACCGATGAGGGAGTAGGCACCCTTGGTCTGTGTGGCCTCGGCAATAGCCTCTGCCACAGCGCGCGAGCCGGTCGAGAACTTCTCAATCTCAAACACACCTACAGGGCCGTTCCAAAGGATGGTCTTGCAGTCGAGAATCTCCTCGCGGAAGAGTTTCTTACCCTCCGAGCCGATGTCGACACCCTCCCAAGCGGGGTCGATGTTGCGTACGGAGGCCTCCTGTGTGTTGGCATCGTTGGAGAAGTCGTCGCAGGTGAGAGCATCGGGCGACATCACAAACTTGATACCCTTCTCCTCGGCTTTCTTGAGGATGCCGAGTGCGGTCTCAAACATCTCGGGCTCGCAGATGGATTTACCCACCTTGCCACCGAGGGCTGCCGAGAAGGTGTAGGTCATACCGCCACCCACGATAATCTTGTCGCACTTCTCCATAAGGGTTTCGATGATGGAGATTTTGGTCGAGACTTTCGAGCCGCCTACGATAGCCACGAAGGGGCGTGCGGGGTTCTCCATAACGCTCTCGATAGCCTTCAGCTCACCCTCCATAACGTAGCCGAACATCTTGTCATTGGGGAAGTAGTCGGCGATGAGTGCGGTCGAAGCGTGTGCGCGGTGTGCGGTGCCGAATGCGTCGTTGATGTAGCAATCGGCGTAGGAGGCGAGCCTCTTTACGAACTCTTTCTGACTCTCTTTGACAGCCTTCTTGGCCTCTTTTTTCTCCTCATCGGTAGCATCTTCGGCCAGGCCGCGGGGTTTGCCCTCCTCCTCGGCGTAGAAACGGAGGTTCTCGAGCAGGAGCACCTCACCGGGTTTGAGTGCTGCGGCCATTTCGGCTGCTTTCTCGCCCATACAGTCGCCTGCAAAGAGCACCTTGGTGCCGAGTCTCTCCTCTACGGTGGAGATGATGTGTGAGAGGGAGTATTTTTCGTCGTTGTTTTTCTTGGGACGGCCGAGGTGCGACATCAGGATGACGCTGCCGCCGCCGGCGAGTACTTTCTTGATGGTGGGGATAGCGGCACGGATGCGGGTATCGTCGGTGACGCTGAAGTTCTCTTTGTGGAGGGGCACGTTGAAGTCTACGCGGATGATGGCGCGTTTGCCCTCAAAATTGTAAGTGTCGATAGTCTGCATAGTTACTAACCTAATTGTTATGTGTTTACTCTCTGTGTTGTTCTCTGTTTTTGGAGCTACAAAGATACCTAATAGAATCGAAATACAAAAACCGAGGGCAGAGAATTAAAGTATTGTTAATAGTTACTTTGCCCCTGACTCGAAGTAGTCCAAGCGGATTTCTCTGACCAACTCACCCTTTTGGTCATACTCACGGTACCACTCAAGTTGGTCGTTTTTCTGCGTTATGGAGGTGCTTATCACAGTGCCTTCGGGGTCGGTGACGGTTGTCCTGATCACATCACCCTCGGCTTCGACCACCTTGGTTGATTTCAGTTTCCCTTTCTTGCCGTAGCGCACCACCTTGACCTCGCGGCCATCTTCGTATTCGGTGACGGTGCGCCAAGCGAGCGAGCCGTTGTCGTCGAGGCTCCACTCCTCCACCTTGTTACCCTCGCTGTCGTAGGCGCTGTAGAGGGCAGAGATGCGCTCGGGGCGTTTTCCATAGCGATGGTAATGGAGTTCGAGAACGACCTCGCCGCGGTCGTTGTACTCCTTGCGGAATCTTATCTGGAGCTCACCGCTCTTGCGGTCGCGTGTGTACTCCTCTGCGGGCAGTCCGCGAGAGTTGTAGAGGGTCAAAGTTTGTACCACACCCTGCTCCGGGCCGTGAGTAATGTAGGCGTACTTTTTTGTGGGCACCCCTTGTGAATTGTACTCCGTCTGTTGGGTAGTCTGCCATTCGCCTCGCGTGGAGTCCCACTTTTGGGATGTGGCTATCTTGCCCCGGCTGTGGTAGGTGTCTCGGTAGCGGATGGTGTCGTAGCTGACTATGGGCTTCCACTCGGGGCGGTGCTCCAACCAATAGGTGCGCTCAAAGCGGTTCACCTCCATATCGCCGCAGGAGGTGAAGTGCATCTTGCCACTCTCCTCTATCCTTGTGCTTTCGACCTTGTCGCCGTAGCGGTTGTAGGAGTAGATTCTCTTC
This sequence comes from Tidjanibacter sp., assembly GCA_017503805.1. Classification (GTDB taxonomy): domain Bacteria; phylum Bacteroidota; class Bacteroidia; order Bacteroidales; family Rikenellaceae; genus Tidjanibacter. The sequence goes on from JAFVSJ010000019.1 coordinate 7,097, forward strand.
TCCTCCAAGACTCCGTCGCCACGGTAGAGAGACTCTTCGAGCATATTGCCTCGACGGTTGTAGCGGGTGAGGGTGCGCGATTGCAACTCGCCGTTCTCGTAGCGCTCCTCGGAGGAGATGTTGCCATAGCGGTCGTAGGTGTAGCGGATGAGGAGTGGCACGTACGCCTCCTCGGGCATATACTGTGTCACCTGCTCCACCAATTGCCCTTTGTCGTTGTAGGCAAACCGCAACACCCTATCGAGGGTGTCGCTCTCAAATCCGTGATGCTCGATCAACTCGCCCTTGTCGTTGTAGTAGTTTTGTCCGAAACTATGGTGGCGGATGGTATCCCCACTCCGGCCCCAGATGCGCACCGACTGCGAGTGCTTGCGGAGCACGTGTCCCGACTCGTTGTATTTGACCGCATCGGAGAGCCGGGTGACGTAGAGGATTTGCCCTTCATCGTTCTCTGCGGACGATGCGTAGCGCTCAACGTGGTAGAGATGGAAGTGGGTGCTGTCGACCTCAAAGGGGTGGTCGGAGATATCTATGTCGTCACGATGCACCTCGAGCGAGAGGTGGCTGACAGCAACAGGTGCAGCACAGCCGACAAAGAGCAGGGAGGCCAAAGCGGGGAGGATGACGGTGCGGAAGTTCATAGCGAGTGGGGTTTTGGTGCCAACAAGATAGTGTTTTTTCTCCTAATTAAGAAACATAGCTCCGCAATGAGGGCTCTCCGAGGGGTGAAAATGGGCCGCTGTGTGTGATTATTTGGTGGTTGGGTGTGCCAACCTATGAAATAAAGTCGTATCTTTGTGACAAAGTGTAGTTATTCAAACCTAAATAAATCTTCAATCACTATTTACTATGTACGGTAAAATCAAAGAACATCTGCAGAAAGAACTCGCCGACATCCGCGAGGCCGGTCTCTACAAAGTAGAGCGCATCATCGAGTCGCCCCAGAGGGCAGCCATCGAGGTTGGTGGCAAAGAGGTACTCAACTTCTGCGCCAATAACTACCTCGGTCTTTCCGACAACCCACGCCTCATCGAGGCCGCCAAGAAGGCCCTCGACGATAGAGGTTTCGGTATGTCGTCCGTAAGGTTCATCTGCGGCTGTCAGGATATCCACAAACAGCTCGAAAAAGCCATCGCCGACTACTTCGGCACCGAGGATACCATCCTCTACGCAGCTTGCTTCGATGCCAACGGCGGTGTATTTGAGCCCCTCTTCACCGAGCAGGATGCCATCATCAGCGACTCGCTCAACCACGCCTCCATCATCGACGGTGTAAGGCTCTGCAAGGCTGTGCGCTATCGCTATGCCAATGCCGATATGGAAGAGCTCGAGAACTGCCTCAAACTCGCACAGGCACAGCGCTTCCGCATCATCGTTACCGATGGCGTATTCTCGATGGACGGCAACGTTGCCAAGATGGACGAGATTCTCGCTCTGGCAGAGAAATATGACGCTCTCGTGATGGTAGACGAGTGCCACTCGGCAGGCGTTGTGGGTGCCACCGGTCGCGGTGTCACCGAGCTCTACAACTGCCGCGGTCAGGTAGACATCCTCACCGGCACCCTCGGCAAAGCCTTTGGTGGCGCAGTGGGCGGTTTCACCACCGGTCGCAAGGAGATCATCGAGATGCTCCGTCAGCGTTCGCGTCCCTACCTCTTCTCCAACTCCGTACCCCCCGCAGTTGTGGGTGCCAGCATCGAGGTATTCAAGATGCTTGAGGAGAGCAATGAGATTCACGATAGGCTCGTGGAGAACGTAGAGTACTTCCGCACCAAGATGCTCGAGGCAGGTTTCGACATCAAACCCACCCAGAGCGCCATCTGCGCCGTTATGCTCTACGACGCACCCCTGTCGCAGGTTATGGCTGCCAAACTCCTCGAGGAGGGCATCTATGTGACCGGCTTCTACTACCCCGTAGTTCCCAAAGGTCAGGCCCGCATCCGCGTTCAGGTTTCGGCAGGCCACACCCGCGAGCACCTCGACAAATGTATCGCCGCCTTCACCAAGATTGGCAAGGAACTCGGCGTGATCAAATAGCCTTCGGGCACTGTTCCTTATCGGGGGTTGAGGGGCGACCTCATCCCCCGATAATTTTTTCTGCCCCCTGTGCCCGACGACCCTCAAAGGCTCCTAATAACAATCAACCAACAACCACACTGCACAATGAGCAACTATCAGTTGACCAAACAATTCCGCCTCGAGATGGCCCACGCGCTTGTGGGCTACGACGGCCTCTGCAACCAGATTCACGGCCACTCCTATCTGCTGGAGGTGACGGTCGAAGGTGAACCCTCGGAGAGTGAGGGCAGCGATATGGGTATGGCTGTGGATTTCGGCACGATACGTAGGATAGTTGATGGCGAGATAACCTCGCGCTACGACCACTCGTTGCTGCTGCGCGACTGCCCCGAGACGGCGGAGGTCGTGGAGGTATTGCGTCGCCACTTCGACCGCATCCACGCCGTGAGTTGGCAGCCGACGTGTGAGAATATCCTCGCCCACTTTGCCTCGCTGATAGAGCCCCACCTTCCTGTGGGCATCCGCCTACATTCGTTGCGCCTCCACGAGACGGCGGCTAATTGCGCCACTTACCTCCCTGAAAACCGCATTTAACGGCTCACGATAGGGCGAGTGCCACTTTCATCACCAATAATCATCCTCACCAACCTAAATTGTATCCTTTCCTGAATTCGGGGAGTACAATTTTTGTGGCGGCTAGCGGCTTAAATTTCGGTGAGGATTATTCTGTTGGCAGACGTTAGCCCAACCGCCAAAAAAATCCTCCCCCAAAACGTCAGGGGAGGATGAATATCTGTAGGTCACTATGCCTCCTAATCAGGGGGCGGTGACGGCGAAAATTTCCTTTAGCGCTTATATACCCACACATCGGGTTGAACAATGCGATAGAGTTTGCGCATACGTTCGGCCTCTGCGGCGCTATCTGTAGCACAAGCAACCACAATCCAATATCCACCGGGGTAGGGGGCGATGATGTAGTTCTCCGCACCGATGCCCAGAGCATCCTGTCGTGCGCACGCGCGTGCGTTATACTTTATCGTAAAGACTCCCACAGCCACGTTGTAGCGTTTCAGCCCATCGGTAGTAGCACTCTTGGCAGCTACGGCAGGCTTGGTAGGGGTTACGGTAATCTCGGTGGTCACCTCTTGGCGAGGCTCAACCGAGGGTTGGAGAGTCACATCTGTAGTTGCCGCGGCACACTCACCATTGCCGTTGCACTTGTCGGCATTGGCCGGGCAGACGGGTTTGTTTTCACACTCCTTATTGATTTCGCAGTCGGCACATTCGGGCTTCTGACCACAGTCGGCACAGATGCCGTTATTGCCACGCTCGGTGCAGATGGCTGCGTAGTTGCATCCCTCGTTAGAGTCGTTGCAGGGGCAGAGGCAGAGGGCGATGCCGATGATGGCCACGAGGGCCACAATCCACCATATCCAACCATAGCGGCGGCGTTTGCGCAGGGTGGCTACGGGAATGTTGTCGCCATTGAGAGCGAGGTGGAGCTCCTTGTCGATGTCGAAGCGGCGTGGGGTGATGGTACCCACACCCTCGGCGTGGATGGAGCCGTTCTCATCGGTAGCTCCTTGGAGCCAATCGTTGTAGAGGGCTTGTGCCTCCTCGGCCGATATCTTACCCTGCTCGGCTATGATTTCGGTGACGGGGATGTGGTTCTCGGAGATGGTCTCGGTGAATACCACCTTCTTGGGGTTGCCCTCAACTTGGAGTGCGCCCACCGAGGGGAGTGCCACGTTGCCATACTGAACGAGGCAGTTGAAGATGAGTTTGTTGACTACGTTGCTCATAGGGCTGTCAGCTATGATGGTTAGGTGTTTGCTCTCTTATCTCTTTTTGGCTTTGGGAGGGGCCACAACCTTGGCCTTGGGTTTGGGGGCCTCCTCTGCCCAAGCGATGCGCTGGGGCTTGCTGCGCAGACCGATGATAACAAATACCACGCCTGCGATGATGAATGGAATCGAGAGGAGCTGGCCCATATTCATACCTATGGCCGCCTTCATACCCTCCTCAAAGCCCACTTGGTCGTTCTTGATGTACTCGAGCAGGAAGCGCGAGAGGAAGATGCCGATGAGTCCCACGCCGAACATCAGCGCGGGGTGCTTGCGACCTGCATCACCCTTGTAGTAGAGCAGGAGCAGGATGACAAAGACGAGGATGTAGAAGAGTGCCTCGTAGATCTGGGTGGGGTGCATAGCTACGGTCTCGCCGTTGCGTTCGAAGATGAATCCCCAGGGCAGGTCGGTGGGGCAGCCGTAGATTTCGGAGTTCATAAGGTTGCCCATACGCACACCTGCGCCACCGATGGCTACGGGTATCATAATGCGGTCGGCAGCCCACCAGAAGGGCATCTTATTGCGCCAAGCAAAGAGGATGAGGCCCAGCAGGAAGCCTATGGCGGCACCGTGGGAGGCCATACCTCCCTCGCGGATGTTGAGGATGCGGAGAGGGTCGGCAAGGTAGACCTCGGGCTCATAGAAGAGGCAGTGGCCTACGCGAGCGCCGAGGATGCCGAGGATGGTGGCATACCAGAAGAGCGAGTCGACGAGTTTGTCGGGCAGTTTCTCGCGGCGCACGAAGTTGGTGAAAAAGTAGATTCCGAGGATGAAAGCGAGCGCCCAGAAGATGCCGTAGTAGCGGATTTCGAGTCCAAAGATGGAGAATGCTACGGGGTTTACATTCCAGACGATAGACGAAAATGTGGTCATATTGTGCTGTTGTTAGTTGCGTTATATTGGGGTAAAGATAATCAAAAACCTCTAATTCTTGCTCAATGTGAACGAAAAAGTGCTTCCCTTGCCCAATTCGCTACGCAGATTGATGGTTTCTCCGTGGGCTTCGAGCACGTGTTTCACTATGGAGAGGCCGAGTCCGGTGCCTCCCTGCTCTCGCGAGCGCCCCTTGTCTGTGCGGTAGAAACGCTCAAAGACACGGGGTATATCCTCTTTGGCTATGCCGCGACCGTTGTCCCTCACCTCTATGAGCACCTTGTCGAAGAGGTCGATGAACTTGATGAAGGTCTCGCCACCCTCGTTGCCGTAGCGGATGGAGTTGATGATGAGGTTTATGAGCACCTGCTCAATGTAGTAGCGGTCGGCCTTCACCCACACGGGAGGGTGTGGGGTGGCGTGGTGAGAGGAGCCTATGACGATGTTGATATTCTTCTTGGTCGCCTCAAACTCTATGGTGTCGGCGATGTCGCGCGTGAGTTGCACGATGTCGAAACGTTCGTAGTTGAGGTTGAGCACACCCGACTCGAGTTTGGAGATGGCCTCGAGGTCGTTGGTGATGTTGATGAGTCGGTCGATGCTCTTCTCGGTGCGCTCGAGGTAGCGGCGGAAGATTACGGGGTCGTTCATACCGCCGTCGAGAAGTGTGGAGATGTAGCCTTGAATGTTGAAGATGGGGGTTTTGATTTCGTGGGAGACGTTGCCCACAAACTCCTTACGATACTTTTCGTTCTCCTTGAGTCGTGCGATTTCGCGTTGGTTTTGTTCGGCCCAACGGTTGAGCTCGGCGCTAACGGAGCGTTCGAAATTGTCGGTTTGTTCGAGTTCGGCAGTGAGTTCGGAGGTCTTGATGTCGCGTCCGAGTACGATGCGGTAGAGTGGTGTGATGCGCTGAATGAAGAACTTTTTCATCACCCACTTCACAGCAATGAAGCCCACAGAGCCGCAACCAACGGAGAAGAGAACTCCCCAGAGGAGTCCGGAGGTGCCGATAAAGCGGCCAATGAGCAGAGCGATGATGACGCTGAGGATGGTGATAGCCCCTACGATTGTGGCGGCGGCGTTTATGGTTTTGATTTTCATAGTGCGTGAGATGGTTGCGGCCTACGCTGCGGCGCAGCGCCGTTGAAAGTAGCAAAATTATGCAAATAATGTGGTTTTTTCAAATAAAACCCCGATATTTGTACGATGATTGGCCCTTTGGCCGTTTGCATTTCGAGGGTGCGTGATAGGGAGGCCGCTGCTATGCGATGTGCCGCCAATGCACGATGGTGAAGGTTTTGCGTGGAAAGGTATCCCGCCCTGAAGTCACGATAGAAATACGTCCGTCGCGAGGTGACGACGGCAACAATGGCTCCGTATCTTGGCTTTGCCAAGAAAGCCCCCTTTACAGAAAGGGGGTTTGGGGGATAGGTAACACACCAATTCTATCCCGCCCTGAAGCCGCAACAGAAATACTCCCGTCGCAAGGTGATGACGGCAATA
>JAFVSJ010000020.1 GCA_017503805.1 Tidjanibacter sp.
AGTTTCGCCGTCGTTTCTGATCTCGAAATAGTGGTAGCCGTCATCCTTGAGGAAGCCTTCGGGCGCGGTCTTTTCATAAAGGAAATATCCGTTATAGCGAAGGTCGTGCATCTCATAGATGCCATCCTCGGTTTCGGTCATCTCGCCTACGAAGAGGTCGATTTCGGAGTTGAATTCGCCGTTGCCGTCCACGTCCACGTAGACTTCAAAGACGGCGCCGGACAGCTTATTGTCGGGGTATTCCTTATCCACCTTCGTGGTCTTGACCGAGCCGGTGATGAACTCGTTCTCGATGGTGATCTCGATGACTTCCTCGTCCGTGCCTACGGTTACAGCATAGCTGTTCTCGTTCAGTACGAATGCGGGAGCCGCCTTGATCTCACGGACGATCCATCTGCCGAAGGGCACGTTCTCGAAGGTGAAGATGCCGATCTCATTGGACTGGCAGGTAGCAAGGGCGGTTTCCTCGGTGAACTCGGTTTCGTTCTCACGGAAGAGACCGAAGAGCGCACCGCAGATGGTGAAGCCATCCTCGTCCAGCTTCTTGCCGATGATAGTGCCACGGATGATCTCGTTGGTGATGGCTTCGCCGTTATTCACGGAGATCTTCACCACCGCGGTGTCCTGGCCTGCATACTCGAAGGTTACGGGATAGGTGCTGTCAGAGAGAATATAGTGGCTGTCGGTTGCGATCTCCTTGACGTATACCTTTGCGCCTACGGGCAGGTCGGTCACAAATACCGCCTTGCCGTTCTCATCGCAGGCCACGGTTTCAATGAGACCGTCTTTGGGGATCACGCTGCCGTCAGCTGCGGTGATGTCCTCAGAGGCATACAAGCCGAACTTGACGGAGGTGATCTCACCATTCATACCGATGCCGTATTTCTCGTCCTGTTCCAAGACTTTGGAGAGGTCGATTTCCACCTTCTGTCTTTCATTGACGAAAGTTGCAGAGGTGGTTGTGATCTTGATCTCCTGTCCGGCGTAGGTCAGCTCTACGGTTACGGTATCGCCATTAAGGATCATACCGTGGGGTGCTGTGATTTCTCGGATTTCGAATTTGCCGAGGAACAGAGGCTCGGTGGTAGCCGTTCCGTCTGCGCCCGTGGTGATAGTGGCAACGACGTCGCCCTTCTTATAGCGGAGCGTACCGTCGAGGGTTACTACATCTTCGGCGGCAGTGATCTCATAGACCGCGCCTGCCAAGCCCTTGATCTCATAAACGGGCTGATATGCTCCATCGGATTCCACCACAGAGGAGAAGACCTCACCGGTCTTGGTGATGGTAATTGTTCCTTTCTGCGGTTCGTTCTCCTTGACTACCTTGACGATGGTGATGCCGTTTTCATCGGCGGAGTTTTCCTCGGTCACGTCAAAGTAGATAGGAGTAGAATCGAGGACGTAACCATGGGGTGCCTGCACCTCGACAAGTGAATATCCTTCGCCGTAAGGGAGCTTTTCGGGTGTGAGGAGCGTACCGTTCTCATTGGTGTAGAAGGTATCGATCACGGTCAGCGTCGGGTAGGTGTAGCTCATGGTGACGAGGCTGCCGTCGGGAGCGTAGATCTGAAAACCTGCGCCCGCATAAGGGATGGTCTTGCCTGTGGTACTGTCGGTCTTGACTACGTGGAGATAGGACTCGAAGTTTGCGTTGTTAATGAGATAGCGATATACTTCGCCGTCCTCGCTGACGAACACCTCAAAGGGATCGAGCAGCTCTCTGCCATCCCAGCCCTTGATCTGCTTTACCACGTATACGCCGTAAGGCAGGTCGATGGTTTCGGCATAGCCGAACTCATCACAGGTGAGGATATCTCTCTCGGTGGTTTCGGCGGCTTCATAGCTGCCTGCACTCTTGAGATAGATTTCAAACATGGCACCGACTTCGGGTGTTTCGATCTTGGTGGAGCCGTCATCGGTATGCTTGATGATGGTGATCTTGCCCTTGATGATATCCTCGTATACGTCGGGATACACGGTGTTCAGCTCAACGGTATACTGGCCTGCGTAGGTGTCGATATAATAGACGGTTTCGTCGAGCAGGTATCCTTCGGAGGGGCTGATCTCACGGATCGTCCATTCCACGTTCTCGTAGCAAGGATAGTAGTCGGTAATGAAATATCCGTTCTTGTCTGTCGTATAGGTGTCGATGAGCGCACCATCCTTGAATACACCGTATACTGCACCTTCGAGGGTAGCATCGCCCTGGGACTGTCCATAGATGCCGCCGAGGTCATCGACCATCGCATCGGAGTCGAGGGAGAAAGCCATCGGCATCAGCTCCACGGGAACAAGTCCGCTATCGTCATCATCATCGAAGCCTGCCAAGTCCGCGTCGATCTTGAACACGTCGGCTCTCCATTTCTTGAGGACATTGTGGAACTTGACCTCGGTCACCTTGTTCCACTCAATGACCGCACCCTGGCTTTCGGGAATCACGTAGCGGATGGCGGTGTTGACTTCCTCCACGGTGTAATTCTCGCCGATGAGGATATCTTCGAATACTGCCACACCGTTCTTGTCGGTGTAGGCGTAAACGTCGACCTTCTCGCCGGAGAGCGATGTTCCGTAGAGGTGGAATCTCATGCCTTCCACGAAGTTATCCTCGGAGGTCTTGATGACCTTGAGGTCGCCGCGCTTCAGCTCGTTGTACACCTCGGCTGTGGCTACCTTTGCCCATTCGATCTCCACGTCCTGACTGTCGGGTACGATATACTTGAGGGCGGTATCCACTTCCTCTAACACGTATCCGCTGCCGATGAGGATGTCCTTAAAATACGCCTTGCCGGTACTGTCCACGGTGGCAGTCACGTCGATCTTAACGCCGCTGTCGGAGGTGCCAGTGAGACGGAACTTGATGCCTTCGGTCAGACCGTCTTCAGCAGTCTTGGTGACGGTAAGATCACCGCGCTTGAGGACGTTGCTGAACGATACGGTTGCAGTCTGTCCAGATACAACAGTTACGGTTTTTTCTTTCTGCGGTTCATAATAATTCGCACTCTGTTCAGTTACGGTGTAGGTGCCTGGGCTAAGATTATCAATGACAATCTCGCCATTCGCTCCGGTGGTTACCGTCTTATTCACACCGTTGCCGGTGATGGTGAAGGTAATGCCGGACACCTTTCCGTCCTCGGAAGTCTTAACGATTTTTGCAGATCCGAGGCTGACCTTGATATTCAGATAGCCCTTGACAGGATCGTTGACTTCGGCAGAGTAAGTGGATAAATCCTGAATACCGCTGCCGGGAGTGATCACGCCGTCCGACCATACCACAACGCCTTTTCTCACAGAACCGGTCTTGGTGGCTGTGATGCTCACCTTGCCGGAGGGTGCGGTGTTTGCAGTTATGGTCAGCTTGTTCCCACTCACAGAGAAGGTGATACCGGACTGATCTGTACTAAAGGTATAATTGCCCAGCACGTTGTTGGTATCGGTTAAGGTTGCAGAGTAGTTGGTGCCGTTCCACGCAAGCTCAATTTCCTGTGCTTTGGAGGTGGATTTGGCAAAGAAACTCGGCACCTTGGAGTGCTTCTGCACGTTGGCTTCCATGCTGTTGTAGTACGAAATGAACTGACTGTACAGCGGATGATTGGTAGCAACACGGTCTTTTACCGCATCGTAGCTGCCGGGATCAACGTGGTTGAAGTCCGAGTCACGCTCACCGACGATGGTTTCCCAAACGAGCGTCTGTGTTGCCATAATGTGTGCCAGCTTATCTGCATCGGCGGCATTCTGCGAACGCCATTCGGTTGTTACCGTTCCGGTGTAGCCGTACTGGAAGATTCGACCGATGAACAGTTTGATCTCATCTGCTTCGATGGTCTTGTTATAGGTCGAGGGATAGTTATCCCAATAGGTTTCATCACGCTTGGTCATCACGTCGCCGATGGCGAGAGGTGTACCAGGTTCGATACAGTAACA
>JAFVSJ010000021.1 GCA_017503805.1 Tidjanibacter sp.
GAGAAAACTTCTTGTTTCTTTGGTTGCAATCGGAGCAGCTCTGTTTGCAACATCGTGTGTGAACGAGTTGGAGGAGGGCATTCAGGGCAATGCAGGTCAGGTGACCTTCACCGTGAACGCTCCCGAGCTCGCCACCCGTGCTTATGGTGATGGTACTCAGGCCACTCACCTGATGTACGCTGTCTACGACGAGACCGCTGGCGGTAACGTTGTAGTAGGCGTTTCCAACACCGAGATCGGCACCGAGGCCGAGTTCACTGCTGATGCCACTACTGGTGTTCACAAGTACACCACCAGCGTGCAGATTGACCTGCTCGATGGCAACGAGTACTCCGTACTCTTCTGGGCTGTTAATGCAGACTATGCAAATGCTTTCGTTATCGATTGGGCAGGCAAAGCTATGCAGATGAAGGGTTCTATCCCTGGTAACTCCGACAGCTACGATGCTTTCTACGGCTACGTTCCTACCTTCAAGGTAGAGGGCGCTGTTACCAAGAGTGTAACCCTCACCCGTCCTTTCGCACAGCTCAACTACGGCTCGACCGACTTTGTTAAAGCTGCTGATCTTGGCTTTACTCCCGAGCAGAGCGTTGTGACCATCGCAGGTGCTCCCGACAAACTCAACTGCGTAAACGGTGAGGTTAGCGGTAATACTACCATCGTCTACACTGCAGCTGATGTTCCCGACGACCAACTCAATGGTCTCACTGCCGACTACCTCGCTATGAACTACGTTCTCGTAGGCGAGAAGAAGCTCTACAACACCACTCTTCGCGTTACCGGTAGCGGCAAAGCTATTGAGAACGACTACGCAAGTGTGCCTATGCAGCGCAACTACCGCACCAACGTTTACGGTGCTCTGCTGACCAATGTTTCGGACTTCGGTGTTGAGGTACTTCCCGGCTTTGGTGGTAACGAGAATATGGAGGTTGTTAAGGTTCAGGCTGGCACTTCGCAGGAGCTTCAGGATGCAATCGACAACGCAGAGGAGGGCAAGACCACTATCATCGAGATTACCGATGATATGGACCTCTCCGACCTCTTTGGTCCCGCTCCCGTAGCAGCTGTTACAAGGGCAGAGAAACCCGCAGATTGTGGCCTTTATATTCCCTACGGTGTAGAGGTTGTTCTTAATCTTAACGGTAAGACTCTTACTCATTCGGAGAATCAGACTGGCAATTATCAGATGATTCTAAACGACGGTGACCTTACTATTACCGATACCAAAGGCAACGGTAAGATTGTCTATAAAGACCTCGGCAATGGTGGCGAGTATATATCTAACACCATTACCAACCGTGGTACTCTCACTATTGAGGCTGGTACTGTTGAGAATGCAAGTTCCGAGGCTACTGCCGATGTAGGTTATTGTTACGCAATTGACACCAGCATTTGGGGTGAGGCTCCTGAGGTTGTAGTCAATATCACCGGTGGTACTGTTAAATCTATCTACAGCCCCTTGCGTGTAAGGGCAGATAGTACTACCGAGAATGTGATTGCCAATATCTCTGGCGGTAACATCTATGGTCGTATCGACCACCAGATGTCGAGCAGCAAAGCTGGCGTATTGGGTACCCTCAATATCTCTGGCGGTACTTTCAACGTATTCGGCGTTAAGACTGAGGATGTTGTTATGATTTTCGGTGCTGGTCTGGATAGTGATGCAAGCGGTATCGTTATGAATGTTACCGGTGGCGTATTTAATGGCAAAATCAAAGTTTATCGTGGCGCTTATGTACCTCTTGGCAAGAACTTCAACGAGAAATTCATCTCGGGTGGTCAGTTTAACTACGATCCCTCAGCTAATGTAGCCGATGGTTATGAGGCTGTTGAGGCAGACGGTATGTATGAGGTAGTTTACAGCGGTTGCAGCACCAACGCAAATGGTGAGTATGTAATCTTGGATGTTGCCGGTCTCAAATGGCTCGCAGCCGAGGTTAACGGTGGCAACACCTTCTCGGGTAAGACCGTAGTTCTCGATGCCGACATCGACCTCAAGAACGAGGCTTGGACTCCTATCGGCAACGTGACAAACAACTTCATGGGTAAATTTGATGGTCAGAATCACACTATCAAAAACCTCAAAATCTTTGTAGCCGAGGGTAAAGAGGATAAAGCATATATGGGCTTCTTTGGTTATGCCAAGAATGCTACCATCAAGAACCTCACTTTCGAGAACGTTGACATCAATGTAGCTTGCTTGGATATCGACCACTCGCAGGGCCACATCGGTGCTGTTGCAGGTTCGTTGGAGGGTACATCGACCATCGAGAATGTGACCGTTAAGGGCGACGTTAAGGTTGAGGCTACTGTTTCGGCCAATGGCGCAAGCCGCGTGGCTGTTGTTGCAGGTGGTAACGCTTACGGTAATGTAACTATGAAGGACGTTCACGTTGTTGCTAATGAGGGTAGCTACCTTATGGCAAACAACAACCTTGGCGCTCTCGCAGGTCAGTTGCAGGGTGTATGCGTATTTGAGGACTGCTCGTCGAACATCGATGTAATCGGTACCAAGTTCTTCGCCGGTGGTATCATCGGTATTGCGGCTGGTGACTCCACCTTCACCAATTGCCACACTACCGGTAATGTTACTATTACCGCAGGTCGTTCTGGCAGAGCTCACGACCACTACCGTGTTGGTGGTATCGCAGGTGGTTGGGCAGACAACGTAAAGACTCCTTGCATCCTTACCAACTGTACCTACTCGGGTGCTATCTCGGGTACCAATGCAGACGGCTCCATTGCTAAAGAGTTCGACTATGAAGGTTATGTAGGTCGTGGCTACACCTTGGCTGGTTGCCAGGGTAGCACCGTAATCATCGATGGTGTTAAATACGTTCAAAAGAACAACGACGCTGCCAACGCAGGTATCTACGACGTTTACGGAGAGAGTGTAAACCTTGTTAAGAACGCAGACCAGCTTGTAGCAGCTCTCGAGGAGGGTAAAGATGTTGCATTGCTGGCTAACGTGAAGATCGATCCCGCAAATATGAGCAATGCTTACGGCACTACCGGTATCAATATTAAGAATGGTCAGGATATCTACGGTGGTGGCTACACTCTCGACATCAAAGGCGCAGGTGGCACTTGGGATTCGGGTATCAACACCACCGGTGGCCTTATTAAAGACCTCACAGTAACCGGTTCTTTCCGTGGTATCTTCATTAACCACAACAGCACATACAGCGAGAAAGTTGTTCTCGAGAATGTGACTATCGATGGTACTGTTTACACTATCTCCTGCGACCAGGGTCTCAATCAAGGTTTGGAGGCTACCAATTCGACCTTCAAAGGTTGGACCAGCTATGCAGCAACTCTTGGCAATGCTAAGTTTACTGATTGCTACTTTGGCGAGGGTAGTGGCTATGCGTACTGCCGTCCCTACGCTCCCACCGAGTTTGTAGGTTGCGAGTTTGAGGCTGGTTTCGAGATGGATGCTGTAGCTGAAGTAACCTTTGAGAACTGCACCCTTGATGGCGTAGCTCTCACTGCAGAGAATCTTGCAACTCTCGTAACTGCGAATACTGCTAATGCAAGTGTAAAATAGTCAGCTTGCTAAACATTTTTTTAGGACTGCGGCTCTTGGTTGGGCCGCAGCCCACAAGGAGCCTCAAAAACTCCTTCGGATTTTTCTCATAAATGAATCCGTTAGTTGAATAAAAATTTAATTGGAAAGGTGCGCGTAGCCGTGAGGCCACGCGCATTTTTTTGCTCTTCGGTCGAGCCCCTTTTTGACCTACAGCCCAATGACACCACTATCGTGTCGGCCCTACACCCACCCGCACTCGCCATCTCCGCAAAACTCTCCTTAAATAATTAGCGGAGCAGCCACTCGGGCCACTCCGCCTATTCTCTCTGCGCGCAGCATCACCGCACGCCCCCTCAATGTGGGCATCAGTTCTCCTCGCGCAACCCCTCCAGCTGCTCCGCCTTGATGTGGACGACCTCGCCGTTGTGCTCCACAACAAGGTCGCCATTCTCCCTGATGGTGCGCTCAATAAGTCGGCGCTGGGCCAAGCGCACACCATTATCTATCCTCTCCTGCAGCTGTTGAAGTTCTATCTCGCTCATAGTTCCATAATTTTTTGGTACGACTCCGGCTCCAGCACCTCCTTGACCTCCGCACCCGTACCCCACGCAATGCGCTTCACCTCGTTGGTGCCGCTATTGTCGTAGATGGTCCAGAAGTCGCAAGCAGGCATATAGAGAGCCTTGAAGTTGCGGATGCCGCTGTCGTAGCGACGGCGGATGACATCCTCCGGTATGTTGTGCCCACCCTCGGCAACGCGAGTGGCTACACGCTCAATGGCCAACTCCGGTGACGGCAACCAAAAAAACAGCAGCGTCACAAAGTAGTTCTTGGCGTGGGCCTTCTCGATAAATTGGGTATAGGAACGCGACGCAAGCGTGGTCTCAAAGGCAAAATCCTCATCCTGACTCAGCAGGTCCTCCATCCTCTGGAGCATAATCCTGCCCGCCTCGATGGCCATACGTTCCTGGTTGAATGGCGAAAGTCCCTTGGCAATCTCGTCGGCATTGACAAACTCGCGGCAGTCGAGCATCTCGGGCAACATAGTATAGGAGGCGGTGGTTTTCCCCGCCCCGTTGCAGCCGGCTATGATGTAGAGTTTTCGCATATTGATGCAAATATAATAAATTTTCTGCAAATCTTGCGCCCCAAGTGAAATATTGCACCCCTATCTTCTCCTTTGGGCAAGGAAATCGCACATCAACTCAAGCGAAGTGCGGTAGGGAGAGTCGGGGTAGATGGCGAGGGCAGACTTGGCCTTGTCGATGAAATCGCCCATAATAGCCTCTGCTCGCTCGATGCCGCGGTGGGACTCCACCTCTCGGCGTATTTGTTCGATGGCCTCGTCGTCGCCCTTGCGCACAAGCTCTTTGATCTCCGCAACCCTCTCGGCGGGTAGCTGTGACAAAGTCTCAAGTAGGGGAAGGGTGATTTTGTGCTCGCGCAGGTCGGCACAGGTGGGCTTGCCCGTCTGGTCGGCTACCGCGTAGTCGAGAATGTCATCTTTGATTTGGAACGCCATACCAATATTGCGACCAAATTCGTAGGCAGCATCCACCTCCGCAGCGCGTGCCTTCACCGCAAGTGCTCCCACACCACAACTGATTGCCAACAGTGAGGCGGTCTTCTTCTCTATGATGTCGTAGTAGCTCTCGTGAGTCATTCCGAGCGTCTTGGTCTGCTCATCTTGGATGACCTCGCCCTCGCAGAGCCACTTGATGGAGTGCGAAACGTAGGTCAGTATGTCGAACTCGAGACTCTCCATACCGAGCTCAAAGATGCGCGAGAGGATGAAGTCGCCCGTAAGGATGGCGTTGCGCTTGCCATATTGCTGGTTGATGGATGCCTTACCGTGGCGAATGTCGGCGCGGTCTATAACGTCGTCGTGCACAAGCGAGGCGGTGTGGATGAGCTCGATGAGCGAAGCGGCGAGCATAGTGCGCTTGCCGAGTTGTTTACCGTTGGCGTGCACACCCGCAAAGAGCATCACCAGTGTTGGGCGCACCCCTTTGCCTCGGTTGTCGTATATGTATTTGAGAATATCGTCGAAGTAGCGGCTCTCCGAGTGGAGGGCTTGTCGCAGGAAGAGCTCATACTCGGCCATCTCGGCTGCGAGCGGAGCCTTGATCTCCTCGAGTGTCACTTTGTTTTGGTTGGTCATAGCTTGGTGTAGTTTAGCAAAAGCAATGCAAACATAATGATTTTTCCCGAATATTTTGTTATGTCCGAGCAGTTGTAAGCGCATAAACCTACATTTTGAATAACTACTTTCCTTGTTCCTTGCCACGCTGTTGGTGATTTGTTGCAAGTGTCGCAAGGGATGGTGAAGCGAGGGTGTTTGATATACCTATATATTATATATATATTAAAGGAGAATTGTTACCGCCAACCCTCTCCAAAATGGCCCTAAAAAAGTTTGTGTCGTAATGTGCTGATGATTAGTAGTTTGTAAAAAATTTTAAAAAATAATGCAAAATTTTTTGGCGAAACGCTTGCAGGTTTCAAAAAAGTCACTACCTTTGCATCCGCTTTGAGAGAGTAACACACTCCGATAAGCACGAAAGTTCTGAGAAAAGGTTGATCTGAAAAATTTTTCGAAAAAAGTTCTCGAAAAATTTGGAAGTTTCAAAAATAGTCCTCATCTTTGCAGTCCGCTTTGATAGTTAAGCTTCGGCGGCGCGATGACGAGGTCATCACGAACGAAATGTTCTTTGAAGTAGTAAGCAGCTAAATACGTTCAAAAATATTCAAGGTTTTTGAATTCAATACCTTTGAGAAACAGGCCAAGATATTAACAAACTTTTTTTACAATGGAGAGTTTGATCCTGGCTCAGGA
>JAFVSJ010000036.1 GCA_017503805.1 Tidjanibacter sp.
GTCTCCTGTGCAACCCACATGATTGTACTGGATGAAGACAACAAGCTTGTTGCACAGAAGCTCCTTGAGTAAGTAATATACAATGGATGGCCTATTCCCAGAAATAATAATAGCCGGAGTCGGTAACGAACTCTTTGGCGACGACGGATTCGGTCCCGCAGTAATCAGAGCTTTAGCTGACTACGAGCTTCCAGACAATGTAAAAGCCATGGATGTCGGCCTTGGCGGCCCACACCTCATCTTTTCCATGCTGGAGCCTGAGGTAACTAAGAAGTTGATTATTGTGGATTGCATGGACTTCGGGGGTAAACCCGGAGACGTGACGAAAATCCCAGCCGACCTTCTGCCTGAAGGCAGGGAAGAGCGTTACATGGACGCCCATTCCGGAAATCTGCTTGACCCGATCGGCAGACTGAAAGGAAAAATGGACATTGTTATCATTGGGTGCCAGCCCGCGTGTATTCCAGCTCCGGATTCCGAGGACTTTGTTCTCGAACTGAGCCCGGAGGTCGAAGGAGCCGTTCCCAAAACTGTATCTGTCATTTTACAGGAAATAGGAGCTTAAACAATGGGATTATTAGATAAACTCAAAAGCTTACTGTTCGGTAAAGAGAGTGTCAGCGAGGGAAAACAGGACGCAAAGCCTGGTGCAAAACCAGCTGACAAAATTGTCGAAAAGCCAGTTGAGCAGCCGAAAGCAGAAGTGAAAGCAGAAGCCCCAGCTGCACAGCCGGCAGCAGGCAATGTCGAACCGGTCGAACAAAAGCATATTATTCAAAAACCTAAGGAGGAGAAGCCAGTGGCTGACAAGATTACTGTAGGACACGTTCACATGAGCGGATGTACCGGATGTCTCGTGTCCCTTGCAGACAACTACGAAGGATTACTCACAATCCTCGATAAATACGCAGATCTCGTCTACTGTCTGACTCTTGCTGATGTACGTCACATCCCGGAGATGGATGTCGCATTAGTTGAGGGTTCTGTCTGTATTAACGACGAGTGCTCTATGGAAGAGATTTTAGAAACCCGCGAGAGAGCAAAGATTGTTGTTGCTCTCGGCGGATGTGCATGCTACGGAAACACTACCCGTTTCTGCCGCGGTGGTCAGCAGAACCAGCCGCAGCACGAGGGCTTTGTCCCAATCGGAGACCTTATCAAGGTCGATGTCTACATCCCGGCATGTGCACCAACCCCGCAGCAGATTAGAAACGTCTGTTTAATGGCATACCTGTTACTCAAAGGAAACGACGAGCAGAAGGCACTTGCAACCGCATACCTTACCCCGTTAATGAACCTTGCAGCAGCAGGAACCGAAGCATGCGGCTGCGACCTGATGACCGAAGTCATCAACCAGGGCCTCTGTATGGGCTGTGGAAGCTGTGCAGCAGCATGTACCGTCCGTGCAATCACCATGCAGTACGGCAAGCCGCAGGTCGAGCGTGACCTCTGTATCAAGTGCGGAGCATGCTACGCCCAGTGTCCAAGAAGCTTCTTCAGCTTCGATGTCTGCGGACAGTACGAATCGATTACCGAACTCATCGGCGAGGTTATGAAACCATAAGGTTCGGAGGTTAAAAAAATGTCTGAATATCTTGGAGAATACAAGGCAGTCTACAAGGCAAAAACCGCCTGTGCAGACATTCTCGGTAAGGCCCAGGACGGAGGAATCGTCACCTCGATGTTTGCATACGCACTCGAAGCAGGCATCATTGACGGAGCAATCGTCGCAGGACCTGGAGCAGAGCCGTACAAGCCGGAACCGATGATCGCAACCACTATCGAGGAACTTCTCGCAGCACGCGGAACCAAGTACTCGATTTCCCCGAACATGTCTCTCATTAAGGAGGCAACCCGCAGCTACGGTCTTGACAAGATTGGTATCGTCGGCACCCCGTGTCAGATCCAGGCAGTCAGAAAGGCACAGCTGTACCCAATCGGTCTCCGTGACGTACCGGACAAGATTGCTCTTGCAATCGGTATCTTCTGTATGGAGAACTTCCCGTACCAGGGTCTCTACCAGATGGTTGAGGACCACTGTGCAACCAAGATTGACAATGTCAAGAAGATGGACATTGGAAAGGGTAAGTTCACTGTTTACACCGAGCGCGGTGCAACTGCAGAGATCCCACTCAAGGTTACCCACAAGTACGAGCAGCCGGCATGTCACGTCTGTCTCGACTACGTCGCAAACATGGCAGATATCTCTACCGGATCCGTTGGAACTCCGGATGGATGGTCCACCGTCTTCATCCGCTCCAAGGCAGGAGAGGCAGCATTCCAGAAGGCAGTCGATGCAGGCTGGATCGTTGCAGAGTCCATGGACGGAGTCAAGCCAGGACTTGAACTCGTCGAGAAACTCGCAAAGACAAAGATCGACAACAACAGAGCATACCTCGAGCACAGAAAGCACGAGGGCACTCTCCTCAAACCACTGCGCTCCCCATACATTTAAACGGAGTCCATTGGATTTGTGCATGTACCCCACCCTCTCGGGTACA
>JAFVSJ010000022.1 GCA_017503805.1 Tidjanibacter sp.
ATAAATATATTTATTTATATTTTTCTTTTTATGTTACTTTTTCTTTTTGAAATCGGCTAAAAAAGGGCGTTTTTAGGGGCAAACAAGCATTTGCTTGTTTTTGTAATTTCACGAAACAACCATTTGCTTGTTTTTATTTGGCTCATTTTCAACATTATACAAAACATAAACAACCATTTGCTTGTTTTCTCAAAAAGTCAAAACAACCATTTGTTTGTTTTGCTTGTTTTTGCTTGTTTTTCGTCAAAGTATATCGGGTATCTTGGAGACAGCAGCCTGCTTGTTCTTGTCGAGAACCTTTGCGTATATCTGTGTAGTGGAAAGCTCTCGATGTCCGAGCAGTTTACTGACCGTATAGATGTCCGTTCCCAAATCAAGCATAAGCACCGCAAAGGTATGTCGTCCGCAATGAAATGTAATGTCTTTCATTATCCCGGCACGAAGAACCCAACGCTTTATCGCTTCGTTGGTACAAGAGGGGGAGTGAATATCGGTAAACACTGGCTCATCATTGGCACCACGTTCGCCCATCAACTCGGCTGCTTGGTCGTTGATGTCGAGATATTCCTGCCCACCGGTCTTTTTCTGCTTGAAGATGATTCGGGTGTAGTCGCCTTGCTGATGAACCTCGCCCCACGTCAATTTGAGGATATCGCTTCGTCTCAATCCTGTAAGGCACGAGAACAGAAAAGCACGTTTGATGTTCGGATATTCACATTCCGTCTGAACGAGCAGCTTTACCTCCTCCAGTGTGAGATACATTCGTGTTCCCTCTTCTGCCTTGAACCCCTCTATACCTTGCATCGGGTTACGGCTGATGATACGGTCTTCAAATGCTTGGTTCAGACACGCACGAAGTTTGTTGAAGTAGGAGAGTTTCGAGTTACGGGAAAGTGGGTGATCCTTGATGCGTTCTCTGAAATCGCAACCCCACGCACACGCTTCCTTTTCCAAATAGTCCTTGAAGCCTTGCACCCATTTCGGGGTGATATCTGCAAAGGTGATGTCTTGATTGCTTTCGTATTTCTCCAAATGCTTCAAGCAGGAACGCCAGTTACCCCAGTTGCCCCGTGTGTCCTTGCCCAATCTTGCTTCACACATTGCACGATAGTAATCAAAGAACTTGGTTTCCTCTGCATAGTCATTCTTGAAACCATATTCTTTGTTCTGCAGCTCGACCGTTCTTTTCGCCTTTATAGCTTCGGCCAGCTTCAACGTCTCTCTGTTCTTCTCCTTGTCGGTTCTCGTCTTTTCTGGTATGAGATACAGCTTCAAGTATTCATACTCACGCTTTCCGTTTCGGTAGATGTCGAGATAGAGCGTAGTGTTGCCAGTTGGCAGCTTACGCTTTCGTAGCTTGATAGATTCCTTGTTGTTCATATTTGTTGCTTTTGTTGCTCATTTTGTTTCAAGCAACAAAGTAACAACAAAAAAACGACAAACGATGCAAAAGGAAAACAAAAATACCAGTATTTGGGTGTTTTTCCTAAATACTGGTATTCAATAGTATTTTTATCATCGTTTTGCGTTCAGTTGGCATTGTTTGTTATTTGCCAAATCTGCCTTACTTTCCGATGCAGAAATGTGAGAAGATGTTGGCGAGGATGTCGTCGGAGGTGACGGCGCCGGTAATTTCACCGATGGAGTCCAAAACCTCTCTGATATCCATCGATATCAAGTCGGTCGATGCGCCCATTTGCAGCCCCTCCTCGGCCCTTGCAAGCGCACCCAATCCACGCACCAATGCGGCATAGTGGCGGCTATTGGAGACAACCGTAGAGCCGTTCATTATGGCCTCCGTATCCACCGTGGCCCTCACCGCACGCAGCAGTTCCTCCACACCGTCGCCCCTCTTGGCCGAAATCGCTATCCAGCCCTCCGGAGCCTCTATCTCGTGTCTATCGCACTTATTGAGCACCCTGATGATATGTTGTTCCTCTGTGGGCCCTACCACATCAGTTCCCGGACTCTCAAAGAGTTCAACCACCACATTGGCACCCTTCAACGCCTTCTGAGTGCGTTCGATACCCATACTCTCGAGTCTATCGCTTGTTTCGTGTAGTCCGGCCGTATCTATGAAGCGGAAGAGCACCCCATCTATGGTTATGCACTCTTCAATCGTATCGCGCGTGGTACCGGCAATCTCGCTCACCATCGCCCTCTCTTCGCCGAGCAGTCGGTTGAGGAGAGTGCTTTTGCCCACATTGGGTGCGCCTACTATGGCCACGCCTACACCTTTTTTGACCGCATTACCCGTGGCGAACGAAGTGGTGAGTTGCCTCATCTCTTCGCCAATGACACCGAGGAGAGCCAGCAGGCGACTGCGGTCGGCAAATTCCACATCTTCCTCTCCGAAGTCGAGTTCGAGTTCGAGCAACGAGGCGAGGTCTACGAGCTGCGAGCGGAGTGCCCCGAGTGAGTCGGAGTAGCCGCCGCGCAACTGGGTGTCGGCCATCGAGAGCGCGGCCTTACTTTCGGCTGCAATGATGTCTGCCACTGCTTCGGCCTGTGAGAGGTCTATTTTGCCTGCGAGGAAGGCACGCTTGGTGAATTCGCCTGCGGTGGCGGAGCGTGCCCCCTGACCTATGGCCAGACGCACAATCTCACCTACGATGTAGCTTGAGCCGTGACACGAAATCTCCACCATATCGCCTCCTGTGTAGCTGTTGGGTGAGCGGAAGATGGTGACGATTACGTCGTCAATACGCCTTTGACCGTCGACAATCACACCGTGCGAGAGCGTGTATCCCTTCATTTCGGAGAGGGTGGTGCCGCGGTCGGAGTGGTAGATGGCATCGGCTATGCGGATGGCCTCGGGCCCTTCTATGCGCACTATGGCTATGGCACCTCCCGTGGGTGTTGCGGGGGCTACGATGGTGTCGTTGAGGTGTAGGCTGATGGTGCTCATAGTTGTGTGTGGAGGTGGTGTTGGTGGCTGTATGAATGTCTATGCGCGTGTGAGCGTTTTATATCGAGGTTTTGCGCTTCTCAAGAGTTGTGAGCAGTTGCTATTTGAGGAAAATTTCGAGTTTCTGTCCTACGCGGATTTTGGAGGCATCTTTGATGTTGTTCCACTTGCAAATCTGCTTTACGGTCACTCCATACTTGCGAGCGATGATGGAGAGGTTTTCGCCCGATTTGACTTTGTGTATCTTGCTGTCGATAACGAAGGTGGGCATCTCACCGTTCTTGCGTGGGCTCATATATTCGGCCAGATAGATGGTGTCTTTGCCCATAATGGCCTCTTGGTTGTCGAGGAACTTACCCATCTCGGAGAGTGGGAGTACGAGGTCGTAGGAGCGGCCCCTGACGGCGGGGACAATCTGCTGCTTGAATTGCGGATTGAGAGCCTTGAGTACCTCTATGGGGGTGCCGATGGTGCTGCTTATCTGCTCGAGGTGCATAATACGACGGATGTGTACGGTGTCGGTCTCGAGTGGTACGAGCGATTCGGCGGGCGAGATGTCGTGCTGGTCGTGATAGTGGTAGGCGTATGTGGCGGCTATGAATGCGGGCAGGTAGCCACGAGTCTCCTTGGGCAGATAGGGATAGATGTCCCAGAATCCTGCCTTGCCGTCGGCCTTGCGGAGTGCTTTGTTCACATTGCCCGGGCCGCAGTTGTAGGCTGCCAGTGCGAGGTTCCAGTCGCCGTAGATGTTGTAGAGGTGCTTGAGGAACTTGCAGGCTGCTCGGGTAGAGAGTACGGGGTCGAAACGCTGGTCGATGAAGGAGCTCACCTCAAGTCCATAGCCCTTGCTGGTGCCGTACATAAACTGCCAAAGTCCCGAAGCTCCTTTTGGCGAACGGGCTGTGGGCACAAGAGACGACTCGATTACGGGCAACATTCTCAACTCCAAGGGCATACCCTGTGCATCCAACTCTGCCTCGAAGAGTGGGAAGTAGTATTGCGAACGTCCCAATACGCGGCTCATCACACCCTTGTTGCGGGTGGTGTAGGAGATGATGTATTTGCGCACCACGTCGTTGTAGGAGAGAGGTATGGCAGAGCCTATGGCCTCGAGTCGTGCTATGTAGACCGAGTCGGGGATTTGGCTTACGGGCAGGTCTACGGTGTCAATGGCCACGAGCGGATTGAGCAATTTATCGGTGGTTATGGCCGAGAGCCTGCGGCTCCAATCATAGAGCAGAGAGTCTATGATTGGGATGGATATTTGCTCCTCCACGGAGGGCAATGCCTCCACGGAGTTGTTGTCGTTGAGTTGGATGATAGCCTCCTCTGTGGCTGTGTTGTTGGGGGAGTTGTTCTCTTGTGCTGCGAGGGTAGTCGAGCAGAGTGCGGCTGCAGCCGCAAGGAGTAGTGCTTTGATTCTCATCGGAGATAATTAGAAATTCATCGTAACGTTGAAACCGAAGTTGTGCGAGAGTCCGTCGGGGGTGACGGTTTGTGTCACCTGTGGTTCGATTTTCATCGAGAGGTTGTCGCTGATGTCGTAGGCCTGCATATGTGCATCGATGTGTGCATCGGCCACCTGCACGAGGTAGACGGCCACGGTGCCGATGATAGCAAGGTCTCGGTTGCGTCGGTAGGAGTTTTTGATCGAGCGGAGCGACTCTGTCGAGGTGTTGGGGAACTCGCCAATGGTGGTGTCGTCATCATCGGTAGCGAGGTCGAATGCGGTTTTGAACCTGACGTAGCCACGCTGGTTCCAGTCGATGACGTAGGCCATCGAGGCGAGTCCAACGACCACAATGGGGACCTTCCAATAGCTGCCGTTGTAGATTTGGCCGGCACCCGGGCATACGAGCGAGAGGGTGGTGGCCTTCTGTATGTCGGAGAGGTCGGAGGGGTGGTTGATGACACCGTCGACGAGGAAACCCATATAAGAGGCTACGGCTGCACCGAGGAATAGGGTGCTGTAACTCTGATGCTTAAGCATCTTGGTCTGTACGGGTGTGCGCTCCTGCTGTGTGGCACCTGTTGAGGCGAGTTTGTCAAATTCGGCCTTGTAGCCACGATAGATTTTGTGCTGATGCAGACCGCCCCAGAGAGGTAGTCCGACCATTGCATATTCGAGTGGAATCTTCCAGTAGTTCTCCTCATAGAGTTGTGCGAAACCGGGCAGAACGACGCTGAGTGCGGTGGTTGTGCCGAGCGAGAGGGAGTCGCGGAAGAGCCAATTGTAGCGAGGTTTGGGGAGGGTATCGGAGGCGAGCGAATCGCGCTTGAGTGCGAGCGAGTCGACTACTGCGGGCAGGAGCGAGGTACGCTTTGCCACGAGCGAATCTATGTGTGAGGCCATCTCACTGCGTGCCACCGTATCCTCGGGGATGATGTTTTCGCGAGCCACCACGAGCGAGTCTATCAGGCGTGTGAGTTCTGCCGCCTCGAGTGAATCTTGCTCGGCGGTGCGGACTACGGGAAGAATCTTCTCGCCGCTGCGGACTGTGAAACCCTGCTTGAAGTCCACAATCGCAACGGGTGTTTTATCCTTCTTCTTTTTCTCCTTCTTGACCTCTTGCTGCTGTGGTTGCTGTGCCTGCTGTTGTGGTTGCTGTGCGGATGTAGCCTCCTGCCCCTCGACCACCTGAGCCGAAAGCAGGGTGGGGGAGAGGATTACAACCGCAAGGAGTGTGATCAAGCTGCGGACTATTTTGCTCTGTGTTGTTCTCATCTTTATTTGTTGAGTCGCTCGAGTCGCTCGACGAGTGCGGAGATCTCGGCATCGTTGGCGAAACCGATGACAATCTTGCCGCTGCCGTCGCTCGAACGTTTGATTTTTATGTTCTCACCCATAACCTTGGCGAGCTGCTCCACTGCGCGGGTGTAGATTTCGGGAAACTCCTCGGCCTCCTCCTCGGTGTGGGGCTTGGTGGCGGCCATCTTGCGTACCATCTCCTCGGTAGCCCTGACCGAGAGTTCCTTCTTGACCACCTTGCGCACGAGTGCGGGTTGCGCCTCCTCGGGGGCACCAGCAATGGCCTTGGCGTGACCCATTGTGATGAGGTTACCCTTCAGGGCGGCCTGCACCTCGGGACACATCTGCATCAGTCGGAGATAGTTGGCTACGGTCGAACGCTTCTTGCCCACACGCTGTGCCACAGTCTCTTGGGTTACGCCACACTCGTCGATGAGCCTCTGGAGCGAGATGGCAATCTCCATTGCGTTCAGGTCCTGACGCTGGATGTTCTCCACGAGGGCCATCTCGTGCAACTCCTTGTCGTCGGCCTCGCGCACATAGGCGGGGATGGTTTTGCGACCGGCGAGTTTGGATGCTCTCCAGCGGCGCTCACCGCTGATGATGATGTAGTTGCCCTCGGGCTCGCGACGTACGGTGATGGGCTGTATGAGTCCGAGAGTGGCAATCGAGTCGGCGAGCTCCTCGAGAGCGTCGTCATCGAACGAGGTACGTGGCTGTTTGGGGTTGGGGATGATGTTCTCCACATCTATCTCCTCCATACGGCTCACAGCTGGGAGTTCGTCGTTGTAGCTTTCGAGTTCGAGGATTGCTCCCAGACCTCGGCCAAGTCCTGTATGCTTTTTCATAACTTAATATCCGTGGTGTTTATTGTTCGTTTTTCTTTTTTCGGTTGCGTTTGAGGAACTCCTTGGCCAGCTCGACATAGCATTTGCTGCCCGACGAGGCGGCATCGTGGAGGATTACGGGTAGACCGTGGCTGGGTGCCTCGTCGAGTCTTACGCTGCGCACAATGATGGTCTCGTAGGTGAGGTGCTTGAAGTGCTCTTTGACCTCGAAGGTGACCTGATTGGCGAGCCTCGAACGAGAGTACATTGTCATCACGAAACCCTCGATATCGAGAGCTGTGTTGAGTTTGCTCTTGACCATCTTGATGGTGTTGAGGAGTTTGCCGAGTCCTTCGAGTGCGAAGTAGCCGCACTGCACGGGGATAAGGACCGAGTCGGCTGCCACGAGTGCATTGACGGTGGTGTAGCCGAGGCTGGGCGAGCAGTCGATGAAGATGTAGTCGTAGGCCTCGCGCAGAGGGTCGAGCACCTTTTTCAGACGGAAGTGTCCGTCTTGGAGCGTGGCGAGTTCGGCATCGGCACCCACGAGGTTGATGCTCGAGGGCAAGACGTGGAGTTTTTTGACATCTTCACTTTTGAGTATGACCTCATCGGCGTTGCGTTTGCCTATGATGCACTCATAGATGCCTTCGTTTTTGATGTCGAAGCCGAGTCCGGAGGTGGCGTTGGCCTGTGGATCGGCATCGACGAGGAGTATTTTTTTGCCCATAATGGCGAGGTTTGCGGCGAGGTTAATCGCTGTGGTTGTTTTACCTACGCCACCTTTTTGGTTGGCAAGAGCTACAATTTTACCCATAGTATTCCAAAATAATTTGGAGCAAAAATAACGTTTTTCTTCGAAATATTCCTATTATTCCAAGGAAAATACATATATTTGAGGTTGGAAAAGGGAGCTAATGCTCCCCTACAAGCGACTATTCACTTCAAACCATTAACTTAAATAACAAAATTCTATGGAATCGTTGAAAGGAAAAAACTTTCTCAAACTGCTCGATTTCTCGTCCGACGAGATTCGCTATTTTCTCGACTTGGCAGCTCAACTCAAAGCCGATAAAAAGGCCGGTAAAGAGCAGCAACACCTTGTAGGTAAGAACATTGTGCTTCTCTTCGAGAAGGACTCTACCCGTACTCGTTGCTCCTTTGAGGTGGCAGTTCACGATCAGGGCGGCCACGTCACCTACCTCGGCCCCAGCGGCTCGCAGATGGGTAAAAAGGAGAGTATTCCCGACACCGCAAGGGTGCTTGGTCGTATGTTCGACGGCATCGAGTATCGCGGCTACGGCCAGTCGATCGTCGAGGAGTTGGCAAAATATGCAGGTGTGCCCGTGTGGAACGGTCTTACCAATGAGTACCACCCCACTCAGATTTTGGCAGACTTTTTGACTATGAAAGAGCACTGCGACAAACCCTACGAGCAGATGAAGTTCTGCTACCTCGGTGATGCTCGCTACAATATGGGCAACTCGCTGATGGTTGGTTGTGCCAAGATGGGTATCGACTTCCGTGCAGCTTGCCCCGCAGGCTACGAGCCCGAGGCTTGGCTTGTTGAGGAGTGCCGCAAGATTGCTGCCGAGACCGATGGTAAGATTACCATCACTCAGGATGTAGCAGAGGCTGTTAAGGATTGCGACTTCCTCTACACCGACGTATGGGTGTCGATGGGCGAGAGCGACGAGGCTTGGGTAGAGCGTCTGGAGTGTATGATGCCCTATCAGGTGAATATGGATGTTATCCGCGCCACCGGCAATCCCGAGGTTAAGTTTATGCACTGCCTGCCCGCATTCCACGATCTGAACACCCGCATCGGTCGTGAGGTGTATGAGAAATTCGGTCCTGCTGAGCTCGAGGTTACCGACGAGGTATTCGAGAGCCGCCACTCGATCGTATTTGACGAGGCCGAGAACCGTATGCACACCATCAAGGCTGTGATGGTTGCTACCCTCGGTGAGTAGGACTACAAGGCGAAATAATAACTTATCGCAAATGAACGTAAAAGAGCAAGACAAATTGCAGCAGATGCCGACCGCCAATGAGGTGGTCGGCGATGCTGTAAACACCGAATCGAAGGGTGAAAAAACGCCCGAGCCGATTGATGAAATTTCCTCCGACAAGAAGGAAGAACGAGTGACCAAGAGAGGTGAAAATGGAGGGCGACTATTCCCCACGCTGACGGACTTTTTTGCCACCGTCGGAGTCTTTGTTGTGTCGCTCATTGTGGCCTCGTTTGTGATGCTCTTCTTGATGCGTGGAGAGGGTGTCGATGCCCCTACGCCACAAATCACGTTCATTACCTATGTGCTTCAGTTTCTGCCTGTTGTGGCTTTTGTTATGTGGCTGCGCCATAAGGCGGGGCGTGATAGCGGCATCCACCTCGGAGTGCGTCGTGCAACTCTGCCGATGCTGCTTTGGGGTGTGGTTTTGCTGCTCGCCTCGGGTGTGGTTTTGGAGCCGCTGCTGGAGCTTTTCCCGACCGAAAGTTACGAAGCCGTAAAGAACACAATCGGACTTGGCGGATGGGCAATTTTGTCTACCGTTGTGGCTGCTCCACTGCTTGAGGAGACTCTCTTCAGGGGGCTCATCTTTGAGTCCTGTAGAGAGCGTTTGGGCAGGGGTGGTGCGCTGCTGGTTTCGGCCTTCTTGTTTGGCGTGGTACACGTAGTGCCGGTGCAGGTAGTGAATGCCTTTGTTGTGGGCCTCATCCTCGGATATGTCTACCTGCGTACACGTTCGCTCTTTGCGGTGATTGTGCTCCACGCCATCAACAACGCCATTGCCTACGTGACGATGGCTTTCTTTGGCGAGGGTGGCGAGATGACACTCTCGGATATGCTACCCACCAAGTGGCTCTATTGGACCATCTACGGCCTCTCGGCAACACTCTTTCTCTATGCGATGTTTCGCCTGTGGCGCTCGCTCAGAGATGATACCGAACTCGAATAGAGCCCAATCGCAGAAACTACTACAATCAAAAAATGCGGAGCAGAGCCACAATAAGGGCTCTGCTTTTGCGTTTTTAACTCTAAAGAGTTATATTTGCGCCCGAAAATGAGAAAACTTGCCGTAAAAATAACAACCCTTATGCTGCTCACACTCTCCGCTGTGGGCTGCCAATTGTTGCACCACGATGAAGAGGTTGCACGCGTAGGCGAAAGTGTGCTTATGCGCTCCGAGCTGGATGCTATCACAAACGAGGCAGCAGCGGCCGATAGCGCATTGGTGGCAGAATGCTATGTAAACCAATGGGTTATGCGTCAGGTTAAACTGCAAGAGGCCGAGCGTGTTCTCGCCTCCGAGATTGCCGGCATCGAGCAGATGGTAGAGGAGTATCGTGGGTCGCTTCTTGTGGGCCGACTCGAACAGCGTTACTTGGCAGGTAAGATAGATACGCTCATTACGGATGCAATGGTGAGGGAACACTTCGAGGCCCACCGCAACGAATTCTTGATGGATCGCACTATCCTCAAGGGCCGCATAGTGCGCCTGCCCGATAACTACCGCCAGTCGGTCAAACTCTTCAACCTGATGGGTTCCAAGAGCGAGGAGAAACAACAAGACTTCCTCGATTTGTGCGAAAAAAACAACTTGGACCTCTACACTTTCGATTCGTGGGTAGATTTCAGCGAGTTTCTCTCCTACCTCCCTGTGCGAAGGGATAAAAACTACGACTATGTGCTCGAGGGTAAGGAGATTAGACAGATGGCCGATGCCGATAGCAAATACTTTATCCAGATAGATGCCGTGATTCGTAAGGGCGAACAGGCTCCGCTCGAGAGGGTGGAGGATTTGGTGCGCAAGATTCTCTTCAATCGTCGTAGGGGTGAGATAGTAACCTTCTATAACGACAGCCTTATGGAGGCGGCCAAACTCCAAGGGGCCATTCGCATAGGCGAAGAGGTTGTGGAGTCGGTTGTGGCCGAGTGAGAGGCGGCAAATAAGGCGGAGTGAAGAGTGGCCGATGGA
This sequence comes from Tidjanibacter sp., assembly GCA_017503805.1. Lineage (GTDB taxonomy): Bacteria > Bacteroidota > Bacteroidia > Bacteroidales > Rikenellaceae > Tidjanibacter. The sequence continues at coordinate 10,466 of JAFVSJ010000022.1, forward strand.
CTAAACGCACTCTGACACGAGGAAAAAATTGAACGATAATAGACGACAAAAACGAGATATGAGAAAAACTATTTTGGTGGCGATTATTTCGCTCTTTTTGGCCCCCCAACTCAAGGGGCAGACTGTAGTGGCCGATAAGGTGGTGGCCGTTGTGGGTAACTCCGCAATTCTCTACTCCGACGTGGTGGACTACAGCAAACAGATTGTGGCACAGCGCAAGGAGCGCGGCTACACCTCCGACCGTAGCCCTATGAGTGAGGCTCTCGAGTCACTCCTGATGCAGAAACTGCTCTACAATCAGGCCCTCATCGACTCCATCGAAATCAACGCTATGGCGGTGAGCGAGAATGTCGACAAGAGGGTGGATGCGATGATTGCCGAACTCGGTTCGATAGCTGCACTTGAGGCCGATGCGGGTAAGCCTGTCTTTGAGATTAAGGCCGATATGCGTCGTATGGCCGAAGAGGGACAGTATGCGCAGATGATGCAGAACACCATTATGAGCGGTGTGACCATCACCCCCGGCGAGGTGGAGAGGTTCTACAATACGCTCCGCACCGATATGCTCCCCATCGTTCCCGAGCAGTATGTCTACGCACAGATCACCAAGTTCCCCACCTCCATCACACAGGCCAAGCAGCGCACACGCGAACGCCTGCTCGAAATGCGCGAGAGGGTTATCGGTGGCAGCCGCTTCGATATGCTTGCACGTATGTACTCTATGGACCCGGGTAGCGCACTTCAGGGTGGCGAGATGGACTATATGCCCCTCTCGGGACTCGAGAAACCCTTTGCCGATGCGCTCTCGAAACTCCAGCCCAACCAGATTTCGGGTGTGGTGGAGACGGTCTATGGTTTTCACATCATCCAACTCATCGATAAGAAGGGTGACCAATATAAGTGCCGTCACATACTTCTGCGTCCCACCTTCACCGACTATGAGCTTGCAGACGACCTGAAATTCCTCGATAGCCTCCGCACCGAGATAAGCGAACAGCGCATCACCTTTGAGCAGGCCGCCATCGAACACTCCGACGACAAGTACTCCAAGCAGAATGGTGGTCTGGTGACCAACCACGAGATGCTCGAGGTCTATGGTGCCAACGATACAAGCTACTCGCGCACAGCCTTCTATAAGGAGGATCTCGGCCGCGACTACACCTATATGCGAACCCTCCGTCCCGGGGATATCTCGGCTCCTTTCCAGAGTGCCGATATGAGGGGTAACACCCTGACAAAGATGATTAAACTCATTGAGATCATCCCCTCTCACACTGCAAGTCTTTCGAACGACTATCTCCAGATTGAGCAGATTGCACTGCAGCATAAACAGCAGGACGAGTTTGAGAAGTGGCTCAACAAGAAGATTTCGGCTATGTATGTGAGGATAGACCCGATGATGGATACCTCGGAGTTTGAGAATAAGAATTGGATAAAATAAGACCTTGAAAAGAGTTCTCTACATATCGTTGCTCTGCTTGTTGGCCATTGCTGCCGGCTCGCCCCACGCTCTTGCGCAGACCAAAAAGGTCAATGCCGAGGGCAAGGAGCTCACACCCGTACACATCAAGTCGAAGCGCATACGCCCTGTGCCCGTAGGCGACACGACGGGCTATTCGCTCACGGGTAATGTGGTCCTCTACCACAACGGTGCGGTCATCACCTGCGACAGCCTCATCCGCTACAGTGAGAGCCGTATGACCTGCTTCGGCAATGTCATCATCAAGAAGGAGGATACTTTCATCTACGGCGACCGCGCAGAGTATAGCCGCGACGAGGGTGAGGCCAGAGTCTATTCGCCACTCATCAAGGCGATGAATCAAAACTCCACGCTCTACACCTATAACCTTGTATTTAATACGGCTGAGAATATAGGCCGCTTCTACGGAGGTGCAACCTTCACCAATGGGCAGAATCAGCTGGAGTCGGAGAGAGGATATTTCTATGCCGACCTCGATGAGCTGGTGGGTGTGGAGAATGTGCAGATGAAGAACGAGACCTACGAGATGAAGTCCGACTCGGTCAACTACAACTCCGAGAGCGAGATCGCACGCTACTTCACCCGCAGTGTCACTTGGAAACAAGATGGCGAGATTCTCTCCTCCGATGAGGGTGAATATCACAATAAAGACCAACATTACATCTTCCGTCGCAATGCCTACGTTATGGGCGAACAACAGGAGATGTGGGCCGATACGATCGACTACCAAGAACTTGTTCAATTCATTGAGCTCAAGCATAATGCGCAGATTAGGGACGAGGAACACAAAAGCGTCATCTTTGGCCACTATGGTAACTACGACGACACCACGGGCGACACGTTCCTCACTCGCAATCCTGCCTACGTTTCCTATGGCGATGCCGATGGCGACGGCAAGAATGATACGGTCTATATGCGCTCCGACTCTATGTATGTCTACCTCATTGACTCGCTCGGTTACTGCACTCTCACCCGCCCCGATTCGGCTACGTTAGCCGAGGAACTTGCGGCTAAAGCACAGGCCATCATCGATAAGCGCATTGCCGATAGTATGGCTGTTGTTGAGGCCGAGAGGGCCAAGTTTGTGGCCGATAGTACCGCAACTGCCGAGGCTGCACTGAAGGCTCACCTGCTCGATAGTCTCCACCAACTCAAGGCTACATTTGAGGCTATGAGTGAATTGAATGATAGCCTTAAAATGGTTGATAGTGAGGTGCGTAAGAGCATTGAACAGCTCGAAAATCCTGTGGAAGAGGATGCGGCTGAGGGTGAGACCGATTCGCTCGATATGGGTGGCGATGAACTGCTGCTCGACAATCAACCTGCCGATGAGGGAGAAGATTTTGGCGAGATGGGTGATGCGGCAAAACCGGCGCAATTCGGAGAATCGTTGCAAATGGGAGAACCCGTTCAGGGAGAACAGCCCAATCAGCCCAATGCTGCGCGTCGCAACAGCCGTCACAATGGTCCCAATGGCCCGAGAGGTGAGCGTGGCGATAGAGGCGACCAGATGGCTGCCGATGAGCAGATGACAGCAGAAGTGGCAGCAACCGACACGCTTGCAACCGATACACTGCCCAAGAAAAATGCACGCGATAGAATAATGCTCGGCCTGCGCAATGTCAAGGTGTTCCGTCAGGACTTCCAAGGCATTTGCGACTCGATGTTGATGTTCTCGGCCGATTCGACGGCCCAACTTCACCGCAATAGTGTGATGTGGAATGAACTGAACCAAATTGCCAGCGAGCGTGCCGATGTCTACACTCGCAATCAGAAACCCTACAAGGTATTATTCTCCGAGGGCAAGCCGCTGATGAGTTCCGAGATTGACACCACTCGCTATAATCAGGTGGCAGGTAAGAATATCGAGGCCAAGTTCAACGATGGAGTGATGTATCGTACCGATGTGGTTGGTAATGCGCAGACCTATTATTATATGGTAGATGATGCCGATGGCGCACTGATGGGCTATCTGGTGGCCGAGGCGGCCGATATGACTTTCTTCATTGAGGATAATACGGTCGACGGCATTATGTATCGCGGTAACCCGGTCTATACCATCTACCCGATGGATAAAATCCCTGCCGACCAGCCGCAGAGGATGCCCGATTTCGTCTGGTACATAGAGAAGAGACCTACGGCCGAAATTATTATGGGAGAGTGGATTATCAACCCCTCCGAGCGCGAACGTTACCAACGTATGAAACGTCCGCAGTTCCCGATAACATACACCATAGACCGCCATCGTGAGTCGCTCATTGCGGGTGGCAGCTGGGCCGATCGTACGGATGATATTACCGATGAGGCCAAGGACTTCATCGAGCGCGTCGAGGACCAGCAGTAGGCTGAAATCGCGGCCCGATAGGGATGCAAATCAGAGAGAAGACAATTAGTTTATACACACATAACAAAGCAAACACAACAAAAGAGAAAAGTATGAAAATCAGAGACATTTTGGCAATTTCGGGTGAGCCCGGCCTCTATCTCTACATCGCAGGTAGCCGCAATGGTGTCATTGCAGAGAGCCTCGTAGATGGCAAACGTAAGAATTTTTCGGGAACTCACTCGAGGGTAAGCTCTCTCGCCGAAATCAGCATCTTCACCGACGATGAGGATGTGGCTTTGGCAGATGTGCTCGCCAACCTCTATAAACACACCGAGGGCAAGCAGACCATCTCCCACAAAGCACCCGAGGCCGAGCTCCGCTCGCTCTTCGACCAGGTGTTGCCCACCTACGATAGGGAGCGCTTCCACCTCTCGGATATGCGCAAGGTGGCACAGTGGTTCAACATTATGGTGGCTGCCGGTATGACCGACTTCTCGCTCGAGGAGCCCGAGGAGGAGGCTGCCGAGGAGCAGACCGAGGAGTAGACGCGGAGAGAGTAGGGTAGAGATGCCCGACACGAATAAAAGATGAGTGCGAGGAGGAGTCAGGACTCTTTCTCGCACTCGTTTTTTTGCGGATAGGATGCGGCTGTTTTAGGGAGCCGATTATCCCTTTTTCAGAAGTTGATTTCAAATCGGCAAGCGAGCATACTGTAGCTTACACCGAGGTCGCCGTAACTGCTGTCTGCCGCAGTCGGGTCGGTTGTGGGGATTCCCTGGTCGTCGTAGCCTATGATGTACTTGCCGTCACCGTTGGCGTACTTGTTGTTGGCCACGTATTGGTAGTTGAGCATCATCTTTATGTTGCTGTTTACCCAGTAGTTGACACCTACAGTCCAACCATTTGCCGCACCGCCGTAGATGCCCTCGCTGTCGAGGTCGAGACGGTCGTATCGGGCGCAAAGCTCAATGTCACCCCACTTTCGGCCGGGTGTGATGCGTGTGTACTTTGCACCGCCGGCATCGTAGTGCTGCTCGCCACCGAAGAGGAGCACGCCGGCTTGGGCATAAACACCCCAGAAACGCTTGGTCGGACTGTTCTCGATGTGCTCATCGATGTGTACGTCGTCACGCAGGTAGGCTGCCTCCCAACGCAAGCCGCGGAAGTGACCGGCGAGTTCGGCTGTGTACATCAACTCGTAGTTCACGTCGGGGATGTTGCCTGTGTCGAGATATTTTTTGCGGTTTATGGCTGTGGAGTTGCGGGAGGAGATGCGCACTGTGCCGTACTTCTTGGGCGAGAGGTCGGCTTTGGGCGTGCGATAGGAGGCTGCGAAACCTATGTGGAGTGAGGCATCTTGGAGTTCAAAGAGAGGACGTACGACCACTTTACCCGTGAAAGAGTAGCCTGTACTGCGACCGAAGTCCTTGTTGTTGTCCTCGACATTGACACGCGTCTCGGCCCCATCCACGGGCTGGAAGAAGGCACCTGCGGCGGCCCAGATTACGGGTATCTGCCACTTGGCTTGTAGACCTATGTGTCGCGAGGGTGCGAAAGCTACTGCCATAGGTCGCTCGATGAATTGGAGGTAACGCGAGGTGGTGTTGCGCGAGATGGAGAAGTTCTCCTTGAAGTTACCCACTTGGAGTTGCAGGTTGCGGATGCCGTCGAAACGCATATAGGCATCTTTGAGTTCTACCACTCCGTCGGCGAGATCCATATCGAGCTCACCGTACCAATTTTTGCGGAACTGCCCTTTGACGGCGAAACGTGCTCGCCTGATGCTCACGCCGTTACCAATCTTGTCGGCTCCGTCGGGAGTGCCCCAAAAGACCGCTCCATCGGACTGTACGCGGATGTCGAACCAGATGCGGTAGTTGGCCGCTTTGTTTTGGAAAACGAGGAATCCGTCTTGCGACTCGGCTTGGAGAGGGATGACCCCCACGGTCTGCCCATATTGGTTGATGTCGGTGGTGTAGGAGGATTTGAGTGGCGAGTCGTGGTGGTGATGATGGTTGCGACGTGGCGACTGTGCGCAGAGGTTTGCTGCGAGGAGCGTGCACCCGAGAGTGAGGAGTGCGGCGTGTAATTTTTTCATAAGCGTGTGAGTTTAGAGTGAATAAGTGGTTTGAATTTTCACCCTCGGAGTGCTGCAAAATGCTTGCCGCAATGAGGTGCTTGGAGAAAGCTACGGAGCCGGGAGGATAAGAAAGTTGTGAAAAATTACACGCAGTTGCACCTTTTTTTGATTTATTATGCCTATATTTGTAGCGTATATGCGTGTGCCCTTGCACACGCGCGTGAAATATAACGACCGATGAAAGGATTTAACCTCCTGAATATTAGTGTATTAGCACTTGCAGGGGGGGGGTATTCGCACAATAGCATAAATACCCCCGACCGCTGGTCGTACATCCCCGAAGGAGATGCTGTGTCTGTCGAGAGACAAGACGCGGTGTCTCCTTCTTTGTGTTTTTCTGCTTTCGAAAAGGTCAAATCTAACATAATTAACCTTTTATTATTCACTTAATTTATTAATTTTTTCTTTCACAATTATGAGAAAACTTCTTGTTTCTTTGGTTGCAATCGGAGCAGCTCTGTTTGCAACATCGTGTGTGAACGAGTTGGAGGAGGGCATTCAGGGCAATGCAGGTCAGGTGACCTTCACCGTGAACGCTCCCGAGCTCGCCACCCGTGC
>JAFVSJ010000023.1 GCA_017503805.1 Tidjanibacter sp.
TAAAAGCTATCAGAATATTGAAACACGGCAAGAGAGCCAAATCACTAATCAAGTATGGTCTGGAAGAAATCGCAAACGTTCTTCTAAGACCGCTCTACAAGCCGAAATTCGATGTGTTCAAATTTTTGTCATGTACTTAACTGTTTGCGACAAAGATATGGTAGCAAACTGCGGAAAAGTGTCAGGGTAAAAAGAAAAATGCAGCCGAATCCACGACTGCATCTCTCAAAGGGGAATAAGTTATCCCATAATCTCCTCGACCAACGCATTGAATCGCCTCTCGACAAGAGCATCCCAAAGTTTTGAATCTTTGAATGCTTCGGCGGGGATATACTCCTTGTAGCGCTCGAAAAATTCGGTGGTGTAGAGCTTATCATCGTTCCAACGGTTGATAATGCGCTCCCAATCCCACTTGTCTGCAAACTTGTCGAGCAGTGCATACGAGAGTTCCAAGTTGCTATTCTCCGACAACTCGTGCCAATCCCATCGGTCAGCAAACTGCTCAATGATTTTAGGCGTGAGCAACCTTGCTGGAGCATAACCCGACAGCTCCTTCCAATCGATATTACCCTTGAAATAATCAAGAATTGATGCTGTCCACAGCATCTCGGTATTGCAGGAGAGTGCCTCCCAATCGATCTCTGCTCTATACTTTTTGAGCAACTCCTCATTCCACTTAAATTCGCGCGACAACTGATTCCACGCCTCTTTGTTCATCTCCTCGGCGACAATCGCATCACCAAAACTTCTCTTTGCCTCCATACTTTCTGTTTTTTAATGGTTAATACTTGTTTGATGGTGCAAAGTTGAGGTGCCAGACTGCCACTTTTAGTCAGAGTTGTTATTTTTTCTTCTTTTCTATTTGTATGTATTCAGAGTATTTGATGTCGACATAGGGATTGTCGCTTGATATGGTCTGGTGGATTGCCTTAACCTTCTTCCAAAAGAGACATTTACGCTTGTATTCGACCCATACGGTCTGCTGTAGAGTAACGGGCAATCGGATATCACCTTTGAGGCTGTCGTTATCAATTACTGCGTCAAGCTGGATATGAGGCGATACCATCTCGACCTTCTGCTGAACTACTGGTACCGTATCTCGAATGAAAACAGTATCTCGGATTACGGCGTTGATGGGTGCAGCCACCTCCAATTGATGTTTTGCAGCCGCTTGAAGGTTCTTAATTTTGACCCCCATCTGACGGATTTTCTCTGCATCAGCAGCACGGAATCGCTCATACTCGTCAATGGTCAATCGCAATGCTTTCGCATCGACTGCCATTGTGGTCGAATCCACCTTAATTCGCTCGATATCAGAGAGCAGAGCAGTGTTATTCTGTTTGTAACGGTCTCGCTCATCGGATAGCCGGACGGAGTGTTTGTACTGAATGAAGACAACTCCTCCAAGCAGGAGGATTATTGCCAATAGGATTTGTGAAAACTTACTCATAACTTATTGAATTTTCGGGAATAAACCATAGATACTCGCCTAAATAAGGCTCTTCGAGTAGCACTAAAGCACCACGATTCTTGATGCGATCTTCGGATAGAACCTCCACGACGAGGCCACGACAACCAACCAGATCATCGAGCCTCATCGCAGTGAGTTCCGTGGAAGTAATAACTGTAATATGGGCGTTCTTAATCATTGCTATTTACCGCATACGGCATTGTGTTCCAATAGCGCACGGAGGTCCTCACGAATCTCGTGCAAGTCATTCTGGATTGATGTAAACTGAGTGATTGTCGCCTCAAATACCGCCTTGTCGAGCTTGATAGCATCAATGCGTTCGTATTGGTCTGCAATCTTTGCATCCAGGAGCTCGCATTTATTGATAAGGTCCTCAATCTGGCGGGTGTTGTTCAGGTGCTGGATGTACATCGTCAGCACGAAAGTCAGCACTACGGTAATAACCTTAAAGTGCTTCAATACAAATTCTTTTAGCTGTTCCATAGTCTATTCCATTAGTAGTGAAAATGCTTCTCTAATTGCTCGGAGCAGGGCTTCTGCTCCCTCGCTGTTCCAGAACCCGAAGATGACAAGTGCTATCATTATCACGAAGTAGGTCCACCACGCAATATCCTTTCGGGTTACCTTGCTTTTACTCTTCCTCTTTTTGCTCATCTTTCGGAGGGTTAGTCGGGACAATCACATTGAATATCACATTGCCGTCAGCACCCTCAATACGCAGTCTGTTCTCCTCTTTGTGCTTGATGGGGAAAATATCCATCAGAGCCTTTGCTGCATTGACCGAAACGGCACGGAGCGGAGCCGGCGAAAGTGGCACGCCAAAGCGGTCTGTGTAATCCGTTGTCGCAGTCTCATCCATCACGGCTTTGAGAGTTTCTGTTACTTGAAGCTTTACTGCCATAGTCTCCATCTCGAAGCGTTCTGACGAGAGAAGAGTTTTGATGTACGCATATATGTGAGGCTTTTGTATCAGGTAGTTTGCCGATACACCAGGACGCTTTGATGCATTCTCACCAAATACCTCTGTGTAGCACTTACCCAGATGACCAGCGAACCCTACGCCGCCATTCACATAGAGGTCGCAGAACTTCTCTTCGAGTTCAGTCAACTGCGTCTCCTCTGTGTTATTCTGTATATTGTTGGTCTGTTCCGACATATTCTTTCTCTTTTATTTAAGAGTAGGTGTTTTTGCTTCGGGAGGTTTAGCAAATGGTTTATTTTCTCGAATTAATTGATCCATCAGTGCCTCATAGAAGACATCAGCAAGGGCGTTGGCACACGCCTCGGCGTCCGCAAGCGAGTTGATGAGTCGCATATTGAACTTGATTTCGAGGTCGTAGCCCGAAATCACAGCCATCAGTTCATTGCCATCGTATCCCAAAGCACCATACATCATTCGGTCTGCAGTGCGGAATGTTATGGTCTCTGGAACTTCCTCCGGGAGTCTATTTTTCTGTGTCATATCTTGAAATGTTTTCGTGTTTTATCTCGTTGTTGGGTCGGCATCGTCGCTCCTTCGTTGTTTCTCAGGCGTGAGGTGTAGACGCCCAGCACATCGAGCGTTGCTGTTACATCGGCTGCTGCATCGTGAGCATCATCGAGGTCTACGCCTAATTGCGAGGCTACAATCTCCAACTTATATGATGTTACCTCCTTATCGGCTGCGAAAGCCAAGCGACCTATAAGAATCGTATCGATGTAGTGCGGCTGAAAGTGTCCGTAGTAGTCCTTTGTCCCGGCAAAGGTCTTCTCAAACTCCTCCATAAGCCCTGTGTAGTTCATCATTTGCTGCAAGAATCCGATGTCGAACTGAATGTTCTGTCCGATAAGAAAGGGCTTACATTGTTTGCCAACAGATGCGGTATTACGTTTGGCAAAAGCGATAATATCGTTTGCCACTTTGATAATATCCACTCCCTGCTGTTTGAGCATATCCATCGTTATAGCCGAGTAGTCCAATGCTTTCTTCTCGTAGAGCATTAGAGTGTTATCCTCACGGGCAATTTCGCTGCGAGTGCGTAGTATCTTTTTGGTGGGTAATCCTGCCGACTGCTTGTTGTAAGGTAGTATGTACGCTTGATACTGGTCTGTCACCTGCCAAGTGTCGAGCCGTACTGCCTGTACTGCTATCTGGGTGCAAGCACAGGTCTGTGGATCGAGACCTCCTGTCTCAAAGTCAAGACCAATGCCTACATATACTTTGGGTTCTGTCTTTGGTGCCATATTATTGAATGAATAGAAGTGAGTTACGATATGATTGCAGAGCGTTAGATGCTGTGTAGTCACTGTATCGAATCACCGCTGTAAGGATTATTATCTTGCCCTTGATGTGTTGCAGTTCCTCCTTGTGGGCACGATAGAACTCATCCCAAAGCGTGCATTCTGCGGTCTGATTGTTCTGCGATAGTATCAACTTCGCAAAGCGCTTGCGTTGCCCGGTCTCTCTGTCGGTGTAGCTATGCTCTGAATACTCGGCCACGGTAGCACAAACGGCAGCCTTGCGACCATCGTTCTCATCTCGCATAACATCAGTAAGAGATATGTACGATGCCTTACCCTTGACTTTTACTTTGTCTGGTGAGTTGGAGAAGATACGACGGTAGTCAATCGAGCCTATGCCTGACACTAAAATCTGCTGTTGCGACCAGAAGTAATGCTTATCTCGCAACTCTTCAGGGGCATCGCTCTCACGCAGATTGAAGCCTAATTTCAGTGCCGCTCGTTTGAGTATGGCATAGCGTTCCGTTACCGCCTGTACATTCTCAATCTTATCAAAGCAGCCTGCCAGGATCATATTCTTCAAATGGCGGGTATTAACCGGTACACGACCATTCTCGACCATCGGATTTACCTCATCCCAGTGTTTGAAGTCTTTGCTGCGCAGTTTATGGCGGAAGACTCGCTCAATAAAGTCCTCGATACTCGTAAATCTACCTCTTGCACGCACCGTTACGATATATGCGGCTGCCTTCGTTCCCAGGAACTTGATGCGGTTAAGCGACCAATAAATCTCATTCGTCTTGTAGTCTGTGTAGAACTCCACCGTAGAGTGATTGATGTCGGGCGGCACAATCTTCGCCACCGAGCATCGCTCCATCTCCGACATAAGTGCAGGCATCTCCTTATCATCAGCCCATTGCAACGCCACCGTGTAGAATGCAGTCGGATAGTTCGCCTTAAGCCACGCACCGCAGAAGGCCGTGAGTGCGTATGCAGCGGCGTGTGAACGGTTGAAGGAGTATTTACCCGCAGTCTCTATCTTGCCCCATATCTCTTCGGCTTCATAAGGTGGGCAACCATTCTTAATTGCACCCGCAATAAAATCGTTTTTGAGCGAGGCCATTAGGTCGGCTTTCTTCTTACCGATAGCCTTACGCAGGTAGTCGGTCTTACCGAGGTCAAAGCCTCCGAGCGTATGAGCCACCGACATAAACTGCTCCTGATAGACCATAATGCCGTAGGTATTCTTCGTTGCCTCATAGCAACCGAAGTTGTAGACCGGAGCCACATCGCCTCGGCGGTAACGGACATAGTCATCTGTCGCTCCAATGTCGAGTGTCGCAGGGCGGAAGAGAGCATTTATGGCAATCAGATCCTCGATGCAGTTGGGCTGTACATCCTGAATAAAGCGAGTGATGCCCGGCGAGGAGAACTGAAAGACATTCTGTGTATTGCCCTCCGATAGTATCCGATAGGTCTTCTCATCATCGAGCATCTCGCTTGTTATCTTCTCTATGGTCAGTTGCTGGTTGTAATGCTCATTTACGAGGTTTATGGTGGCACTGAGTTTTGCCAACTCTTTCGTCGCCAGCACATCCTCTTTGAGTAGTCCAATCTCATCGACTGAGTAACCATCAAACTCCGACACCAACGCCCCGTCCATCTTGCGTATGGGCAAAAAGTCAAAACAATCAGCCTCCTTGCCATCACGCTTTTCGGGGGTAACGATAATTGCCGAGGCGTGCACTGATGCCGCCTTTGGTTGGCCGAGCAGCACTCGCACGTCCTCAATCACTTCGGGATAGGTCTGTATAAAGTCGTAGACCTTACGATTGGTAACGGCTATCTTGAATAGTCCTGTCCAGTCGGCACCATCGTCCAGCATTGCCGTTATGTAGTTTACCGTGCCATGCGGCACACGGTGCACTCGCGCCACATCTTTGAGTGCCGCTTTTAGTTTGAGAGTGGTAAATGTTCCTGCCGAGAACACACGCTGACGACCACCTACATTGTATCGTTGTTCAAGGTAGTCCTTCATCTCCTGACGGCGGTCAGATGCATAATCGACATCGATATCAGGAAGCGAAGCGTGTCCGCCCTCGACAAGCCCCTTATCCACAAAGGAGTCAATCACCTTCATCGGGGCTGTTGCTCGTCTCCGTTTTACTCTTGTTACTATCATCTGAAATACTTTTTATGCCGCACAATGCAGCTCACGGTCTGGTGCGATACACCATACTCAATGGCCAATTCCAACTGCGTTATGCCACCTGCATAGTAGCGTTCGCGTATTCGTTCTGCCTGTGCATTGGTTAGTTTTGCATTACTACTTTTCTCTCCATAGTCGTTTTTGAGGTCATTGGCTATGGCGTGCTCCATATTGCGCTGATGAGTACACATCTCAAGGTTCTCTACAGCATTGTTGTAGCGATTGCCGTCGATATGGTTCACCTCCAATTCAGGATCCCAATCATTGAGGAAATGCTCGGCCACAATGCGGTGAACGGAGAACTTCTCCCCGATACCATTCTTGTATAATCTCACGCAGTCATAGAGCGATGTCTTGCCACACCAATGCGTTAATATACGCTCGGACTGCGTGCGTGTAATGCCGCCCGAAACAACCTCCCTTTCGAGGCTCTTGACACGGCCTTTGTTACTGATTTGATAACACCCTTCATAGTTTTCAATGTCCACCCAGATCTCCTGGGTTGTGCTCATCTGTTATGCGCTTTAATGCGGTTTGAAATATGTCTCTCTGAATCTCGACTCCGATAAATCGGCGTCCTGTATTTCGGCAGGCAATGGCGGTACTGCCACTGCCCATAGCAAAGTCAATCACCAAATCACCCTCATTGGTGTAGGTGCGGATTAGGTACTCAAGCAGTGCCACAGGTTTCTGCGCTGCGTGCAGGCACGATGTCTGCTTATCGGTCTTGAACTTTATTACACTGCGGGGATAGCGTTCTGTGGAGATATAGTCCCGATAGTTGTCGTGCTTATGGTATATCTCTCCGGCGTTACACTTACGCTGGTGTGCTGCCATAACAACCTTGCGTTTATGACCATCTGTCTTTATGGGGTTGTATGTCGGCAGCCTGTCGTAGAACACGAGTATATCTTCGTGTGCCTTCATTGGCATACGCTTGGCATTGAGAAAGCCCGTAGGCTGTGTCTTCTCCCACACCCACGAGTAGCGTAGCTGCTTGAGGTTTGAGGCTCCAAGCACGCTGGTAAATGGTTGCTGACAAAAGAGCAGTATGGGTGTCGTAGGCATAGTAACGCCACGGAGCACCTGCCACATCTTCGTTATATCTATGGGCGAATCCCAACGGCAGTGAGTAGTGCCGTAAGGAGGGTCTGTGAGTATCATATCTGCCTTGATGCCTTGCTCGGCAAGCATAGGAAGCACATCGAGGGCATCGCCTTGGTAGATGTTGCAGCCGCTATAGGGGCTCTGATGAATGTAGTTGTTCATTGGCTATATCCTTTAAGTTCCACAAGCAATCTCGGCGGTCAAAAAGGATTTCATCGCCACAACTCAATTTATCGGCTGTAATAGTCATCTCCTTGCCATCACATACGATGCGTAGTTTGGCTTCGGGATGCAGTCTGTATATCGTATTTTCAATCTCAACCTCTATGTACTCCATACCTCGCTGTATGGGTATATCGGGAGCAAGAACAGTCAGCTTATCTTTCCAACTTAGTCCACATCGTTCCGGGACAAGAAATCGGGAGAAGATTAGGTCGTACTTTATCGGGTCGATAGAGGTAATACCGAGCAGGTATGATACGAGCGAGCCTCCTGCCGAGCCACGGCCGATACCCGTCGCAATGCCTCTGCGTTTTGCCTCTCGCACCATATCCCACTGCACAAGGAAGTAATCCACATTGTCGGTAGATTCGATGATATACACTTCCTCATCTAATCGTTCGCGGTAGATTGAGTGTTTCGCCTCCGGAATCTTCTCCGCGAGCCCCTCATCGAGCAGGCGAAGAAACATCGTGCGTCTATCGCCATATCGTTCCTGCTCCTCGGGGCGCATCATATATTCGGGCATAAACATCTTACCAGTTTCAAAGGCTGCATCGGCACGCTCAGCAATATCTACCGTATGTCGGCACATCATCTCAAAGAGTCTGTCAAACTCCCACTTCTCCGAAAATAGCGGTTGCAGAGTGTCGTAATGCTCATCTACGCTCTTGAAGTATTGCTCCTCGCTCTGCTCGTGGGCTGCACCCGTAGCAATCTTATTAAGCACAATCTTCGACTTAGCATCATTACGGTCTATGTAGTAACTATCTGCTATAAGAATAGGCTCTACGCTGAACGAATCGTTTACTGCATCGTAACACTTCTCAAAGTAATGTTTCAATGCAGCTAACTTCTCTCGATCTATACGGTCTGCCTTATACTCGTCGCCATCAACCTGATAGTAGACAGCATCGAACCGCTCCTTCAGTCGCTCAATATGGCGAGAATTCTCCGTCATCCAATACGCCGAGCGAGTGGCGAAGACTATGACACACCCCTCAGCATAGAGAAATAGCCTCGAGTACTCGATGACGCCATCCTCGGAGTTTACCATCACCTCTCGTTGGATGTTGAGCAGGTTATGCAGTCCTTTGTTGCTGAGAGCATATATCTTTATCTCGACCTTTGTTTCGTTATGCAGCATTGTGAGAGTGTAACCAAAC
>JAFVSJ010000024.1 GCA_017503805.1 Tidjanibacter sp.
AAACGCTTTGATTGCGTAGCATCCGTTTTAGACTTTTCTGCTCCTCGCTCCCGACGGAGGTGCGTGCGGTGGCTTTTGCGCTACTTTTGCCACCAAAAGTAGCATAAAGATAATAATTGGGTAAAGCAGGGGAGAGTGTAGCTGAAGAGAGGAGGTTGTTGCGTCGACCGACACACCCCACCGTCTGCTGCCGCATCCACCTCCCCTAACTTAGGGGAGGACTAATTTGTGGGGACTCCCTAACCTCGTGAGAACTGCACCCCCTCTCCCTCATCCTCCCCTGAGTCAGGGGAGGTGTCACAACGTGACGGAGGGGTCTGTTCTAATCACCCCCAACCACACATTGCAACCACCTATCGAAGAGCGCCTGCTCTTCG
This sequence comes from Tidjanibacter sp., assembly GCA_017503805.1. Taxonomy (GTDB): domain Bacteria; phylum Bacteroidota; class Bacteroidia; order Bacteroidales; family Rikenellaceae; genus Tidjanibacter. Next base: position 378 of record JAFVSJ010000024.1, read on the forward strand.
ACCAAGTCCCCCTTTTTCAAAGGGGGATTTAGGGGGAATGTAAATATTTGGCTTTCTCAAGAAAGCCGTAACCGGTGCCCTTTAGGGCGGAGGGGTATGTCAAGGCCGAGATAAGGCAATGATACGAAATCCCTCTTTCCCCCAACACATCCCACCGTCTGCTGCCGCATCCACCTCCCCTAAGTTAGGGGAGGACTAATAGGGGTGTGCGAGTTTCCTAACTTAGGGGAGGACTTTTTTTGTGGGTACTTCCCTAATTTTGTGAGGGTTACACATTTCTCCCTCATCCTCCCCTCAAGTCAGGGGAGGTGCTCACTCCCACTCCCTCATCCTCCCCTGAGTCAGGGGAGGTGCCACGCAGTGGCGGAGGGGTATGTCCTAATCACCCACAACCATACTTTGCAACCACCTATCGAAGAGCAATCGCTCTTCGACCAAGTCCCCCTTTGTCAAAGGGGGATTTAGGGGGAATGTAAATACCCAATCCCACGGATGGGGGATTTAGGGGGAATGTATATATTTGGCTTTCGTGAGAAAGCCGTAACCGGTGCCCTTTAGGGCGGAGGGGTCTGTCACTCCACCCCGCACCACACCACACCACACCACACCCCACCAACGTGACAGCCGCCTGTCAAATTGACAAGGGCGGCGTGAAAATTGTTGCAATAGCGAGGCGATTTTCAAATTAATTGCTATATTTGTTGCGTCGAAACGTGCGCCCGCGTAGGGTGCGCGTGCGAATGTTATCTTCCGTTCTTTGACTAACATTGTGATTGTCAACCCATTGTGGTGGTCTTGCGGCATCTGCAATGTGCTGACAATAGCTTTATGTGAAATTTTCAGAACAGACTATAACACAAAAATTAACCCTTTTTTTAATTCATTAACTTCATTTTTTTATGCGTAAAGTACTTCTTTCGTTGGTTGCAATCGCAGCAGCTGTGTTTGCAACATCGTGTACGAACGACTTGCTCGACGAGGGTGTTAAGGGCGGCAACCGCGTGACCTTCAACATCTCGACTCCCGAGCTCGCTACTCGTGCATTCGGTGACGGTGCTACCGCTACCGACCTCTACTACGCTGTCTATGAGGGCAATACCCTCCTCGAAGAGATCAGCGTGCTGCCTGAGGGTGAAAATCCCGTGAAACTCCAGGGTGGCAAAACCTCCATTATGCTCGACCTGGCAAGCGGTATCGAGTATAACCTCATCTTCTGGGCAGCTGCTCCCGATGCTATCGGCACTCTCTACGAAGTAGACTTTGCCAATAAGTCGATGAGCCTTATCGAACCCGACAAGTTTGTATCGCAGAACGAGAAGCTCGATGCTTTCTATGCTTACGTTGACGAGGTTGAGGCTGGTAAGGATGAGGAGGTAGAACTCTACCGTCCTTTTGCACAGCTGAACATCTCGGTTAGCGATGCTGACATCTTGGCTGCAAAGAACGCAAACCTCACCGTTGCCGAGACCAAAGTTGTGGTTAAGAATGCTTACAAGACTCTTAACCTTGTAAATGGTGATGTTGCAGACGAGGTAGCATACACATTCGACTTTGCTGCTGCTCCCACAGGTGACAATGCTGCAGATTTCCCCAAAGCAGACTACACTCGCTATGCAATGAACTACCTCTTGGTAGATGACACCAAGAAACTCGTGGAGGTAGAGTTTGCATACAATAGGGCTGTAGATGCTAATGCTGTCAACACTCGCACCTTTGGCAATGTGCCCGTACAGCGCAACTACCGCACCAACATCTACGGTGACCTCCTGACCAAATCGACCGGCTTCGAGGTTGAGATTATGGAGGATTGGACCGAGCCTGATCACATTCAGCCTTGGAATGGCACCGCACTTGAGGAGCCTGCAATCGATGCAAATGGTAATGTATTGGTAATTAATGCTGCACAGCTTGCATACGTAGCTACTGCAATTAATGGTGGTGATCTTTCGGGTGCAACCACTCGCGCAGCTGCTGTTGATTACAGCAACAAAACCATCCTGCTGACCGGCGATATCGACCTGAATAACAAGGCCTGGACTCCTATCGGTCTGAACGCAGATGATGCAAAGAAATTCAAAGGCACTTTCGATGGTCAGGGTTACACCATCAGCAACCTCAATGTTAAGACCCCTGCAGGTTACACCGCAGCAGGTCTCTTTGGCGCACTCAACGGTACTGCCAAGAACTTCACCATCGAGAACGCAACCATCGAGCACCTCTCGAGCGGCAATGCTACCGACAACGGTATTGCAGTCGTAGCAGGTTCTATCTACAGCACAGGTACTATTGAGAATGTCAAGGTTAAAGGTGCAACCGTTAAGGGTAACCGCTACGTTGGTGGTATCTCGGGTTACACCTACGGTAACGTGGTAAATTGCTCGGTAGAGGATATTGAGCTTATCGTAGCTACTGACAACCTCAAAGGTTCCTACGACAACGGTGACAAGGTCGGTGGCATCGCAGGTTACTACGGCGGCGAGAGCACCTACAAATTCTCGGGCAACAGCGTTAAGAATGCAACCATCACTGCTTACCGCGATTTCGGTGGCGTAGTAGGTACTGCAGATGACGCAGTTGTAGAGAACTGCTCCATCGAGAATGTTACTCTTATTGTTGACAACTCGCAGAACTACAAGGGTTACACCTCGTTTGGTGAATACAATGTAGGCAGCATCGTAGGCCGCTTCACCGGCTCGACTACTGAGAAGAACAACTCGGGTGAGGCTACCATCAAATACGAGGATGTAGTTATCAACCCCGATGGCAGCTACTCGCTCAACGAGGAGGAGGGTATGCAGACTCTCATCGATATGCTTCCCGCAGGTGAGGAGACTACCGTTAAACTTGAGGATGGTGACTATGTGGTTGACAACGCCGCAGGTAAGAACATCAGGTTTATTGCCAATGGTGAGGATGTAAATCTCGACATCACTATCACTGACCACGTGTCCACTACCTTTGCCGATGCAGACCTCTATTTCGAGGGTGTTAACTTCAATGTAGACGGTAAGTACTACTATGGCCAGATGCCTAACAAATATTTCACCGATAGCAACTCCGAGACCTATGTGAACTGTACTTTCAACAAATATCACTACTTCTCGGCTAAGAAAGCTCTTGTGAAAGATTGCGTGTTCAACGGTGTTGAGGGTCAGTACTTCTGGACCGGTGCAGCTGCTGAGGTTGAGTTCGACGGCTGTACTTTCAACGGTGTTGATAGGGCTCTGAAGGTTGCTTCGGTTGTTAAGGCTGCCGCTCCTTTGAAAGTGACCATCAACAATTGCGACTTCACTGCTACCGTAACCAACAAAGCTGTTCTTGAGATTGGTGCTGCTAATCCCACTAATGATTTCGTGGTTGAGGTGAAGAACTCCAACAGGAATAGCGTGTTCAATGGTTGGTATGCAATCGAGGCCGGCAACAATGTTGACATCAACATTGACGGTGCTGCTGTTGCGGTTACAAGCCAAGAAGAGCTGAATGAGAACATTGCAGCCAATGCTACTATCGTTCTTCCCGAGGGCGAGTTTACTCTTGGTTCGTGCCCCGCAGGTGTTACCCTTATCGGTAGCGGTGAGGATACCGTAGTTGATGTAAAGGATAAGAAGTTGGGTGTTAACGGTGATGTAACCATTAAGAATATGACCGTTGTTCACTCCAATGCAGACTATACCGGTTTCCAGCACACTGGCGAGTGTCTGTTTGAGGACTGCGTAATCGTTGGCCAGCCTTTCCTTTATGGCACCGAAATGGTTTTCAATAGGTGTACTTTCGAGCAGGAGAGCTCGAATGCTTACAACGTATGGACCTACGGCGCAAAGAATGTTACCTTCAACGAGTGTACCTTCAATAGCGCAGGTAAAGCTATTCTTGTATACAAAGAGGCAGTCACTGAAGTCTACACTGTAACCTTCAACGATTGCAAGATTAACGCAAGTACTCCCGTAGAGGGCAAAGCAGCTATCGAGATTGACAGCTCGTTCCCCACTGGTAGCAACGAGAACTCCAAATACGTTGTTAATATCAACAATACCACTGCCACCGGCTTTGCTAATGGTAGCGTAAGCGGCAACAGCCTCTGGAATAACAAAAAAGGTTCCAAAGCTGAGGTTAACGTTGACGGCGTGAAAGTTCTCTAATCAGTAGAATAGACCCTTTTTATTGCGCCCTTGCCACTCGATGGTGGGGGCGCTTTTTTTGTGGGCGGCATCGGGGTCGGCACTCGGGGTTGGCACTCGGGGTCGGCATTCGGGGTCGGCATCGGGGCAACGTGGCAAGCCAACGGCAGCCTTACAAGTGGGGGAGTGGGGGCAGAACGGGCGCTAATACCTTATTTGTATTATATATGCCGCATAGGTGTGATGGTTTTTGGAATATTTGTTTATATTTGCCGTCAAATTGAAACTTCATTTACCCAATACCAAGTATGACTAACAAAAACAACTACATCGCTCCCGAGCTCTACGTAGAACTCTGTGCGGTTGAGGAGGGCATCGCCGTCTCCGAAAACAATTGGGGCTATCCCGGTGAGGATCCCGAATTTAACGATTATGGTGAATTCTAAAAAATGGCTACAAAAATGAAAAAACTGATGATTTTTGCGGCCACAATCCTGGCCACACTCGCAAGCTGCACCAACGACAGCCTCGATGAGCTCAACAACGAACTCACCACAACCATCACCGTAGATGTAAACTACGACGCAGACCAAACTCGTACCTACCTCGACGGCAACACCATCAAGTGGGCCGAAACAGGTGAGCAGCTCAACGTTATCTACTACGCCGATGACAACTCCTCCAGCCGTCGTCAGAGCGCTACACACACCGACTACACACTCACAGAGGATGGTCGCGCACGTTTCACCGCCGACTTCTCGCTCACCGATGGCGCTTCGAGCTACACCCTCGGTGCATACTACCCCTACGTCTACAAGTACACCACCTCCTCCATCTCGCTCACTCTGCCTCAGGAGCAGACCCCCACAGCGGAGAGCTACGACCCCAAAACCGACATCCTCGTCTCCAAAGAGCCCGCAGTCGTAAGCGGCACCCCCGAGAAGGTGGAGCTCACCTTCGCACGTATGGTCGCTTTCGCGCAGATGACTCTCAAGGGCATCGAGGCAGGTGAGGTTATCGAGAAAGTCGTTTTCTCCTCCCCCGCCAAGCCCGCAGGTGCTGTGGAGTTCAAGGTACACGAGGCAGCAACCGTGGAGAATGCCAAGTGGTACAACAACTACGAGGATATCACCATCTCGCGTGAGAATTGGGTGGCTACCGGTGAGGATGTCGTATGGTTCACCACCGTTCCCACCGTCTTGAGCGACAGCGAGTTCACCGTCAGCGTCACCACCAACAAGTCGACCTACACCAAGACCGTAGACCTCGCAGGCAAGACCCTGGAGTTCCAGCGTGGCAACGTGGCTAAATTCGCCGTCTCGGGCCTCACCAAAGCCGAGAAACCCAAGGCATACAAACTCCTCACCGACCTCTCGCAGCTCAATGCAGGCGATCAGGTTATCTTCTCGACCAAGAAAGTGGAGAGTTCCAGCGCCAAGCTCCTCTCGACTACCAAGGATGGCAACGCACTCAAGTTCACAGAGAGCGTGACCGTAACCGCGGCCCTCGAGATTCTCCCCGAGGGACTGCCCGCCGATGCAGCACTCCTCACCGTTGAGGCAGGCGACAAGGCAGGTACATTCGCATTCAAAGATGCCAACAGCGGCTATCTCACAGGTACCTATGATGACGAGGCTTGGGCAAGCGCCCTCACCTTCGTGGCAGAGAAAGAGCTCGGCTCGTCGTGGTATGTAAGCCTCAATAGCAGCTCGGCTGTCACCGCCTACGCATACTACAACGACAGCACCTACCGCTATCTGAACAACTACTACGGTAGCAAGTTCAACTTCGCCGGCTCCACCTCCACCTACTATTACTACATCTACTACATCGATGGCGAGGGTAGTGGCAACGAGGGTGGCAGCGATGAGCCCGTAGTAACCCCTCTGGCAACCCCCGCACCCACCGCAACCGTTGAGGGCAACACCGTCACCGTATCGTGGGCCGCCATCGCAGGTGCCAAAAACTACACCGTCACCTACGGCTACATCTCGCAGACCGTAGAGACCACCTCCGCAACCATCTCCGACCTCGAGCCCGGCACCTACACCTTCAACGTTGTGGCCAACCCCGCCGATGAGAGCGTCAACAGCGCATCCGAGGCAGGTGTGGTTACCGCAACCGTAGAGGCACAGCAGGGTGCGGAGCCCCAGACCGTTACCATCGCTTTCCCCATCGAGGGCGCGGTGAGCGGCAACTCCGTGGGCACCATCTATGAGGGTGACATCAAAATCTCCTCGACCGGCTCGTGGAGGACCGACAAGACCGACGGTCGCGACTGCATCTACATCGGTCGCACCACCAGCAACGAGCTCCGCATCGAGGCCCTGAACGGTAAGGTTATCACCAAGGTAACCCTCACTCCTCCCGTGGGCTATCTCATTGACCTCAAGTGGAAAGAGTACGATGGCTATACCTCGGGCACCTATTCCGAGAGTTGGACCGGCGAGTGCAAGTCGCGCATCGTATTTACTGCTGCCGGCTCTTCGCACAGCAACATTGGTGCGATTGAGGTAGAGTACCGCTAAAAATTGCATCTCGCGTGTGAATTTTTCACCGCACTTCAGATAACGGCTCCGCAGCTTACTGAACGTAAGTGCGGAGCCGTTACTTTGTTTGGCAAAAAATTTCCTCCGCGATATGCGCTTTCCCCTTTGAGTTGGCGGAGTGGGGGCTGTCCTAATCAACCACAACCGAAAGTGACTGAAAAATAGGGAGAACGCTTGCTATTCAAGAAAAAATTTGTACCTTTGCACGCTCATTGGGCTCTCGTGTAGGGCCTCGAGTGTGATAACTATTTAATAACTAAAATTTTACGCAAAATGTCTGTAAAAATTCGTTTGGCTCGTCACGGTAAAAAAGGTTATGCTTTCTACCACATCGTAGCCGCAGATAGCAGGGCGCCACGCGATGGTAAGTTCATCGAAAAACTTGGTACTTACAACCCTAATACCAATCCTGCTACAATCGATCTCGACTTCAACAGGGCTCTTGATTGGTTGCAGAAAGGCGCACAACCCACCGATACTTGCCGCGCAATCCTCTCCTACAAAGGCGTGCTCTACAAAAAACACCTCCTTGGTGGTGTAGCTAAAGGCGCTTTCGATGAGGCTACCGCAGAGGCTAAATTCAACAAATGGATGGGTGAGAAAGAGGCTAAAATCGCCGCTAAATCGGGCAAAATCGCTGCCGAGAAAGTAGCTGCTCACAAAGCTGCCGTTGCAGAGGAGGCCAAAACCAAAGAGGCTATCGCTGCCAAAATCGCAGAGAAAAAAGCTGCTGCCGCTGCTGCCGCCGCTGAGGCCGCTGCAGAGGAGAACGCAGAGGAGAACGCTACCGAGGAGGCATAGTTCTGCCGCCTGATATTCCGTAGCTATGGGAGGTTTCGCAGTAGCCAAAATTGGCAAGAGCTTCGGCACACACGGTGAGCTGACTATCAATCTCTACGACACTTTCCCTTCGGACTTCACAACAGAGGAACCGCTGTTTGTCTATATGGACAACTTGGCGGTTCCTCTTTTCTTTGACCACTTCGAGCGCCGCGGCAAGAGCGGCGGTGTGGTCATCTGTGCCGACTTCGACACCACCTTCCGCGCAGCCCAACTCATCGGTAAGGAGCTCTATATGGGCCTCGAGGCAGAGTTGCTCGGATGGGAACTCGAGCCCGAGGAGGGCGACGACGATGGCGAGTTCTATCTGGAGGATATGGTGGGATTTGCGGCAACATTTGAGAGTAGTGACCGCCGAGGTGAGGTGGTGGACTTCGTAGATGACGATTGGAATCCTCTGTTTATCATCGAGATAGAGGGCAGGGAGGTGATGATTCCTGCCGTGGATGACTTCATTGTGGAGTACTCGCCCGAGCAGAAGACGGTTCACTTCGACCTCCCCGAGGGTCTGCTCGATCTGAATTAGACAATAGCCATCGGCCAAAAGTATAGCAGGTGATCTCACGAAGAGGTCACCTGCTTTTCATATAGGTATGTTCGGTGGGTAGCGGGCCCACTGTTAGGAGCGGAGGAGCGGACTATTTGATGGTCACGCGGGCGGCATTATCGGGGGTGTAGGGGCCTGCCGAGAGGGTCTCGAAGAGATAGTCGGTCACAAGTGGCGAACGTGCAACCTCGGGGCGACGGGGGTAGGCATAGACCTTGTTGCCGTAGACATAGTCCGACATAGCCACCGTGTAGAGCTCCTTCTTCACCTCGGGGCGTATCTTCACATCTACAGCATCGCCCGCACGATTGGTGATGATGGTGTAGCTGAGTCCCGAGGGTATGAGGTCCTCGCGGTGGGACTCCTTGTAGTTGGTGGTGTCGTTGAACTTGTTGATTACCATCTGCTTAATTTCGTCGAGTGTCATCGTGGTGATGGATAGGTAGCTCTTGAAGGGCTCGAGCTCATAGATGTCGGCACGGCTCACTTCGCCCTGCTCGAGTCCACCCAGACGGGTGCCGCCGATGTGGTAGAAGGCGAGGTCGGTGCCGGCAACACGTCGCCCCTCATCGGCCATCATCTGTGCGAGTCCTCGTTTGGTTGCGGGTGCGGTGAGGGTGCCGATGGCTTCGTTGAGGTAGGGGTTGTCGTTGTAGCTCTCAATCTCGGTGCGCACGCTCTCCTTTTCCTGCTCGGGGAGTGGTTCGTAGCGTGTGTTGAGCTCCACGACCTTGCCATCTACGAGGGTGGCGGTAGTGATGCCCACAGCACGAAGTTTGTTGGTACCCTGCACGACGGCCACGTTGCCTATGCGGCCCGAGTAGGTTTCGTGGGTATGGCCGCTGATGATGAGGTCGGCATAGGGGAATGCGGTGGCGAGGTTGGTGGTGTCGCGGTCGAGTCCGCAGTGGGAGAGGATGACCATCAGATCGCACTTCTCGCGCAGCTCCTGGCCGTAGCGTTCGGCGGTCCACTCGGGCGAGAAGAACTCGGTGCCCTCATATACGGGGTCGTCGCCATCGGGGTGTCCGTTGGCATAGTTGGTGATGATGCCGAGGAATCCCACTCGGAGCGAGCCTGCGCGACGGATTACGTAGGGTTTGGGCTGTTGGAGTGGGGTGGAGTGGGTGTTGATGTTGGCGAGAATGATGTCGAACTCGGCATCTTCCACACGCCTCTGGAGTGTGTCGAGTCCCATATCGAACTCGTGGTTGCCGAAGGTGGCCACATCGTAGCCGAGTCGGTTCATCTGCTCGATGATGGGGCGGCCGGCGTGGGGGGCCATATCTACGAAGGCGTTGCCGGTCCAGCGGTCGCCGGCATCGACGAGGAAGAGGCGTGCGGTATCTTGGGCGCGAGCCTCATCTACGAGTGTGGCCAGACGTGGCATCATATCGAGTTTGGCGTGTATGTCGCTGGTGGAGATGATGATTATTTTCTCCTCTTTGGGGGTGCAAGCCACAGCTGCGAGGAGCGAGCAGAGGGCCAAGAGTGTGAGTCGGAGTGCTCTCATAGACTAAAATGTGTTGTAATTTCGTTTCCTTGAGTACAAAAGTACAAATATTTTTCGTAACTTTGGGAAGGTAGCCACACCTTTGATGGCAGATTTTCAAACCTCATTAATAAGAGACAACAGTATGGATATAGGAAAAGTCAAAATCGTATGCGAGAACCTCGGTACCACTATGGAGGTGGAGTGGGGTACACAGCTCGGCACCATCGCCAAGGAGCTCAAGAGTCCCAGCGGCTACCCCTTTCTGGCCGCCTATGTCAACAACTCCATCCGCGAGCTCGATGCGCGTGTGGGGGAGCCTATGAGTGTGCGATTCATAGATATAACCCACTTCGAGGGGTCGCGTGTCTACCAGCGCACCCTCTTCCTTGCGCTCCACAAGGCTGTGCGCGACCTCTATCCCGGCAAGCGTTTCCGCATCACCCACTCCGTCTCGCGTGGTTTCTACTGCGAGATTGAGGGGCTCGACTCCACACCCGAGATTGTGGCCGCCATCAAGCAGAGGCTCGACGAGATAATCGCAGCCGACCTCCCCATCGTGCGCCACAAACTGCTCAAAGATGAGGTGCTCGACATCTACCGCCGACTCGGATTTGAGGATAAGGTGGAGATAATCTCCTCGCGCCCCCACCTCTACGTCACGGTCTACACGCTCGATGACCTGGCTGGATACTTCTACGGAGCTCTCGCACCCTCGACAGGCTATCTCCACCTCTACGACCTGCGCGTCTACTACAACGGCATCTACATTGCAGTGCCCTCGCGCCGCGAGCCCGACAAGTTTGAGCCTATGGTGCCGCAGGACAAGATGTTCGATGTATTCAGGGAGTATCGCAACTGGGTGGATATTATGGGTGTGGCCAACATCGGCCAGCTCAACCGCAAGATTGCCGAGGGCGACGGTGGCGACCTGATAAAGATTGCCGAGGCCTTCCACGAGAAGAAACTCGCAGCAATAGCCGACCGCATAGCCGAAGCACACCACACAAAAGGCACGCGTATGGTGCTCGTGAGTGGCCCCTCATCGAGCGGCAAGACCACCTTCTCCAAGCGACTCGGCATACAACTCCGCATCCTCGGACTGATTCCCACGATGATTTCGCTCGACGACTACTTCCTCGATAGGGAGGATACACCGAGGGATGAGAATGGCGACTACGATTTCGAAACCATAGATGCGCTCGACATAGACACCTTCAACGACCATCTCGGCCGTCTCTTTGCGGGCGAGAAGGTCGATATCCCGCGCTACGACTTCATCACGGGCCGTCGCCAATGGCACGACACGCCACTCCAGCTGAACGACCGCTCGATACTCATCGTGGAGGGCATCCACGGACTGAACCCGAAACTCACAGCACGCATTGCCGACAACCTCAAGTTCAAGGTCTACATCTCTTGCCTCACATCCATCTCTATGGATGACCTCTCGCGCATCCACACCACCGACAACCGACTCATACGCCGTATGGTGAGGGACAACGCCTACAGAGGTACGAGCGCCGAATCGACGCTGAAGCGTTGGCAGAGTGTGCGCCGTGGCGAGGAGAAGTATATATTCCCCTATCAGGAGAATGCAGATGTGATGTTCAACTCCTCGTTGCTCTACGAACTCCCCGTGCTCAAGAGCCACGTCGCACCGCTCCTGCTCGGTGTGCCCGATACGGAGGAGGTCTATGGCGAGGCGGTGAGGTTGCTCAAGTTCATAGACAACTTCTCGTCGCTCGATAGCCGCGAGATTCCCCCCACCTCGCTCTTGAGGGAGTTCATCGGCGGCTCATCGTTCGATGAGTAGCAAATAGCAGAGCTGCAATTATCACCAATAATAATAAAGCGAGAGGCCCGAAGGTTGATTACACCCTCGGGCCTCTGCTATTGTAGAGTCTATGTGGTGTCCACTTTGCGGGATTACATACGCTCGGGAACCTCTATGCCCATAAGCGCCATACCCCTGCCGATAATCTCGGCTACGGTGGTGCTCAGTGCTACGCGGAAACTGCGCACATCCTCCCTCTCCTCGCGCAGGATGGAGTGGTCGTGATAGTAGCTGTTGTACATCTTGGCCAAGTCGTAGACGTAGGCACCGATGATGCTGGGCGAGTAGTTGGCACCTGCCTGAAGCACGGTCTGGGGGAAGTCGGCGAGGTATTTGATAATCTCCACCTCCTCGGGAATCAACTTCAGCCCCTCGCCTGCTATGGCCTCGATGCCTGCCTCGGCTGCCTTGCGGAGCACCGAACGGATGCGGGCATAGGTGTACTGGATGAAGGGACCGGTGTTGCCGTTGAAGTCGATACTCTCGCGGGGGTTGAAGAGCATAGTCTTCTTGGGGTCGACCTTGAGGATGAAATATTTGAGTGCGCCGAGTCCGACGATGTGTGCAATCTTGTCCTGCTCCTCGGGCGACATACCGTCGAGTTTGCCGAGCTCTTCGGACATCTCGCGTGCGGTGGTGACCATAGCCTCGATGAGGTCGTCGGCATCGACTACGGTGCCCTCCCTCGACTTCATCTTGCCCTCGGGGAGCTCGACCATACCGTAGGAGAGGTGGAAGATGTCGTCGCTCCACTCGTAGCCCATCTTCTTCAGCACGAGTTTGAGCACCTGGAAGTGGTAGTTCTGCTCGTTGCCCACAACGTAGATGATGCCGTTGAGACTCTCCTCCCTCTGACGCGAGAGTGCCGTGCCGAGGTCTTGGGTCATATAGACGCTGGTGCCGTCGCCACGCAGCAGGAGTTTCTCATCGAGTCCGTCTGCCGTGAGGTCGATCCACACCGAGCCATCCTCGCGGCGATAGAAGATGCCCTTCTCGAGTCCCTCGGTCACGATGTCCTTGCCGAGCAGATAGGTCTGCGACTCGTAGTAGACCTTGTCGAAACCTACGCCCATAGCCTTGTAGGTGGCATCAAAGCCCTCATATACCCAGCCGTTCATCATCTCCCAGAGGCCGTAGACCTCGGGGTCGTGAGCCTCCCACTTCTGGAGCATCACGCGGGCCTGCTGCATAATGGGGGCCTCCTTCTTGGCCTCCTCTTCGCTCATACCCTGCTCTACGAGAGCCTTCACCTCGGCCTTGTAGTGTTTGTCGAACTCGACGTAGTATTTGCCCACGAGGTGGTCACCCTTGAGGCCGCTGCTCTCGGGGGTTTCGCCTCCGCCATAGAGCTGCCAAGCGAGCATACTCTTGCAGATGTGGATGCCACGGTCGTTGACCAGATTGGCCTTGATGACGCGGTAGCCGCAGGCCTCGAGAATCTGCGCTACGGAGTAGCCGAGCAGATTGTTGCGCACGTGTCCGAGGTGGAGGGGCTTGTTGGTGTTGGGGGAGGAGTACTCCACCATCACGGTCTTGCCGTTGGAGGGGGCAATGCCAAACCTCTCGGTGGCGGCCATACGGCGGTACTCATCGAGCCAGAAGTCGGCCTTGAGCGAGATGTTGAGGAAACCCTTGATGGTGTTGGTGCTCTCCACGATGGGGCACTCGGCGGCCAGAGCCTCTCCGATTTCGGCTGCAGTAGCGTCGGGCGACTTGCGGCTGCGCTTGAGCAGGGGGAATACTACGAGGGTGTAGTCACCGGTGAACTCTTTGCGAGTCTTTTGGAGCTGGAGTTGGAGTCCGTCGAGGGGGCCGTAGAGCTTCTCTACGGTGGCCGTTACGGCGTTGAGAATGGTCTGTTCGATGGTCATTGCTATGTGATTTATTTTATTTTTCCTTCTTTCTCGGATTGTTTAGAGCGCAAATATAGTTATTTTTGGGGCAAAATTAGCAAGCAGTGAAGATTGGCAACATAGATTTTGGCGAAAAGCCCCTCTTTTTGGCCCCAATGGAGGATGTGACAGACCCCTCGTTCCGCAGGTTGTGCAAGGAGTTTGGGGCCGATATGGTTACCACCGAATTTGTCTCCTCCGACGGACTCTTCCACGGAGCCGAAAAGACTTTCCGTAAACTCAACGTCTCCGACGACGAACGACCCGTGGCCATACAGATCTACGGCCACCTCATAGAACCTATGGTGGAGGCCGCACGTCTGGCCGAAAAGGCCAACCCCGATGTCATAGATATAAACTTCGGATGCCCGATGAAGAAGATTGCCGGCCGAGGTGCTGGTAGCGGTATGATGAAGGATGTCCCACTGATGGTGGAGATGACACGACAGATTGTCGAGGCAGTAAAACTGCCCGTAACGGTCAAGACACGACTCGGTTGGGACGATGATAACAAAAACATCGAGGAGATTGCCGAACGCCTGCAGGATGTGGGCATCAAGGCGCTCACCATCCACGGCCGCACTCGCTCACAGATGTATCGTGGCGAGGCCGATTGGACCCTCATAGGTAAGGTGAAGAACAACCCACGCATACACATCCCCATCATCGGCAACGGCGATGTGACCACAGCCGAAAGGGCCGCCGAGTGTTTCGACCGCTACGGAGTGGATGCTGTGATGATTGGAAGGGCTACCTATGGCCGCCCCTGGATATTCCGCGAGTGCAAACACTTCATTGCCACAGGTGAGCGAATGCCGCAGCCCTCGGTGCCCGAGCGTGTGGAGATTGCCAAGCACCATCTCGACCTCTCGCTCGCAGCCAAAGGCGACTTTGTGGGCATCATAGAGATGCGCCGCCACTTCTCCAACTACTTCAAGGGGCTGCCCGACTTCAAGCAGACCCGAATGAAACTTGTCACAAGCTACGACCCCGATGAGATACGCGCTCTGCTCGACTACACCGCCGAGCGTTGGCACGACTACGACTTCTCGGCCGTAATCCCCGCACCCCTCTCACACGACATCTAACGCAGAAAACGTCAATACCCAAACCACAACACCTCTACTATTGCACAGACGATGAAAGGACTCCTTACGATAGGTATGTTGCTCCTCTCGAATGTCTTTATGACCTTCGCTTGGTATGGCAACCTCAAACTCCGAGATATGAACGGCGGCAAAGACCCCTTTCCACTCTTCATCATCATACTCCTCAGTTGGGGGGTGGCATTCTTTGAGTACTGCCTCACAATCCCTGCCAACCGCATCGGCTTTGTCGGCAGCGGCGGCCCATTCACACTCTTCCAGCTGAAGATTATCCAGGAGTGCATCTCGCTGGTGGTCTTTACTGTCTTGGCGTTGGCTCTCTTCAAGACCGAGACCTTCCGTTGGAATTACGTGGTCTCCTTCGCACTCATTCTCGCAGCAGTCTACTTCGCCTTCAAAAAGTAGCCCCACACTACCTTCCACAATACGAAAACAAACAAAACCAGACAAACAGCTATGAATAAACCCACACTCCTCGTTCTGGCCGCAGGTATGGCCTCGCGCTATGGCTCACTCAAGCAAATAGATGGCGTAGGCCCCAATGGTGAGGCCATCATCGACTACTCCATCTACGATGCCGCACGCGCAGGTTTCGGCAAGGTCGTTTTTGTCATCCGTGAGGCATTTGCCGAGAGCTTCCGTAAGGCTTTCGATGCCTCGCGATTCGGGGGCAAGATTGAGGTAGACTTTGTATATCAGGAGCTCGACAAACTCCCCGAGGGATTTGAAGTGCCCGAGGGCAGGGTGAAACCGTGGGGTACCAACCACGCCATTATGATGGGCGAGGAGGTCATCTCGACCCCCTTTGCCGTAATCAATGCCGACGACTTCTACGGCTACGATGGCTTCCGCACTATGGCCGACTATCTCCGCTCGCTGCCCGAGGGTGCCAAGGGCGACTACGCTATGGTGGGCTACAAACTCTCCAACACCTTGAGCGACTACGGTACCGTATCGAGGGGTGAGTGCCGTGTGGGTGCCGACGGATTTCTCTGCGGTATGACCGAGCGCACAGGCGTAAGGCGTTTGGAGGATGGCCGCGTGGTCTACGACGGCGAGCAGGGCCCCGAGGAGATTGCGGCCGATGCCACAGTCTCGATGAATATGTTTGGTTTTACACCCGATTACTTCGAGCGCAGCCGAGAGCTCTTCGTGGAGTTTCTCTCCGAGGAGGCCAACCGTGAGAACCTCAAGAGCGAGTTCTACATCCCTATGGCAGTCAATCACCTCATCGGCAGTGGCCAGGCCACACTGCGTGTGCTCACCTGCGATGCACAGTGGTTTGGCGTGACCTACAAGGAGGATAAGCCCGAGGTTGTGGCACGCATCGCTGCACTCATCGCCGAGGGCGAATATCCCGCAAAACTCTGGGAGTAGCGCCTTTAACCGACATATTAGCCCGATAGGTTTAGCAGAATAGACAAATCGAGGTCGTGGACAATGCCGCGACCTCGATTTTGCCTATTATCGTACCGCTTTTCGGTTAGAACATCCTCGCCTTGAGGGGGATGGAGAGTCCGAACGAGAGGTTTACAGAGTCCTGCGAGAGAGGAATGGGTATGGCACCACCGTTGGCCGTACCATACTTGAAGGTGATGTAGTCGGTGCCGATGAAGAAGTTTACACCCGAGGTGTGGATGTTGAAGGCAGCGCCCAAAACGCCCACCGAGTTGACCAACGAGTAGCTGGCCGAGAATGTGCAGGCGTGGGACGGACGAAGAGTGACAGCGGCACCTATAGAGTTCCAAGTGCGCTCGGCATAGATCTTCTTGTTGTAGAGCATCCCCACACCCACAAAGTCGCCCGCAAAATTGTACTCAAGGCCCGCAACGATGCTTGTGTGTAGATGCTTGCGGCTCTCGGGCTCGTCGCTGGTGGTGCGCAGCACGATGTTCTCGGGGCTCTCGAACTTGAGCTCGTTGTTCTCGAAGTCATAGCCATTGAATGCAAAGCTCACATTGTCAACCGTAGCGCAGAACGAGGTCTGGGCATTCCAAGCGTTGAAACCGAGGTCGTTCACAGCAGCCGAAAGGCGAATCTGGTCGTCGAGGAAGGTCCACTCGATGCCGGCATCCACAGCCACACCTATGCTCCTGATCTGCGAGGGGTCGAAGTTGGCGGGGTTGGTCAGGTGGTCGAAGAACTTACCCATCGTAACCTCGCCCTCGATGGCACTCAGGTCTATGCCTGCTATGTTGCTCTCGAAGGTGCCAGCCATATTGGCCGTGTAGCTCTCTTGGCCGATGGCAACGTCGAGTTTGTCTATCTTGGCGCTGATGTTGGCAAGGCCGAGCAGTAGTTTGGCGCGGAAACCGAGCGTGAAGACATCCTGCACGGGGAAGGTGTAGCCGAGCGAGGCCTCGAGGAAGTTGCTGCTGTCGATGCCGAGGCCCGCAATGTTGTAGGTGCCCTGCTTGAGCTGTTTGGTCAGGGCGAAGAAATCTTTGGGCACGTCAACATTGGTCTCGGAGCGCAAACGCAGACCCACCGACCAGAAGCCTCCCTTGAAGTAGTTACCCATAGAGAAGATGTTGTCGTTGAGGCCGAGCTCAAGGTGGTTTTGGTCGGGTAGTTTGGAGAGGAATTCTTCGGCCGAGACGCTCTTGTGCATATAGGTGACCACGCCGTTGCCCTCGCCATTGGGGAAGAAGAAGTTTTCGGCCGAGAGGAAGTTGCTCTCGGCAGAGAGGTGCAGGTCACCCACGACAGGAACGGAGAAGTAACCGCGGGTGGGTGAGAGTGCGGGGTTGAGCTCGTAGCGCTGGGTCGAGCCATACATAAAGTAGGAGGTGCGCAGCTGTGCCTCGGCAGTGAGCGAGGCAAGCAGGGCCGACACCAATAGGGCTGCTATATAGATTGTTCTTTTCATACTCGTGTCATCATTTCGATTTGGTCTGTAGTGCTTTCTCTTCTTGTCTGTGCGGGGAGCGAAGATTAGTTCGCCTCGGGCAGGTTGGGCTCACCGGGATTTTCCACCTCGGGTACCTCCTCTTCGGGGAGGAAGTCGCCGAGGTCTACGGTGATACCCTTGTCGAGCAGGAGCGAGAAGCCCACGTCGATGTATTGGTCGGGCCTCAGGCCGCCGCCTGCAAGCGTGGTGCCGTCGAAGCGGCAACGGATGGAGGCGATCTTCGCAATCTCCTTGAAGGTGGTGCTACCCTCGGGTGCGGCGATGGAGAGTGTCACTTTGGGGTTGGAGTGGGCTGCCTCGGAGGTGGTGGAGCCTTCGATTGCCCCCTCGGTGGTGGCGGTGATGCTCTCGATGAGTTGGCCCTGTGCATCGAGCATCTCCACACCGAGGGAGAGCGCTATGGGCAGGGTGCTCAGTGCGTCGATGTTGAGCACAAGGCTCTCGACTGTGGCCTCAATATCGGCAAGGTTCGTGAGGTCGATATTCTCCACCGTGGTGGTGTAGGAGATGTGTCCCTCCTTGTTGGCATCGAAGCAGAGGTCGGCTGCTACGTCGTAGCTCACAACGAATCTGTACAAATCCTTGAGCACTATCTCGTTGGGCTTGGAGTGGTCTACCGCGAGGTCGAACTCCACAAGGAGTTTCTCGGGCAACAGGCCAATCATATCCACAAGGCCCTCAACTACATAATATCCCTCGGCCCCCTCGGGAATCTCGCTCTGACTGCCCACAATGTGGATGTCGGTCAGGGTGGGCTCGGTCAGAACAGCGCTACCAATGGTGATTGTGGGGGTGTTTATCTGCATTGCGGTCTGCCCGTCCTTCACGGCCGAAATCTTCACGGCAGCATTGAGTGCTACACCTATGGGGTTCAGCACAGAGAGGTGCAACTTGGGCGATGAAATGTTGAGTTCCATTTCGAGTCCGTCGAGCTCGGCTCCGAAGTCGCCAATCTCCACCTCGATGGGCTCCAACATTCCCGAGAAGTCGGGGTTGATGCGACCCGTGAAGCTCGTTACGGCAAAGTCGTCGAGGCTGACAATGGGGGTGATTTGGAGCGGCTCCGAGGAGGTATCTATCGAGAGCAGCGTATCCTCGGCCACAAATGCGGTGGCCTTGAGTCCGAAGTCGGCCGAGATGACGGCTTGGCCGTTGGCGATGGGGAGGAAGGTGAGGCCGCTGATGGCTATCGAGAAGATCTCGTTCTCGCTATTGTTGTAGAGGTCGATGCTCGGGATGGTGAGTTTACCTGTGAGGGTGTCGTAGCTCCAGCCCTCGGGAATCTCCAGGTCGAAGTAGGGTGGGAGGGAGAGCTCCACATCCTTGAGGGTGAGAATCTCCACGGGGGCACCCTTGATGCCGAGCGATACGTTCAGGCGGGGGGCATCGCCGGGGTTGGCTACCGAGGCGAGCGCGAGGTAGTCGATGCGCTCAATCTCGGCAGGAATCTCGATGCTCTCCTCGATGCGGTGGGCAACGCTCACCTCGTGGGCAATCTCGTTGGTGTAGATGAGTGCGTCGCTGATGGAGAGGTCGGTGTAGACCTTCACGCTGGGGGCAGCTCCGTCGAGGCTGCCGGCCTTGATGGTGCCGGAGAGGTCAAGGTCGTAGGTCACAGACTCATCTATGATGAGGGTGCCACTCTCGCTTATGGTGTGGTGGGCCATATTGAGGCTCTTCACGTAGAACTCCACAACCACACTCTCACCTGTCATAGGGTAGTTTTCGATGTGGTAGTGGTTGGGGGTGGTGGAGCTCTGGCCTGCATAGATGGTCACATAGTCGCCTATGGGGTCATTGGCTACGGGGGTGATGGTGAAACCATCGGGCAACTCGATGTTGAGTTTCTCTATGATGCGGTTCTCGCTCACGTTGGCCACCGAGCCGAGGTCTACGGTGAGTTTCATCAGCGAGCCCTCGCCATCTTTGCCGAAGTGAATCTCCTCGATGGCTGCCACCTGCTCGGGGAGGGTAATCTCGTAGGTGGCCTCAAAGAGTTCGGGGTCGTAGTGCATCTTGAGTTCGGTGCCAATCAGCGGGAATCCCTCGGGAATCGTTGTCACCTGATTGAGCACCTCGGGTATGGAGAGTTCTCGGGTGGCCTCAAAGATGGGAATCTGGGTGTCGAGAGCTCCATAGAAGTCGTTGGTTATGGGGTCGAGTGCGGGGATGATGCCGCTGACGTGGGGGATGGTGCCGAGCTCCAGATTATACTCAAACGTTTGGTCGTAGGAGAATCCGTAGTAGCCCTCCTCGGTGGTACCTATCTCCGTTTCGGAGAGCAGGTCGGAGAGGAGTATGGAGCCGGTGCGACCTACGGGGATGACGATGCCCTCGGTGTCGCCTACGGTCACTTCGAGCGATACGTTGTCGAAGTTGTAGTCGGTGTTGCAGCCCGCCACCACGAGTGGCAGAGCCAGCAGTAGGAGTGTGCGATAGAACTGTTTCATAGCGCAATGGGTTTATGTTTGTATCTTTTCTCTTCGTTTCACCTTGGGCCGATTGTCCGCCCCGCAATCCGGAGGGGCCATTGCCAAAGTTGCCACTAATATAGCATTTTTTCTCCGAACTCTCAACATCTCCCTCTATTTTTTATATTAAAGGTGTCTTGGGTGCCACTTTTCGGTCGGTGTTACTTCCAATCCTTACCCATCGGCAGCGACTCCACGACGGTGTGCAGATGGCGGGTGTCGAGGTGGGTATATATCTCGGTGGTAGTGACGCTCTCGTGGCCCAACAGCTCCTGCACCTGACGGATGTCGGCTCCTCCCTTGAGCAGATGGGTGGCAAAGCTGTGACGCAGAGTGTGGGGCGAGATGCTCTTGGTGATGCCCGCATCGGCGGCGGCACGCTTGACAATGTTGATGACCGACATACGTGTGAGTCGGCCGCCGCGCTGATTGATGAAGAGAGCATCGCCCGAGGCCGAGGTGGTGAACTGACTGCGGGTGGAGATGTAGAGCCTGAGCTGACGCACGGCCTCGCCACTCATAGGGACATAGCGCTGCTTGCGCCCCTTGCCGAAGATGCGCAGCATATCGTCTTCCCAATAGATGTCCGATAGGTCGAGCCCCGTCAACTCCGAGGCACGCACTCCGCACGAATAGAGCACCTCGATGATGGCCTTGTCGCGGTGGCCTACGGGTGAGGAGAGGTCGATGGTGGCGAGCATCGCATCTATCTCCTCCACCTCGAGTGTGTCGGGCAGGCGCTGTGGGGGCTTGGGGGTGAGTATCCCATCGGTGGCCATCGTGTCGGTCAGTTCCCTTTCCACGAGATAGTTGCAGAAAGACCTGAGGGCACTCAGCAGACGTGCTTGGGTGGTGACGCTGGCCTTGCGCTCGAGCAGCTCGCATAGGTAGCCCTCGATGTCGGTGCGCTCAATCTCAAGGGGCGATTTGCCCTCGCCCGAACCGAATAGGTGCTCCACAAAGAGGCGCACATCGGAGCCGTAGGACTCCACGGTGTGGTCGGCAAGTCTTCTCTCGAGTTGGAGATGGAGCCTCCACTCCTCGGTCAATTTGTTCCACTCTTGTCGCTTGTGGTTCATAAAAACATCTTTTAGCTCTGCGAAATTAACAATTTCTTTTGTACTTTTGTGGCCTGACTGCACCTTTGCAGCGATTTTTTCAGAGTATCAGTGAACTACAAATGAAACGCAGAACCGACTTTCTGGTCATCGGTAGCGGCGTGGCAGGACTCTCCTTCGCACTCAAAGCTGCCGAAAAGGGCAATGTGACCATCGTCACAAAGAGCGAAATCAGCGAGTGTAACACCCGATTTGCACAGGGTGGAATCTGTTGTGTCACCTATCCGCCCGATACCTTCGAGAAACATATCGAAGATACCCTCGTCTGCGGCGCAGGCAAGTGCCAATACGATGCCGTGAAGATGGTTGTGGAGTCGGCTCCGGCAGCCATCGCAGACCTTATAGATTGGGGCACACATTTCGACAAAACCCCCGAAGGACGATACTCGCTCCATCGCGAAGGCGGACACACCGAACACCGAATACTCCACCATCAGGACCTCACAGGTGCCGAAATCGAACGCGCTCTCGTCAGGGCCGTAAAGCGTCACCGCAACATACAAGTCCTCGAACAGCACTTCGCCATCGACATCCTCACACAGCACCACCTCGGCCGTGAGGTCAACCGACATATGGACGACATCGAGTGCTACGGTGCCTATGTGATGGACATCAAACGCGAGCAGATACTCACCATACTTGCCAAAGTGACGGTGGTCTGCACCGGAGGTGTGGGTAACCTCTACCACACCACCACCAACCCGCCCGTAGCCACCGGCGACGGCATCGCTATGGTACATCGTGCCAAAGGCATCATCGAGAATATGGCCTACATACAGTTTCACCCCACCACCCTCTACAACCCCTCCGAGCGCCCCTCGTTCCTCATCACAGAGGCTATGCGTGGCTACGGAGCAATACTCAAGTTGCAGAACGGGCAGGAGTTTATGCACAAATACCACCCTATGGGGTCGCTCGCTCCGCGCGATGTGGTAGCACGCAGTATGGACCACGAGATGAAGATTACGGGTGCCGAGTATCTCTACCTCGACGTGCGACACAAACCCGCCGAGCAGACCATACGTGAGTTCCCCAATATCTACCAAAAGTGCCTCACACTCGGCATCGACATCACCAAGGATATGATTCCCGTAACCCCCGGTGCGCACTACTGTTGCGGAGGTGTCAAGGTAGACCTCAATGGCGAAAGCACCATCCACCGACTCTACGCCCTCGGTGAGAGCTCCTGCACAGGACTCCACGGTGCCAACCGCTTGGCCTCCAACTCGCTCATCGAGGCGGTGGTCTATGCCGACAAGGCCGCCCGACACGCCTGTGAACGTATCGGCGAGCTTCAGCTCGAAGAGAGGGTGCCCGATTGGAACGACGACGGCACCGTGGCTACCGAGGAGATGATTCTCATCACGCAGAACTACAAGGAGATGCAACAGATTATGAGCTACTACGTCGGCATCGTGCGCTCCAACCTCCGACTCGAACGAGCACTCAGGCGTATGGAGATTATCTATCGCGAGACCGAGGAACTCTATCAGAAGAGCCGTCTGAATGTGGACCTCTGCGAGCTGCGCAACCTCATCGAGGTGGGTTACCTCATCATCAAGCAGGCTGCCGCCCTCAAGGAGAGCGTCGGACTACACTACTCGATTGACTATCTGCCCACCAACAACAAACAATAGCAACAACCCCCAAACACAACCACAACCCGATAAACCCGACAACAACCCCCTACAACGTAACACACACAGATACCACTATATGGCACTCAGAGACGAAATCAAACGCAGGCGCACATTCGCCGTCATAGCCCACCCCGATGCGGGTAAGACCACACTGACCGAGAAACTCCTCCTCTTCGGTGGAGCTATCCACGTGGCAGGTGCGGTCAAGAGCAACAAAATCAAGAAGACAGCCACCTCCGACTTTATGGAGATTGAGCGTCAGCGCGGCATCTCGGTGGCTACGTCGGTGATGGAGTTTGAGTATCAGGGTGTCAAAATCAACATCCTCGACACCCCCGGTCACGAAGACTTCGCCGAGGATACCTATCGTACCCTCACAGCCGTGGATGCCGTAATCATCGTTATCGACGGTGCCAAAGGTGTGGAGAGCCAGACTCGCAAACTGATGAATGTCTGCCGTATGCGCTCCACACCCGTAATGGTCTTTGTCAACAAACTCGACCGACCCTGCAAGGACCCCTTCGAACTCCTCGAAGAGATAGAGAAGGAGTTGCAGATTGCCGTGAGGCCACTCTCGTTCCCCATCGGTAGCGGCCCCGCCTTCCAGGGTGTCTACAATATCTACAACGAGAGCCTCGCACTCTTCAAAGAGATTGACCGTCAGAACATTGCCGAGAGCATCCACCTCACACTCGACAGCCCCGAACTGGCCGAATATATCGGTGCAGGTAACGCCGCCGAACTCGAGGAGAACCTCGATATGGTCTCCGAACTCTTTGAGCCCTTCGACCGCGACCTCTACCTCCAAGGTCTGCTCGCACCCGTATTCTTCGGCTCGGCCGTGAATAACTTTGGTGTCCGCGAGCTCCTGGAGACCTTCATCCGCATAGCACCCTCGCCCCACGCCTCGCCCACCGAAACACGCACCGTCGAGGCCACCGAGGAGAAGATGACAGGTTTCGTCTTTAAGATTCACGCCAATATGGACCCCAACCACCGCGACCGTCTCGCCTTCCTGAAGATTTGCAGCGGCACATTCGAGAGGGGTAAAAATTACCTCCACGTGCGCAGCGGCAAGCAGATGAAGTTCTCCTCGCCGAGCGTCTTTCTGGCGGAGAAAAAGTCGGTTGTCGACATCGCCTATGCGGGCGATATCGTCGGACTCCACGATACGGGCAACTTCAAGATTGGCGACACCTTCACCGAGGGTGAGAAACTCAAGTTTACGGGCATACCCTCCTTTGCACCCGAGATGTTCCGCTATATTGAGAACGCCGACCCGTTGAAATTCAAGCAGTTGGCCAAAGGTATAGACCAACTTATGGACGAGGGTGTGGCGCAGCTCTTCACCTCCTCGCTCAATGGTCGCAAGATTATCGGCACCGTGGGAGCGCTTCAGTTTGAGGTTATCCAATATCGACTCGAGCACGAGTATTCGGCCAAGTGTCGTTGGGAGCCCATAGCCATCCACAAGGCTTGTTGGATTGAGTCCGACAATGCGGCGCAGCTTGCCGACTTCAAGAAGCGCAAGTTCACCAATATGGCTGTCGACAAGCACGGGCGCGACGTATTTCTTGCCGACACATCCTATGCGTTGCAGCTTGCCATAGAGAAATTCCCTGATATACGGTTCAAGTTTACATCCGAATTCTAAAAAAGCGCATCTCGCGGGTGAATTTTTCACCGTCTACGTTGGGCGAGTTCCTCACTTACGTCAAGTAAGCTGCGGACTCGCCCTTCCTTGTCGGCAAAAAATTCCCTCCGCGATATGCGCTTTTTACCGCTCCCGATGCTGTGCGGTGATTTCCGCTTGCACTGCGATAAACGACCTCCACATTTGCGTTCAGCAAACTGCGGGCCGGCTTTCTTGTGCGCCTTGAAATCCCCTCGCGATATGCGCTTTTTACTGTTCCCGAGCGAAATTTCCTCCGCAAATCACGTTTTTTGTGTTTTAGTTGATGCGGGTAAATTTTGCACCGCAAATAATCATCCTCCCCTGAGTCAGGGGAGGTGACCGAAGGTCGGAGGGGTCTGTTCTAATCAACCCCAACCACTCTTTGCAACCACCTATCGAAGAGCAAACGCTCTTCGACCAAGTCCCCCTTTTCCAACCGACGAACGAAGCAGGAGCAGAGTCAAAGTAAGACTTTGACTCTGCCCTGCAAGGAGGAGGAAAAGACGCTGAAAGCGGATTAACGGGGGATTTAGGGGGAATGTAAATACCCAATCCCACAGATGTGGGATTTAGGGAGGAATGTAAATGCTTGGCTTTCGTAAGAAAGCCGTAACCGGTGTCGCTGTGCGACGGAGGGGTCTGTTGTGGTGGAAAATAGGTAAGTCCTCAAGGTCGTAGACACGCCGCAGGGCGTAATTCCAATTCGGTCCGCACTTGCAGCGGAGGTTCTCCTCAAAAGCTTTCTTGGGTACCATGCGACCGGACATGAAGGATTAGAAGGAGCCCATCGGGCGACTGAAGCATCCCGCGCCCCTCTACTCTCTGAAAATCAACGACTTACAAACTCAATCGCAAGTCGTTTTTTCTTTTCAGATGACTAACAAATCGACTAACATCCTTCGCGGCTCACCGGCACAACCAGGTCTCCTGCAAAACCCTGTGCAATGACAAATGGAAGTGTTGCACAGTTTAGGCAACTTTTGAAGGATTTCTGTACAAGCAGTAACCCAAATCATCATTTTGATGCGAAAATCAATATCGCTTGTGCAAGCTTGGGCCGAAAGTCGCACAAGCGGTGAGGACAGATACCGTGTTTTGCAAGTGAACCATTTTCAGTATTTCCTCAAAGAACAAGATTTATACATCACGCTAAGCATATTTTAAACAAAATGTTGCCAAAATGGTTATAAATATACAACCTTTTCAACAACATATAACACATCATTGAAGAGCCTAATCCTCCTGCTCATAATAATATGAGTAGTTGATACCCTTCATAAATGTCTCACGATCATTGATCTTATCTGTAAGGGAAGATGACAGAAGTCTGTGAATCGGAGCGGTATTGACAACGCTCTCCTGCATCGCCTGGAGATATTCCTTCTTATTGATCAGGCTCCAGTCAACGCATTTCCGGAGGCGCTTCTTGAGAATAAGATCAAGCCAGATACGAGTTGAACGGCCGTTACCTTCCATGAATGGATGAGCGACATTCATTTCAATATACTTTGCCACAATCTGATCGAAAGTATCTTCCGGCATTGACTCAATCTTCTGAAGTTCACGACCAAGATATTC
>JAFVSJ010000037.1 GCA_017503805.1 Tidjanibacter sp.
CCAGCACCGGGCAGGTGTCAGGCCCTATACGTCTTCTTTCGAATTTGCAGAGCCCTGTGTTTTTGATAAACAGTCGCCTGGACCTCTTCGCTGCGCCCTGCTCTCGCAGGGACCCCTTTTCCCGAAGTTACGGGGTTAATTTGCCTAGTTCCTTAACCGTGATTCACTCGAGCACCTTAGGATACTCTCCTCGACCACCTGTGTCGGTTTACGGTACGGGTAACATATACTTAAACTTAGAAGATTTTCTCGGAAGTATACTTGGGTAAACTATCAAATTGCCCGAAGGCTCTCTGTACTGTCAGATTTCAGCAAGGACTATCTCTTAAACAATCCCTATACCTACGTCCTTTAACGAACTATTCCGTCAGTCCGCGTTACTTACGTTCCTTCGTCTCTCCATCGAGGTATATGTTAGTATCGGAATATTAACCGATTATCCATCGACATCGCCAACGGCTTAGCCTTAGGACCCGACTAACCCTGATCCGATTAGCGTTGATCAGGAAACCTTGGTCTTACGGTGTGCGGGTTACTCTCCCGCATTATCGTTACTTATGCCTACATTTGCTTTTCCATACGCTCCACCAAATCTCACGATTCAGCTTCTACGCAGAATGGAATGCTCCCCTACCACACTTTCGTGTCCAGAACTTCGGTGATATGCTTGATGCCCGTTTATTATCCACGCTCTGTCGCTCGACTAGTGAGCTGTTACGCACTCTTTGAATGAATAGCTGCTTCCAAGCTAACATCCTAGCTGTCTCTGCAACAAAACATCGTTAGTTTAACTTAGCATATGCTTGGGGACCTTAGTTGCTGGTCTGAGTTGTTCCTCTTTTGTCAGTGGACATTAGCACCCACTGGCTCACTGCTGTAAATCATACTACCGGCATTCGGAGTTTGTCAGGATTTGGTAGGCGGTGAAGCCCCCGCATCCAATCAGTAGCTCTACCTCCGGTAGACTCTTTATTACAACGCTGCCCCTAAAGGCATTTCGGGGAGTACGAGCTATTTCCCAGCTTGATTAGCCTTTCACCCCTACCCTCAAGTCATCGAGAAGCTTTTCAACGCTTATTCGTTCGGACCTCCAGTTGGTGTTACCCAACCTTCATCCTGCTCAAGGGTAGATCGCAAGGTTTCGCGTCTACAACCACTAACTAAGCGCCCTGTTCAGACTCGCTTTCGCTTCGGCTCCGTGCTTCCTAGCACTTAACCTCGCTAGTGATTAGTAACTCGTAGGCTCATTATTCAATAGGCACGCCGTCACCACACGAAGTGGCTCCGACAGGTTGTAAGCGTATGGTTTCAGGTTCTTTTTCACTCCCCTGTTCGGGGTTCTTTTCACCTTTCCTTCACAGTACTGGTTCACTATCGGTCTCTTGGGAGTATTTAGCCTTACCAGGTGGTCCTGGCAGATTCAGACAGGATTCCTCGTGTCCCGCCATACTCAGGATACCACTAAATAATAACTGAATTACCTGTACGAGACTTTCACTCTCTATGGTCTACCTTTCCAGGTAATTCTTGTTCATTGTCGCTCGAATGTCGCGGTCCTACTACCCCACTATTGCCGTAACAATAGTGGTTTGGGCTACTTCCATTTCGCTCGCCGCTACTTTGGAAATCGATGTTTCTTTCTTCTCCTCCTCCTACTTAGATGTTTCAGTTCAGAGGGTTTGCCCACCTTTCGGTGTGTTAGGTCTTCTACCTAACGGGTTGTCCCATTCGGAAATCCTCGGATCAATTCTCGTTTGCAAATCCCCGAGGCTTATCGCAGCTTACCACGTCCTTCCTCGCCTCCAAGAGCCTAGGCATCCCCCATACGCCCTTTCTTACTTTCTTACAACTCACTCATATCCCTATTGTAATATGAGTGACTCTATCTCATCTCCTTAATCGTGTCAATGAACGATGATTGATTTCTCAATCTGGGTGGAGGATAAGGGATTCGAACCCTTGACCCCCTGCGTGCAAGGCAGG
>JAFVSJ010000025.1 GCA_017503805.1 Tidjanibacter sp.
AAAACGGAGACATCAAATGCTTTGATTGCGAAGCATCCGTTTTAGACTTTTCTGCTCCTCACTCCCGACGGAGGTGCGTGCGGTGGCTTTTGCGCTACTTTTGCCACCAAAAGTAGCATAAAGAAATAATTGGGTAGAGCATTGGAAAGTGTAGTAGCAACGAGGAGAGTTGTTGCGTAGTTTGACACACCCCACCGTCTGTCGGGCTACGGCCGGATGACGAATAATAATAGAGGCGCACCTTTAGCGGGGTGCGCCTCCTGTTGTTAGTGGCTATCGGAGCAATCTGTGCGAGCCGAGGAGTGCAACCATTGTTGCATCGTCACCCCGAGCCGAGGAGTGCAACCATTGTTGCATCGTCAACCCGAGCCTATCTCTCCGAGCCTTATCACTACGATTTGTTTTACTTCTTGATATTGGGTTCCTCGAGGCCGAAGTTCTGCTTCTTGTTCTCCCTCTTGAGCCAGAGGCTGAAGAAGAGTGCCAGCACGCCGAACGACGAGAAGATGACCATAGGAACGACGTAGCCACCCGTAGCGTCGAGCACCTCACCGATGAGGATGGGCACTGCGAAGAGGCCGATATTCTGAATCCAGAAGATGATGCAATAGGCCGAGCCGAGGATGCGGTTGTCGATAATCTTGGGTACGGAGGGCCACAGTGCGGCGGGCACCAGCGAGAACGACACGCCGAGGATTACGACGATGGCCACTGCCAACCAGCTGTAGGGGAAGGCGGGCAGCAGGAACGCAAACGACAAGTGGCAGAGAATCATCACCAGCGAGCCTACCATAAGCATCGAGGCGGCCTTACCCTTGTTGTCGATGAAGGCACCGAGGAAGGGGGTGAGCACCATAGCCAAGATGGGGAAGCAGCTGAAGAGCTGTGCGCCATTTTCGATGCCGAGGGTGGTGTTGAGGAAGTCGGGAGCGTAGCGCTGGAAGGGGAAGATGGCCGAGTAGTAGAGCACGCAGAGCAGAGCCACGAGCCAGAACATCTTGCTCGAGAAAATCTTACCCAGGTCTTTGAATTTGAACTCCTCCTCGGAGGCCTCCTCGGTGAGCTCGCCTGCAGCGATGAGCTGTTTGTCGAACTTGCGGTCGAGGACTACGAATACCGAGTAGAAGATGAGGCCGATGAGCAGCAGCACAGCGCCGAAGGCTACGGGAGCGGAGATAGCTTCGCCGAACTTATCGAATACCAGGGGCGAGAGCCACATGGCGGCGAATACGCCCAGACGTGCGATAGACATCTCGAGGCCCATAGCCATAGCCATCTCTTTGCCTTTGAACCACTTGGCGATAGCCTTCGATACGGTCGTACCTGCCATTTCGCAGCCGCAACCGAAGATCATAAAGCCCAGACACGACACTTTGGCCGTACCGGGCAATGCGGTCCACCACGAGTTGAGCCAAGCCTCGAGCGACGAGCCGATGAAGAGGTCGCTCATACCGTAGAACTTGATGGCTGCACCGATGACCATCAGCGAGGCCGAGAGCATACCGGTGAAGCGGATACCCATCTTGTCGAGGATGATGCCTGCAAAGATGAGGAAGAAGCAGAATACGTTGAGGAAGTACTCCGAGGCAGCATAGGTGCCGAAGGTACCGCTATCCCAACCGAGCGAGCTCTCGAGCTGGCTCTTCAGGGGGGAGAGCATATCCACAAACATATAGGCAAAGAACATCATCAGGGCGATGAGAATCAGTGCCGACCAACGAACAAATGCAGAGTCGTTGAGCTTTCTTTGAATTGTTTGTACCATAGGTTTTCTTTTAGTTGATTAGTTTGTGTTATTTGTGTGTGTTTGAGTTGTGCTTCAGGGGTTAGCTTATGCTGTTGCTCTGTTATTATATAATAGGTATTGTCATCTGCTGTCCGGTTTGTCTCTATCGGCCTTGCCTGTTTTGGTAACGCTTGAGTATTGTGTAGGCCTCTTTGATGCCCAACTCGCCCGCCTTGCTGAGGTCCATAGAGCCCTTGTGGGTATCCTTCAGATAGAGCTGCACGAGTCCTCGGTTGAAGTAGGCATCGGCCAATTCGGGGGCGAGGGCGAGGGCACGCGAATAGTCGTCGTAGGCGGCAGGCATATTGCCCGAGAGGGCGTGGAGGTTGCCGCGATTGTAGTAGATGTAGGCCAAGTCGGGAGCCAACTCGGCTGCTTTGTCGAGGTCGGCTATGGCCTCATCGTAGCTGAAGGTGCGCCTTGTGGAGGAGGCACTGATGGCCATATCGGCATCGAGTGTCATCTTCTCCGAGACGGTCACCGAGGAGATGAAATCTATCATTTCGGCCCTCGTCACGGCCCTGTTGAGATAGAGCAGCGGGTCGTTGGGCGAGAGTCCTATGGCCTCCGAGAGGATGTTCACGGCCGAGGTGTATTGCCTCATCACTAGCTGCGAGATGCCCCAACGGAAGAGCGACTCGATGCTCTGATAGGCCTCCTCTTCGTAGTGGCTGTTGACCTTTGCCACCTCCTCTTCGGAGAGCCTTGTGGGTTGGTTCGTAAAGACAATGGTGGTATCGGCTGCCACAGCTGCCTCGGCCAAGAGCGGTGAGTAGTATCGGTTGTCGGTGGGGCTGTCGGCGGCCTTGAGGCTCCAGCGATACATTGGTCGGATGGTGGTCTGACGGCTGTCGTTCTCGGAGAGTTTGCGCTCTGTGAGGCGCGACTCAAAGGAGACGAGCTGATTGAACTTGCGCGAGGTGTCGGCCCAGAGAGCCAACTCTTCGGCATTCTCCTCCAATCGGGCCTCATATTCGGCAATCTTGCGGTCGGCAATGGCGCGGTCACGCTTGGCACCGTCGGAGTCGTGGATGATATCCTTGACCACAGCCCTCTGGAGGTAGGCGTTGGCGAAGTCGGGATAGAGCTCTATGGCCTTGGAATAGTCGCCGAGAGCCTCTCCGTAGCGCTTCATCTCGAGCAATACGGCCGCACGATTGTAGTAGCCCTTGACATTCTCGGGGGCGTGTTCGACCACGAGGTCGTAGTTTTCGAGTGCTGCGGGCAGGTCGCCGAGGAGTGTGTAGACGATGGCCAGGTCGAAGTAGGCGCTGGTGACGTAGGGGTCGAGTCTGATGACCTTGCGGAAGTCCTCTGCGGCCTCTTGGTAGCGTTCGAGCCTACAGAGTGTGAGTGCTCGGTTGAAGAGAGGAGCGATGTAGGTGCTGTCGCACTCGAGTGCCTTGTCGAACATCTCGAGAGCCTCTTCGTTTTTGCCTTCGCTCATCAGCAGCGTAGCCTTCTGATTGTAGCCCTCTGTGTAGTCACGATTGGTGCGTATGGCTCGGTCGAAGTTTTCGTGAGCGGTGAGGGTGTCGCGTAGTCCGAGCATAGCCACACCACGGTTGATGTAGGTCTGTGCATCTTTGTCTGTGAACCGCAAGACCATATCGAAGTCCACGACCGACTTCACCCACTGCTTGTTGCGCAGGTGCGTCACGCCTCGGGAGTAGTAGGAGCCCGGGAGGTCTGGTCGGAGTTCTATGGCGGCCGTAAGGTCGCTGACTGCATCTTCGTAGTTGCCCATTTCGGCGTGAACGATGCCTCTGTAGTGGAGCGCTTCGGTGTAGACGGGGTTAATGTTGATAGCTCTTGAGAGGTCGGCTTCGGCCCCTATGAGGTCCCCGAGTCCGAGTTTGGCGTAGCCTCTCAGATAGTAGGCCTCGTATGACTCCTTGTCGGAGCGTATGAGGACGTTGAGTATTTCGATAGCCTCTTTGTAGTTGTCGGAGGCGAGCATATTGCGGCTTGCCCAAGCTATGTAGCGTTTGTTGTACTGAGCGTAGCTTTGTTCGTTAGCGCCCAGCACAAAGAGAACTGCCAATAGAGCTATGAATCTGACAAGTCGCTTCATTCGAGTTTCTTGATGTTTGTTTTTTTTGTTTTTGTTGCCCATACCACCCCACTATCCTCCCCTGCGTTTAGGGGAGGACTATCTTTGTGGAGTGGTCTGCTGTCGCATCCGCCTACCCTAAATAATCAGGGAGGCGGGAGGACTATCTTGGGGAGAACAATCCGTGCGAATGTCCCTCACTGCGAATGCCCCTCACTACATTAGGTGACGACATTCTTGCGAGCGGCCCTCTATTTGGTCAGGGCGGCGATGCGCTCCTTCAGAGCGGCAATCTTCGCCTCGGCATCCCTCTGCTTGTTCTTCTCGTTCTCAACCACAGCGGCAGGGGCGTTGGCCACGAAGCGCTCATTGGAGAGTTTGCCCATAACGGTGCGCAGGAAGCCCTCGAAGTAGGCGAGCTCCTTGTTCATCTTCTCCAACTCCTCCTCCACGTTGATGTTCTCGCTCATAGGAACGAAATACTGCGTGGTCTTTACGATGAAGGCTGCTGCCGTAGGATTCTTCTCGCTCACCTCGGTGATTGCCGAGAGGTTGGCCATCTTCTCCACGAGGCAGTTGTAGGCGGGGTGGTAGTTCTCGTCGGCGATAACCTCGAGTGCCACTTTCTCCTTGTTGGGGACGTTGCGCTGTGCGCGGATGTTGCGTACGGCACTTACGACCTCCCTTGCCAGGTCCACCTCGGCGAGCATCTGCTCGTCTACGGCATTGTGCTCCTCGAAGAGGTCAAACATAATGCTCTCACCCTCCTTGCGCTCGGCGATGTGCTGCCAGAGCTCCTCGGTCACGAAGGGCATAAAGGGGTGGAGCAGCTTGACCAGACGCTCAAAGAACGACTTGGTGGCCTCCACGGTAGCCTTGTCGGCGGGCGAGCCGTAGGCGGGTTTGATCATCTCGAGGTACCAACCGCTGAAGTCGTCCCAGAAGAGACGGTAGAGAGCCATCATAGCATCCGAGATGCGGTAGGCGGCCAGATGCTCCTCGACCTCTTTGTAGACCTTGCGGTAGACGTTCTCAAACCAAGCCACCGCCTTGGCGCAGTGCTCGCTCTGCTCGATATTCTCGTCGACCTCCCAACCCGTCACAAGACGGTAGGCGTTCCAGATCTTGTTGCAGAAGTTGCGACCCTGCTCACAGAGCGACTCGTCGAACATCAGGTCGTTGCCTGCCGAGGTGCAGAGCATCAGAGCCACCCTCACGCCGTCGGCACCATACTTGGCAATCAGGTCCAGCGGGTCGGGCGAGTTGCCGAGCTGCTTAGACATCTTGCGGCCGAGCTTGTCGCGCACGATACCGGTGAAGTAGACGTTGCGGAAGGGGCGTTCGTTGCGCCACTCGTAGCCTGCCATAATCATCCTTGCGATCCAGAAGAAGATGATGTCGGGTCCGGTCACCAGGTCGTGGGTGGGGTAGTAGTATTTGATTTCGGGATTCTCGGGATAGCGGATGCCGTCAAAGACGCTGATGGGCCAGAGCCACGAGCTGAACCAGGTGTCGAGCACATCCTCATCTTGCCTGAGGTCGGCTGCAGTGAGGCTGCTGTCGCCTGTCTTTTCGATTGCCATACGGAGAGCCTCCTCGGCCGTTTCGGCCACTACGAAACCACCCTTGGGCAGGTAGTAGGCGGGTATGCGCTGTCCCCACCAGAGCTGACGCGAGATGCACCAATCCTTGATGTTCTCCATCCAGTGACGGTAGGTATTCTTGTACTTCTCGGGCACGAACTTGATGATGTCGTCGGCCACAGCCTTGGTTGCGGGCTCGGCGAGCTCCTTCATAGCGAGGAACCACTGCATCGAGAGCTTGGGCTCGATGGCCACACCCGTACGCTCCGAGTAGCCCACATTGTTGGTGTAAGGCTCGGTCTTTTCGAGCAGACCTGCGGCCTCGAGGTCGCCCTCGATAACCTTGCGGCACTCAAAACGGTCCATACCCACATAGAGTCCCACCTTGTCGTTGATGGTGCCGTCGGGGTTGAAGATGTCGATGGTCTCGAGTCCATATTTCTCGCCGAGCATATAGTCGTTCACGTCGTGCGCGGGGGTGACTTTGAGTGCGCCCGTACCGAACTCGATGTCTACATACTCATCCCTGATGATGGGCACCGAACGGCCCACCAGAGGTACGATGGCACGTGCATCGGCGGGGAGGTCGGCATATCGGGGGTCATTGGGGTTGACGCAGACGGCCGAGTCGCCCAAGATGGTCTCGGGACGAGTGGTGGCCACGATGAGGGTGCGGTCGGAGTTCTCAATCTTGTAGCGCAGATAGTAGAACTTGCCCTGCGACTCCTTGTAGATAACCTCCTCATCGGAGAGTGCGGTCTGTGCCGAGGGGTCCCAATTGACCATCCTCACGCCGCGGTATATTTTTCCCTTGTTGTAGAGGTCTACGAACACTTTGATGACACCTGCGGTGCGAGCCTCATCCATAGTGAAGCAGGTGCGGTCCCAGTCGCAGGAGGCGCCGAGCTTGCGGAGCTGCTGGAGGATGATGCCGCCGTGTTTCTCTTTCCACTCCCAGGCGTGTGCGAGGAACTCATCGCGAGTGAGGTCGCTCTTTTCGATGCCTTCAGCTTTGAGTTTGGCCACCACCTTGGCCTCGGTTGCTATGGAGGCGTGGTCGGTGCCGGGCACCCAGCAGGCGTTCTTACCTTGCATACGTGCGCGCCTGATGAGCACATCTTGGAGTGTGTTGTTGAGCATATGTCCCATATGGAGCATACCGGTCACATTTGGTGGGGGGATAACGATGGTGTAGGGTTCGCGGTCATCGGGTTCGGAGTGGAACATATTGTGTTTCATCCAATAGTCATACCACTTTTGTTCGATTTCTTGTGGTGCGTATTTGTCTGCGAGTTTCATAGTGTTGTATAGTGTTACGTTCGTTTGTGCGCAATAAACCACCAAAGGTACAAAAAAGAGTTGGAATTTCCACTTTTGGGGTAGGATTTTTTGCGCTTTTCCTTGTGTAGTGCTTGTGTGGCGGCTCTTTTTTCGGGTTGATTGAGGGGGAATGAGGGGTCTGTTGAGGTAGAGAATAGTTAAGGCCGTAAGGTCGTAGACACGCCACAGGGCGTAAATCCAATTCGGTCCGCACTTGCAGCGGAGGAGGATAGCTGCACCACTCGTGGGTGCAGCGCAGAGCGAGGGGCAGAAAAGGCGTTAAAAAACGGAGACATCAAATGCTTTGATTGCGAAGCATCCGTTTTAGACTTTTCTGCTCCTCACTCCCGACGGAGGTGCGTGCGGTGGCTTTTGCGCTACTTTTGCCACCAAAAGTAGCATAAAGAAA
>JAFVSJ010000038.1 GCA_017503805.1 Tidjanibacter sp.
ATCGAATGCCTGCTCGATATGAATCAGGTTGAAAAAGCGCGCAGGGTCGTTCCCAAGATCATCGAGGTCACTGCGAAAAAGCGCGAACCGGACGGAAAGGCGTGGATGTACAAGGCCCTGCTGGATGCTCAGCGTTCCCCGTTCGAGGCGGCTAATGCTCTTTTCAAGTCGCTCTCGCTCGGCTATTTCGGAGAGAACACGGTCAGCCTGATCAGTTCCCTTTTTAACGAGATCGATAGGGCGGAGATGAATGCCTCGCTGGATAAGCAGGACTTTATGGCCGTTATCGACAAGGTCTTCACGCCCCAGAATCTCGAAAATATCCGTAAAGGCATAACCTACGGCTACGATGACTTCTTCCCGGCGGATGATGCCAGCTTCAATGCTACTCCCGCAGGCGATCTGGAGGCAAATTTCCGTAACAATGCCCGCATAGCGGGAGACTACGAAACCCGCAGCGACAAACACTGGGCTAAGGCCGATAAGGCCGTCCAGAAGGGCCCCGCCATCAGCCTGCTTTATTCGATGGAAGCTACCTACCTGCCGGACAATATGTCTAAGCTTGTGGAAGAGGCCAAGAATCGTCCGGAAGTGCAAAGCGCAATTCATAACTATGCGGATGCCAGAAAGGCAATTGCTGGCATCGAAGTGCCGGAAAGCATTCGCAAAGGGCTCGAAGACTCCTACGCCAAGCTTACCAAGGCTTTGTGTTTCGAGCACAACGTAGACGGTTTCTATATGATCGATACCCGCGCCTTCTGGTGTCTCCGCATTCTCGAACGCTACTATAAATACCGTCTGGACTATGCCTACGGCACATTCGGCGACTTTGACGACCATACCCGCACCTTCCACGGCTATCTACCTGAAGGCTTCAAGACCAACATCCTCAATCATGTCCATCGTACCGACAAGGATATCTCGCTCGGCGAGGCGATGGACAAGCGGCAGACCGCGGAAGCATATAAACTCTATATGAAGTGCGATGGCGAATTCAAGGCCTGGTGTGCGGCCCATCCGGATGCTTCGGATGCCGCGATAGACCGGGCCCAACGCCGCATCTTCCGGCCATATCGCATCCTGACGGAGGTGACGCATCCCCTGGAGCGGCTCAACCAGATCGAGGTGCCTTCCGAGACGGAAAAAATCAACTCCTACATAGTTTACTATAACGGTACGATTCGCCCCGTGCTGGTCGAGTGGTGGAAGGATATCTCGAAGTACTGCTCTTACTGCTGCGACGGCAATGTAAGCGACTATTTCTGGTACAGGACTTTGTCGCTGATTTACGACGAGTACGCCGCTACCTTCTCCGCAAAGGCTACCGTGGGCGAGTTCCTTCACGATGCCAGAATGAGAATCCTTAAGGCGGAGGCGGATATCAAAGAAGAGCAGTGGCAGGATCATCAGGAAGCAATAGCCGAACATGAACAGGCGGAAAAAGACGCCCGCGACCTGGCCGAATTCAAGGGCAGGCAGTGGTACGGCCTGAGCGACCTCTTCCTCTCCATGCAGACCCCGCTGGGCGAAATCAGCGTAGGCCTGAAGGAAGGTAAATGGGGCTTCCATCTTGACGTGGAAAAATCCTATGTCAGGCCCGAGCCGCTCGATGTGAAGAAAGTCAACATCTCCATCCTCACGGACGAGAATGTCAATAATACCATTCAGGCCACAATCCAGAGCGCGGCCGGTGCCATGGGATTGGGCGACATGCCAGCCGGCAACGTCATCCTGGGTATGAGGGCCCTCAGCGGCAGGCTTATCGACACCAAGGATGAAACAAAATACAACATCTCCCGCGACTCAGCCGGCAATCTGCTGATACAGAAAACGAACAGCCGGAAGTACGACCTCGCAGGGGCTGGCACCGTCACGTCCGAGGACATCCAGGTCGGAAGGATCAAGGCGCGCCGCGATGTGGCCACATACGGCTTCGGAGGCTTCTTCTCAGTTTCAGGAGGCAGTACAGTAATAAGATAATGATATGAAAAGACTTTTACTATTATTTGCATTG
>JAFVSJ010000026.1 GCA_017503805.1 Tidjanibacter sp.
TCCGTATCTTGGCTTTGCCAAGAAAGCCCCCTTTACAGAAAGGGGGTTTGGGGGATAGGTAACACACCAATTCTATCCCGCCCTGAAGCCGCAACAGAAATACTCCCGTCGCAAGGTGATGACGGCAATAATGGCTCCGTAGTTCAATGGATAGAATTTAAGATTCCGGTTCTTACGATAGCGGTTCGATTCCGCTCGGAGTCACCAACGACAATAGACCCCCAACAGATTGCTCACACAACCGCAGTAGACTTTACACCGCTATGGAGTTCAAACTTGTTTCTGATTATAAACCCACAGGCGACCAACCCGAGGCTATCGAAGAGTTGGTGCGCTCCATTGAGGGTGGACAGCAACACAGCACACTCCTCGGTGTGACGGGCTCCGGAAAGACCTTCACCGTGGCCAATGTTGTGGCACGCCTCGGCCGACCAACGCTCGTGCTCAGCCACAACAAAACCCTTGCCGCACAGCTCTATAGCGAGTTCAAGGCCTTCTTCCCCGAGAATGCCGTGGAGTACTTTGTCTCCTACTACGACTACTACCAGCCCGAGGCCTACCTCCCTGCATCGGATACCTACATCGAGAAGGATCTCGCCATCAACGATGAGATTGAGAAACTCCGTCTGCGCACCACCTCCTCGCTCCTCTCGGGTCGCAGGGATGTCATTGTGGTCTCGAGTGTCTCGTGCCTCTATGGTATCGGCAACCCCTCCGACTTCCACGCCAACAGCATAAACCTGCGCGTGGGCGATGTCATCCCCCAGCGCCGACTCCTCTACCGACTTGTGGACGCACTCTATACCCGCGTGGAACGCTACCTTGAGCCCGCCTCGTTCCGTGTCAAGGGCGACACCATAGATGTTATGCCTGCCTACTCCGAGAGCGAGGCCTACCGCATCTCTATGTTCGGCGACGAGATAGAGGCCCTCTGGCGCATAGACCCTATGACGGGCACACGCCGCGAAAGCGTACCCGAGGTGACCATCTTCCCCGCCAACCTCTTTGTCACCACCAAGGAGCGCACCGAGGAGGCCATAAGGCAGATTCAGCTCGACCTCGGAGCGCGCATAGATGAGTTTGAACAAGCAGGAAGAATAGTTGAGGCACAGCGCATTAAGCAGCGCGTGGAGTACGACGTGGAGATGATCAAAGAGTTGGGCTACTGCTCCGGCATCGAGAACTACTCGCGCTATATGGACGGCCGCAAACCCGGCGAACGCCCCTTCTGCTTGCTCGACTATTTCCCCGAGGATTTCCTGCTGGTGGTGGACGAGAGCCACGTTACCATACCACAGGTGAGGGCTATGTACGGAGGTGACCGCGCACGCAAGGAGAACCTTGTCGAGTATGGATTCCGACTCCCCGCCGCTGTCGACAACCGCCCCCTCAAGTTTGATGAGTTCGAGAAGTTTGGCAACACTGTTCTCTACTGTAGTGCTACCCCCGCAGAGTATGAGCTCGAGATGAGCGAAGGCGCTGTGACCGAACAACTTGTAAGACCTACGGGCCTCCTCGATCCCGTCATTGAGGTGAGGCCCACCGAACATCAGGTTGACGACCTGCTCGAAGAGATTCAGACCGTCGTTCATAAGGGACAACGCGTGCTCGTGACCACGCTCACAAAACGTATGGCCGAGGAGCTCTCCAAGTACTTCGACCGCATCGGTGTGCGCAACCGCTACATCCACTCCGACGTGGACACCTTCGACCGCGTGCAGATACTCGAGGACCTCAAGGCGGGCTCCTTCGATGTGCTCATCGGTGTGAACCTCCTCCGTGAGGGACTCGACCTCCCCGAGGTGGCACTTGTGGCCATACTCGATGCCGACAAGGAGGGATTCCTCCGCAGCGAAAGGGCTCTCACGCAGACCGCAGGCCGAGCAGCACGAAATGTCGAGGGTAGGGTGATTATGTATGGCGACAAGATTACCGACGCTATGCGCGCCACTATCAATGAGTCGCGCCGCCGTCGTGAGAAACAGATGGCCTACAATGAGGCCAATGGAGTGACACCCACACAGATACGTCGCTATGCCCGTACGACCATCTCGGGCAACGCCTCCGCAGCCGTAGCCGAGCCCTACCCACTCGGAGGTATCAGCTCCCACGCCGCCGACAAACAAGCGACCTACAGCCCCGAGGAGCGCGAACAAGCCATCGTCGACGCACGCCGACGTATGGAGGAGGCTGCCAAGGCGCTCGATTTCGCACAGGCAGCACTCTGGCGCGACCGTATGTATGAACTGCAGGGCAAAAAACGATAAACAACAGAGCAGTAACCGTCTGATAAACAGCTGTCAACACACATAAGAAACCGGAAACGAGAGGATGAAAACCGCCGACCGAATAACCCACATTATAGACCTCTTCTACGTGGCTCCGCTGCGTAGACTGCTGCCGTTGCAGACCTTCCGCTATGCCGTTTGCGGAGGTGTCAACTTGGTGTTCAGTTGGTTGCTCTACGCCCTTTTCTACGAAGTGTTGCTTGGCTTCGACTATCTCAATGTAGGGGTAGCCTACGTCTCTCGCCACACCGCTGCACTTGCCGTAACTTTCCCACTCACTCTCTTGTCGGGCTATTTGTTGCAGAGTCGCATCTCGTTTAAGGGTTCACCGTTGGGAGATCGCAAGAGCAGTTTCCGTTATGCGGTTACAACTTTTGGTTCGCTGGCCATCAACTATGTATGTCTGAAGATTTTTGTCGAGTGGATGGGTGTTTATGCCACAGCAGCACAGGTTATAACCTCCTTTATCACCATCATTTACAGTTATTTGTTGCAGAAGTATTGGACGTTTCGCGGCGCGTGAAAAAGCGCATCTCGCGGGTGATTTCCGCGTTGCACTGCGATAAGCCGGCTCCTCATTTGCGTCAGCAAACTGCGGGCCGGCTTTCTTGTGCGCCTTGAAATCCCCTCGCGATATGCGCTTTTTGTTTTCAGTTAGTGCGGGTGAATTTTTTTATTCATCCTCCCTTGGCTCGGGGGGGGGACCAATCCCCACTTCCTCATCCTCCCCTGAGTCAGGGGAGGTGTCACAACGTGACAGAGGGGTCTGTCCTAATCACCCACAACCATACTTTGCAACCACCTATCGAAAAGCGAATCGCTCTTCGACCAAGTCCCCATTTGGCAAAGGATAAAGCATTGGCAGAAGTATAAATGATGGCATAGTTACAAGTGGGTATTTTTGTTTACATCATAATCAATGGAGGTGAAAAAAATTGGCGGAGGGGGTGGTGGTGTCGAAATTAATTACTATCTTTGCGTTGCAAACGGAGCCGTGAACGACCTGAGCGTCGGGAGCGGTGAAAAGGGAATTTGGTGAAAAACCAAGACAATACCAGTTGCTGTAAGTCCCATCCTGCGAGGTAATTAGCTCTTTAATCTGCCCTCTACAGAAAGGATGAATGTTGGACGCACTCTTTGCCACTGATCGACAAGATTGGGAAGGCGCGACAACAGGACAAGTCAGAAGACCTGCCTTTGCATTATTGTTTCTTTGCCTGCTGGGATACGGGCTGGGAGCGACGATGAATTTAATCGTTTACATTTTTTTGTTTGACCAAAAAGCACTCGAAACAGGGGGCATTGTACCTTGTTTATTGGGTTGCTCATAAGGTCGAGTTGTGGGCGGTTAATGTCGGATAAAAACCCTTATAACAGTTCCGTAAGGAGTATGGATTCGGTCCAAACCCAAGCCCACAAGGGGGAGAACTATATTCTCAAAACCAACTTGTGGAAGTTTTTTAAGTCGTTGCGAGTGCAGGCAAACCCTCTCTATTGTTTGCTTCTGGCGAGCCCTATCTACACTGCCTTTGTCGAGATAGTCGGCAGGGGCGATGGTGTGCGCTATCGCAGGCTCTCTGTTGCGCAATTTGTGGCGTCACTCACCAAGCTGCCAACCAAGCAGGTTGCCTATCACATTAGTATAAAGGTATGGGGAGAAGATGGCGAGGCTCTCTGGTCTGCCTCCCGTCGCGAGCACCTCTCGATGGATGTTGCAGCAGAACTTCTTCCCGCAATGATTATGCACCTCTGTCGCTCGGCGGCATCCGAGGGGCGCACCTTTGTACTCACCCCTGAGGTCATCAATCACTATCATTTCCGTCGGCGTTACATCGAGGAGTTGGCGCTCCTTGTCTCGAACTGCAACGCACGAATAGCAAGCGAAAACCTTAATCAATCAAAATAAATCACTAAAAAACAAAGAGTTATGAAAAGATTTTTATTTATTGCAGCTGCCACTCTGGTGGGGTTTACGCTGACAGGTTGCTCGTATGACGACAGTGCAATTTGGGATGCTATGGATGAGCTCGAAGAGAAGGTAGAGCAGAATGCCGAGGATATTGCCACCCTCTCGGCACTCATTGAGGCCTCCAATCAGGGCAAGGTAATCACCTCTACCGAGTACACTACTGAGGGTGTAGTGCTTCATTTCAGCGACGGCTCATCGGTTACTATCAAAAATGGCAAAGATGGTGCTGACGGCAAGGATGGCGAAAATGGTAAAGATGGTAAAGATGGTGCCGATGGTGAGAAAGGCGAGAAAGGCGATGCTGGCAAGGACGGAGCAGACGGTAAAGATGGTGAGAATGGCAAAGACGGTGCCGACGGCAAAGACGGTGCTGATGGCAAGGACGGCGACTCGTTCTTTGTATCGGTAGAGGAGACCGAAACGACCGTAATT
Organism: Tidjanibacter sp.; assembly: GCA_017503805.1. Lineage (GTDB taxonomy): Bacteria > Bacteroidota > Bacteroidia > Bacteroidales > Rikenellaceae > Tidjanibacter. Next base: position 4,690 of record JAFVSJ010000026.1, read on the forward strand.
ATTACTCTTGCCGATGGTCGCGTCATCACACTGCCCAAAGCAACCGAGAGTGGCGAAGAGGGAGGTGAGGAACCCGAGCCCGAACCCGAGTTGCCCTATGAGTTGCGTGTGCTCTCTTTCGAGGATGCAGATGCTCGTTTTGAGCCCTACACTTTGGATTATGCCTATGATTGGGCGGGAGCAGAGATTACAACTTGGAGCGATTTGATTGACGATCCTCAATATGGCGGTCCTCTGACCTATGCAGACCAGATGTCGGCAGAGTATCGTTGGTGTGACGAGGGCAACACCGAGCTCACCCACACCTTCCCCTACAACTACTCCTACTGTTTCTGGGGCGGAGGTCACGCCATCTCCAACTATTGGGGTGAGGGTTGGAGCGATGAGGATAGAGATCTTCACATCGCAAAGTACTATGGCGAGGACTATGTTGCGGAGAATGCTGGTAACGACCAGATGCTTGGTTGGTTCAACCTCCAATATATGATACCCGTAGAGGCTCATTCGGGCGACAACTTCGCAGTACACTACGGCTACAAAGACCAATACTCGTTTATCGAGAATCTTCCCGAGATTTCGTTTGCCGATGATGTGGCTCGTGTTATCGACCATATGTATGTCATCAACACCAACTATACACTCAATCAGCTCTACAACGGTGTGAAGAGTGAGGCGGGCAATAGCTTTGGTGGCAATTGGGAAGGTCTCACACAGGATGCTTGGTTGAAGATTGTGGCCCAAGGCTTTGATGATGTTGAGGCCGATGCTTACGCCGAGCCTATCAGCGAGGTTGAGTTCTACTTGGTGCAGGGCGACAATGTCGTAACCGATTGGCAGAAGTGGGATCTCTCGGGTCTTGGTGCAGTCAAAAAGGTTCGCTTCAACTTCCTCTACTCCGATGAGATGGGTGGTAAGTATGGTTTCACCATTCCCGGCTACTTTGCCTACGACGATGTAGCAGTTCGTTTCGACAAGTAAACACCTTCATTTATTATGACCTTTCGTAAAGGATTTTTATTTATAGTTAGTTTGATTGTCGGGGTGGTCTGCTGGTCGTGCAATTTCGACCAGGAGATTACCACCGACATAGGAGGCGAGGATGGTAGTGCTATGGAGCACTACCGTCCTGCCCTTGTTGGTAGCAGCCCCTATTGTAACAAGGTCTACGACTACACTCCCGCTCCGGGGCAGTTCATAAACGAAACCAAAACGGGTGGATTCGATGGTTCGCAAACCACACCCGAGGCGGCCGCCACCTATGCCGAGAGCCGAATGAGAGATGACATTTGGGTGTCGCTCGGTGGCTTTGGTGGCTATATCGTTGTGGGCTTCGACCACAGCATCGACAACTCTGGTGGATATGACATCGGTGTTATAGGTAACTCTTTCAGTGGCTCATCGGAGCCGGGTGTGGTGTGGGTTATGAGAGATGAGAATGGCAACTCGCTGCCCGACGACACTTGGTATGAACTTGCAGGCTCCGAGACGGGTAAGGAGGGCACCATACAGAACTACTCGGTTACCTACTACCGCCCCGCCGAGCCCCAAATGCCGGTGCAGTGGACCGACAATCTGGGTGGTAGTGGTGAGGTGGACTACCTCGTGCAGTTTCATCGTCAGGATTACTACTACCCTCTGTGGATTGAGGCGGATAGCTACACCCTCACAGGTACCCGCCTCACGGCCCGCAACTACGACGCTTCGGGCAATGGTTCCTATTGGGTGAATGGCGAGTACGATTGGGGGTATGCCGACAATTTTAGTTCGGTTGACCGCCTGACCGATGATGCCAATGCGGGTGCGGCGGCAAATGCCAACCACTTCAAGATTTCCGATGCGATAGATGGCGAAGGCAACCCTGTGGAGTTGAAATTCATAGACTTTGTGAAGGTGCAGTGTGCCGTCAACGCCAAGAGTGGCTGGCTCGGCGAGGTCTCAACCGAGGTGCTCGGCCTTTATGATTACAATCTGAAACAAGCACAACAATAGAGCGCTACGATGATAAGGTTTGTTAGGCTACTGCTATTCGGAGGGCTCCTGCTTGCCACTTCGTGTATGAAGTGGGAGTATGGCTTGGTGGAGGAGTTCGATACATCCTCCTCCCCAGAAGGACTTTTTATCTGCAACGAGGGTAATTTTCAGTATGGCAATGCCACGCTCTCCTACTACGATCCTGCGACCAAGAAGGTGGGAAACGAGGTGTTCTATCGCGCCAACGCTATGAAGCTCGGCGATGTGTGCCAGAGTATGGTCATTCGTGATGGCATAGGTTGGGTAGTGGTCAATAACTCCCACGCCATCTTCGCCATAGACACCCGCACCTTCAAGGAGGTAGGGCGCATTGTCAATTTCACCTCGCCCCGCTACATCCACTTCATCTCCGACACCAAGGCCTACGTTACGCAGATTTGGGACAACCGAATTTTTATCGTAAATCCCAAGCGCTACGAGATTACGGGATATATTGAGGTGCCCAATATGACTATGGAGAGTGGTTCGACAGAGCAGATGGTGCAGTGGGGTAAGTACCTCTATGTAAATTGCTGGTCGTACCAAAACCGAATCCTCAAAATCGACACCGAAACAGATACCGTGGTTGATGAACTCACGGTGGGAATCCAACCCACATCGCTTGTTCTAGATTGCAACGATAAACTCTGGACCATCACTGACGGAGGCTACGCGGGCTCGCCCTATGGACACGAAGCGCCATCGCTCTATCGCATTGATGCCGAGTCATTCACCATCGAAAAGCAGTTTCGATTTGAGTTTGGCGACGCTCCCTCCGAGGTGCAGCTCAACGGCACGGGGGATAGGCTCTATTGGCTCAACGATGATGTGTGGGAGATGGATGTGACTGCAGAGTGTGTGCCGAGCGAGCCCTTCCTGCCATACAACGGTACGCTCTACTATGGACTCACAGTGAGCCCCTACAATGGAGATGTCTATGTGGCGGATGCGATTGACTATGTTCAGCAGGGCAAGGTCTATCGCTACTCGAAAGAGAGGGAGTTGCTCGATAGTTTCTATGTGGGTATCATCCCGGGTGCATTTTGTTGGAAATAGTCCGAAATTATGAAAATTATCCTCTCCATAATAGCACTTATACTCTGCCACACCTCACTCTTTGCGCAAGATGTCGAGTGGCACAAGCGGCTCCACGCCATACCCGGAGTGACCGTCTATGGCAAACGCCCCCTGAAAGAGATTGGCACACAGCAGACCAAGTTCGACTCGGTGGTGCTGAAAGAGAGTGTAGCCCTCTCGATGGCTGATGTGCTCACCTTCAACTCCTCTATCTTTGTTAAGAACTATGGTCGTGCAACCCTCTCTACGGTCGCCTTTCGTGGAACTTCTGCCTCCCACACGCAGGTGACTTGGAATGGTATGCGCATCAACAACCCTATGCTCGGTATGACAGACTTCTCAATGATTCCCTCCTACTTCATCGACGACGCCTCGCTACTGCACGGTACCTCCTCGGTCAATGAGACGGGTGGCGGTATGGGTGGTGCCGTCAAACTCTCCACCAAACCCGCCCAGAGCGATGGTTTTGGGGTGCAATACATTCAAGGTCTGGGTTCCTTTAGGACCTTTGATGAGTTCCTGCGCCTGACCTATGGCGACGAGAGGTGGCAGGTATCAACCCGTGCGGTATTCTCCACCTCGCCCAATGATTTCGAGTATCGCAACCACGACAAGAAGGAGAATGTTTACGATGAGTATATGAATATCATCGACCAATACTACCCCGTAGAGCGAAACCGTAGTGGCTCGTTTAGAGATTTTCACCTTTTACAAGAGGCATATTATAATACGGGGCGGGGCGACCGCTTCGGGCTCAACGGGTGGTATATCAACTCCAACCGCGAACTCCCAATGCTCACTACCGACTACGGCAACGCCACCGATTTCGACAACCGCCAAAGGGAGGAGACCTTCCGAGGCATCCTCTCGTGGGACCACCTCGGCGAGCAGTGGAAGGTTGCGACCAAGGCGGGCTACATCCACACTTGGATGGCATACGACTATAAGCGTGATGTGGGCAACGGTACAATGGCTCATATGACCCGCTCTCGCAGTAAGATAGACACCTTCTATGGTCAAGCCGAGGGCGAGTACTATATCGGGAGCGATTGGCTTTTCACCGCCAACCTCGCAGTCCATCAGCACATTGTGCAGAGCGAGGATAAAAACATCATCCGTCAAGACGGAAACAAGGCAATTGTAGGATACCGCAAAGGTCGTGCGGAACTATCGGGAGTGCTCTCCGCCAAGTGGCGACCCACCGACCGATTCGGCATTTCGGCAACCCTGCGCGAGGAGATGTATGGCACCGAGTGGACACCACTCATACCCGCACTCTTTGTCGATGGTGTGCTCTCTCGTAGGGGCAACATCACTGCCAAAGCCTCCCTGTCGCGCAACTATCGCTTCCCCACGCTCAACGACCTCTACTTCCTTCCCGGTGGCAATCCCGACCTCAAAAAGGAGAGCGGTTGGACCTACGATGCAGGACTCTCGTTTGCCGCTGGCAGAGAGGGGAGTTATTCATTGAGCGGCTCGGCAAGTTGGTTTGAGTCCTACATTCACGATTGGATACTCTGGCTACCGACCGTTAAGGGTTTCTTCTCGCCCAAGAACATTAAGGATGTACACGCCTATGGTATTGAGGCAAAGGCAAATCTCTCGGTAGCACTCACCCCCGAGTGGCACCTCTCAATAGATGGCAACTACTCGTGGACACCCTCCATTAACGAGGGCGAACCCACGAGCGAGGCGGACCGCTCGGTGGGCAAGCAGCTCCCATATATACCCCGTCACTCGGCAAACCTCACGGGAAGAATCTCGTGGCGCAGTTGGTCATTCCTCTATAAGTGGTGCTACTACTCGGAACGCTTTACGATGTCCTCCAACGACCTCACGCTGACGGGCAAACTCCCCAAATACTTTATGAGCAATATCACGCTCGAAAAAGCACTTTCGTTCAGTTGGGCTGACATCTCTCTGAAAGGTACAATTAACAACCTCTTCGACGAGGAGTATCTCTCGGTGCTCTCGCGACCAATGCCGGGTATCAACTTCGAGTTTTTCATCGGCATCACGCCCAAGTGGAGTAAGAAATAATAAGTATATTTGTGGCTATGATTGAGTACACACGAGAGGAACTGACACAAACCATCCCCACCGAGGAGCTCTTCAGCCGCTTCCACAATGAGGAGGTGGCGGGTGGCTATTGCCGCGAGTGCGAAAACTATGGTAGGAGTTGGGGATGCCCGCCATTCGACTGCGATGCGAAGGAGCGACTGCGCCAATATCAGAATGTATTGCTAATTGCCACAAAAATCACCCCACGAGAACAAGGTTTACCTCTGAATGTTGCCGAGGAGTTGATTTTGCCGGAGCGCAGACAGATTGATAAACACCTGCTCCGTTTGGAAAAGGAGCATAATGGCTTGGCGTGTTCCTATGTCGGAAAATGTTACTATTGCGCCGAAGAAGAGAACTGCTCACGCCTGTGTGGAGAGCCTTGCCGACACCCCCAATTTGTCCGCCCCTCGCTCGAAGCCTATGGCTTTGATGTCGCCCAAATGACCGAGCAAGTGTTTGGGCTTAAACTGCTTTGGGGCAAAGCGGGCCTCCTTCCCGACTACTTGGTAATAGTCTGTGCACTCTTCCATAATGAAACCGAACACGACATTGGATGAGTTCCACAAAAGTATACACAACCAAATGGTCTTTATAAAGCTATTCTATTAAATCCCATTCCCTATTTTTTAACATTCTTTGCCACTTTAATACCCACACATAATTTATAGTTTGATGACCGCTTCGCCCTTACTTGGTTTGCTTACGGTCACTATATAGATAACCTTCTTCACGATCTCAACCTTCTCGCGGAGTGATAATGTAGCATCGTCTATCTCTTTCGACAACATCACATCGTTTGTCTGGCAATGTATGGCTGCCGACTCCTTGTCCTCAATGAGGATAACCTCCTCTTCCTTAAAACCATCCTTGTAAACCTCCCTTAAAATCTCCTCTGTCTGCTGCCTCAAATCCTGCTACAAGGTGCTCTCCCTGCTCAAAACAATCGCCTTTCTCATCCATAATACACTGATTTGTAATAATATAACAAATCATTGCGTCATATTTAGTGAGAACTCATATTTTACCATTGTTTTATGGGGGATTTAGGGGGAATGTAAATATTTGGCTTTCGTGAGAAAGCCGTAACCGGGGTCACGCAGTGACGGAGGGGTCTGTTGAGGTTGAGAATAGTTAAGGCCGTAAGGTCGTAGACACGCCGCAAGGCGTAATTCCAATTTGGTCCGCACTTGCAGCGGAGGAGGAGAGCTGCACCACTCGTGGGTGCAGCGCAGAGCGAGGGGCAGAAAAGTCGTTAAAAAACGGAGACATCAAATGCTTTGATTGCGAAGCATCCGTTTTAGACTTTTCTGCTCCTTGCTCCCGACGGAGGTGCGTGCGGTGGCTTTTGCGCTACTTTTGCCACCAAAAGTAGCAGAAAGAAATAATTGGGTAGAGTAAGGTAGAGTGTGTTAGCAAAGAGGAGAGTTGTTGCGAATTAGGACACACCCCACCGTCTGCTGACGCATCCACCTCCCCTAACTTAGGGGAGGACTTTTTTTGGGAGGGCTTTATGATAATCATCCTCCCCTGAGTCAGGGGAGGTGACCGAAGGTCGGAGGGGTCTGTCCTAATCACCCACAACCATACTTTGCAACCACCTATCGAAGAGCGATTGCTCTTCGACCAAGTCCCCCTTTGCCAACCGACGAACGAAGCAGGAGCAGAGTCAAAGTTTTTACTTTGACTCTGCCCTGCAAGGAGGAGGAAAAGACGCTGAAAGCGGATTAACGGGGGGATTTAGGGGGAATGTAAACACTAATCCCACGGATGTGGGATTTGGCAGTTTCGGGAGAAATGCGTACCTTTACCTGCTAAATTTGCGCTTAACTTTTCAGAGACTATGATCGACAGGGCTACAGTGGACAAAATATATGCCGCCGCAGATGTGGTAGATGTTGTCAGCGATTTCGTTTCTCTCAAACGAAAGGGTGTCAACTATATGGCCTGCTGTCCTTTCCACAACGAAAAGACACCCTCCTTTGTGGTCTCGCCCGCCAAAGGTCTCTACAAATGTTTTGGTTGCGGCAAGGGTGGCAATGCCATCACCTTTGTGATGGAGCACGAGCACCTCTCCTATGCCGAAGCACTCAAGTGGGTGGCCAAGAAGTATGGCATCCCCGTGGAAGAGCGAGAGGAGACCCCCGAAGAGAAGCAGCGCAATGACGACCGCGAGAGTATGATGGTGGTCAATTCGTGGGCCACAGAGTACTTCGCAACCCAAATGTACGAGACCGATGAGGGACTCAGCGTAGGTCGCAGCTACTTCGCCTCGCGTGGCCTTACGGATGCGACCATACGCAAGTTCGGACTCGGTTACTGTCCCGAGAGCCGCTATCTCCGCGACAAGGATGTGATGACGCAGGAGGCTCTTCGCTGTGGTTACCAAGAGAAGTTCCTCGTTGATACGGGTCTCACCATCAAGCGCGACAACGGCTCCTACTACGACCGTTTCTGTGGTCGCGTGATGTTCCCCATCCATACCCTTTCGGGTCGAGTAGTGGCCTTCAGTGGTCGTGCGCTCGTGGCCGATAACAGGGCCAAGTATCTCAACTCTCCCGAGAGCACAGTCTACTCAAAGAGCAACAACCTCTACGGCATCTACTTCGCCAAAAACTCCATCGCCAAGGAGAACTGTTGCATCTTGGTCGAGGGCAACATAGACGTGGTGCAGCTCCACCAAAAGGGGCTCGAGAATGTGGTCGCACCCCTCGGCACAGCCTTGACAGCCGAGCAGGTGAGGCTCATCTCCCGATTTACGCAGAATGTGACACTCCTCTTCGACGGCGACAAGGCGGGTGTGAAGGCGGCCATCAAGGGTGTCGACTTGGTGCTTAAGGAGGGACTTAACGTGAGGGTTGTGGTGCTCCCCGAGGGCGAGGACCCCGACTCCTATGCACGCAGCCACACGCTCGACCAAATCAAGGCCTACATAGAGGAGAATCAGCGCGACTTCATCTCCTTCAAGTCGTCGCTCTATGCCGAGGAGGTGGCCAGAGACCCCATCCGCAAGGGTGAACTCATCGCCGACATCATTAACTCCATTGTGCTCATACCGAGCAAGATTCACCGTTCGGTATTCATCAAGGAGTGCGCACGACTGATGGATATCGACGAGCAGGTCATCTTGAGCGAGGTGGTGCGCAAGAGCATAGGTGCCCACTATGGCGACGAGGCGCGTGAGTTTGTTGCGCGCGAGCAGGCCCGACAGCGCGAGAACGGAGAGGGCTCCGACAAGGCTGTGCAGCTCAACTTTGGCTCGCAGGTGGCGGGCAGTAGCATCACAAAGCTCGAGAGGGAGATTGCAGGCTACCTCATCAAATATGGACATCTGACACTCGAGTATCGAGAGGGCACCGAGCAGGTCTGCTTCAATGTGGCCGAGTCTATCTTCGACTCCCTCGAGGGTGACGAGCACTACTTCCGCGATGGGCGCTACAAGGCCATTGTGGAGTGCTACAAGCATCGCAGTGCCGAGCTGGGTGTGGGGGTGAAGGTTCCCGAGCACTACTTCATCGAGCTGGAGGACCCCGAAGCAAGCGCCGCCGCCGTAGATATACTCACCGAGGGCGACAACCACAAGCAATCCTCCATCTGGAAACGCTACGAAATAGGTACCGAGAGCGAGGAGGAGAAGCTCGGACGCATAATCCCCAAAACCATCATCCTCTACAAATCGAAGGTTATGGAGGCCATCATTGCCTCACTCAACGAGGAGTTGGCATCCCTGCCCGAAGATGACGACGAAGGGGTGGCACGTATTTTGGCATCCATTGCGCGATTCAATGCCGAGCGCAACAAGATTGCCCACAAAACCGAACGCAACATACTATGAGCAACAACTATAAGAACATAAACATACGCAACAAAAGGGCATACTTCAACTACGAGATACTCGAGGAGTATGTCGCAGGCATCCAACTCGCCGGCACCGAGATAAAGTCACTCCGATTGGGCAAAGCCTCCCTGGTCGACTGCTACTGCTACTTCTCGGGCCACGAGCTCTTCGTCAGAGGTATGAACATCGCCGAGTATGATTGGGGCAACCTCAACAACCACGCCCCCCGACGCGACCGCAAGCTACTGCTCACCTCACGCGAACTCGACAAACTCCAGCGAGCCTCCCAAGACAAGGGTGTGACCATCGTGGGTCTGCGCATCTTTATCAATGAGCGCGGATTTGCCAAACTCGTCATCGGTCTTGCACGCGGTAAGCACGAGTACGACAAGCGCGAAACCATCAAGCAGCGCGATACCAAACGCGAACTCGACTCCATCCGCAAAGCCTACCGACGCTGATGCCCCACCCATAAAGAACCACAAGATAACCACTAAACCAACCGACACAACACACACATAGTAGGACTATGGCACTGATACTCTGCATAGAAACCGGTACGGATATATGCTCCGTAGCACTCGCACGCGACGGCGAAATGATTGCACTCCGAGAGAGCGACCTCGGCAAAGACCACGCACGCAAAGTGGGTGTCTTTACGCGCGAACTCCTCGACGAACACAATGTCGACCCCGATGAACTCGACGCTGTGGCTGTGGGCAAGGGCCCCGGCTCCTATACCGGATTGCGCATAGGCGTTTCGTTCGCCAAGGGACTCTGCTACGCACTCGGCATCCCACTGCTCGCCATCGACTCGCTCCGTTCGCTGGCCGCCTGTCTGGTCGAGGAACACGAAGCAGGCATCATCGACCTGCCCGAGTGGGAGAATACCATCCTCTGCCCAATGATAGACGCACGACGTATGGAGGTCTATGCCGAACTCTTCGATACCAATCTCAATCCCCGATCGGAGGTTGTGGCCGAGGTTGTGGGCGACCGTAGCTTCAGCCAGGTGCTTGTGGATGGCCACCGCCTCGTGATTTTCGGCAACGGAGCTGAGAAGTGTCGCGGCATCCTCGAGTGGGCCGAGTATGTCAATGTGGCCCCCTCGGCACGCGGACTCTGCGCCGAGGCCGAGCGCAAATTCGCCGCAGGGGAGGTGGAAGATGTGGCCTACTTCGAGCCCTTCTACCTCAAAGACTTCATTGTCACCGCCTCGAAGAAAAAATTGTTTTAGCGCAGTATGTGCGCTCCGACTCTATAAAGACGTTAGACAAACCAGATATCATAATGGGTTACAAGGAAGACAAACAGTGGCAACTCGACGGCCGCTATATGCGTATGGCACGCGTGTGGGCCGAGAACTCCTATTGCATACGCCGTCAGGTGGGAGCACTCATCGTCAAAGATAAGATGATTATCTCCGACGGCTACAATGGCACCCCCTCGGGATTTGAGAATATCTGCGAGGACGAGAGCGGTGTGACCAAACCCTATGTGCTCCACGCCGAGGCAAATGCCATCACCAAGCTGGCCAAGAGTAGCAATTCGGGTGACGGCAGCACCCTCTATGTCACCGCCTCTCCCTGTATGGAGTGCTCAAAACTGATTATCCAGGCGGGCATCAAGAGAGTTGTCTACTGCGACCTCTACCACAATACGGATGGTATCGACCTGCTTACCCGCAGTGGTATTGAGGTTGTCCGCCGCACCCTCGACGGGGAGTAGTGGGCGTGTACATCCGATGGGTGGTTTCAAGGAGAGGTTATTGGGGAGATTGGACACACCCCACCGCCACTACGTGGCACCTCCCCTAACTTAGGGGAGGATATATTTGGAGAGTGGCGAGAGAAATATATGGCGAATTGACTACTCAAAACGTTCTCGTTGGGAATTGGGAGAGTCGCGTGGCGCACTCCGCAAAGCGGAGGGTGCAGAGGGTGGAGGATGTGGCGAGCCGCCAAGCTCGCTTGAGAGGAACGCCACATACTACAGCCTCAATACCCTGCATTGAGCAGGGCAGGGCACACGACTATCCAAACCAACGCACAATCCGCTACTAACCACAACAGACGGGAGTACCACGACAAGCCGTCGAGCTAAAAGTTTTTGGTGCCGCTTTTTACAAAAAGGGGCAGAGAGAGCGCCGAAGGCAAAGAGTGGGTAGAGCATAGGCGCTACCAACCACAACCGACGGGAGCGTCACAACAAGCCGTCGAGCTAAAAATTTTTTGCGGAGCTATTTTATAAAAAAGCGACAGAGGAAAGCGACAAGAAGAGAGCAAAAAAGAAAACGACAAGAAGAGAAACCGACAGAAGAAGAAAGAATAAGTGATGAGAGAAGAGAAAACGATTGAGAAAGCTGCGCCCACGGAGTTGGGCGAGGAGAGCATCGGCAAGTTGCTCAAGAAGTATGCGGTGCCGGCCATTATTGCGATGACGGCTTCGTCGCTTTACAATATGGTGGACAGCATTTTTATTGGTCAGGGAGTGGGTTCGTTGGCCATTTCTGGATTGGCTGTGACCTTTCCGTTGATGAATATTTCGGCTGCTTTTGGTTCGTTGGTTGGTGTTGGTGCTTCGGCGTTGGTGTCGATGTTGCTTGGCCAGCGCAACTATGGTGTTGCCCGCAAGGTGTTGGGTAATGTGATGACTATGAACGTCGTTTTGGGCGTGTTGCTGATGGTTTTTGGCCTTTGGTTTTTGGACCCCATCTTGTATTTCTTTGGAGCGAGTGACAACACTATTGTCTATGCGAGAGAGTATATGATATACATCCTCATTGGCAATGTGATCACCCACCTATATCTCGGTCTGAACGCTGTGTTGAGGGCTGCGGGCCGTCCGAAGGTGGCTATGTGGGCCACGATTCTGACGGTGGTGCTGAATACCATTTTGGACCCCATTTTCATCTTTGTCTTCGATATGGGCATCAAGGGTGCAGCCATTGCCACGGTGCTGGCGCAGGTGGTGTCATTGGCGTGGCAGCTGCGCATCTTCTCCGACCGCAAGGAGGTGTTGCACTTCGAGGACGGCAAGATTTTTACCTACGATGGCAAGATTGCCCGCGAGTCGTTGAAGATTGGTATGTCGCCTTTCCTGATGAATATGGCATCGTGCTTTGTGGTGCTGCTTATCAACAATCAGCTGCGCCGCTACGGGGATATGATGAGTGAGGGTGCAGGCGACCTTGCCATTGGAGCCTATGGCATCGTCAACAGGATAATATTCTTGTTTGTTATGGTGGTGATGGGCTTCAACCAAGGTATGCAACCCATTGCGGGCTACAACTACGGTGCGGGCAAGTATGACAGGGTGCTGAAGGTCTTTTGGCGCACGGTGCTGTGTGCTACGCTGACCACCTCGGTGGGCTTCATTGTGGGCACCTTTATGCCGAGTGTGGCGGTATCGCTCTTTGCCAATGAGCCCACGATGATAGATATCGCCTCGAGGGGCTTCACCATTGCGGTGGCCGTATTCCCCATTGTGGGCTTCCAGATGGTCGTTTCTAACTTCTTCCAGAGCATCGGTATGGCGAATAAGGCGATATTTTTGTCGCTCTCACGCCAGGTGCTCTTCCTGATACCCTGCCTTATTGTGGTGCCACTCTTCTTCGACATTGAGGGCGTGTGGATGGCTCTTCCCATCTCTGATGCCATTGCCACGGTTGTGGCTGCGGTGCTTATGGTGGGTCTGGTGAGGAAGTTCAAGAAGAACCCCGCCGCGATAGGCTTCAAGGGCGTTGAGGGCGAGTAGGTGCTCGGCGCAAGTGGATAGAAAGGAGAAAAAACAGATAACCAAAATACCATATATATTACTATGGAGAGACATTTTGTGATAACTATAGGTCGCCAACTCGGTGCAGGAGGCCGACTGTTGGCCGAGGAGTTGGGCCGCCGACTCGGGGTGCCCGTCTACAATAAGGAGATTATCGCCGAGGCTGCACGCCAAAGCGGATTTGATGAGGCCCTCTTTGAGAAGGCCGACGAACACGGAGGCAATACCACACCGCTCGGTATGGGCACTTGGAGTTTCGGCTCCATCACCACTCCGGGTTATATCAACAACGACACTCTCTTCCAGATTCAGAGTCGCACCATTGAGAACTTGGCCGAGAAGGGGTCGTGTATCTTCGTGGGCAGATGTGCCGACTATGTGTTGCGCGACCACGAGGGGATGATGAGTGTGTTTGTCACCGCCTCGGAGGAGGATAGGGTGAAACGCCTGTGCGGCTGCCTCGACAAGTGCGAGAAGGAGTGCCGCAACCTTATGGCCTCCACGGAGCGCCAGAGGGCTGCCTACTATAACTACTATAGTTTCAAGAAGTGGGGCGCAGCGGAGAGCTATGACCTCTGCCTCAACTCGTCGCTCTATGGCATCGAGGGGTGCGCCGATATTGTCATTGCGGCAATCAGAAATAGAATGTAAGCCGTTGCCTGTATCGTAGTGCAAACGGTATACGTAGTGCGGACAACCAAAGTTGTCCGCACTTTTTTGATTATCACACAAAAACTCTCTTTTGGTTCGCAGATTTTTAGATGTCATAATTTTTCTTGTTGTATGTACGGTTTTTTTGTGAGAGAGGGTAAAATGTGACATATTTATTATATATTTGTTCCATCAAACCTTTAACCATTTAATAAAACCACTAAACAATCAGTCTTATGAGAAAGTTAACCTCAATCTTGATTTTCGCGAGCACTCTGCTCTTCTGCTTGGTTGGATGTGACCCCAAACCAGAGCCCATCACACCTCCCACTCCGGAGGGCCCCGAGTTTGAGTTCACAATCGATCAGGTGACTAAAAGCAAAGTGGGCTTTACCGTAGAGCCTCTCGATAAAGAGACTCCCTATTTGGTGATGATTATTGATAAGCAGACCTTTGACTCGTTCTCCTCGGTGGATGCTTATGTCGAGGACGATATGCAGTATCTTCGCGAGATGGCCGAATATCAGGAGATCTCTATGGAGGAGCTTCTTGCCGACATTCTCGTTGTGGGCGATATCAGCGACGAGTCGGAGGGACTCCAGCCCGATACGGAGTACATCCTTTATGCCTACCATATGACCTATGCGGGCGAGGTGATTTCCGATTTGGCGCAGAAGGAGTTCAAAACCAATGGCTATGAACTCAACAGCGACACCTTTGAAATCACAGTGAGCGACGTAACCTATACCTCTGCACTCATCAATGTAAAACCCTCGGCTACCTCGCAGCCCTACTTCCTCAATGTGGTGAGCGAAGAGGACTTGGCAAGTTATGGTGGCGGTCAGGAGGCTTACACCACTCACTTGGAGATGCTTCGCGACTACTATCTCTCCTTCGGCAAGACTCCAGAAGAGATGATTGCAAATCTCTGTTTTGTGGGAGAGAAGACATTGACTATGTCCAATCTTAGTGCCGGCAAAAAATACTATGCCTATGCTATGAGCGTAGATGAGGAGTTCTTCGTATGCTCGCAGGTGGCAGAGCAGGAGTTTGTGACACAGAGCCCTACGGAGTCCTCTCTCACATTCGAGGTCAATGTGGAGGAGTATTTCTACGACCACATTGCCGGTACCGTTACCCCTTCCAACAACGACCCCTACATCTGCACCATTCAGATGGCCGAGTCTCTCACTTGGTACGATACCGAAGAGGAGTATATGTCCTCGATTGTGGATGAACTGAATTGGTGGCACGGAGGTGTTGACACGGCACTTCGTACCGGCGTTACAGATCTCTCGACCTATGCCGGTCTCTATCCCGAAACCAGCTATGTGGTCGTATGTTTTGGCTATGACGGCGCACCCAATACGGCTCTCTTTACCTATGAATTTACGACCTCTGCTGCCAATGGTGACCCCAACAAACTCGAGGTAGAGTTCGTGGCTAACGATATCACCCACAACACGATGTCCGTACAATACAAGCCCTCCGAGGGAGTCTACTATTTTGCCTCCTTGGTGGCCAAAGAGCAGGTAGACAGCTACGCCGAGAGCGAAGGTAGCGAGGCCGCTGCTCTGTTGACAATTGCCAACGAGGAGATCGACTATGGTGCCTATTGGTTTGAGTGCTCCAGAGCAGAGTATCTTGCAGACCTTGGAGCCTCTATTGGTCAGGTAAGTATTCCCTATAATCAGCTCACTCCTTCGACCGACTATGTAGCCTATGCAGTGGCAGTAGATATGGAAACGGGCGAGTTGGCCTCCAGCAAGGTCTCTGTAAGTGAGGTGTTCCGCACTCTCGACAAGGTTGTGAGTGACGC
The DNA here is from genome assembly GCA_017503805.1 of Tidjanibacter sp. Lineage (GTDB taxonomy): Bacteria > Bacteroidota > Bacteroidia > Bacteroidales > Rikenellaceae > Tidjanibacter. Next base: position 19,923 of record JAFVSJ010000026.1, read on the forward strand.
TGCTGTGGACTTTGTTTTTGGCAACTACTATGATGGCAGCGCCTTGGCCGAACTCGATGCAGCACAGTTCAATAACTGTCGCGGTCAGGTTGTTGTGCCCTATACCGTCAATGTCACCGATTCCGCAGTTGCGTGGTACACTTCGTTTACTATGGGCGATTACACCGAGTGGGGTTGTACCGATGACGACATCTATGCAGAACTCATTACCTATGGTGTGGATTGGGGTTCCGACTTGGTAGCTATCAATGCTGAGTCCGGAGTTGCCGTATTGACCTACGACGAGCCCTTCTCGTTCCTGGGTATAGCAGAAGATATGGATGGCAATTTTGGTGTGGGAACACTCGAGGTTGTATCATTCAGCAAAGAGGGAGTCTCACCCGCCGAGGAGTTTATTGCCTCGCTTGCGGCCAATCTGCCAGCCAAGGCCCCTGCCAAAGCAGCCGTCGCATCTCGAGGCAAGGCCGCGTTCAAGCGAGCAGAGAGCAAGCCTGTGAATATGATGATGCGTAAGCCGGAGGTGTCAAAGAGCCAGAAGGCAGAGAAACCCTCGTTCAATCCCAACTTGGGCAAACGCTTTGTGGCAACACGCTAAAGTCTGCATATTATACCCCTTTGCACCCCCGATGGAATCACTCTGTCGGGGGTGTTTCGTTGCAATGTGATGGCTTGAAATGGTGAAAACAAGTGGTTTGTGGGGGCAAACAGGGTCGGTTTCAAAATGAATGATTATATTTGCGGAGGTGGTGAGTTGGGCCAAGCCCCTTGAGGGCTGCCACGCCACATCCACAACACACCTAAAGGGAGAGAACTTTACACAATGCAGAACAACACTCAACAACCCCTCAAACCACGCAATCGCGGATGGGCTGCACGACTCTTCAGGAGATACCTGCAGACTATCAACCACCCCATCTATTTCCGCCATATATACACACCCGGTCGCGAGCGTATGCCCGCCGATGGCAACCCCGTAGTCTTGGTCTCCAACCACCAAAACTGCCTCATCGACCCGCTCGAACTCGTATTCACACTCTCCGACCGAAAGCCCCGATTCCTGGCACGCGCCAGCGTCTTCAAGAATCCCCTGCTCGGTCGCATCATACGCTCCCTCGGAGCCCTGCCCACCTACCGTGCACGTGTAGACGGTTTGCGAGGTGTGACCAAGAATAAAGGCACACTCGAGGAGGTGGCCAAGTCGCTCGCACACGGCGAGACGGTGGTCCTCTACCCCGAGGGACAACACCAAAATAAACGTTGGCTCGGCCCCCTCTCGCCCGCCTACCTCAAGATGGCCTTCGGTGCCGCCGAGGATGCAGGCTTCGAGCGCGAGGTCTACATTATGCCCACCGCCAACCACTACTCCCACTACCGCCTCCCGCGTGAGGATGTGATGATTACTTTCGGTGAGCCCATTGCCCTCTCACCCTACTATGAACGCTACAAGGAGCAACCCCGCGAGGTTATGGCCGAGGTGGGCGAACTCGTCAAAGGCCAAATAGAACATCTTATGCTCAACGTCGAGGACCTCGACAACTACGCCGCCATAGACTTCCTGCGCACGGGTGACTTCGGTGCGGAGTGGGCTGCAAGACACTCACTCAAAGCCGATTACCTCCCCGAGCGACTCGAGGCCGACAAGCTGCTGGTGGCTCGACTCAAGGAGCTCAAAGAGAACGAGCCCGAGGTTGCAGAGGAGATTTTCGACAATGCTCGGAAGCTCGAAAAGGGCATCCGACGACTCGGCATCCGCGAGTGGTTGCTGCGCGATGGCAGGGGGCTGGGCGAGTGGCTGCTCTTTGTCTTAGGGATGGTTGTGGGACTCGCGCCTTTTGTGGCCTCTTTGGGCTGTACTTGGCCTGTGTTTGCACTTCCCTTGTTGGTCAATAAACTCTTCGTCAAGGACCGACAATTCCGAGGCTCCATCAACTTGGCTGTGACGCTGCTTGTGACCTACCCGCTTTGCGGCTTGCTGCCTGTGGTGATTATGCTTTGTGGAGGCAATCTGTTGGGTGCGCTGGGCTATCTGTTGCTCTTCCCGCTGATGATTATCTATGCGAGCAACTATATGCGTTGGGGTGCAAAACTCCTTGGTTATACGCGACTTATCTTTGCACCCAAGGGTAAGGTGGATGAGTTGCGACGGATGCGGGCGTTTCTCTTGAAAAAGCACATATAAAAAAGCGTGCCTTGCGGGTAAAAAGCGTGCCTTGCGGGTAAATTTTGCACCAACCTACAGAGAGCGAGTTCCTCACCTACGTCAAGTAGGCTGCGGACTCGCTCCTTTGTTTGGCACAAAATTTCCTCCGCAAATCACGCTTTTTTGTTTCAGTTGGTGCGGGTGAATTTTTGACACACCCCTCCGACCTTCGGCCACCTCCCCTAATTTAGGGGAGGACTTTTTTTGGGGTTTGACCAATAATCCACCTCCCCTCAAGTTAGAGGAGGTGCCACCCCCACTCCCTCATCCTCCCCCAACGCAAAGTCATCCTCCCCTGAGTCAGGGGAGGTGTCACAACGTGACGGAGGGGTATGTCCTAATCACCCACAACCACACTTTGCAACCACCTATCGAAGAGCAATCGCTCTTCGACCAAGTCCCCCTTTTTCAAAGGGGGATTTAGGGGGAATGTAAATACCCAATCCCACGGATGTGGGATTTAGGGGGAATGTAAATGCTTGGCTTTCTCAAGAAAGCCGTAACCGGTGCCCTTTAGGGCGGAGGGGTATGTTGAGGTTGAGAATAGTTAAGGCCGTAAGGTCGTAGACACGCCGCAGGGCGTAGTTCCAATTCGGTCCGCACTTGCAGCGGAGGAGGAGAGCTGCACCACTCGTGGGTGCAGCGCAGAGTGAGGAGTGGAAAAGTCGTAAAAAACGGAGACATCAAATGCTTTGATTGCGTAGCATCCGTTTTAGACTTTTCTGCTCCTTGCTCCCGACGGAGATGCGTGCGGTGGCTTTTGCGCTACTTTTGCCACCAAAAGTAGCAGAAAGAAATAATTGGGTAGAGTA
>JAFVSJ010000027.1 GCA_017503805.1 Tidjanibacter sp.
ACAGTCCAAGTCTCCGTATCAATCATATATTTTTGCGGACCGGGTACGCCTCCCTCGGTGTAATACTCCTCATAAAGATTTGTCGCACTGAAATGTGATATGGAAGTGTGCTGGGAAAAACCCCAGTTACTTGTGGAGGTTCTTTTCACTCCCATTATAATTATGTCGCCAATAGGTGTGGGCTCTTTGGGTTTGACGTGTAATAGACTATAGACGCACTCCTTCTTGAGTAATTCGTCAATGGTCATCCACTCATTGAGTCCGTCATCGGGCAGTAGTTTACCATCGGGGTAGCTGAAGAAGGGGCCTTCGGGCTTAAAGAGGAACATATCTACCAATTCGGAACCTCGCTCTCTTCCCCACATCTCTTCTGTACAGATGATGGAGAGATCTGTCATAAGGGTAAACTCGATTATGATGCACTTGTCTTCAGTATAGTAGGGGGATTCCCGCCACTCTTTTTCCATTTGTTCGAGCATATCCTCATTGGTTATTGTCCACGCGTTGGATATATTCTCAACAAACAGACCTGACACATAATGCTTGAGGAACATAGGCACCTCATCGTTAAATTCGTTGAAATCACCTATCCTTGCCGCCATTCCTGTTGCTGACTCATCTAACACGAATAGTCCGCTTGTTGGTCTAGGGAAGGTCGGGAAATTGGGATCATTCCGCAACTCGCCACATCCGATAAATGCCAAAGGAATTAAGGTTGAAAAAAGGAAAATGATTCGTTTCATAATTAGTCTTCAAGTATAAAATTGTGTAATATTAAAATACCGTATTGTAAAGCATCTTTTTCAGTTGTATCCCAATCTTCGGGCGGCAGTCCATAATAGCCATCACATATTCCATCCCACCCCCAATTCATATGGTAGTGCCTATCGGTGTCAAAGGTGGTGATATATCCCGTGGCATCATCTATTGTAAGTTGAGATAACTCATAATATGTCAGGTCTTCATAGGTTTCAATATAGTATCTATTTGTTACGGTGTTTATTATTCTATATTGATCGATCATCCAAGAGTGACCGTGATCGTGTCCTGTATCCTCATATCCGCTTACCAAAATGGGGTGTTTTTGGAGTTCGCCCGAAATAGATACGTTGCCGTAGGACGATTCCGTGCAAGAGATGTTATAGTACTCTGCCAAACCATCTTGCAGTTGACTAAGGTATGCCCCAGATTCGGATATTCCGTAGCTCATATCAGAGATATATCCAGCATAGGCAATCAATGCCCGACTATTTTGTAATCTCTCATAATTATCATCAGATTCACTCAACGCCATTTTCTCCCAAGGTTCTGTGCTTAATGGGCCAAATATCTGTGTGGTATTAGGGAGGACAGCATTGCAAAAAGCAAATGATGGTGTCATAATGTTCCAGCCCTTTTGCATCTTGAGGGAGTATAGTAATTGAGCTCCAGCTACAGCAGTACATCCTGCAGGCGACTTTTCGTTACTATTCGGAATCGTAGGACAAGCCCAATGCCAAGGATCTTCTTGTCCCCATCGAGTGGGTGCTATTGTACCTACTGTGGTTATCGCGCTGTTATGTACAATGGCGCCCGGGATAAAGTATCTCTTAATTTCGGGCGGGGGAAATAGACCCTCGAGGGAATCGAGTGGACCCCAAGTTGGGGTGTTAATTTCACCCCTTGTGGTAGAGGTGCTACTTATTGAATCCCAAAAATCTACATTGTCATTTTTGGATTCATCTTCACCACCTTTACCATTGGTGGCATTTTCGGATGAGCTTGCGAGAGTATCTCCACTTTGTCGTCTCGTTTGTAATACGCCGTCTGCCAAAATGGAAATCCAAAATTGCATCGGCTCGTTGTCGGAGTTAATATCAAACTCTCCATTATCGCCATAAGCCATCCTTGGTTGAAGACGTTTGTCGGCTGAAACAACCTCCCAACCCTGATCGTAGTTTACAATGTAGAAGAGTGTGTGAGAAGAATCTAAACCGTAAGATTCTACATCTTTGACGGTGAAATTGGCGCGTTTGGATATACTACCTCTATATTTGATGTAGTCCTCCAAATCGGTAGCAGAAACAAAATACTCTTGGTCGAGCTTCTCTCCGTTATAAGTTTCAGCTCTCGTTTCGATCTCCGGAATCATTCTTTCGTTAATTACCGGACGTGTTGGTAGTTCAACCGGAAGCTCATTGTATGAGCAGGCAGTAGACAACCCGATTAGTGCTAATAGTAGCAGGTGTTTGAGTTTGTTCATAATCGAGATTGTTTTTGGTTAGACTTTGGGGATTCGAGCCGAGGGGGTGGCTCTGCTGCAAATATAACGTATTGAGTTGAAATATACAAGTGTTTTATGTAAATTAGCACGGATATGTGTGAGAATATCATCGTTTTGTGGATTCTTGTTCGCAGAACATAAAAAACCTGCCCCACCAAGTTTGGCAGGGCAGGCTCACAAAGTCTATTCCAGTGGCAGAGCCCCCACTCTCGCAGGGAAGTGCCAATCTCTTTTAGAAGCGGATGAGCAGGGGCTTAACAGCGCCAATGCGGAGGACACCCTCGTTCTGCTCGAAGGTGGGCATCGCTTTGGGCATCTCCATAGCAGCAGGTGCGGGAGCTACCACGCTTGCCGAAGGAGTCGAGGCGGTGAACTCGGTATTGAGCCTATTGGCAATCTCGCCACTCCTCCTGCGAGGCTCGGCAATGTTGCTCTTCAAGGGCGAGCATACCTCGCTCTTCGAGTTGAGCATATCTACCAGAGCCTTCAGGTCGGCATAGTCGCCCTTATACTCGGGGTCGGTATTGAAGATGGCGCGTGCAATGCCACCGGGCTGATTGTTGCTGTCGGTAGTGTAGGCCAAGAACGAGTAGTCTGAACCCCAATTCAGTACGGTGAACATATACTCGCCCTGAGCTGCATAGTCGTAGGGCTGCCAGTAGGCATTGCCGAAGATGTAGCTGTCTGCATCCTCGGTGGTGTCGTAGTCTGCCCTTGCCCAATAGAGTGCGGTGGCGTTGTCGAGGTTGCCGTACTTGATAACTGCAATGGCCTTGCCGGCGGTTGCTTCGGGCTGGCCAAAGATCTCGCCATTCTCATCGTCACCCGAGTAGAAGCCGTAGAGCTCAACGCTGGGGGTCACGGTGCCCAATTCGGGGATGGTAACGGGCTCGCTGGCTGTGACAATCTTGGCAATGGAACCATCCATATTGAATACTACAGCATAAGGAGTGTAGCTCTTGCCAATCTCAACCTGAAGGGCAGATTTCTGGTTGCTGTCGCCACAGAAGCAGTAGGATGACATAACGGTAGCCATAGTTACCGAAGGATCGAACATCTGCGACATATTGAGGTACTCCTGCATTACGTTGGCGTAAAGCTCGCGAACCTCTGCCTCATTGAACTCTTCGGTCTCGTTGACAAGGTAGTAGCTGGTATCGTCGGACATATCAACTTTATACCTAAAGTAGTAGGCGTTGACCTCGGTATAGCTGAAGTTCACCTCTACATCTGCAGGGCTGGGTGCCTCGAGGGTGCGGAAGGTAACCATCGCGGGCTCCGAGGTGATGCCACCATTGTAACCGAATGCGATTACAAAGTAGTCGGTGTCGGGGCTGTCGAGTTTGAATTTATACATAGGACCGCCTTCGGTGAAATCCTGAACGCCACTGTAGGTCATCATACCGAAGTCGAGCCACGTCTTGTTGGCAGCAACGATCTCGTTCATAACCTCCTCGGGGGTGCTGGAGCCGTTGTAGGCACCTACCATCCAACAGAATTTCTCCTCAAGGTTCGAGGGGGTGATAAGGATGTCTGCACGGTTGGCTTCGATGTTGGAAACCGAAATGTCAAACGTAAGACCGGAGGCTACGGGAGGCTCGGTGGCGAACTCAACCTTGGCGGGAGTCTCGGTAGCGGTATAGGGCTCGCCTGCGTCGAAGAGAACGGCCGAAACAAGCACTACATACTCCTTGTCGGGTTGGGTGGTGAGCTCAAGGGTCTTCGTTCCTTTGAATACGAGTTGGGACAAGGCCTCCTCCATTGTGGCACCCTGTGCCAAGAAGTTGGCGATATAGCTGTTGAAGAGAGCGTTTACGAGTGCGGCATCATTGGCGAAGCGGTAGTTGCCCTCGGGATTCATATAAGCCTCGTAGTCGGAGCGAGTGAAAGGAGCGCAGAAATATTCGGTGTTCTCATCGGAGGGAGTCACGATAATCTTGCTGTATTCCTGACCAGGCTCTGCCGTAACGGTGAAGGTTGCATCCGACATAACGAGTGCAGAGGTGCTGAAGGGGAAGAATGCCAACTCGCTGGTGGCAGCGTAGTTGTTAGCGCTATCAACACCGTAGACAATCAACGAGTAGTCGGTCTCGGGATCCAAACCCGACACCACAACATCGCTTATGGCACCCTTGTTAACCACAGTGGCCATATACTCGCTCAGGGACTTGCCGCTTTGTGTGGCGGCCTGTTTGTAGGAGTCCATAATAAGGTTGATGAGCTCTTGGCCAACGCCAACCTGATCGAGTACCGATTCGGCCGCGGCGACTGCCAAATACTCGGCATCGTCCATATTGGGGGTAACCGAGTAGGTTACAGAGTAGCCGGTTGTGGCACTAATTGTGGCCTCAAACTCGAGCTTATCGGGGGTTGGTGGCTCGGGTGGGGTGGGCTCGTCACAAGAGGTTGCCAAGAGTGCAACCGCGGAGAGCAGCAGGGCTGCAAATTTGAAAGATTTTTTCATAGATAAATTGAAGTTTTGTGAATGTGTAGTTGATTAAATTGTTTGTTCGTGTTTCAGATTGTATGATTCTTAATTTGTAATCAATACAAATATAGTCATTATTTCCTTTATTCCAAATGTTTGGAGCAGAAAATATTGTCTATCACCCATCTATTTTGTCATTTTCGGGCCCAAAGGGGAAAATGTGCACATTGAATTGAAAGAGTTGTGAAATAAATAACAGTGGGAAACTCTCTCGATTGGGGTGTATGCGGTTATTTGCCCACGGTTTGTGCGAGCACCACAACGTGTTCCTCGCCGAGGCCCAGCAGCTCGAGCACCTCCGCACTGCGCAGTGAGCCGCGAGTGATGGCCTTCAGGCTGTGGCCTGCGGCGTAGAGGTTGACATTCTCGGCATAGCCCGCAGCATCCTGACCGCAGAGGTACTCGGCCTTCTCGCGCGGGATACCTTTATTATTATACTTGCCGAGGTCGGCGATATAGACAATGTTCAGCGGAGCTACGAATGCAAAGTCCTGCGCTGCGCTCAACTCCCTATGGTCGCCCTCGGCTACGCGGGTGAGGGTGTGGTCGGCCGAAGAGTAGAGATAGACTCCCTCGGGGGTGAATGCGTAGAGGCTCACAGGGTAGAGGCCTATGGCCGAAGGGGCAGTGAGGTGGCCGTCGGGGCGGTTGACACCCGCAGCAGCCCACAGTACCTCGCTCAACTCCTCGAGCGAAAGGGGAGCGTCGCTGAAGTCACGCGAGGAGGCTCGCAGCGAGAGTGCACGGTTGATGGGGAGTCCGCCGTCGAGGTCGGGTTGGAGCAGCTCGATGCTCTCGCCGTAGGTGACGGGGGTGGAGGGTTTGGTGGCTGTGCCGCACGAAATCATAAGCGTCGAAATTAGCAGGATGAGTAATGTTTTCATAGTTGTGGGGTTTTGATTGGTTAGACTCGCAGAGTTACTTATCGCAAATTTAATAAAAATATGGCGCAAATCCACTATTGGGTTCAATGTTTTTTTGTTGTTTTTTCGGGCGGCAGAGGGTGTTGGTGGGGGTGAAAAGAGAAAAAATGAGGTTTGGGAGTAAAATTTTGTGAAAAAAATTTGCAGGTTTCGAAATTATGCCTACCTTTGTGCGCTTTTCCGAAAGGACTCAGGGAATGAGATGTTAACTAATCGTGAAGTTTTAGCGAGCGATTTGGTAGATTCGAAACTCCGACGTACCTTTGTGGCGAAGTAAAAGGTTCATTTAGGTTAGTAGTTTTAGGTTAGTGAAGGAACTTTGGGGATTCGGTTCTCCGAACCCAAAATTCCTTGTTTTTAAGCCCAGGTGGTGGAATTGGTAGACACGCTACTTTGAGGGGGTAGTGGCCGTTTTGGCCGTGCAAGTTCGACTCTTGTCCTGGGCACTGTTTGAGGGATTGAGATTTTATTCTCGATCCCTTTCTTTTTTGTTTCAGTTGATGCGGGTGTTTTTTTACACACCCCTCCGACCTTCGGCCACCTCCCCTAACTTAGGGGAGGACTAATTGGGGTGGGTGAGTTTCCTAACTTTCGGGAGGACTAACCCTCTCTCCTTCATCCTCCCCTGAGCCAGGGGAGGTGACCGAAGGTCGGAGGGGGCTGTCCTAATCCCGACTACCACACTTTGCAACCACCTATCGAAGAGCGTCTGCTCTTCGACCAAGTCCCCCTTTGAAAAAGGGGGATTTAGGGGGAATGTAAATATTTGGCTTTCGTGAGAAAGCCGTAATCGGTGCCCGACAGGGCGGAGGGGTCTGTTGAGGTGGAGAATAGTTAAGGCCGTAAGGTCGTAGACACGCCGCAGGGCGTAATTCCAATTCGGTCCGTACTTGCAGCGGAGGAGGAGAGCTGCACCACTTGTGGGTGCAGCGCAGAGCGAGGAGTGGAAAAGTCGTAAAAAACGGAGACATCAAATGCTTTGATTGCGTAGCATCCGTTTTAGACTTTTCTGCTCCTTGCTCCCGACGGAGGTGCGTGCGGTGGCTTTTGCGCTACTTTTGCCACCAAAAGTAGCATAAAGAAATAATTGGGTAGAGCAGGGGAAAGTGTGTTAGCAAAGAGGAGAGTTGTTGCGTGGTTTGACACACCCCACCGCCCTGTCGGGCACCTCCCCTAACTTAGGGGAGGATATATTTGGTGGGGGCTATCTTTTACGACTAATAGGCAAAAGCATCCCTCCGAAGGCTCGGAGGGATGCTTCTATTTACGGTTTGAATAGGTGGTGTTAGGCGAGTTCGGCGTAGAGGTCATACTCCTCGCAGCCCACGATGCGCACGTCGACAAAGTCGCCTATCTCAAGCTCCCTCTCGGAACTTATCAATATCTCCTCGTCAACCTCCGGGCTATCATACTGCGAGCGGCCAACCCAATAGTCGCCCTCCCTCGAGTCGATGATTACCCTCATCTGTTTGCCCACGCGCTCGGCATTGAGTTGCAACGAAACGCGTTTCTGGATGCCCATAAGTCGCTCAACCCTCGCCTCCTTAACCTCCTCGGGCACATTGTCCTCAAGGTGGAGTGCCGAGGGGGTGCCCTCCTCCTCGGAGTAGGCAAAGGCGCCTAGGCGGTCGAAGCGTACTCTGCTCACAAACTCACACAGCTCCTCGAAATCCTCCTCGCTCTCGCCAGGGAAGCCCACAAGCATCGTGGTGCGCAGAGCAATGTCGGGAATCTCGGTGCGCAATCGCTCCACAAGGGCCTCGGTCTCGGCCTTGGTTATGCGGCGGCGCATAGCCGAGAGTTGGTTGTCGGCAATATGTTGGAGCGGAATATCGAGATATTTACACATCTTTGGTTCGTCGCGCAGCACCTCAATGACATCCTGTGGGAAGTCGGTCGGGTAGGCGTAGTGGAGTCGCACCCACTCCACACCCTCGATGGCGCAGAGGCGGCGCAGAAGTTCGGCAAGGCGGCGCTCACCGTAGAGGTCTTTGCCGTAGTAGGTTGTATCTTGTGCAATGACAATAATCTCCTTAACGCCTACAGCCACAAGACCTTCGGCCTCTTCGAGCACCTTCTCCATAGGCACGCTGCGGTGGTTGCCACGAATCAGAGGGATGGCGCAGTAGGCGCAGTGCCAATTGCAACCCTCGCCAATCTTGAGGTAGGCATAGTGGTCGGGGGTGGTGAGCAGGCGGTCGGTTTCGAGTTCGGGGAGGTAGTCGGCCTCGAGGGCCTCCACAACCTCCTTGAGGCTGCGCGCACCGAAGAACTCATCGACCTCGGGTATCTCATCGCGTAGCTCGTCGGCATAGCGTTCGCTGAGGCAGCCCATCACGAAGAGCTTTTCGATGCGGCCATCGGCCTTGGCTTCGGCGCACTCGAGGATGGTCTGTATGGCCTCCTCCTTGGCATCGCCGATGAAACCGCAGGTGTTGATGACCACGATTTTGGCATCGGTGGAGTTGGAGTCGGTGACGATGTCGTAGCCCGCCTCATCAAGTTGGGCCATCAGGTGCTCGCTGTCGACGAGGTTTTTGGAGCAGCCGAGAGTTATGACGTTTATGGTTTTTCTGTTGCTCATAGTGCGTTTGGATGATAGCGGTGGTTATTTGTCGCCAAAGAGTGCGTTGACATACTCGCGGCGGTCGAAAATCTTGAGCTGGTCGATGCCCTCGCCGATGCCGATGTAGTGTACGGGGATGGAGAATTGGTCGCTGATGCCGATGACCACACCGCCCTTGGCTGTGCCGTCGAGTTTGGTGATTGCCAGCGAGTTGACCTTGGTGGCGGCAGTGAACTGACGTGCCTGCTCAAAGGCGTTCTGACCTGTGGAGCCATCGAGCACGAGCATCACTTCGTGGGGTGCGTCGGGGATGATTTTGGCCATCACGTTGCGTATCTTGGCGAGCTCATTCATAAGTCCCACCTTGTTGTGGAGTCGGCCTGCGGTGTCGATGAGTACCACGTCGGCTCCGTTGGCAACGGCCGACTTGAGGGTGTCGAAGGCGACCGAGGCGGGGTCGGAGCCCATATCCTGACGTATCATAGTGGCACCAGCCCTGTCGGCCCATACCTGAAGTTGGTCGATAGCGGCGGCGCGGAAGGTGTCGGCAGCGCCGATGTAGACCTTGCGGCCCGCTTTGGTGAGTTGTGCGGCGAGTTTGCCGATGGTGGTGGTTTTGCCTGCGCCGTTGACACCCACGACCATAACCACATAGGGAGTACCTTCCTTGATGGAGATGCCGAAGTCGTTGTGTTTCTCCTCACACTCCTGCAACAGCAGCGAGATCTCGTCGCGCAGGATGGCGTTGAGCTCGGCGGTGTTCATATACTTATCCCTCGCTACTCGAGCCTCAATGTTCTTGATAATCTTGACGGTGGTCTCTACGCCCACGTCGGAGGTGATGAGCACCTCTTCCAAGTCGTCGAGGAAGCTCTCGTCTACCTGCGAACGGCCTGCAACGGCGCGTGCGAGTTTGCCAAAGAAGCCCTCTTTGGTCTTGCGCAGTCCCTCGGTAATCTCCTGCTGTTGTGAGGAGGGCTGTTCGGCAGCGGGGGTTGGGGTGGTTGTGCTCTCCGCTGTGGCAGAGGTCTGCTCGGTTGCGGTGGCGGGTTGTTGTGGCTGCTGCTCGTTCTTGCGGCGGCGGAATATGTCGAAAAGTGCCATATCTTTTGTGGGTGTTTAGTGGTTGTTACTATGTATAAAGCGCGTGTAGATTCGACAAAGGTACTACCATTTTTTGAATTTTCTCATCAGTGGTGTTGTCCCGAACAAACTTTCTGCACGCTCGGGGGTGAGATTTGCTCGAAAGTTGCTATCGAAGAGGGTGGGGGAGTAGAGCGGCCTAAAGCGTGGATTGGTGTGGAGTGGCGAGGTGGCATTGTGGGGGCAGCAGCTCTGGCACTCCTCGCAGCCGAAGTACCAACCGTGGGTGTCGAACTCCTCGCTTGAGGGGCCCTGCTCGATGGTGCGATTGGAGATGCAGAGGGCTGTACGGATGGTGCGATTGGGGCTAATTGCTCCCGTTGGGCATCGTAGCAAACAGCGACCACAACCTACGCATCCGTCACTTTCGTAGGGGGTGCTGTAGTGGTCACACTCCTCGGTCAGAATCAACTCTCCAAAGACCATAAAGGAGCCGAAACGTGGATTCACAACGAGCGAATTGCGCCCTATCCATCCGATGCCTGCTCGTACGGCGAGGCTCTTTTCGGCCAGTGGAACACTGTCGACACATATCTTCATAGACTTGCGGTCGGTGATGCCGAGGCGCTCGGCAACCTGTCGGAACATCTCTTTTAGAGATGTATGGTAGTCCTCAGAGTGGGCATAGGAGGCTATGCGGCCGCCATAGGGGGCATCCGACGAGAGCGATTGCTCGTTTTTGTAGCAGACCGCTCCCACGATGATGCTTCTTGCTCCCGGCAGCAGCAGTCGGGCATCGAAACGTTTGTCTACATTGCGGCGCAGGTAGTCGAGTCCGTAGTCGCCTCCCTCGCCAAGCCACATCTCGAAACGCGCTTTGGCATCGGACAACTCCGTAGCCTCGACCACACCCCAAGCATCAAAACCTGCTGCGGCCATTTCGGTGGATATAATTTCGCTATTGAGCATCCCAAATTAGCTCTGTGTCATTGTGAAAGTTCCAAAGTAATATCCTATCTTTGTAGGCTGAAAAGTGTGCACCTTGACGAACGTTGCTGCGGTGCAACTCTTTTCGCAGACCAAAGGTAACAAATTATTTAGTGAAAATGAAATTCGAAACTCTGAAGCAGATATTCACCAACAGTGTCAAACGCTTCGCCAAGAACACCGCACTCTCGATGTTTGAGCGTGAGAGTATGACCTACGCCGAGATGGGCGACAGGGTGAAATTTGTCAGCGAACTGCTCGTGGAGTCGGGACTCAACCCCGGTGACAAAGTGGCTCTGCTCAGCAGCAGTATGCCCAACTGGGGCATCTGCTACTTCGCAACCGTGAACTCCGGTATGGTCATCGTGCCCATTATGCCCGACTTCTCAGGCCCCGAGCTCGACAAAATCATCGCCCACTCCGAAGCCAAGGCACTTTGTGTGAGCGACAAACTCTACACAAAACTCTCCGACGAGACCAAGGAGCGTATGAACATCATCATACGCACCAAAAACCTCTCCATCATCAGCCGCAAAGAGACCACACCCGGCTCGGCTACCGAACCCAAAGGTGAGGACCTCGCAGCCATCATCTACACCTCCGGTACAACCTCCGCACCCAAAGGTGTGATGCTCACTCATAAAGCTCTGGCTACGCAGGTGGAGGTCTGCTACACAATGCAGAACGTCGACGAGAACGACGTGTTCCTCTCCATCCTCCCGCTCGCACACACCTATGAGTGTTCGCTCGGACTGTTGCTCCCCTTGAGTCACGGCTCGCAGGTGGTCTATATGGACCGTCCGCCTACCGCTTCGGCACTGATGCCCGCCTTCAAGAGTGTGAGGCCCACCATCATCCTCTCCGTGCCTCTCATTATGGAGAAAATCTACAACAGTCAGGTCAAGGCCAAGTTCACCAAGAGCAAGGCTATGAGCACACTCTACTCCGTACCCTTCGTGCGCAAGTTCTTCCACAGCCTCGCCGGTAAGCGACTCAAAAAGACCTTCGGTGGCCGACTCCGTTTCTTCGGTATCGGTGGTGCCAAGGTTGGCCGAGAAACCGAAATTTTTATGCGTGAGGCCAAGTTCCCCTACGCCATCGGTTACGGTCTGACCGAAACCGCACCTCTCATCTATGGCGCAGTGCCCGCAGAAACCCGTTTGCAGGCTGTGGGCCTCGCAGGTAAGTACGTGGAGGGTAAACTCATAGACGTGAATCCCGAGACGGGCGAGGGTGAGCTCGTTGTGAAAACACCCTGCGTGATGGAGGGATACTACAAAAACCCCGAAGCAACCAAAGATGCCTTCACCGATGACGGCTGGTTCCGCACACGCGACCTCTGTTGCTTCGACAAAAAAGGTTACCTCGTAATCAAAGGACGAGCCAACAGTATGATTGTGGGCTCGACGGGAGAGAATATCTATCCCGAAGAGATAGAAAGCGTTATCAATACCCACCGATTAGTGACCGAGTCGATTGTTGTGGCCGACAAAGGTTCGTTGGTGGCATTGGTAGCGCTCGATAAAGAGAAACTCGAAGAGGCCCTCGAGGAGTTCAAAGACAACGTTTCGGCGAAGTACGACGAGCTTATGAGGGAGATCCGCGACTATGTGAACACTCGTGTGGCCAAGTTCGCACGCGTATCCAAGGTTGAGGAGCAGAAGGAGGGATTCGAAAAGACTCCTTCGATGAAGATTAAGCGTTTTCTCTACAAGCGCGACAAGTAAAAAAAGCGCATCTCGCGGGTGAATTTTTCACCGTCTACGTTGGGCGAGTTCCTCACTTACGTCAAGTAAGCTGCGGACTCGCCCTTCCTTGTCGGCAAAAAATTCCCTCCGCGATATGCGCTTTTTACTTTCAGTTGGTGCGGGTAAATTTTTCATTCATCCTCCCCTGAGTCAGGGGAGGTGTCACAATGTGACGGAGGGGTCTGTTTAGGCTGTGATAAGGTAATGATAAACCAACAACGGTCACCTTATAGACACACCCCACCGTCTGCTGTCGCATCCACCTCCCCTAAGTTAGGGGAGGATTAATTTTGGGCGTTGGTGGAGTTTGTTGAGGTAGAGAATAGATAAGGCCGTAAGGTCGTAGACACGCCGCAAGGCGTAATTCCAATTTGGTCCGCACTTGCAGCGGAGGAGGATAGCTGCACCCACGAGTGGTGCAGCGTAGAGCGAGGAGTAGAAAAGTCGTTAAAAAACGGAGACATCAAATGCTTTGATTGCGTAGCATCCGTTTTAGACTTTTCTGCTCCTTGCTCCCGACGGAGGTGCGTGCGGTGGCTTTTGCGCTACTTTTGCCACCAAAAGTAGCATAAAGAAATAATTGGGTAAAGCAGGGGAGGTGTCCGAAGGTGGAGGGGTCTGTTGAGGTAGAGAATAGATAAGGCCTCAAGGTCGTAGACACGCCACAAGGCGTAAATCCAATTTGGTCCGC
>JAFVSJ010000028.1 GCA_017503805.1 Tidjanibacter sp.
GTAGCCCTGCACGAGCTGGTAGGTAAACTCGGTGAACGACATACCGTCGCCCTCGCCATTGAAACGTTTCTTAACCGAGTCTTTGGCCATCATATAGTTCACGGTGATGTGCTTACCCACGTCGCGGATAAACTCGAGGAACGAAAAGTCTTTCATCCAGTCGTAGTTGTTGACCATCAGAGCTGCATTGGGAGCGTCGCTGTCGAAGTCGATGAGCTTGGAGAGTTGACGTTTGATGCACTCTTGGTTGTGGCGGAGGGTGGCCTCATCGAGGAGATTGCGCTCCTGCGACTTGCCCGAGGGGTCGCCAATCATACCAGTTGCGCCACCAACGAGGGCGATGGGTCTGTGGCCGCAACGCTGGAGGTGTTTGAGAATCATCACACCGACAAGGTGGCCGATGTGGAGTGAGTCTGCTGTGGGGTCGATGCCGAGATAGGCGGTGGTCATCTCTTTCTGGAGCTGCTCTTCGGTGCCGGGCATCATATCGTGGATCATTCCTCTCCACCTGAGTTCTTCTACGAAATTGGTCATAGTCTTTACTGTGCTCTTATGTTTTTTTCTTGTGTTACTTTTCTTGTTGTCTGTATGTTAGAGTTCGAGCTCAAGCTCTTTGATGAGGATTGCGATCTCGGGGTTTTTCTCTGCGAGGAAGCGGACTTTGTCTACGGGGCGAAGTGGTTTTGCCTCGTCGTTGTTTTCCTTGACCACCACATCGAGTATGATGCTACCCTCGAGATTGCAGTGGCGATGGAGTAGTTCGGTGATTTCGGGCTGGTTGCGCATCACCTCCTCGCGTATGAGTTCGGTGCTCACCTCTACCGAGAGGGTGTGACCTGCCACGCGGGTGGTTTGGAGGGCATTGCTGAGTCGCGCATTGAAGGTTTTCAGATGGGTGATGAAGCTGTCCCAATTGTCCGTAATCTTCTTCTGTGCGTGGGGGTCGTAGAATATTACCGCCTCCTGCTCTTCGTCTTGCCCTTGGTCACCTCTCATAATATCGCTTATGGAGCCGCCAAAGATGGTCTTTGAACGACTTGGCGTGGGCGTGTGGGGTGTGGGTTGTGCTGTGGCTGCCACGTCGGGGGCCGCTTTTGGAGCCATCGGAGCAGTTGGCATTGCACTATGTGCCGCGCTCGAGGCTCTGGTCTGTACAGCACTCGGAGTGGCCGCAGCCGGTGAGGTTGTACTTACATCGGTGGGTGCCGATGGGGTTGTGCTTTGCGGAGTAGCGGTCACATTTGCCATTGCCCCCTGCGAAGTTGCGGTTACCGTTTGCGTTGCTCCCTGTGGTGCGGGGGCCACATTTTGCCCTCCCTCCTGCGCTTCGGCCGAGCCTATGTGGAGGTCGGGGAGGGTGGGGATGGCTACATCAAATTTTTTTTTTTGACACAAGCCGGCGAGCTTCATAAGGCCCAACTCGACGTGCAGTCGCTGATTGGTTGCTGTCTTGATTCCTCCGTCTACCGTACCCAGCAAAGAGATGGCCGAAAAGAGGAAGCCTATGTCGCAGGCGGCGCTCTGCTGCTTGTAACGCTCAAGCAACGAGCCTGTTATCTCCAGCAGCGGTAAGGTCTGCGGGTCTTTGCACATCAACAGATCGCGGAAGTGGCTGGCGAGGCCCGATGCGAATGTCTGGCCCGAGAAACCCTTGCTGAGCACCTCGTCGAAGATGAGCAGCGAGCCTTTGTAGTCGCCCTCGAGGATTGCCGAGGTGAGGCTGAAGTAGGTGTCGTAGTCGAGCACATTGAGGGTTGCAGCCACCTCTTTGTACTCGAGTTTGCCACCGCAGAACGACACAGCCTTGTCGAACATCGAGAGCGCATCCCTCATACCGCCATCGGCCTTGCGTGCAATCAGATGGAGCGACTCGTCGTCGTAAGTGACTCCTTCGTTGGAGGCGATGCTCTTGAGATACTCCACAGCGTCCTCGATGCGGATGCGACGGAAGTCGTATATCTGGCAGCGCGAGAGAATCGTGGGTATGATTTTGTGTTTCTCGGTGGTTGCCAAGACGAAGATGGCGTGGTGTGGAGGCTCCTCAAGGGTCTTGAGGAAGGCGTTGAATGCGGCCTGCGAGAGCATATGTACCTCGTCGATGATGTAGACGCTGTACTCACCCACCTGCGGGGGAATGCGCACTTGGTCTACGAGGTCGCGGATGTTGTCCACCGAGTTATTGGATGCGGCGTCGAGTTCGTGGATGGAGAAGCTGCGACCTTCGTTGAAACTGCGGCACGATTCGCACTCACCGCAAGCGTCGCCGTCGGCGGTGGGGTTGAGGCAGTTGATGCTCTTGGCGAAGATGCGTGCGCAGGTGGTCTTACCCACTCCTCGGGGGCCGCAGAAGAGGTAGGCGTGTGCCAACTGCTTGCGTGCGATGGCATTTTTGAGGGTGGTGGTGATGTGGCTCTGGCCCACGACCGATTCGAATGTCTGCGGGCGATATTTGCGAGCCGAAACTATAAAGTTGTTCTCCATCTTCTCTGTGCTTGTTTGCTTGTGAGGTATAACCTCACAAAGATACTACAAAGAGTTGAAAGTTGAAAGCCGGATTGTTTTTTTTGTCTCCGTCGAGGTCGGCACCTTGTGTCGAGGTATCCAATTGCTCCTCTCTCTTGGGTTAGCCGAGCAGGTGTTCGATGAGGATGCGGAGGCCGATGAGGATGAGGATTGCGCCACCTGCAAGCTCTGCTTTGGACTTATAGCGGCCACCGAAGTGGTTGCCGATGGCCACACCTGCTGTGCTGAAGCAGAAGGTTGTTGCGCCTATGAATGCTGCCGCCGACCAGATGTCCACCTTCAGCACCGCTAACGATACACCCACAGCCAGGGCATCTATGCTTGTGGCTATGGCCAAGGGGAGCATTTTCTTCGCAGCCAACGGCCTCTCCTCCCTCGTCGACTCGCCGCAGCAACCCTCCTCTGCCTCTTCGGGCGAGAGAGCCTCGCGTATCATATTGACACCTATGAGTGCCAAAAGTCCAAATGCCACCCAGTGGTCGATGTTCTCGATTGCGCCCCTGAATGTCACCCCTGCAAAGTAACCCAATATGGGCATAAGTGCCTGAAAGCCACCAAACCAAAGGCCCACAGTGGAGCATCCTCCGAGCGTAATGCGCCTCATCGAAAGCCCCTT
Organism: Tidjanibacter sp.; assembly: GCA_017503805.1. Classification (GTDB taxonomy): domain Bacteria; phylum Bacteroidota; class Bacteroidia; order Bacteroidales; family Rikenellaceae; genus Tidjanibacter. The sequence goes on from JAFVSJ010000028.1 coordinate 3,140, forward strand.
GCAGATGGCCACCGAGAAGGCATCCATAGATACGCCCACGGCCATAAGTAGTAGTGTGATGAAATCCATTGCGAGATCTCTCTTTGTTTTTGCGGTTTCTTCTATTACACTCTCCTTCTAATCCCCGAGTGTGTGAGGGTGTGGTGCAAGATGGAGTCGGGTGGACCTCGTTGCCCACCCGACCCTGTTGCTCATTGTGCGGTGCCCTAAAGCACTATGTTGATAATCTTACCCGGCACGATAATCACCTTCTTGGGTGCCTTGCCGTCGGTGTACTTCTGGGTCTGCTCATCGGCGAGAATCAGAGCCTCAATCTCGCTGTTGGCGATGCCCAGAGGCAGCGACTTCTTGAACCTCATCTTGCCGTTGAACGATACGGGATACTCAAACGAGTTCTCCACCAAGTAGTCGGGGTTGAACTCGGGGTAGGCTGCGTCGCATACCGAACCCTCGTTGCCCAACAGGTGCCACAACTCCTCCGAAATGTGGGGGGTGAAGGGCGAGAGCAGAATGGTCAGAGGCTCCAGGATGGCCCTCTTGTTGCAGTTGCCCAACTCGTTGAGACAGATCATAAAGGCTGCAATGGAGGTGTTGAACGAGAAGTTCTCTATATCCTCTCTCACCTTCTTGATGGTCTTGTGGAGCGACTTGAGCTCGGCGGGAGTGGCGGCCTCGTCGCTGATGGCGAGGTTGCCCTGCTTGTCGAAGAATTTGCTCCAGAAGCGGCGCAGGAATTTGTGTACGCCGTCGATGCCATTGGTATCCCAGGGTTTGCTCTGCTCGAGCGGGCCGAGGAACATCTCATACATACGCAGCGTGTCTGCGCCGTAGTTATCTACGATGTAGTCGGGGTTGACCACGTTGAACATACTCTTGCTCATCTTCTCGATAGCCCAACCGCAGACATACTTGTCACCCTCGAGGATGAACTCTGCATCGTTGAACTCGGGCCTCCAGGCGCGGAATGCGTCGAGGTCGAGAATGTCGTTCTTGACGATGTTTACGTCTACGTGAATCTCCTGTGTCTCGTACTGCTCCTTGAGTCCGAGCGATACGAATTTGTTGGTGCCCACAACGCGGTAAACGAAGTTGGAACGGCCCTGAATCATACCCTGATTGACAAGCTTCTTGAAGGGCTCGTCCTCGCAGATTACGCCGAGGTCGAAGAGGAATTTGTTCCAGAAGCGCGAGTAGATAAGGTGACCCGTAGCGTGCTCAATACCACCTACATAGAGGTCTACATTGCGCCAATATTCGTTGGCCTCGCGGCTCACCAGAGCCTCCGAGTTGCGGGGGTCCATATAGCGCAGGTAGTAGGCCGACGAGCCTGCAAAACCGGGCATAGTGCTGGTCTCGTAGGGGTAGCCCTCTGCGTTGTGCCAACTCTTCGCACGTGCCAATGGTGGCTCGCCCTCTGCCGTGGGGGTGAACTTCTCCACCTCGGGCAGCTCCAGAGGCAATTGCTCGAGCGAGAGGGGGTGTGCTATATCATCTTTGTAGTAGATGGGGAAGGGCTCGCCCCAATAACGCTGACGACTGAAGATGGCATCGCGCAGACGGTAGTTCACCTTGCGCTGGCCCAAACCACGAGCCTCAATCTCATCCCACATACGCTCGATGGCCACCTTTACGTCGAGGCCGTTGATGAAGTCGGAGTTGATGAGTTTGCCCTCTTTGGCATCGTAGCTTGCCTCCTCCACATTGCCGCCCTCTACGACGGGAATGATGTCGAGGCCGAAGTGCTTGGCAAATGCCCAGTCGCGCGAGTCGTGTGCGGGCACTGCCATAATGGCACCTGTGCCATAGCCTGCCAATACGTAGTCACTCACATAGATAGGAATACGTTTGCCGGTGAAGGGGTTGATAGCATAGCTGCCTGTGAAGACACCGCTCACACGTTTTGTCTCGGCGATGCGCTCCCTCTCAGAACGTTTCTTGGTGGCCTCAAGGTAGGCCTCTACGTCGGCTTGGGCATCGGAGAGGGTGAGCTCTTTTACCCACTCGTGCTCGGGCGCAATAACCATAAAGGTAACGCCAAAGATGGTGTCGGGGCGGGTGGTGAAAATCTCGAGTTTCTTGTCGCTACCCTCGATGTCGAAAAATACCTGTGCGCCTGTGCTCTTGCCAATCCAGTTGCGCTGAATCTCCTTGAGCGACTCGCTCCACTCGAGCTTGTCGAGACCCTCGAGCAGGCGGGGTGCATAGGCGGTCACGCGGAGCAACCACTGCTTCATCCTGCGCTGCACAACGGGGAAGCCGCCACGCACCGAGAGGCCATCTTTCACCTCGTCGTTAGCAAGCACTGTACCCAACTCGGCGCACCAGTTTACCATCGTGTCGGCGCGGAAGGCGAGGCGGTAGTTCTGGAGAATCTCCTCGCGCTCCTGTGCGGTGTAGGCTGCCCACTGCTCGGCCGTGAAGGAGAGCTGCTGGCTGCAGGCTGCATCGAGTCCCTCGGTGCCCTGCTTCTCGAAACGAGCCACCAGAGCCTCGATTTTCTCGGCTTTGCCGAGAGTGTTGTCGTAGTAGTGGGAGAACATCTCGAGGAAGGCCCACTGTGTCCACTTATAATACTCGGGCTCGCAGGTGCGTACCTCGCGCGACCAATCGTAGGAGAAACCTATCTTGTCGAGCTGCGAACGGTAGCGTGTGATGTTCTGCTCGGTGGTCACTGCGGGGTGCTGTCCGGTCTGGATGGCATACTGCTCTGCGGGGAGTCCGAAAGCGTCGTAACCCATAGGGTGGAGTACGTTGAATCCGCAGGAGCGTTTGTAGCGCGAGTAGATGTCGGAGGCGATGTAGCCCAGCGGGTGGCCTACGTGGAGTCCCGCACCCGAGGGGTAGGGGAACATATCGAGAACGTAAAACTTTGGCTTAGAGCTATCTACCTCCACTCGGTAGGTCTGCTCTTTCTGCCATTGCTCTTGCCATTTGGCCTCGAGCTGTTTGAAATTATATTCCATTGTCTATTGTTTAGGTTTGAAAATTCGTAAAAAACTGAGCTACAAAGATAAGTATATTTGCGGTGCAAACCACACACCCCGATAAAGTTTTTTGCAAACAGTAGAAACACAGGCAGTTGCGAGGGTGGGTTTGGTGTTTCGATAGTCGCAACAAATAGTTTCGCCAAAACGATAAGAAAAAAGAATCGACCAAAAGGGCAAAAAGGGGCTAAAATGCTGAGAAATCGGCCCTCTCGGGGGTGAAAAAAATGCCATATATATTGTAGAAACAAAAAAATGCCGTATCTTTGCAGGCCCAAAAATGGGAACGTGAGTCCCACAATGGGCAATACGAGAATAAAAGTTTAACAAAAACAAAGGACTAAAGAAAGTAAAGATGCCTACAATTCAGCAGCTTGTACGTAAAGGAAGGGTTCAGTTGGAGATGAAGAGTAAATCTCCCGCCCTCGACGCTTGTCCCCAGAGGCGCGGTGTGTGCGTGCGTGTTTACACCACCACCCCCAAGAAGCCTAACTCGGCAATGCGTAAAGTAGCACGTGTGAAACTTACCAACCAGAAAGAGGTGAATGCCTACATCCCTGGTGAGGGACACAACTTGCAGGAACACTCTATCGTTTTGGTGCGCGGTGGTCGTGTAAAAGACCTCCCCGGTGTACGCTACCACTTGGTTCGTGGTGCATTGGATAGCGCAGGTGTAGACGGTCGTCGTCAGCGTCGTTCGAAATACGGTGCTAAACGTCCCAAAGCAGCCAAAAAGTAATCTCTCACAACTAGTAAGAACACACAATTAAAAGATTTAAGACAAAATGAGAAAAGCAAAGCCTAAAAAGCACATTCTACTTCCAGATCCCAAATTTGGTGACGTTATGGTTACCCGCTTTGTAAACAGTTTGATGCTGGATGGTAAGAAGAGTATTGCATACACCATTTTCTACGATGCGTTGGATCTGGTGGGCGAGAAGATGAAGGATGCAGACAAGGCTCCTCTTGAGGTATGGAAACAGGCACTTGAGAACATCACCCCCCAGGTTGAGGTGAAGTCGCGCCGTATCGGTGGTGCTACCTTCCAGGTTCCTATGGAGGTTCGTCCTGAGCGCAAGATTTCGATTTCGATGAAAAATATGGTCCTTTATTCTCGTAAGCGCGCAGGTAAGTCTATGGCAGAGAAACTCTGCGGTGAGATTATGGCTGCCTACAACAACGAGGGTGCTGCCTTCAAACGTAAAGAGGAGATGCACCGTATGGCAGAGGCAAATAAAGCATTCGCACACTTCAGATTCTAAGAGATTCGATGGGAAGAGATTTAACATATACGCGTAATATCGGTATCATGGCGCACATCGATGCCGGTAAGACCACCACTTCCGAGCGAATCCTGTTCTACACCGGTAAGACCCACAAGATCGGTGAGACACACGATGGTTCTGCTACTATGGACTGGATGGTTCAGGAGCAGGAGCGTGGTATCACCATCACTTCGGCCGCTACTACCGCTTTCTGGAACTACAATGGCAAACAGTATCAGATTAACCTGATCGACACCCCCGGACACGTAGACTTTACTGTGGAGGTTGAGCGCTCGCTCCGAGTACTCGATGGCGCAGTGGCTACTTTCTGTGCAGTGGGTGGTGTGGAGCCCCAGAGTGAGACCGTATGGCGTCAGGCCGACAAGTATAACGTACCCCGTATCGGTTACGTTAACAAGATGGACCGCACCGGTGCCGATTTTAGTAATGTATGCGCACAGGTTAAAGAGCGCCTTGGCGCTAACGCAGTACCCGTAGTTTTGCCCATCGGCAGCGAGCAGTCGTTCAGGGGTGTGATAGACCTTATATATAATAGGGCCATCATCTACGACGATGCAAAGAAAGATCAGCTCGTGAACTACACCTATGAGCCCATACCCGAGGAGTTGAAAGCCGAGGCTGAGGAGGCAAGGGCACACCTCGTTGAGGAGGTAGCCACTGTCGATATGGCTCTTATGGAGAAGTTCTTTGAGGATCCCGATTCGATCACTCCCGAGGAGCTCATCGCCGCTATTCGCAAAGCAACTATCGGTATGCAGATCATCCCTATGTTGTGTGGTTCGTCGTTCAAGAACAAAGGTGTTCAGCTTCTGCTGGATTCGATTATGATGTTCTTGCCCTCGCCCCTCGATATCGAGGCTATCAACGGCACCGACCCCCGCAACGAGAGCAACGTGAAGCGTTACCCCACCGAGGATGATCCCTTCTGCGCACTCGCATTTAAGATTGCAACCGACCCCTATGTAGGTCGTCTGGCATTCATCCGTATCTACTCCGGTAAACTCGATGCAGGTACCTATGTCTTCAACACCCGTTCGGGCAAGAAGGAGCGTATCAGCCGTATCTACCAGATGCACGCCAACAAGCAGAATCCTATGGATACCATCGGCGCAGGCGATATCTGTGCAGTGGTTGGTTTCAAGGATGTTCGCACCGGCGATACCCTCTGCGTAGAGGACAAGCAGATTACCCTCGAGTCGATGACCTTCCCCGAGCCCGTTATCGGTATCGCCGTTGAGCCCAAAACTCAGAAGGATCTCGACAAACTCGGTATCGCACTCGGCAAACTCGCAGAGGAGGATCCTACCTTCACCGTGAAGACCGATCAGGATAGCGGCCAGACCATCATCAGTGGTATGGGCGAGCTCCACCTCGATATCATCATCGACCGTCTCCGCAGGGAGTTCGGCATCGAGATTAATGTTGGTGCACCTCAGGTATCCTACAAGGAGGCCCTCAATGGCACCTTCCAGATGCGCGAGGTATTCAAGAAGCAGTCCGGTGGTCGTGGTAAATTTGCAGATATCATCTTCGAGATCGGTCCCGCCGATGAGGGTGTTCAGGGTCTGCAGTTTATCGACGAGGTTAAAGGCGGTAACGTACCTAAGGAGTTTATCCCCGCAGTTCAGAAAGGTTTCGAGTCGGCAATGGCCAACGGTCCTCTTGCAGGCTTCGGCATCGATTCGATGAAGGTAACCCTGAAGGATGGTTCGTTCCACCCCGTAGACTCGGATGCACTTTCGTTTGAGATTTGCGCCCGCAACGGTTTCCGCGAGGCTACTCCCAAGTGTAATCCCGTACTGATGGAGCCCATTATGAAAGTGGAGGTTGTTACCCCCGAGGAGTATATGGGTGATATCATCGGCGACCTTAACAAACGTCGTGGTCAGATTGAGGGTACCGAGAGCAAAGGCGTTGCAACCGCAATCAAAGCCAAAGTACCTCTGTCGGGAATGTTCGGCTATGTTACCGTACTCCGTACACTCTCGTCGGGCCGCGCTACCTCTACAATGGAGTTCTCGCACTTCGATGAGGTTCCTCAGAATGTAGCTAAGGATGTTATCGAGAAATGCGGCGGCAAGAAACAAGAATTGGAATAAAAGAATAACCATAATTATGAGTCAGAAAATTAGAATCAAACTCGAATCTTACGACCACAACTTGGTTGACAAATCGGCCGAGAAGATCGTAAAAACTGTGAAAAGCACAGGCGCAGTAGTAAGCGGTCCTATTCCACTTCCTACTCAGAAAAAGATTTTCACTGTGAACCGTTCGACTTTCGTTAACAAGAAAGCACGTGAGCAGTTCCAGCTCTGCACCTTCAAAAGGATCCTTGATATCTACAGCTCGACCCCCAAAACTATCGACGCTCTGATGAAATTGGAGCTCCCCTCGGGTGTTGAGGTGAACATCAAAGTCTGATAGCAGAGACGCCCCACATACAGAAGTGATCCTCGCGGATACCTATTAGATAATATACGCGAGGAGCACTTTCTGCGGCCTGGCGAGGCGGTGGCCACGCAGGACGCAGAGGGCAAAAATCTCCCGAAATACAAGAGAGAACCAAACACACACACTTTTTATATTAAACAAACAACAAGTAATTAAAGACAGGTAAAATGTCAGGACTTATTGGAAAAAAAATCGGAATGACTTCCGTTTTCAGTGCCGAGGGTAAAAATATACCATGCACTGTTATCGAAGCTGGTCCCTGTGTAGTTACGCAAATCAAGAACGAGGAGAAAGATGGTTACTCCGCAGTTCAGATTGCCTATGGCGAGAAAAGTGAGAAGCACACCAGCAAAAGCTTGTTAGGCCACTTTGGCAAATCGGGTGTAACCCCCAAAGCCAAAATGGTAGAGTTCAAAGAGTTCACTGAGGTGACTCTGGGTCAGGTGCTCACCGTTGCCGACACCTTCGTAGAGGGTGACTGGGTAGACGTAGTGGGCGTGTCGAAAGGTAAAGGCTATCAGGGCGTAGTTAAACGCCACGGCTTTGCCGGTGTAGGCGGCCAGACCCACGGCCAGCACAACCGTCAGCGCAAGCCCGGTTCGCTCGGCGCATCGTCCTATCCCTCGCGCGTGTTCAAGGGCAAACGTCTGCCCGGTCAGACCGGCGGTGAGAGAGTTAAGGTACAGAACCTTAAAGTTCTCAAAGTTATTGCAGAGAACAACCTTCTCCTTGTGAAAGGTTCGATTCCCGGCGCAAAAGGTACTTATGTAATCATTGAAAAGTAGTAGAGAGGAGATGGAACTTACAATTTACAGCACCACAGGAACCCAGACCTCGAAGAAAGCAGTGCTTTCGCAGGAGGTATTCGGCATCGAGCCCAACACCCACGCTATCTACTTGGCAGTAAAGCAGTACTTGGCCGATCAGCGTCAGGGCACTCACAAAGCCAAACAGCGTAATGAGGTAGCCGGTTCGACCCGCAAACTCAAACGTCAGAAAGGCACAGGCGGCGCCCGCGCAGGTAGCATCCTCTCGCCTCTCTTCCCCGGCGGCGGTCGCATCTTTGGTCCCGTACCCCGCGACTACAGCTTCAAGCTCAACAAGAAGCTCAAAGCTCTGGCCCGCCGTAGCGCACTCTCAATCAAAGCCCAGAATGAGGCTATCACCGTTGTAGAGGATTTCGTTATGGAGACTCCCAAAACCAAATCGTTCGTAGCAATGGCCGAGGCTCTGAATCTGGCAGGAAAGAAGATTTTGCTCGTAGTAGCAGAGACCGACCACAACATCAGCCTCAGCGTTCGCAACCTCCCCAAAGTGAAGGTTATGCAGGCAGCCAACCTCAACACCTATGACGTGATGAACGCCGGTGTTATGTTGTTCACCGAGAGCGCACTGGCTCGAGTAAACGAGAATTTCTAATCCTTAAAAACCGAAGAGAATTATGAACGTAATTATCAAACCCATCCTGACTGAGAAAATGGCCGGTCAGGGCGAGAAACTCGGTCAGTACGGATTTATTGTTGACCGCAGGGCTAACAAACTGGAGATTCGCGCAGCCGTAGAGCAGATGTATAACGTAGTAGTAGAGAGCGTAAATACCATCAACACCAAAGGTAAGCTCAATGCTCGCTACACCAAATCGGGCTACTTGGTAGGTCGCACCAATGCAGTTAAAAAAGCTATCGTAACCTTGAAAGAGGGCGATACCATTGATTTCTACAGTAATATCTAATTTGAGAGATGGCAGTAAAAAAGTTTAATCCCGTAACTCCGGGAACAAGACATAAAGTCGCAGGTACCTTCACGGATATTACCTGCTCGGTGCCTGAGAAATCGTTGCTCGAGCCCAAAAAGAGCAGCGGTGGTCGTAACCACGTCGGTAAGATGACCGTACGTTACATCGGTGGTGGCCACAAACAGATGTACCGTGTAATTGACTTCAAACGTGCAAAAGATGGTATGGCTGCAAAGGTAGCAACCATCGAGTACGATCCTAACCGTTCGGCCCGCATCGCACTTATCGTCTACGCAGACGGTTCGAAGAGCTACATCTTGGCCCCCAATGGCCTGAAAGTAGGTCAGACCGTATTGAGCGGCGAGAGCGTTGCCCCCGAGGTAGGTAACACTTTGCTTCTTGCAAACATTCCCCTTGGTACTATTGTACACGCAATCGAACTCTACCCCGGTCAGGGCGCAGTATTGGCCCGTAGTGCCGGTACCTACGCACAGCTTCTGGCTCGCGAGGGTAAATATGCTATTATTAAACTTCCTTCGGGCGAGACCCGTATGGTATTGTGCGCTTGCCGCGCAACCATTGGTGCAGTGTCGAACCCCGACCACAGCCTTGAGCAGCACGGTAAAGCCGGTAGGAAGCGTTGGTTGGGTCGCAGGCCTCACAACCGTGGTGTGACTATGAACCCTGTTGATCACCCCATGGGTGGTGGTGAGGGTCGCTCCAGCGGTGGTCACCCCCGTTCGCGTAAAGGTCTGTTGGCTAAAGGTTACAAGACTCGTAATCCTAAGAAGACCACCAGCAAATTCATTATCTCCAAGAAAACAAAATAAAAAAATAGTAGCATAATGAGTCGTTCACTTAAAAAAGGCCCGTTCATTGAGCCCAAACTCGAGCAGCGAGTTATCGCTCAGAACGAGAGCAATCAGAAGACCGTAATCAAGACTTGGTCGAGGGCAAGTATGATTTCGCCCGACTTCGTGGGTCAGACAATTGCTGTGCACAACGGTAACAAGTTCATCCCCGTTTATGTAACCGAAAATATGGTAGGCCACAAGCTCGGTGAGTTCGCAGCAACTCGTACCTTCCGCGGTCACGCCGGTAACAGAAAAAAATAATAGGATATGGGAGCAAGAAAATATCAAATGGCCGAGAAACTCAAGGCCGCAAAGAAGCAGGTGGCTATCGCCTCGCTGCGTGATTGCCCTACCTCGCCCCGCAAGATGCGTATCGTTGCCGACACCGTTCGCGGCGTAGAGGTGAATAAAGCACTGGGTCTGCTTCGCTACTCGAAGAAAGAGGCTTCGGTAAGGTTGGAGAAACTCCTCCGTTCGGCTATCGCCAACTGGGAGGCCAAGAACCCCAACGAGCGTCTGGAGGATACCAAACTCTGCGTAAAAGAGATTAAGGTAGATGGCGGTCGTATGCTCAAACGCATCCAGCCCGCACCCCAGGGTCGCGCACACCGCATTCGTAAACGTTCTAACCACGTTACGATTATTGTAGACAAAATGGTAGTAGAAACTAAAGCAGCTGAGTAAATAAGATGGGACAGAAAGTTAATCCAATTGCAAACCGTCTCGGTATCACCCGCGGTTGGGACTCCAACTGGTACGGCGGTAAAGATTTTTCAACCCGCTTGGTTGAGGATCAGAAAATTCGTACATATCTGAACGCCCGTCTTGCAAAGGCCAGCATCTCGAAGATTATCATCGAGCGCACCTTGAAGCTCGTAACCGTAACCATCAGCACCGCACGCCCCGGTCTTATCATCGGTAAAGGCGGTCAGGAGGTTGACAAGCTCAAAGAGGAGTTGAAGAAACTCACCGGCAAGGAGATCCAGATCAACATCTTCGAGGTTAAACGTCCCGAGATCGACGCTGTAATCGTAGCCAACCAGTTGGCACGCCAGCTCGAGGGTCGCGTATCGTACCGTCGCGCCATCAAGACCACTATCGCATCGACAATGCGTATGGGTGCCGAGGGTATCAAGATCCAGATTAGCGGCCGTATCGGCGGCGCTGAGATGGCTCGCAGCGAGACCTACAAAGAGGGTCGTATTCCTCTGCACACCTTCCGTGCAGATGTTGACTACTGCTTGGCAGAGGCACTTACCAAAGTAGGTATCCTTGGCGTGAAAGTATGGATCTGCGTAGGCGAGGTATACGGCAAACGTGACCTCTTCGAGATTGCAGGTGCATCGTCGGTAGCCGGTCCTGCTCAGAACGATCAGCGCGGTGGCAAACCCCGCGGCGACCGCAAGCGCAGGAGAAACAATAACAACAAATAAGGAACACTTCTAAATAAGATAAGACAATGTTACAACCAAAAAGGACAAAATTTAGAAGAATGCAGAAAGGACGCATGAAAGGCCTCGCTCAGCGTGGTAACCAGCTTGCGTTCGGTTCGTTCGGCCTCAAAGCACTCGACTCGACTTGGATTACCGGTCGTCAGATTGAGGCAGCCCGTCAGGCGATTGTGCGTTATATGAAACGTGAGGGTCAGATCTGGATCCGTATCTTCCCCGACAAGCCCATCACCAAGAAACCCGCAGAGGTACGTATGGGTAAAGGTAAAGGTAACCCCGAGGGCTATGTAGCACCTGTGACTCCCGGCCGTATTATGTTTGAGATCGAGGGCGTACCCTTCGAGGTAGCCAAAGAGGCACTCCGCCTCGGCGCACAGAAGCTTCCTATCGAGACCAAACTCGTAGTACGCAGAGATTATACCGAGTAGTAAACCTGATAAAGTAAGACAAGAAAGTTATGAAAACAGCAGAATTGAAAGAGATGGCGGTAGCCGATTTGGTAGAGCGCCTCGAGGCTGAGCAGGCAAAACTTGCCACTTTGAAGGTGAACCACGCAGTATCTCCCGTAGAGGATACTACCGTTATTAAGAAAGCTCGCAGAGACATCGCTCGTATGAAGACTGTACTGCACCAGAAAAACACTAAATGTTAATTAGACGCTATGGAAAGAAATCTTAGAAAAGAGAGAATCGGTGTGGTAGTCAGCAATAAGATGGAGAAATCTATCGTCGTTGCAGTTCACCGTAAGGTAAAACACCCTATCTATGGTAAGTTCGTAAACAAAACCACCCGCTTCGTGGCTGAGGACGAGCAGAACCAGTGCAACGAGGGCGACACTGTTAAGATTATGGAGACGCGACCTCTGAGCAAGACTAAGCGTTGGAGATTAGTAGAAATTATCGAAAGAGCTAAATAGTTATGATACAACAGGAAAGCAGATTGGTAGTAGCCGACAACAGTGGTGCAAAAGAGGTTCTTTGCATTCGCGTTCTGGGCGGTACCAAGAAGAAGTATGCCTCTATTGGCGACAAAATCGTTGTGACCGTAAAGAGCGCTACCCCCTCTGGCGAGATCAAGAAGGGTACCGTATCGAAGGCGGTTGTAGTTAGAACAAAGAAGGAGATTCGTCGTGCTAACGGTTCGTACATTCGTTTCGATGACAACGCCGTAGTGCTTCTGAACGCTCAGGGTGAGATGCGCGGTACTCGTATCTTTGGCCCCGTTGCTCGTGAGCTTCGTGACCAGTATATGAAAATCATCTCGCTTGCACCCGAAGTATTGTAATCTTAAATACCGATAAGCAGTATGAAATTACATATCAAAAAAGGTGACACTGTTTATGTTATCGCAGGCGGTAGCAAAAGCAAAGAGAAAACCGGTCGTGTACTTGAGGTAGACCCCAAATCGCAGCGCGCAATCGTTGAGGGTTTCAACGTGATCAAGAAACACACCAAACCCAGCGCCAAAAACACCCAGGGCGGAATCGTTGAGCAGGAGGCTCCTATTCACATTTCCAACCTTATGCTGGCCGATCCCAAAACCGGCAAACCTACCCGCGTAGGTCGCAAAGAGGGTGAGAATGGCAAACTTGTACGTTACGCTAAAAAATCAGGAGAGGAGATTAAATAATGGCTTACATTCCTACACTTAAGACAACTTATAAGGAGCAGATTGTACCCGCCCTTATGAAAGAATTTGGCTACAAGAGCATTATGCAGGTACCCAAATTGGAGAAGATCGTCCTCAACGAAGGCGTTGGCGAGGCTGTAGCTGACAAGAAACTCATCGAGATCGCTCAGGAGGAGCTCTCGATCATCGCTGGTCAGAAAGCAGTTCAGACCCGCTCGCGCAAGGATATCTCGAACTTCAAACTCCGTAAAGGTATGCCCGTGGGCGTACGCGTTACCCTCCGTGGCGACCGTATGTATGAGTTCCTCGAGCGTCTTATCGCCGTTGCACTCCCCCGTATCCGCGACTTCAAAGGTATCAACGAGAAGTTCGATGGTCAGGGCAACTACACCCTCGGTATCAAAGAGCAGATCATCTTCCCCGAGATCGACATCGACAAGATTACCAAGATCCTCGGTATGGAGATTTGCTTCGTAACCACCGCACCCACCGATGAGGAGGCATACGCACTCCTCCGTGAGTTTGGTCTTCCTTTTAAGAACGCTAAAAAAGCATAAGTTATGGCAAAAGAATCAATGAAAGCTCGCGAGGTTAAACGTGCAAAACTCGCAAAACGCTATGCTGCAAAGCGTGAGGCTATCGCCGCTGCTGTTAAAGCAGGTGAGATGAACGAGATGGAGGCTTGGCAGGCTCTGGCTAAATTGCCCCGCAACTCCAACCCCATCCGTCAGCACAACCGCTGCCAGATCACCGGCCGTCCCAAAGGCTACATCCGCCAGTTTGGTCTGAGCCGTATCCAGTTCCGTGAGATGGCTTCGCACGGCCTCATCCCCGGCGTGAAGAAAGCATCGTGGTAGTATCTGCCCCTCAAGGGAGGGTATGACCAATATCCTAAAGTGAGAGAACCTCGGGTAATCACCTGAGGTTCTCTCTTTTTCTATCGGGCACCCCCGCACTTATCACCTTCCCGAACTCCGTCGGCAGCACCTTGCCTCCGCTCCCATTTTCTTGCAAACAGATATAGACGCACTCTATTACGGTCGCACTTTCCACTCCAACACTGCAACGACTCCCTATCGCTCGACTTGCAGCCGTAGGTTGGGGCGGTTGCGACTCGTTTGGGGGCAAAAAGAGGAAAAATCACGCAAATGATTGAATTTCTGTGAGAATATTTGCAATTTATCGATAAAAAGTTTCTATCTTTGGCGGCTAATTGAGCACAAAATAGAAAAACCGACCAAAACAGCCGACTGTCCACCCCGGATGGCCGGCCGTTGAAGTGGGAAAATAATTAACTTACATTTTTAACTTTTAATCCATTACAACTATGACAGATCCTATTGCGGATTTCCTCACGAGGATTAGAAACGCGGCGAAAGCCAACCACAAAACGGTTGAAGCTCCCGGTTCAAAAATGAAGGAGGAGATGACCAAGATCCTCTACGATCAGGGTTACATTCTCGCCTACAAGTTTGAGAAAAACGAGAAAGGCTTTTCGACTATCAAGATCGCGTTGAAGTACCACCCCGAAACCAAGGCTTGCGCCATCAAAGGTCTTGAGCGCGTTTCGCGCCCCGGTCTTCGTCGCTACTCTTCGGCAGCCGATATGCCTAAGGTTCAGAACGGCCTCGGTATCGCTATCGTATCGACCCCCAAAGGCATTATGACCGACAAAAAAGCTCGTCAGGAGAACGTAGGTGGCGAGGTACTCTGCTACATCTACTAGTTTTAATCACTTAATCAAAACAAACAAAAAATGTCAAGAATTGGTAAATTACCTGTAAACTTGCCTGCAGGCGTAACCGTAGAGGTTGCAGCCAACAATGTGGTAAGCGTGAAAGGACCTCTCGGTGCTTTGAGCCAGAAAGTTGACTCTGACATTACTGTAACCGTTGAGGGTAACGTATTGACAGTAACTCGTCCTACGAATCAGCCACGCCACCGCTCGATGCACGGCTTGTACCGCGCACTTATCAACAATATGGTAGTGGGCGTTTCGAAAGGCTACGAGATTCAGCAAGAGCTCGTAGGTGTTGGTTTCAAAGCAGAGGTTGAAGGTCAGCTCCTGAAACTCTCTCTCGGTTTCTCGCACGATATTTTCCTGATGTTGCCCGCCGAGGTTAAGGCAGAGGTAAAACAGGAGAAGAAAGGCAACCCTATTCTCACTCTCAAGAGCATCGACAAACAGCTTGTAGGTCAAGTTGCTGCAAAGATTCGCTCGTTCCGCAAACCCGAGCCCTACAAAGGTAAAGGTATTAAATTTATTGGTGAAACCCTGCGTCGTAAGGCTGGTAAGTCTGCTAACGCTAAATAGTAAAATCGCGTAAATATGGCATTGAATAAGATCGAAAGAAGAGAGAGGATTAAAATGCGTATCCGCAAAGTTGTTGAGGGTACCGCAGCAAGACCTCGTATGACTGTATTCCGCAGCAATAAGCAGATCTACGTACAGTTGATTGACGACCAGCAGGGCGTGACTCTGGCAGCTGCTTCGTCGTTGGACAAAGAGATTGCCGAGCAGGCACAGAAAGTAAATGGTATCGAGCAGGCCAAATTGGTTGGTAAGCTGATCGCTGAGCGTGCCCTTGCAAAGGGTATCGAGGCAGTATCCTACGACCGTAACGGCTACCTCTACCACGGAAGAGTAAAAATGTTGGCAGACGCCGCACGTGAGGGCGGTCTTAAATTCTAAGAAGCAACTATGGCAAATAGCAATATCAAAGTAAGGACAAGCGAAATCGAGCTCAAAGATAGGCTCGTAGCTATCAAAAGGGTGTCGAAGACTACCAAAGGTGGTCGCACTATGAGCTTCTCGGCCATCGTAGTTGTTGGTAACGAAGCCGGTGTTGTTGGCTATGGCCTCGGCAAAGCAAGCGAGGTACAGTCGGCAATCGCAAAAGGTGTAGAGGATGCCAAGAAAAATCTGGTGAAAGTTCCCGTGATCAACGGCACCATTCCCCACTCGCAGGAGTTCCGCTATGGCGGTTCGCAGGTGCTGATGCGCCCCGCAGCCCCCGGTACCGGTGTTAAGGCAGGTGGTGCGATGCGTGTAGTATTCGAGAGCGTTGGTATCCACAACGTATTGGCAAAGAGCAAAGGCTCGTCGAACCCCCACAACTTGGTGAAAGCCACCGTAGGCGCACTGATGGAGCTTCGCGATGCAGCCTCTGTAGCTCAGCTGCGCGGCATCTCTATGAATCAAGTATTTAACGGCTAATCGAAGAAAGGAAGAAACTATGGCAAGATTGAAAATCACTCAGGTAAAGAGCCGCATTGGTCAGACCAAAAACCAGTGCAGCAACCTCGACGCTCTGGGTCTGCACAAAGTAAACCAGACTGTAGAGCACGAGGATTCGGCCATCATCCTCGGTATGATTAACAAGGTTAAACATCTGGTAAAGGTTGAGACCGTTAAATAATTTTCAGTTCACAGGAAGTATAAAAAAGTAAAAAACGAATAACGATGAATTTAAGCAATCTTAAACCCGCAGCTGGTTCGACTCACCACGAGAAGAGGATTGGTCGCGGTCAGGGTTCGGGTCACGGTGGTACCTCCACACGTGGTCACAAAGGTGCACAGTCGCGTTCGGGTTACAGCCACAAGCTCGGCTTCGAGGGCGGTCAGATGCCCTTGCAGCGTCGTATGCCCAAGTTTGGTTTCACCAACATCAAACGCGTTGAGTACAAACCCATTAACCTCGATACCCTCGAGGCTCTTGCAGCCAACAAAAACATCACCGATATCAACATCGAGACTCTCATCGAGGCTGGTTTTATCTCGAAGAACAACAGGGTTAAGATCCTCGGTAAAGGTGAGTTGACCAAAGCTCTCAACGTAACTGCTCACGCGTTCAGCCAGAGCGCACAGGCAGCTATCGAGGCTAAAGGCGGCAAAATCGAGAAACTCTAATTTTCAACCCGTAACACAAAGTTAAGCGATGAAACTTGTCGAAACCATCAAGAATATATCTAAGATTGAGGAGCTCAGGAAGAGGATTCTCTATACCCTTGGCCTTCTTCTTATATATAGGTTCGGAAGTTTTGTGGTGATTCCTGGTATCGACCCCAATGCACTTAGCGCATTGAGCGCGCAGACCGCCGACGGTTTGATGGGCCTTTTGGACATCTTCTCTGGTGGTGCGTTCTCCAACGCTTCGATTTTTGCACTCGGTGTTATGCCCTACATCTCTGCTTCGATTATCGTGCAGCTGCTTGGTATCGTAGTTCCCTACTTCCAGAAGTTGCAGAAAGAGGGCGAGAGTGGTCATCGCAAAATGAACCAGATTACAAGATATCTGACCATTGTAGTGCTCTGCCTGCAGGGTCCCGCTTATCTTGCAAACCTTCACGCCCAGACTCCCGGCGCCTTCGTTATGGAGTATAACGCCTTCTTCATCTTTACCGCATTGGTAGTACTTATTGCCGGTACTATGTTTGTAATGTGGTTGGGCGAGAAGATCACCGACAAAGGTATTGGTAACGGTATCTCGCTGATCATTATGGTCGGTATCGTTGCCCGTCTGCCCCACGCTCTGCTTGCAGAGTTGGATGCAAGGACCAATGCCGCTACCGGTGGTTGGGTAATGCTGGTTGTGGAGTTTGTTCTCCTCTACTTCATCATTATGGCTGCCATCGCACTCGTGCAGGCTACCCGTAAGATTCCCGTACAGTATGCGAAGCGTATTGTAGGTAACAAACAGTATGGTGGTGTACGCCAGTACATCCCCCTGAAGGTCAACGCTGCCAACGTTATGCCTATCATCTTTGCTCAGGCACTGATGTTTATCCCTATGCTGTTCGGCAACTGGGAGGCTACCCGCGGTATCGCAGCAACCTTCAACGACTACACCGGATTCTGGTACAACTTCGTATTCGCATTCTTGGTGTTCGTGTTCACCTACTTCTACACTGCAATTATTGTCAATCCCCAGATGATGGCCGATGACCTGAAGCGTAACGGTGGCTTCATCCCCGGTGTTAAACCCGGTAAGGAGACCCGTACCTACATCGACACCATTATGACAAGGATCACCCTCCCCGGTTCGATCTTCTTGGCAATCGTGGCAATTCTGCCCGCCTTCGCCGAGATGCTCGGTATCAACCGTCAGTTTGCGCTCTTCTTCGGAGGTACCTCGCTGCTGATCTTGGTGGGTGTTGTTCTTGACACTCTCAAACAGGTTGAGAGCTACTTGCTCCTTCGTCACTACGACGGTCTGATGAAGACCGGCCGTATCAAAGGTCGCCATTAGTATCAACCGAAGGCTTACTTGAAGTAAGAGTACTTAAGAAAAGAGATTATAGATGATATATCTCAAAACAAAGGAAGAGGTCGAACTGCTGCGTGAGAATAACCTGCTGGTGAGCGCTACGCTCGCCGAGGTGGGCCGTCACATCAAGCCCGGGGTAACCACCCTGGAGCTTGATAGGATTGCCGAGGAGTTTATCCGTTCTCACGGAGCAGTTCCGGGCTTCCTTGGCTACGGAGGCTTCCCCAACACGCTCTGTGTGTCGGTGAATGAGAATGTAGTACACGGTATTCCGTCTGATTATGCCCTCCACGAGGGCGACATCGTGTCGGTGGATTGCGGCACTGTTCTCAAGGGTTTCTATGGCGACTCGGCCTACACATTCGCTGTGGGAGAGGTTGCACCCGAGGTGGCTCAACTCCTCAAGGTGACCAAAGAGGCTCTCAAGAAGGGTGTGGAACAGGCTGTGGCAGGTAAACGCGTAGGCGATATCTCGGCAGCCGTTCAGCAACACGCCGAACAGTTTGGCTATGGAGTTGTCCGCGAACTCGTGGGCCACGGTCTCGGCAGAAATATGCACGAAGATCCCGAGGTCCCCAACTACGGACGACGCGGTCACGGCCCCCTGCTCAAAGAGGGTATGGTGATCTGCATAGAGCCAATGATCAATATGGGCACCAAGAGTGTGGTCTTTGAACGTGACGGCTGGACCGTGAGAACCAAAGATCGCAAACCCTCGGCTCACTTCGAATATGCGGTGGCAATACGCAACGGAGAGGCCGACGTGCTGACGGATTTCGGCCTTATCGAGGCTGCGCTCGGAATAGGGTAGAGGAGATAAAGGAGGATGAGAAGGCCGAGTAGCTCAAAAACAAGCGGTTGGCGAGCGAAAAGGTTTGGTAATCCGAAGAAAATCACTATCTTTGCGCGCTAAACAGAAAAACAAGGAATTCATACCGAACAAAACAAATTAAGTAACTCTATGGCAAAGCAAGCTGCTATTGAAAAGGACGGAACCATCGTGGAGGCTCTCTCGAACGCAATGTTTCGTGTCGAGTTGGACAACGGCCACGTGATTACCGCCCACATTTCGGGTAAGATGAGGATGCACTACATCAAGATTCTTCCCGGTGACAAAGTAAAGGTCGAGATGTCGCCCTATGATTTGACCAAAGGTCGCATCTCCTTCCGTTACAAATAACCTCCCCGCCGAGACAAGAGGAATTAAGAGTACGGAGTGTTGCACACACAAGGCGCAAGGCGTGATGAAAAGGGATGGTGAATGAAACTATCCAAGAGCACGGCAAAAGACCGCAGAATAAAGACGCTTTGAAAGCCACAAAGGGCAGAGGCCAACTGAGGCACTGCCGGCCCGAGGGGTAAGAACAATGCGCAAGACGTGTTGGGGTTGCCTCAAGATTGGACAGATGGGGGCGGATGACTCTAACGAGTCGGAAGAACAACGCACCGCAACAACCATCGGTCGAATAGCCAAAACAAAAGACAAAAGGTGTGACAGTCGCTACTTTTGGTTAACCTTTCGGCGAAGAGATTATGCCACAAACACAAAACACTATTAAACACTTTTCACGATGAAAGTAAGAGCATCAATTAAGAAAAGAAGCGAGGATTGCAAAATCGTAAAGCGTGGCAACCACCTTTATGTGATTTGCAAAAAGAATCCTAAATTCAAAATGCGCCAAAAGTAATTAACTTAAAAAGAAGAAAAAAGAATTTATGGCACGTATAGTAGGTGTAGATTTACCCAAAAATAAACGCGGTGAGATCGGTTTGACCTATATTTATGGTATTGGTCGCAGCACCGCACGAATGATTCTGGATATGGCCGGTATCGACTACAATACCAAAGTAGACGACTGGACCGATGAGCAGGTAGGTGCAATCCGTAACGCTATCGCCGAGAGCGGTATCAAAGTAGAGGGTGAGTGCCGTTCGCTCGTACAACTCAACATCAAACGACTGATGGACATCGGTTGCTACCGTGGTATCCGTCACCGTCTTGGCCTTCCCGTTCGCGGCCAGAGCACCAAGAACAATGCTCGTACTCGCAAGGGTAAGAAGAAGACCGTAGCAAACAAGAAAAAAGCAACTAAATAATTAAGTAGAGAGTTATGGCAAAGAAACCAGTATCAGTTAAGAAGCGCGTAGTTAAAGTCGACGCAGTCGGTATGGCATTTGTACACTCGACTTTCAACAACGTTATCATCACTATTACCAACGGTGTTGGTGAGGTTATCAGCTGGAGCTCGGCAGGTAAAATGGGCTTCCGCGGTTCGAAGAAGAACACTCCCTACGCAGCACAGACTGCAGCCGCAGACTGCGCAAAAGTTGCTTACGACTTGGGCTTGCGTAAAGTGAAAGTTTATGTTAAAGGCCCCGGCCAGGGTCGTGAGTCGGCAATCCGTACCATCGACGGTGCAGGTATCACTGTTACCGAGATTATCGACGTTACTCCCCTGCCCCACAACGGCTGCCGCGCTCCTAACCGTCGTCGCGTATAAGCGCACCCGTGCAGGAGAGAGAGTAAACATTTAGTTTCAACTATCAGTAAAACAAGAAAACAATGGCAAGATATACAGGTCCAAAAAGTAAAATCGCTCGTAAGTTTGGCGAGCCTATTTTTGGTGCAGACAAGGTTCTCGACAAGAAGAACTATCCTGCTGGTCAGCACGGTCTGAACCGCAAGCGCAAAAAAGTTTCGGAGTACGGCACCCAGCTGAGCGAGAAACAGAAAGCAAAATATACCTACGGTTTGCTGGAGCGTCAGTTCCACAATGCCTTCGAGAAAGCTGCTGCTATGGGCGGTATCACCGGTGAGAACCTTCTCAAACTCCTTGAGAGCCGTCTCGACAACGTAGTATACCGTCTGGGTATCGCTCCCACCCGCGCTGCTGCTCGTCAGCTCGTTTCGCACCGCCACATCACCGTTAACGGCAACGTGGTAAACATTCCTTCCTACAGCCTCAAAGCAGGCGATGTAGTTGCAGTACGCGAGAAATCCAAGACCCTCGAGACTATCACCGAGAGCTTGGCAGGCCGCCGCAGCAACCAGTACGGTTGGCTCGAGTGGAACGCCGAGACCCTCACCGGTAAGTTCCTCCAGCGTCCCGAGCGCGAGGATATCCCCGAGAACATCAAGGAGCAGCTCATCGTCGAGTTGTACTCGAAATAGTACTTAACAACCAATAATTGATAGATAAACTATGGCAGTTTTAGCATTCCAGAAACCCGAGAAGGTGATTATGCTCGAGTCCACCTCCACTTTCGGAAAGTTTGAGTTCCGTCCCTTGGAGCCCGGATTCGGTATGACCATTGGTAATGCTTTGCGCAGGGTATTGCTCAACGCTCTCGAGGGCTACGCAATCACCACCGTAAAGATTGCCGGGGTCGATCACGAGTTTGCCGCCATCCCCGGAGTTATGGAAGGAATGATAAATATTGTCCTGAATCTCAAGAAGGTACGTTTTGTACGCACCGTTGAGACCGCCGAGGCTGAGAAGGTTACTATCAACGTAGCCGGTCAGACCGAGCTTACGGCAGGCTATATTTCTAATTTCCTGACGAACTTCAAAGTGTTGAATCCCGAGTTGGTTATCTGCCACCTCACCCCCGACACGAAGCTCACCATCGACCTTACTATCGGTAAAGGCCGCGGTTATGTTCCCGCCGAGGAGAACCGCCCCGCCGATGCTGAGTTTGGTCTGCTTCCTATCGATTCGATTCACACCCCTATCATCAATGTTATGTACTCGGTAGAGCCCTACCGTGTTGAGCAGAAAACCGACTACGATAAACTCAACATCGAGGTTACTACCGACGGTTCGATCCATCCTAAGGAGGCTCTCAAAGAGGCCGCTAAGATTCTTATCCACCACCTGATGCTCTTCTCCGATGAGAAGATTACCATCAATATGGAGGAGTCTTCGCCCGCAGAGGAGTTCGATGAGAACGTATTGCATATGCGTCAGTTGCTCAAGACCAAGCTCTCGGAGCAGGATCTTTCGGTTCGCGCTCTGAACTGTCTGAAGGCAGCCGAGGTAGACACCATCGGTGACCTCGTACGCTACAATCGCAACGATCTGCTCAAGTTCCGCAACTTCGGTAAGAAGTCGCTGACCGAGCTCGATGACCTCTTGGCATCCCTGAATCTCCACTTCGGTATGGACGTTACTCCCTACAAGTTGGACAAGGAATAACCCACAAAAAAACAGAAACATTAATCTATGAGACACAATAAAAAAGTAAATCACCTTGGCCGTCAGGCTTCGCACCGCAAAGCCCTGATGTCGAATATGGCTTCGAGCCTTATTCTCCACAAGCGCATCGAGACCACCGTGGCTAAGGCAAAGGCTCTCAAGAAATTCGTTGAGCCCCTCATCACCAAATCCAAAGAGGATACCACCCACCAGCGCCGCGTGGTATTCAGCTACCTGAAGGACAAATATGCAACTGCAGAGCTCTTCCGCACTGTAGCTCCCAAGATTGCAGACCGTCCCGGTGGTTACACCCGTATTCTTCACACCGGTTTCCGTGTAGGTGACGCAGCAGAGATGTGTATCATCGAGCTCGTAGACTTCAACGAGACCTATGTAGAGGGTGTAGCTCCCAAAGCTGCTGCAGCTCCTAAGACTCGTCGTAGCCGCTCGAAAAAGGCTGCTGAGGATGCCGAGGTTGTAGCCGAGGAGAAACCCGCAACCAAGAAGCCCGTAGCTCCTAAAGCTACTGCCAAGACTTCGGGTGCGAAGGTTAAAGCCGTTAAAACCGGTGCCAAAAAAGCATAACGTTTAGATTCGTTATATGGAAAGTGGGGGATGAGAGTAATCGTTCCCCACTTTTTGTTAAAAAGCGTGCCTTGCGGGTAAATTTTGCGCCACCCTGCGGATAGTGTCCTCCTCATTTACTTTTAGTAAACTGCGGGGCCACTACCTTGCGTGGCACAAAATTTCCTCCGCAAAACACGCTTTTTTTGCTTTCAGTTGTTGCGAGTACTTGCACTACCCTGCGGATAGTGTCCTCCTCATTTACTTTTAGTAAACTGCGGGGCCATTACCTTGCGTGGCACAAAATTTCCTCCGCAAAACACGCTTTTTCCTTTCATCCAAAGCGTTGTGGTAATCTCCGCGTTGCATATCGATAACTCCGCTCCTCATTTACTTTTAGTAAATTATAGGGTATTTTCACCCATTTTCTAAGATTTGCCAATGATATGCAAAACATTGTGTTTTAGCGTATTTGGCAAATTTTCTTTTCTTGTGATTTGCAGAATTTGCCGATAATATCTACTTTTGTATGCAAATAGTATGTGCAAGGATTTGCATACACAGAAGTAATTAACCTATAAAAACGGCAGATTATGTTCAAGTATTCAAAGGACGGCATTTCGGTACTCTCGGTGCTGGATGCCCGTCGAGCCAAGAAGAGCGGATTGTTTCCTGTTAAGATACAGGTCATCTACAACCGCAAGCAGAAATACTACTCTACGGGGCAGGAGCTTTCCAAGGAGGATTGGGCGAACCTTGCCGAGAGCAAGAGTCGCCGATTATCGGAGATTCGTTCAAGTGTAGAAAACAGTTTCTCCATTATCAAGAGCCAAGTAGAATCCCTTGCCGAGCGAGGAGAGTTTGGTTTTGACCTGCTCAGCATTCGTTTGGGACGCTGTGCGACTATTACTGTCAATGCAGCCATCAGAGCCAAGATTACCGATGCCGAGCGTAATGAGCAGTATAGCACTCGCAATGGCTACCACTCTATGCTGTTGGGTATTGAGGCTTTTGCAGGAAAGGATATCCCATTCTCTACCATCACCATAGATTGGCTCAATAGATTGGAACGCTTTTGGAGTAATGACGGTAAGAGCAAATCCACTATCAATGTATATTTCAAGTATCTTAAAGCGATACTCAACCAAGCCCGTATGGATGGAGTAATCAAGGAGGTTAATTTCCCATTTGGCAGAGGTCGTTTCGAGATGCCCTCGGCAGAGGGTCGAAAGTTAGCTCTTACATTGGAGCAGATAAAGCAACTCATAACCTACACCGATGGCAACGAGGAGACAGAGATGTATCGCGATATGTGGTTCTTCTCTTATCTGTGTAATGGTATCAACTTTCGGGATATGCTCTACCTTACCTATAATAATATAGAGGGTGATGAGATATGTTTCGTCAGAGCCAAAACCAAGAATACCTCAAAGCAGATACGCACCATAAGAGCTGTCTTAACTCCTGAAATGCGAAATATCATCGAGCGTTGGGGTAATGCTGATGATGGCAACCCCGATACATTGTTGTTCAAGTTTGCCACAAGTAAGGAATCTGCATACGAGATTAAACAACTCGTCTGCAAGGTTACTCAACGCTGTAATATCATCTTAGCCCGAATCTCTAAGGCTTTGGGATTGCCTCGTGTAACCACATACGCAGCACGCCATAGCTTTGCAACCGTCTTGAAGCGTAGCGGAACTAATATCTCCTATATCTCGGAGAGTTTGGGACACTCCAATCTGATGGTTACAGAGAACTATCTCGCCAGCTTCGAGCAGGACGAGCGAAAGAAGAATGCACAACTACTAACCAATTTTGATTAAAGCGTATGCCTAACAGGAAAACAGCCAAGATAGAAATCCGCAAATTGAAGTGTTTCGGCATTATTGCGAGAGAAATAGCCGAGGAGTACCCCGAATATGAGAACTACCTCATTGACGAGGGTGTGCTGCATATCAAGGAGTATGTGCCACCTACAATAAATGATATTGACAAGGTGTTGGATAAGTTAAAATTCAACTATGCCACCCGAAAGTATAAATATGAGACCTATCGAGATAAGGAACTCATCGACCAGAAATTATTGGCAAAGATGGCAGGCGTAACCCGTCAGACCGTAGCCCGATGGGAGCAGATAGGCTTTATCTCCCGTAGCGATGTAGGCTTGTCAAGAGACAAGTATTTCCAAATAAAAGAGGTCATTTCTCAACTCGAAAAGTTAAAAGAGTAAAAAATCGCACTTTTTGAAAATGACTTGACAGATGTAGGACAAATGATGCCATTGCGTCACTTGTCCTACATCTGTCTTATATACCTACCACCCCAAACCTATGCAGTGTCATCATCTGTCGTAGTTGTGGCACAATCTGTCATAGGCGGGTTAAGTTATTGACAATTCGATATTTAGCCTCCTTTATTCTTCCTTTGCACCATCAATCGGTTGAGAAGGCTATGACGATAGCCAAGTATTAACTTAAAAAGGACGAATAAAATGAACCAAATTATTGTAACCACGCCCGAAGAGTTAAGGGCTATTGTAAGCGAAACCGTATCGCAAACATTGGCAGGTCTTAACCATACTCAAAAAGATCTGCCCGACAATCTCACTCCCGATGCCGCAGTCGAGGCATTGGAGCAGCACGGATTCTTAATCTCCAAAGCACGCCTGTATAAACTTACGGCAAAGGGTGAAGTTCCATTCCGCAAGTATGGCAACAAACTTCTCTTTTCGCGTAAGGAACTTCTTTCGTGGGCTGATAACCTCGCCCGTAGAGTAAACGATAAGAGCGATGCGGCATTGACTATTGCCAGGAGTGCCAACCGTAAATTGCGAGGCTATGGAAAATAACAAATCATTTGTACAGAAGCCACCGATGGCAGATGATGAGTTTGCAACTATCTGGAGAAGTGTTCATCTGAAAGTTACTGACACCTATGATACGCCACCCGAAATACTTTGGGTGAATGGCTCTACCATTGGCACATTGGGTAATTTCAGTGCCTCGACAGGCAAGGCAAAGAGCAAAAAGACCTTTAATATCTCGGCTATCGTGGCAGCAGCACTAAGAAATAGTGAGGTGTTGCAATACTCGGCATATCTGCCACAGGAGAAACGCAAGATTCTCTATGTTGATACTGAGCAAAGCTTCTACCATTGCCATAAGGTGCTCAAACGCATAATGCGGTTGGCAGGGTGTGACATTGAACAAAACAGCAAGGATTTTCTATTCATTGTCTTGCGTGAGCATACTCCCGAGAGGCGTAGAGAGATTATCGGCGAAACCTTGCGAAGAGTAAAGGGTATCGGGCTTGTGATTATTGACGGCATCAGGGATTTGATGTATGATATAAACTCCCCAAGCGAATCGGCAGAGATTATCAACCTGTTGATGCGTTGGTCGAGCGAGTATAATCTACATATTCATACGGTGCTGCACCTGAACAAAGGCGATGACAATACCCGAGGGCATATCGGAACAGAACTCAACAATAAGGCAGAAACGGTGCTGCAAGTAACTAAAAGCACGCAAGATGCCAATATCAGCGAGGTCAAGGCTATGCACATTCGTGATAGGGATTTCTCCCCGTTTGCTTTCCGCATCAATGATGATGCTCTGCCCGAATTGGTCAGGGATTACACCTTTGACCAGCCACGCAAAGACCGCTCTTTCCCTCTAAAGGAGTTAAGCGAGCAGGAACACCGTCAAGCGTTGGAGAATGGTTTCGGCAACAAAGTGATACAGGGTTTCCCCAATGTCATTGCAGCACTTAAAACGGGCTACGCAAGTATCGGCTATGAGCGTGGACGCAATACACTCGTTGATTTAAGAACATTCCTTGTAAACAAGCGAATGATTATCCCCGAGGGCAAAGGGTGGCGATACAATCCCGACTTCGTATTCTGAGATAGGTTTAGTTTAGTTCGGGTGTATATGATTCGTACTGAATAAACCTAAATAGTGAAACTCAAAGCCGATTGAGTGACTGCACAACAGCACTCAATCGGTATATCAACCAATCAATTAACTTATAAAAACAGAAACAATATGAATATCAACGAAATAAAGAAAATCAAGTTGGCAGACTATCTGCAAAGTTTGGGTTATACACCCGTTAAGCAACAAGGCAGGAGCCTATGGTATAAATCACCGCTGAGGAACGAAACCGATGCTTCGTTCAAGGTAAACACCGAGTTAAACCAATGGTACGACTTCGGTATCGGCAAGGGGGGCAACATCATCGCATTGGCAGCGGAACTCTATCACAGTGAAAATGTAGCATACCTGTTGGAACGTATAGCGGAACGAACACCCTACATTCGCCCTGCAACATTCTCTTTTGGCAAGCAGAAAACTCACAACAGCAGTTTTCAAGGCGTACAGGTTGGCGAGTTATCTTCTCCTGCCCTTATCGACTATCTGCGAGAACGAGGAATAAACATCGAACTCGCCAAAAGAGAATGTAAGGAGTTGAGATACGAGTATGAGGGTAAAACCTACTTCGTTGTCGGTTTTCCGAATATCGCAGATGGATATGAACTCCGCAACCGCTACTTCAAAGGTTGCCTTGCTCCAAAGGATATTACTCATATCCGACAGCAGGGCGAGCAACGGCTGGTATGCTATCTCTTCGAGGGCTTTATGGATTATCTCTCGTTCCTCACAATACGAATGAACAACAACCCCGAAGAGCCACGCACAGGCGAGCAGGATTATATGGTGCTGAACTCCGTTACCAACCTCTCGAAAGCCGAACAATTGCTACGCCCATACTCCCGAATCGGTTGCTTCCTCGACAATGACCAGGCAGGACAAAGAGCCTATGAAAATCTGAAAAGGATGTTCGGAAACAGGCTTCAAGATATGTCGCATCACTACAAGGAGCACAAGGATTTGAACGACTATCTATGCCATAGAAACCAAGCAAAACATGCAGAGAAAAAATCACAAGTCCAATCCGTAAGGCGGATGCCACAACCGCAGCCGAAGAAGAAACGAGGCTTCAGGTTATAGCCCACTATAACTACACAGGTGTAGTTGTGGGGCAGAGCGACCTCTCTGCACTCCGCTTATGGGCTTCGCCCCTAAGAACCCCCAAGCAGAAATAAGGAAACAACCGACCTAATTGTAACCAATAAAATTAAAGAACAATGGCAATAAAAAGCAGCATACATATCAAGCCTTGCAACATATCATCAAGCGAGGCTCACAACCTCAGAACTCCCGAATATATGCGAAACATCGGAGAGGCGAAAATCTACCTTGTTCCCCAACTCGTAACCGACAATGAGCATTGGATAAATCCACGCTTTGGCGATTACGACTTGCAGACGCATTACGACAATATCAAGCAGATGGTAAAGGCTAAGACAGGGCGAGCAATGCAGGAGAAAGAACGGGAACGCAAAACCAAGAGTGGTAAAATAATCAAGGTAGCAGGATGCTCACCCATTCGTGAGGGTGTGCTCCTCATCAAGCCCAACACCACATTAGAGGATGTTCGTAGGTTTGGCGAGGAGTGCCAACAGCGTTGGGGTATTACACCGCTGCAAATCTTCTTGCATAAGGATGAGGGACATTGGCTCGGTGGAGAGCCACCCCCAGACGATAAGGAGAGTTTTCAAATCGGTGGTCGTTGGTTCAAACCCAATTATCACGCTCATATCGTTTTCGATTGGATGGACCACGAAACGGGAAAAAGTCGCAAACTCAACGATGATGATATGATACAGATGCAGACCTTGGCATCCGAGATTCTATCAATGGAGCGAGGGGAGTCCAAATCCGAGACAGGCAAGGAGCATTTGGAGCGTAACGACTTCATCATCGAGAAGCAGCGAGCCGAACTTGAACGCATAGAGGCTGAGCGACAGCATAAGGAACACCAGATAGATCTTGCCGAGCAAGAACTAAAACAGGTGAAATCGGAGATACGCACCGACAAACTCAAAAGCGTAGCCACCGATGCAGCCACAGCCCTTGCAAGCGGTGTCAGTTCTCTTTTCGGTAGCGGTAAGATGAAATCGTTAGAACGCAAGAACGAGGATTTACGGGACGAGATAGCTATCCGAGATGAAACAATCGAGCAACTGCAAACCAATATCAAGCAAATGGAGGTAGAACATAGCAGGGCAATGATGAATAAGGATAACGAGCATCGCAAGGCTCTTGAAGCAAAGGAGGCCGAACATAAGGAGGAGACCAACATCCTTAATTCGATAATCAAGACTGCTCATCGTTGGTATCCCGATTTTGCTAATCTTCTACGATTGGAACGCCTTGCCAAGCAAATCGGGCTTTCAGCAATGGAATTTGCTGAGCTGATTAAGGGTAAGGTTCTGAACTTTACAGGGCGACTGTTCTCCTCAGAACATAACAGATGGTTTGCTACGGATAATACCCCTTTACAGATTCTGCGAGATAACGATAAGCGACTTACCCTAACCGCAAATCGAATACCTATCAGCCAATGGTTCTGCGAACAATACGACAAACTCCGACAATCAATCCGACAGCCTATTCAGCCAAAGAAAAACAGAGGAATGAAACTCTAAACAATAATGGCGACCGCAATCAAGTGGTCGCCATTGCTCTATTTAACCTCTAATAAGTTTCGCATTTGTGCTATGATGTTTTGTTTCCAATCGCACAACATTTCTCTAAAATGCTCCTCATCATTCATAAATACCTTTTGAGCCATATTTAATGTCAAGAATGGAAATGACAGCAGACTATAGAAATTATAAAATACAAATTGCAATGATACTTTATTTAATTTACCTTCATCCATTTCCTCCTGAACTGACGCCAGTGCCTTTCCCATTGTCTCTAAGACATTGAGTTCCTTTGCTGAATTAATAAGTAGGTCAGCATCACGATTCAGCTCTCGTAGTAAAAACATTGGCAGATGCGGATTCTCCCAAAACAGTTCATAATAAGCATCAATGACAACCCCTATTCGCTCTGCAACAGATTTTTCTTTATGCATTAATGCATCAAAAACTTTAGGGATGATGGATGATACAATACCTCCGATAACGGCTTGAAACATCTTGTCTTTGGTGCGAAAATAGTAATGCAGGGCAGGACGATTGATACCTACTCTTGTTGCAATCTCACTCATACTCGTCTCCGCATATCCCTTCTCAATAAAGAGTGCACGAGCTGCATTGATAATCTTATTTTCCATCAGTATTCTCTTTCAATTTGTCAATAAATAGTAACAAACGATTTTTAATATTTACATCGCTTACACCGCTATCAAAGTCCAAAGATAGTAAATTTATTGCAGGATATAGGTCTTTCAACCTTTTTTCTACTCCTTTGGATACGATGTGGTTAGCGATGCAGCCAAATGGTTGCAGACTAATAACGCTATTTATTCCCTTTTGTGCATACGATATAATCTCGGCGGGTAGTAACCAGCCCTCACCGAATTGGGCATTAAGGGTAATCACTCGCTCCGCAAGTTTCGCTTCGTGGAAAATGTCGTTAAAAGGTGTAAAGTGGCGAAATGTAGAACATAGTTTGTTTGTTTTCTCAATTTCGTGCTTTACAATGTGATATAATCCTCGGTAAGCAATATCGGTTAAACCTCGTTTAAGTAAATGTGCATTCGTTTTTGCTTTACGATTAACGAAAGCTTGCGTAAAGAAATCTATTAGGACAGGTGGTTCTACCTCTATGTGATGTTCAGCAAGCCAATCAACTATATTTCTGTTGGCAAAAGAGTTGAATTTCAAATATATCTCACCAACAATACCAACTTTTGGAAGCGATATATCTCGGCAAATAGAGTTAAAATCTTCGGCAGCAAATGGTAAATGTTTAAGCAGTTCGCTGCTTTTACCTTCCTCTATCAACTCCGCTCCCATTTCCAAATAGAGTTTCCGCAAATCAGCAGCCATACCTTTGTTAATCTCTCGCACAAGAGCTGCGTGGTAAAATTTGTTGATACAATCGCTATATAGTACGGCACGAAGAGCAATTGGCAAAACCTTTAACCAATTTATCTTGAATGCGGGCTGCTTATTCTCTATACCAGACCCCAAAGCAAGAGATATTACGGGAACATCATTAAATCCAGCATCAACCAACGCCTTTTTTAGCATTGGCAGATAGTTTGAAGCTCGGCACTGTCCGCCCGTTTGAGTGATGCCAACTGCGGTATGCGACGGGTCATATTTACCACTCTTAAAAGCCTTTATCACATCTCCGATAATAAGTGTCGCAGGATAACAGACCTCATTATTAGCATATTTTAATCCGTATTCACTCGACTCATCATTACTCATCGGCAGCGATTCTACTTCATATCCCGCTACACGCAAAACTGATGGGATAAGAGGCGAAATGAATGATGTGAAATAAGGCACAACTATTTTGCGGTTCAAATGTTTTTGCTCATAATTTGGAGTGGTCGCAAAATCTTGCTTATCTCTATTCTCTCTCTTCTTATTCGCTATTTTAAGACTCTCTATAAGTGAGCGTACTCTTAATTTCATTGACCCTATATTGTTTATATCGTCCAATTTGAGCAGTGTAAAAGCCTTGTTGTGGCGTAGCAGTAAATCACGAACTTCATCTACCATAAATGCGTCGGGACCACAACCGAATGATGTCATTTGCACGAATTGAACATTATCACTCTGCGTAGTACACCATTTGGCAGCACGCATAATACGATTGGGATATGACCACTGCGATAAAAAGTGGGTATCGTTAATATCAATATTTTCACCTCTTACAACATCCTCGGTCAGCACATCAACGCCCATCTCTGCAAGCATATTGGAAACCTTATGTTGAATTAGCGGGTCGGCGTGATAAGGTCGCCCTGCAAGCAGTATGGTTAAGTTGTCCATTTGTTGTGATACTCGTAGCGATTCTTTGTTTCGTTCTGCAATATCAAGCATATAATTCGTTTGCGCCTCTTCGGCTTTTAGAAAAGCGTCCAATGCTATGCCTTTGGATACCCCTAATGAGTGGAGATACTCCTCGCATTGCTTGTATAGCAAGTTGCCATCGTTAAAACTGATGACAGGTGAATCAATAGGGATTCTTGTTTGTTGCACGCTCTTGACCACAGCGGAATAACCCGTTACAATGGGGCAGTTATAGCTATTTTGGTCGCCATTACCGCATTGCTCCTTAACGACAAATGGCATAAATATTCTATCAACATCTCGTTTTTGAAGGTCGCAGATATGGCTGTGTACTAACTTTGCAGGGAAACAGATATTATCAGACATAACCATTCGAGCACTATGCTCGTATCGTGTATAGTTGGAGGGTTCGGATAAATATACCGAAATACCACACTCGGTAAACAGAGTATGCCAAAATGGGTACTCCTCAAACATATTCAGCACACGAGGTATGCCTATTGTCAGTTTAGGGTTTTCAATAACTGCACTCCGAGAGAACAAAAGGTCGGTCTTTATTTCGTACATATTACGCCCTGCGACTCTCGATGTTCCGCTGTTGTTGAAATGTTTTTCACATCTGTTTCCCGAATAATATTTGTGTCCGTTGCCAAAATTGTATTGTTGTATCTCACAATTATTCTCACATCCTCTACAATTCAGTGTGCGTGTAGAGTATGTAACCGTAGCCAACATTTCATCGAGAGAGATTGTGTTACCGCTGTTCTCCATAGCGTGGAGAGCGCATCCGAATGCACCCATCAGTTCAGGATATTCACATCTTGTAACTTCAAGATTTGTAATGATTTCCAATGCTCGTACGATTGCATCATTACGCATAGCGCCACCTTGAACAACAATATGGTTGCCTAATTGTGAAGCATCCTTTAATTTCAATACTTTATATAGGCAGTTTTTTACAACAGAATATGCCAATCCTGCTGATATATCGCTTACCGATGCTCCCTCTCGTAGGACTTGTTTAACCTTTGAGTTCATAAAGACGGTGCAACGAGTACCGAGGTCGGCAGGGTGAGCGGATTCACAAGCTTTTTGAGCAAACTCAGAAGCAGAGTATCCTAAACTTTGTGCAAAAGCCTCTATAAATGAGCCACAACCTGAAGAACAAGCTTCATTGATTTCGATTCGGTCTATAATGCCATTATTGACAAATATAGCTTTCATATCTTGACCTCCGATGTCAAGAATAAAACTCACCTTGTCATCAAGATTGTGCGCAGCTTTGTAGTGTGCAATAGTTTCTATGATTCCTGAGTGTAAGTTAAACGCAGCCTTAATCAAATCCTCACCATATCCCGTAGAACAACTACCTGCAAATTCCAAAACAGCACCTTGCTTTTTGCACTCTTCCGAGAGTTTAGACAAGCCAAGTACTATGGTTTCAATAGGTCTGCCACCATTACCTTTATAAAATTTATATAACAACTCTCCTTGCTCATTCAACACAACAATCTTTGTGGTAGTTGAGCCCGAATCAATACCTAAGTATGCTCTCTGCACGCCTTTTGATAGTTTTGCGTGAGC
Organism: Tidjanibacter sp.; assembly: GCA_017503805.1. Classification (GTDB taxonomy): domain Bacteria; phylum Bacteroidota; class Bacteroidia; order Bacteroidales; family Rikenellaceae; genus Tidjanibacter. The sequence continues at coordinate 36,028 of JAFVSJ010000028.1, forward strand.
TATATTGTTACGAGAAATTCGATTGTGCCACTCATTGTACGAGGTCGTATTTTCAAATATTGGTTGTAGAGATGAGGTGGAGCGTTCTATGTTACTTGAAGATTTCTTTAAGCGAACGATTAAATCCGACAGACGCTCAATGTGCTCATTCTCAATTTCAACCAGAGCAGTACCAAGAGCAGGGATAAGCTCTCCATATTGGGGCAACATAATTTGAGAATCATCCAATGATAGATAACTCTTGAATGCCTCTCGAAGTGCTGGGATAAATGTTAGCGGACCGCCACAAAACAATATAGGCGGTTGTATATCATATCCGTGCGCTAATGTTGTGATGGTCTGCACCGCCACAGCGTGAAAAATTGACGCAGCAATGTTCTCTCGGCTAATATTTTTAGCTATTAGATTTTGAATGTCCGTCTTACAGAAAACTCCGCATCGTGATGCTATGGGATAGATTTTAGATGAACGCAGTGCCAATTCATTCAATTCATCGGGAGTAACACCTAAGATAATAGCCATTTGGTCGATAAATGCTCCTGTTCCTCCTGCACAATTTCCGTTCATTCGCAAATCATCAGTCTTACCATCCTTAAATAATACTATTTTGGCATCCTCTCCTCCGATGTCAATCATAGTATTAGTTGTGGGATAATAGCATTGTACCGTTTTTGATGCTGCAACCACCTCTTGCACAAATGGCAAATTGCACCGCTCAGCGAGTCCCATTCCTACCGAGCCTGTTACTCGCAACGAAACCTCTTCATCACCAAACTTACATAACAACTCTTCAAGGAATGATGTGATAACCTCATTCGCCTGTGCGTTATGTCTTTTGTATGATGAAAAACACACATTCCCGTTTGTTCCAATAGCAACCAACTTGGCGGTTGTTGAACCAATATCAAGACCTATTTTTACCATAAAACAACGACTTACATTAGTGTTTGACACCTGTGTCAGTTGCAAAATTATACGCTTTTTACGAAACGAACAAATTTTATGGCAAAATTTACATTTTTTAACAAGGCGAGAACGCTGAATAATGTAATAAGTTTAGTTTAGTCCATTGGCTATATACCCAAAACGGAATAAACCTATTTTCGCCTGGGCAGCACTTTAAAAATCAAAAAACACACCCAACCTTGATTTTTGGGAGTAAAAATGGATGTAATCTCGTAACTACCTTATTTACACCTTTATTAACGGAGAGGGGGCGTTTGACCTCAATATCGATGGAGATTCGTATATTTGCAAATAATGAACTACTCTTGGCAATAAAGTCGTATTAAATGCATTTATACTAATATTTTTGATTACTTTTGTTACAATGAAGAATATTGACATATGAAAGCTACACAAATAATGCTATGTTTCTGCCTTGTAGGCGCTATTATGTTGGCATTGGTTCCACATATCCTTTGGTTTCTGGGATGGTGCATTGGCAAAATAGTAGATTTACATATACCATACAGGCTCTTTGGGGGCTTAGCAATTATTCTGGTAGTGCTATTTTGGAGCCTTATGGCATATGGATATTTCGTTGGTCGATGGAAGGTTGAATCAATCGAAGTAGAGTATGCCCACAAGGATATACCGCAGGCGTTTAATGGCTTCAAGATTGTGCATATTTCAGATTTGCATTTATCGACATTTGATGATTCTCCAGAAAAATTTAAGAAATTTATAGATGAAATCAACAGCCACTCTCCCGACTTGATATGTTTCACTGGAGATATGGTAACCATAGGAAGAAGCGAGGCAGAGCCTTATGCAGACATTCTCAAAACAATGAATGCAAAATATGGGGTATTGTCTGTGTTGGGTAATCACGACTTTATGATATATGGTTTCGACCGCAACCTTGACAAAAACAAAGCTGTTGAAGATTTAGTGGATTTCCAAAAAAATATTCTTGGCTGGACTCTACTCAGAAACGAAAACAGAGTCATAGAGGCTGAGGATGGCTCTAAGATTACATTCATAGGTGTTGACAACGCAAATTTTAGCCAACAAGGATTTCCTACGATTCATCAAGGCGACCTAAAGAGAGCGATGGACGGAACTGATGGATTTAGGATTCTTCTCTCGCACGACCCAAGCCACTGGAAAGCCGAAGTTGTACCCGATACGGATATTCCGCTTACGCTCTCGGGGCATACACATAACGCCCAAATAAGGATATTCGGGTGGACTCCTGCAACATTCTCGTTCAAAGAGGTCGCTGGCAGATATGATTGTGGAGAACAGACGCTTTATATCAATGTCGGTCTTGGTTGTACTGCTCCATTCAGAATCGGTGTCAATCCTGAAGTGACTGTAATTACACTTAATTCTCAGGCGGGTATTTTAGCCGACTCTTTATAAAGTATCACATTTTACACAATTACCATAAATCCCTTGTCAGCACCACCTGCGTAGATAAGTTGAGTAACCTTGATGGCAAAATTATTTCCGAAGTGGGACATCGAAACACTCTGCCCATTCAGAAACTCACGGTCTAAATGATAACCATTGCCGAGATAACACGTCGACAAAGAGATGTCAATGTCAGGCAGATAGCCATTCTTTGCCGCCTTAACCGTCTGCTGCGCTTCTGTAACCGCAGCCTCCTCAGCCTTTATAGTTTTGCTATTTTCGTCTGCCAGAGCAAACATCTACTCTAAGGTCAGTACATGAGAATTTTGTGCATAGCTGCCCTCAGCCCATAGCAATGCCTATAGCACCACTATGAACAACTGCACTTTGCTCATACAATTATTTATATTTATTAGTGATTTTGAAAGAGAATTACATTACTTTCAGTCCTCCCAATTCGTGCTGATATGGGATGTAGATATACGCTGCTGAAATATAGTAATGTAAGTTCGAGTTATTTTTCATATAAAGGAAGAACTTTATGCTCTTCAGCCGACAAAGGCACGAAAAATAACGCAAAGTTGTAAGGGTGTCATTTCGACATTTTTTTGAGTGGAATGTATTGTTGTTTATTTCAGATAATTAAGATATAGGTCAAAATAGGTTTAGTTTAGTCCATTGGCTATATACCCAAAACGGACTAAACTTATTTTTGCTTAGACAGCATAAAATATGCTGGCGAAAAAAGAAATCATTGCAACTTCTCTTTTCGTCAGCAATATTTTTATACCTTTGTGATGTCGGAAGTGAAAGAAAATATAAATAATCACCTACCACGATAGAATTTTTTGTAGTGGTATTTTTGCATTACTATTTTCCTTAAATCTTCGATTTTGTATGCAAATTGTATGTTATAAATTTGTGAGTTAATTGCGAAATGCACAAGTAATAAATTGATAATTAAATAGATATTTAAGGGTGGCAAATCAAGAGTTTATTTACGCTTAGTAAACTGCGGACTCGCCACCTTGTTTATCGCAAAATTTCCTCTGCAAAACACGTTTTTTTGCTTTCAGTTGGAGCGGGTAACTTTTTCACCTCAAATAATCATCCTCCACTGAATCAGGGGAGGTGCCCGTCAGGGCAGAGGGGTCTGCCATAATTGCCACAGCCATACATTACAACCACTTGTCTATCGAGCATAGAATTTGTGCAGAATGTTGGAAAAAATCGCAAAGATGTACTAACTTTGTAGTAGCTTACGTTTAACTTCTTGGGTGGAGTGCGTACTCATTTTTGGGGCACAATAGCCATCCTCTCTGAAACGAATTGAACGAAAAACTATATATTACACTATGAGCGAAATTGTTAACATCAAGGAACTTAATGAGCGCATCGAGCGCGAGAGTCTTTTTGTCGACTCGTTGAGTATGGAGATTGGTCGCGTGATTGTCGGTCAGCGTCACTTGGTAGATACTCTTCTGATAGGTCTGCTTTCGGGCGGTCACATCTTGTTGGAGGGTGTCCCCGGTTTGGCAAAGACCTTGGCCATCACCACTTTGTCGCAGGCTGTGGATGCAAAGTTCAGCCGTGTGCAGTTTACCCCCGACCTGCTGCCTGCCGACCTTATAGGTACGCTTATCTACTCGCAGCGCAACGAGGAGTTCACCGTGAAGAAGGGCCCCATCTTTGCCAATTTTGTTTTGGCCGATGAGATTAACCGTTCGCCTGCCAAGGTGCAGAGTGCCCTGTTGGAGGCTATGCAGGAGAGGCAGGTGACCATTGGTGAGGAGACTTTCGAGTTGCCCAACCCGTTTTTGGTTATGGCTACACAGAACCCCATCGAGCAGGAGGGTACCTATCCTCTGCCCGAGGCGCAGGTTGATAGGTTTATGCTCAAGGCCAAAATCTCCTACCCGAAGCGTCAGGAGGAGCGTGACATCGTAAGGCTCAACCTTGCCGGCGAGGGATTGCCCAAAGTGAATAAGGTGGTTACTCCCGAGGATATCGCACGCGCACGCAAGGTGGTGAGCGATGTCTATATGGACGAGAAGATAGAGAAATATATTGTAGACATCATCTTTGCCACTCGTGAGCCTGCCGAGTATGGGCTCTCGAAACTCTCGCCTATGATCTCCTACGGAGCATCGCCCCGTGCGAGCATCGCTTTGGCGAAGGCGTCGAAGGCCTATGCGTTCATCAAACACAGGGGCTACGTTATCCCCGAGGATGTGAGGGCTATGTGCCACGACGTGCTGCGTCACCGTATAGGCCTGTCCTATGAGGCCGAGGCAGAGAACATTACGAGCGAGGAAATCATCACCGAGATTCTCAACGCCGTAGAGGTGCCCTAATGCGTGCTGCGTAGAGTGAAACCCAAAGATGAATAGAGGAAGTTGAAAGATACGGCCGAAATACTGAAACAGGTTCGCAAGATAGAGATTAAGACTCGAGGTCTGTCGAACGACATTTTTGCGGGACACTACCATAGTGCCTTCCGTGGTCGTGGTGTGGCCTTCAGCGAGGTGAGGGAGTATAGGATGGGCGACGACGTGAGGGATATTGATTGGAACGTCACCGCCCGTACTCGCAAGCCCCACGTCAAAATCTATGAGGAGGAGCGTGAACTGACACTTATGCTGCTGGTAGACGTGAGTGGCTCGGGCACATTTGGCTCGGGAGAGAAGACCAAGCGCACGGTGATGACCGAGATTGCGGCAGTTTTGGCATTCTCGGCTGCACAAAACAACGATAAGGTGGGTTGCCTGCTCTTCAGCGATAGGGTGGAGAAGTTCATCCCCCCGAAGAAGGGACGTTCGCACATCCTGATGATAATCCGCACCCTGCTGGAGTTTGAGCCCGAGGGCAAGGGTAGCTCGCTGTTGTCCCCGATGGAGTATCTGACGAGTGTTCAGAAAAAACGCTGTACGGCCTTCGTAATGAGCGACTTCGACACCCCGAAGGAGGAAGACGAAAGACTCTCGAAGGTATTGGGTATTGCTTCGCGCAAACACGATTTGGTAGCTATAGATGTCTACGATAGGAGAGATGCGGAGCTGCCCGATATGGGTTTGGTGGAGGTGGTCGATGCCGAGAGTGGCGAGAGGATGTGGATGGACACCTCCTCTGCCGTGGCACGCGAACACTATGCTCGCGAATGGCAGCAGCGCCACGATGAGATGGGACGTATGCTCACCCGCAGCCGCATAGATAGTGCAGCGGTGACAACCGATGAGGACTACGTGAAGGAGTTGATAAAACTTTTCAGAAGACGATAGATGAGATTTTTACTACGATATACCTTGGGGTTGCTGATGCTCCTCGGTGGCGTGCAGATGGCTGTGGCGGAGGGTGTTGCCGATGGGCAGAGCCCCGTGCAACTGCTTGGCGCGCGCTTTGAACCCTCGCAGGTGCTCATAGGCGACCACTTCGAACTTGTCTTGGAGGTGGAGGCCGAGGAGGGTAACGAGGTTGCATTCCCCACCATCACTCCCGACTTCATAGAAGGGCGCATAGAGTTGCTCGAGGAGAGGGGAGTGGATACGCTCGAGAGCGAGGGCGGCAGATATAGACTGCGCAAGAGCTATAGGCTCACCTCTTTTGAGCCCGCGCACTATAGCCTCGATTCGGTGGGTGTACTTTGGTCCGATGGAGTGAAGATAGATACCCTCTTTGCATCGGGCGCACTCGAGGTGGAGGTGGCTGCTATGCCCATCGATACGGCTCAGAAAACCATCCACGACATTCGCCAACCACTTGAGGCTCCGATACTTTTGGGTGAGTTTCAGGGCTATCTGCTGACAATCTTGTTGGCCATTGCAGTGGTGGTTTCGGTGGTGTGGCTGGTTGTGACACGCATCCGCATCCGTAGGGGTGCGAAACCCGAAGCCGAACTACCCAAGGTGGCTCCCCACATTGCGGCCATCCGTTCGCTCGAGAGGCTCCATAACCAAAAACTCTGGCAGAATGGCCGCTACAAGGAGTACTATTCGCGCCTTACGGAGATTCTGCGCGAATACCTCGACGGCCGATTTGGCATCGGGGCTATGGAGATGACCACCGATGAGATTGTGGCGGCACTTGCCAAGATAGAGATAACTACTGCGCAACGCTCGGGACTTACGGAGCTGCTGCGCGAGAGCGATCTGGTGAAGTTCGCCAAACATACCCCCACAGAGGATACCCACGAGTCGGCCTACAATCTGGTCTACTACTTTGTGGAGGAGAGCAAAGAGGTTGCAGAGGAGGTTGTGGCAGTCGAAAAACAGGTGCCCGAAGGTGTGACCCCAACCGAAACCGTTGCGGAGGAGGCGCAGAAGAGCGATGAATAGCAGAGTCAGAAGCCTGATAATGATGGTGTTGCTGGTTGTTGTGAGCACACCGGCTTGGGGACAGATGTTCCCCGACCGTCGCCACGTGCGTGGAGGCAACCGTCTCTATGAGGAGCAGAAGATGGCCGAGGCACAGAAGGCCTACCGCACGGCTCTTACGCTCGACAGCCTTTCGGTCGAGGGCAAGTTCAACTTGGGCGATGCACAGTATGCTTCGGGTGACTTTGCGGGTGCCGAGGAGAGCTTCCGCAGCCTTGTGGAACGCAATCCGAGACTTACCAAAGAGCAAAAGGCCGATGCCTACTACAATCTGGGTAATGCACAGTTCCAACAGCAGAAATTCTCCGAGGCGGTCAACTCCTACAAGGAGTCGTTGCGTCTGAAGCCCGAGAGTCTTGAGGCCAAGACCAACTATCAGTACGCCAAAGCTATGGAACAACAGCAGCAGAGTAATCAGAACCAAAACAACGACCAAAACAACGATTCGCCCGACGACCAATCGGATAATAAACAACAACCACAGCAGGACCCCAATAGTCCCAACGAACAGCCCGAAGGCGACAACGGTGACGAGTCCGAGCCCGAGCAGAATGAGGATGAACAACAGCCCGAGCCCGAAGAGCCCAAGCCCGAGTCAACCGAGGAGCAGCAGCAAGCCCTGGCAGAGCCTCGTCCCGAGAGCGAACAGATGTTGGATGCTGTGCAGGCCGCCGAGGATAAGACTCGCGAAAAGGTCGATGAGGAGCGCAAGGCCGTAGTGGGCCGTTCGGGCAAGAATTGGTAGCCCGAAGAGCACCCCTGCCCAACAAAGATGCCTACCTCTGCGGTGTTTTCCGACTCGGTATCATTAGCAGGTGGGGTGGTGAAACAACCGAAACGAGAAAAAATAGAGATAGATAAGAGAGATGACATTTGCAAATCCCGAGCTGCTCTGGTTGGCAGCATTGGTGGTGCCTATGGTGGCCTACTACATCTGGTACAATAGGGCCGGAGGAGCCGCACTCACCCTCTCTACGGTGAAGGCGGTGCGCACTATGCCACGCACACTCAAATACTACTGTCGCCATCTGCCCTTGGTATTGAGGTGTTTGGCGGTGGTCTGCATTGCTGTGGCCTTGGCGCGTCCGCAGAGTAGCGAACAACTCTCCAAAACAACGGTCGAAGGTGTAGACATAGTCCTCTCGCTCGACGTGTCGGGTACAATGCTCGCCGCCGACTTCGAACCCGACCGACTCACAGCCGCCAAGGATGTGGCCGCACAATTCATTGCCGACCGCCCCAACGACCGTATAGGACTTGTGGTCTTTGCAGGCGAGAGCTACACCCAGAGTCCGCTCACAACCGATAAGGCCGCTCTGCAAACACTGCTTTCGCAGGTGAAATTCGGTGTGGTTGAGGATGGTACGGCCATCGGTATGGGACTTGCCACTGCCGTGAACCGACTGCGAGAGTCAGAGGCCAAGAGCAAGGTCATCATCTTGCTTACTGATGGTGTCAATAATGCGGGACAGGTGGCACCGCTCACTGCGGCCGAGATTGCGGCCGAGTACGGCATAAGGGTATATACCATCGGCGTGGGTAAACGTGGCTACGCTCCCTACCCCTACTACGATGCTTGGGGCAATGTGCGCTACCACCAGCAGAAGGTCGAGATAGACGAAAAGACCCTTACGGACATTGCCGCCAAGACGGGTGGTGAGTACTTCCGAGCCACCGATAAGAAGGCTCTCCGTGGTGTCTACGACCGCATCAACGAACTCGAAAAGAGCCGCATCGAGACCGATAACTACACCAAGTACCACGAACACTTTGCCGCTTGGCTCCTTGCAGCCATAGCACTCGTGCTGGCCGAGTTTGTGGTTCGCAGGCTGTGGCTCAACAAGTTACCATAGAAACGATAATAAAGAAAAAAAGACCCGATATATATGTTCCGATTTGCAACACCCGAGCTCCTCTATCTGCTCCTCGCCGTGCCGTTGATGGTGGCACTCTTTGAGTGGTCACTCGGCCGCCGCAAGCGACTTCTGGCTCGCTTTGGCTCCGAGGGCGCACTGCGCCGCTTGGCTCCCGATGCCTCGAAGGGCAAATTGAGGTTGCAGTTTTGGCTGCTTCAGTTGGCCTATGTGCTTATGGTGGTGGCTGTTGCGCGTCCGCAGATGGGCTCCAAACTCAGGGAGGTCGAACGCGAAGGTGTAGAGATTATGGTCGCTGTGGATGTCTCCAACTCGATGCTTGCCAACGACTTCACCCCCTCACGACTCGAGCGTACCAAGTATGCTGTCAGTCGTATGATTGAGGGACTCTCGGAGGAACATATCGGTGTGATCATCTTCGCAGGCGATGCCTATGTGCAGCTCCCCATAACCTCCGACTATCTTACTGCACGCAACTTTGTCGAGCGCATATCGCCCACGCAGGTAACCAAACAGGGTACGGCCATAGGTGCCGCCATAGATCTTGCTGCGAGCGCATTCTCCTCGCAGAGCGGCAGTAGCAGGGTGGTGATACTTGTCACCGATGGCGAAAACCACGAAGATGATGTTGAGGCAGCAGCCGAACGTGCCGCCGCCAAGGGTGTGAAGGTCAACACGATAGGTATCGGCACCCCCGAGGGTGCCCCCATCTCGCTCGGCGATGACTTCATCCGCGATGAGAAGGGTGAGATTGTGGTCTCCAAACTCAACGAGGAGGGACTCCAGAGGGTGGCCGCCCTCACAGGCGGTGCCTACATCAGAGCCACCAGCGCCTCGATGGGGGTGCAGGAGATTGTGGATATGATTAACCGTACGGAGAAGGCCAAGTTCTCGACCGAGATTTTTGAGGAGTACGACGAGAAGTACCCTATTCCCCTCGTGGCCGCACTCATCGTGTTGATGCTCGAGTTCATCGTGCTCCCGAGGCGCAACCGAGTGCTCGCACGCTTCAACCTCTTTGGCGAGCCCAAAGAGTAGCATCCACAAGCCCGACTCCTGCACTAAAGAGTGATGCAATGTGGCAGAAGTCGCAAAAATTTACTATCTTTACGCCTAATACTACCGCGCCCTAACACTTAATCAACGAAGAACGACAAGACTATGGCATATTTCGAGGTATATGGAGGCCGCCCACTCGGTGGCGAAATCACCCCGCAGGGAGCCAAAAACGAGGCCCTGCAGATAATCTGTGCAACTCTGCTTACACCCGAGAAGGTGACACTCCACAATGTGCCGGAGATTGTCGATGTGCTCGCACTCATCGAACTGTTGCGCAACCTCGGAGTGGAGGTCGAACGTATCGGCGAGGGAGAATACTCCTTCTGCGCCAAGGAGATAGACCTCGGATATCTGCGTACGGAGGACTACCGTAGGCGTGGTAGCAAACTGCGTGGTTCGGTGATGGTTATCGGCCCGTTGCTCGCACGCTATGGTGTGGCCTACATTCCCAAGCCGGGTGGCGATAAGATTGGCCGCCGCCGACTCGATACACATTTCATCGGACTCCAAAAACTCGGTGCCGAAATTAACTTCGACTCCGCGGGAGATTTCTTCGAGGTAGGGGCCCAGCGACTCAAAGGTACATATATGCTCCTCGATGAGGCCTCCGTGACCGGTACGGCCAATATCGTTATGGCCGCAGTGCTGGCCGAAGGCACCACCACCATCTACAACGCCGCTTGCGAACCCTATCTCCAGCAGCTCTGCAAGATGCTCAACCGTATGGGCGCACGCATCGAGGGCATTGCCTCCAACCTCCTCACCATCCACGGCGTGGAGTCGCTCGGAGGCACCGACCACACTATGCTCCCCGATATGATTGAGGTGGGTAGCTTCATCGGTATGGCGGCAATGACGCAGTCGGAGCTGACCATCAAGAACGTCTCCTTCGACAACCTCGGCATCATCCCCGCACAGTTTGCGCGCCTTGGCATCAGACTCGAACGTCGCGGCGACGACATCTTCATCCCACGTCAGGAGCATTACGAGATAGAGAGCTTTATGGATGGCTCCATAATGACCATAGCCGATGCTCCGTGGCCCGGCCTCACCCCCGACCTGCTCAGCGTCTTTCTCGTGGTGGCCACGCAGGCCAAAGGCTCTGTGCTCATCCACCAGAAGATGTTTGAGAGCCGACTCTTCTTCGTGGACAAACTGATAGATATGGGTGCCCAGATTATCCTCTGTGACCCCCATCGCGCCACAGTCATAGGTCACGACCATAATCGTCGTTTGCGTCCCACGACTATGGCTTCGCCCGATATTCGTGCGGGTGTGGCTCTGCTGATTGCGGCGCTCAATGCCGACGGTAAGAGTATCATTCAGAATGTGGAGCAGATAGACCGTGGCTATCAGAATATCGAGGGCCGTCTCAATGCTCTCGGAGCGAAGATTATCCGCAAGGAATAACCCTCTCATTAAAGACTACTATTAACTCAAGTTAAACTAATAAATATTATTACTATGGGATTTATTCTCTATATCATTGGTTTGGTATGCGCCGTGTGGTGTGTGCTTGACGTATTCAAGAAAGATATTGAACTGCCTTGGAAACTGATTGTTGCTGTGGTTGTATTGGCAACAAGTTGGGTAGGCCTTGCTCTTTATTATTTCTGGGCGAGGAAGAATCTTGAGGTTTGGTTCAAGAAATAAAAAAAACGTGCCTTGCGGGTAAATTTTGTACCACCTACGACGGGCAAGTTCCTCATTTACGTTTAGTAAACTGCGGACTTGCCCTTTCTTGTTGGCACAAAATTTCCTCCGCAAATCACGCTTTTTACTTTCAGTCGGTGCGGTGATTTTTTCACCACCACCAATAATCATCCTCCCCTAAATTTAGGGGAGGACTAATTTTTATGTCGGTCGACGGTCGTCGGTTTGCAAATAAAAAAGGCTCGGCAAAGTGCCGAGCCTTCGTTATAGAAAATCTACTCTCTTGTCAGTAGACTATTTGTTGCGATAGATTTTCTTGTAGCCATATACAGCCTCGTCGCCGAGCTCCTCCTCAATGCGGAGCAGCTGGTTGTACTTGGCCATACGGTCGCTACGGCTCATCGAACCGGTCTTAATCTGGCCCGAGTTGGTAGCCACTGCGATGTCGGCGATGGTTGCATCCTCGGTCTCGCCCGAACGGTGCGAAGTAACCGAAGTGTAGCCTGCACGGTGAGCCATCTCGATAGCATCGAGAGTCTCGGTGAGCGAACCAATCTGGTTTACTTTGATGAGGATAGAGTTGCCGCAACCCATCTCGATACCCTTCTTCAGGAACTCAACGTTGGTTACGAAGAGGTCGTCGCCTACGAGCTGGCACTTGTCACCGATAGCGTCGGTAAGCATCTTCCAACCCTCCCAATCGTTCTCGGCCATACCGTCCTCGATAGAGTCTACGGGGTATTTCTCCACGAGACCTTTGAGGTACTCAACCTGCTCTGCGGAGGTGCGTTTTGCGCCCTTCTCGCCCTCGAACTTGGTGTAGTCATAGATGCCGTCTTTGTAGAACTCGCTCGATGCGCAGTCCATACCGATCATAACATCTTTGCCGGGAACGTAACCGGCAGCCTCGATAGCTTTGAGGATGCTCTCGATAGCGTCCTCGGTACCATCCAATGCGGGAGCGAAGCCGCCCTCATCACCTACTGCGGTGCTGAGGCCGCGTGCGTGGAGTACCTTCTTGAGGTTGTGGAACACCTCTGCACCCATACGGAGAGCCTCACGGAAGGTGGGAGCACCTACGGGGCGAATCATAAACTCCTGGAATGCGATGGGGGCATCCGAGTGCGAGCCACCGTTGATGATGTTCATCATAGGTACGGGGAGGCTCTTTGCGTTGGTACCACCGATGTAGCGGTAGAGGGGCATACCGAGCTCGGCTGCAGCTGCGTGAGCGGTTGCGAGCGAAACGCCGAGGATGGCGTTGGCACCGAGGTTGCTTTTGGTCTTGGTGCCGTCGAGTTCGATCATAGCCTTATCTACAGCCACCTGATTGAATACGTCCATACCGATGATGGCGGGGGCAATTTTCTCATTTACGTTGGCTACAGCTTTGAGTACGCCTTTGCCGAGGTAGCGACCTTTGTCGCCGTCGCGAAGCTCAAGAGCCTCATTCTCGCCGGTCGATGCGCCGCTGGGAACAGCTGCGCGGCCGATGAAACCGTGTGCGGTGGTTACCTCTACCTCGATGGTGGGGTTGCCCCTCGAATCGAGAATCTCTCTTGCGTGTACGCCTAAAATCTCTGACATTGTGATTCTGTTTTTAATTGTTAATTAACCTAACTTGTATATTGTTGTTTTATCTCCTTCCCCATAGCAAGGGTAGGTGCTGTGCGCCTACCCCTGCCGTGAGAAAGATATTGTTTCCATCGGGGGTGTCGGGGAGTTTTGTGTGGTCTTTACACCCAACAACTGTTCCCTATCACCCTCGGGTGGAGTTTTTTAGCTACGGAATTTAGCTTTCAGATACTCGCGGTTGAGGCGAGCGATGTGGTTGATGGTGATGCCTTTGGGGCACTCTGCCTGGCAAGCGCCGGTGTTGGTACAGTTACCGAAGCCGAGCTCGTCCATCTTGGCTACCATTGCTTTGGCCCTGCGTGCGCCCTCTACCTGACCCTGGGGGAGTTTGGCGAGCGACGAAACGCGAGCTGCAACGAAGAGCATTGCCGAACCGTTCTTGCAGGTAGCTGCGCAAGCGCCACAACCGATACAAGCGGCTGCATCCATACTCTCCTCTGCATCGTCTTTGGCGATGGGAATAGCGTTGGCATCGGGTACACCACCGGTGTTTACCGAAACGAAACCACCGGCCTGAAGGATGGTCTCATAGGCGGTGCGGTCTACAACGAGGTCTTTGATTACGGGGAATGCGCGGCTTCTCCAAGGCTCGATCACGATCTTGTCGCCATCTTTGAAGTTACGCATATGGAGCTGGCAGGTGGTCACCTCGCTCTCGGGGCCGTGTGCGTGGCCGTTGATGCGGAGTGAGCAAGCGCCACAGATACCCTCGCGGCAGTCGTGGTCGAATGCTACGGGCTCTTTACCCTCGTGGATGAGCTGGTTGTTGAGGATGTCGAGCATCTCGAGGAACGAACTCTCGGTCGATACATCCTTAACCACATAAGTTTCGAATTTGCCTTCGGCTTTGGCGTTGGGCTGACGCCAGATTTCAAGTGTTAAATTCATATCTTTTTTTGGTGTTATTTGCAGTAGTTAATTGTAGAGTTGTTGTCTTTGTGTCGACCGTAGATTAGTCTTTGTAGTTACGCTGCTGGAGGTGGATAGTCTCAAAGGTGAGAGGCTCTTTGTAGAGAACGGGCTCTTTGTCCTCACCCTGATACTCCCATACGGCTACATAAGCGTAGTTCTCGTCGTCGCGGAGAGCCTCACCCTCGGGAGTCTGGAACTCCTCGCGGAAGTGGCCGCCGCAGCTCTCGTTACGGTTCAGTGCGTCGCGTGCCATAAGCTCGCCGAGCTCCAAGAAGTCGGCAAGACGGAGAGCTTTCTCGAGCTCCTGGTTGAACTCATCGGGTTTGCCGGTGAGTTTCAGATCGCTCCAGAACTCCTTGCGCAGTGCCTGAATCTCTACGATGGCCTGCTCGAGCGACTCTTTGGTACGAGCCATACCCACTTTCTCCCACATAATGCCGCAACCGAGTTTTTTGTGGAGCTCATCGGGGGTCTGATTACCCTTGATGGCGTAGAGTTTCTCGATCTTGGCGCGGATAGCCTTCTCGGCCTCCTCGAAGGCGGGATCGTTGGTATCCACCTTGGGCGACTGGATCTCGTGCGAGAGGTAGTCACCGATGGTGTAGGGCAATACGAAGTAGCCGTCTGCCAAGCCCTGCATCAGCGCCGAAGCACCGAGGCGGTTTGCACCGTGGTCCGAGAAGTTGGCCTCACCGATGGAGTACAAGCCGGGGATGGTGGTCATAAGGTTGTAGTCTACCCAAGTACCGCCCATAGTGTAGTGTACGGCGGGGTAGATCTGCATAGGCTGCTCGTAGGGATTCACGGCGGTAATCTTCTCATACATCTGGAAGAGGTTGCCGTAGCGCTCGCGAATCTTGTCGATGCCGAGGCGTGCGATAGCGGTCTTGAAGTCGAGGTATACGGCCAGACCGGTCTCGTTTACACCGTAGCCTGCATCGCAACGCTCTTTGGCCGCACGCGAAGCCACGTCACGAGGAACGAGGTTACCGAATGCGGGGTAGCGGCGCTCAAGATAGTAATCCCTATCTTCCTCTGCGATGTCGGAAGGCTGTTTTACACCTGCACGGAGTGCTTTCACGTCGGAGAGGTTTTTGGGAACCCAGATACGGCCGTCGTTACGGAGCGACTCACTCATAAGGGTAAGTTTGCTCTGCTGGGTGCCGTGTACGGGGATACAGGTGGGGTGAATCTGTGTGAAGCAGGGGTTAGCGAAGGCAGCACCTTTCTTGAAAGCCTGCCAAGCCACCGAACCGTTGGAGTTCATTGCGTTGGTCGAGAGGAAGAATACGTTGCCGTAGCCGCCGGTAGCCATAACCACTGCGTGGGCACCGTGGCGCTCGAGCTCGCCGGTGACGAGGTTACGAGCAATCACACCCCTTGCCTTGCCGTCGATAAGTACGATGTCGAGAATCTCGTGACGGGGATAGCTCTTGACGGTCTTGGCTGCGATCTGACGGTTCAGGGCAGCGTAAGCACCGAGCAGGAGCTGCTGACCGGTCTGACCGCGAGCATAGAAGGTACGCGATACCTGTGCGCCACCGAACGAACGGTTGGCCAAGAGACCGCCGTACTCGCGAGCGAAGGGTACGCCCTGAGCCACGCACTGGTCGATGATGAGGTTAGAAACCTCGGCCAGACGGTAGACGTTGGCCTCACGTGCACGGTAGTCACCACCTTTGATGGTGTCGTAGAACAGACGGTAGACGGAGTCGTTGTCGTTCTGATAGTTTTTGGCGGCGTTGATACCACCCTGTGCAGCGATGGAGTGGGCCCTACGGGGCGAGTCGCTGATGCAGAATACCTTGACATTGTAGCCAAGCTCACCGAGGGAGGCAGCAGCAGCGCCACCACCGAGACCGGTACCGATCACGATAACGTCGAGTTTGCGCTTGTTCGCGGGGCTGACAACTTTGATGTCGCCCTTGTGTTTGGTCCATTTACCTTCAATTGGGCCGGCCGGAATTTTAGAATCAAGTTTAATCATATCGCGTAATGTGTTTTATGGTTTCAGATTAGAAAAGGGGGTTGGGAAGGATGCCGTTGCCCTGCAGGAAGAGGACGATAGCGCAGAGTGCGAAGCCGCCGATGATGATGGTAGCTACGATGGTCGAGATGCATTTCATACGTTTGAACCAAACCTTGCTGTTCAGACCGAGCGAGTGCATCATACTCCATACACCGTGAGTGAGGTGGAACCAGATGCCTGCGAACCATACGAGGTAGAGGAGCAGGTAGGGCCACTGAGCGAAGTAGTAGCGTACGATAGCTGCGCCGTCGGTGGGGGCTACCATAGCTGCGCCGATAGCAACCTCGTGTGCGCCCATAAGCTCGGTGAACATCATCTTGTACCAGAAGTGTACGAGGTGGAAAATAAGACCGAGGAGCACCACAAAGCCGAGTACGAGCATATTTTTGCTCGACCACTCTACGCCGTTCTCGTGTGCGTTAGCGCGGTAGCGGATGGAGCCACGAGCCTTGCGGTTCTGGAGTGTGAGCACGATTGCGAGGGCAATGTGGAGCACGATGACGAGTGCCAGAACAGCGGTAGCTGCTACTGCGTACCAGTTGGCACCGAGGAAACCGCAGATTGCGTTGTAGGCTGCGTCGGAGAATACCAATGCAAGGTTCATACACATATGGAATGTGAGGAACAGAACCAAGATGCAACCCGAGATGCTCATAAACATCTTTTTGCCGATTGAAGAGGTAAAAATACTTCCACTCATAATAAATTAGGATAATTAGGATTAATAATTGTTTATTGTTTGTAGTTGTTCGTTTGATTCGCTTTTATCTCCGATTTCCGCTCGACCCCATCCGTAGGATGGGCTACGATTCCGCAAAGTTATCATTGTTTTTGGAATAACACAATTATTTGGGTAACTTTGTCATTGCTAAAATCAATTTTGTATATGAAAAAGTTCATTTCCGCCCTTCTATTGACTCTTGCATTCTGCTCGATGATTGCCCTTGCGCAGTCGGGGCGGCCGTTCCCATACCCGCGAGTACCCTCATACATAGCCTCCGATAGTGCCGCCGCCGAGTGGATGGCGCTCCATTTTTGGGACAACTACCACTTCGATAAGGCCGGGTCGGACTACTCCACAGAGCAGAACAGACGAGGATTTGTGGCCTTCATAGAAACGCTCTATACTACCAATCCCGCACTCTCCATTGAGGCTGTAGCCCAAATGATGGAGCGTGCAGCCACATCGGAGGATGGCTATTGGTATTTCCTCGAAATGGCCGAGGTGGTTCTCTACGACCCCTCCTCTCCTATGCGCAACGACCTGCTTTGGGAACCTTTTTTGCGTCACGCCATAGGGCCTCGCAGCCCTCTCGATGCCGCTTCCAAGAAGCGTTACGAGACACTCCTTGAGCTTGTTAGCCGCAATCAGCAGGGGACTATTGCCACCGACTTTGCCTACACGCTTGCCAATGGTACGACCGGCAGACTTCACTCCATCCGTTCCCCCTATCTGCTCATCTATTTCTACAATCCGGGCTGTAGTGAGTGTGGCCGTACCAAGGCGCAGCTCGATGCCACAGGTCTGCTTGAGAGTCTCCACGCGAGGGGTGTGCTGAAGGTTTTGGCTCTCCATCCCGACGGGGAACTGTCCGAGTGGCGCAGGTTGCTGTCCGAGAATCCTTCGTGGTGGATTTCGGCCTACGACAAGGGCGAGCAGATTCACACTCGTAACCTCTACGACCTCAAGGCGATACCTACTTTCTATCTGCTCGATTCCGACAAGCGAGTTTTGATGAAAGATCCTGTGGTGGAGGATTTGATATATGTCCTCTCCACCTTATAGAAAAGCGTGCCTTGAAAAAGCGTGCCTTGCGGGTAAATTTCGCGCTGCACTTCGGATGGCGAGTTCCTCATTTACGACTTGTAAACTGCGGACTCGCCACCTTGTTTATCGGGAAATTTCCTCCGCAACTCACGCTTTTTTGTTTCAGTTGGAGC
>JAFVSJ010000029.1 GCA_017503805.1 Tidjanibacter sp.
CTCAAACTCTCGGCGTAAAGTATTGACCAACTGTGTAATATCTACCACCTCGCAACTCTCACCACAAGGTTTGCCGTGGAATAGCGGCGTGTATAACAACTTAAAGTCATCGTCAATGGAGAAACCTCCTATGAGCACGATTCCCGCCTTAATGCGGTAGTATTCGCCGTACATTGCATACTTGTCTGTAGTCTTTGCGAACCCATACTCTGGAAGTAAATCCACCAGTGCATCAAGTATGGGCCTTATAACCTCTTTGAGGAAGTTGGGAGATTCTAACTCTCCCTTTTTCTTCCCCTTCTTGGGAGGATTCTCCGCCACCTGTTCGGCGTAGGCAAAGAATCGCTCCTTGTAATCCTGTGTCAGTTTCTGAATATCCATATCCAATCAATTAAGTGTTACTATCCAACCACTCCTGGAGTGTCATCGAGTCCTCGAATCCGTACTCGTCAATCTCCACAAAACCATCAGGTCCCATTTCGATTACTTCCTTCGAGAGGATTGTTCCTGCGTGGTTTACAATTACACGGGGCTCTATGGTGGCGAACTCTCCTCCGGTATCCGACTCACGAATGTCGTAGGCGTGGAGCCCCTCGGGAATAATCTCTCTGCTGATGCGCAGACAGGTGAACAAAACCTCTTTGCCATTTACACTGAGAACATCAAAGTTCTCGCTATATAACTCTTCTTTTGTCTTCATATCTATTTGGTTTTAGGAAGTTCAATTGCTCGTACCCAGTTGTGCGCATCGTCAAACATCTCGTCGTTAAGTAGCGATAGGAACTCATCTACCGTCATCTTACGCACTCTGCCATCGTTGTCAGAACGGTTGTACCAATCGACGATAAATTCGTCAAGGATATCTCTGTCGAAGTGGTCAATGGAGTAAGTGAATATCCACAACTCCTTCTCTTCGGTGTGTCCTACACACTCGTTGAATGTTTTGAGGTTGTCGGCGAAGAGTTCCTCTTTGTTCCACTGGGTATCTACAAATGCATCGATGATACTCTCCGGAGCCTTGGTGTTGGCTTTAAGGTAGGCAATGGCATTTCTGCGCCACTCCTTATGGCAGATGTGCGTGTACTTCTCCCACACCTCGATAAGCGACTTATTGATAATCTCGCTCACGCCGTATGGCTCATCTGTGGCGGTACCAATCTCACGCATACAGCACTCCTCACTCTCGAATATCTCCTTGAGTGTGCACTCTGCCAGTCGCTGATGCTCCTCGCCATTCTCATCTTCGGGGTACTCGATGACTGTTACTTTCATAGGCAGCCAATTCTCTGGCTGGTGATTTGCTGCGACAAACACGATGCTGTCTACTAACTTTCTTTGGAGTTCTCGCTCCTGTTCTCCTGGTCTCATACTGCTATCTGAATTTTTCCTTGTTTGAATAATTGTTGTTTGTAGTGGCGATGCTCTCGCACAGTTTCGGCCCACTTTTTCTTATCGGGCTTGTACATTCCCTTCGCCTTGCTTCGCTTGAGTCGGCGGCGTGATGCCTCCATCTTGTCGGGGTCTATGAGGAATGTAATCAGTCTTCGGCTTACACCATATTCTCGTGCCAACTGTCGCTGGCTCACATCTTCGGTGTGGTAGCGATGGTATATCTCCGCACGCTGCTCGGGCGTCAGTTTCTGTCGGCGGTCATACTCTGTACCGCTGATGGATATCTTCTCACTCTTGTATGGCATAGGCTATTCGCTTTTTGTTACTATCAGGAAGATACGATGGCGGTCGTCAATTGGAATCTGTGCCCATTTATCATAAAGCTCTACTTCAGCTTCGTCAGATACCTCATTATGGTTTAGAATGCCAAACTCTGACTCAAATACTGTAGCTAAATCTAACATCTCTTGCGTAGATAATGACTTCCACCATTTTTCAGCCTCGTTATAGGTGTTAATATCCTCACATAAATCGGGCATCGCGGCTTCTGTTATATATTCACCCTCTTCGCAACACGGAGCATTGTAATATGCGCTCTCACAAATGTTACGTTGTTCTGTGCATAGTTTGCTTGCAAATGATACAATGGCGGCTTTGAATAGTTGTTCCTTGAGTTGTCGGTACTCCTTGTCAAACAATTCTACACTGCCATTGAGTTTGTGTATTCGATACTCTGCTGCTGTGAGATTATTCGTCATTGCGCGATGGAGAATATCGCATCGTGCAATCTGCTCTCCATATACAGATTTATCGAGGTAGAGCTCAATAAACTCATCCTCGTTTTTGGGAATAATAAATACATCCATATTACTCTGTGTTAGTAATTAGTAGTTAGTCCTTGCTCGTTGCAGCAGTCGTTGTACCAGCTGAGCAGCGTGTCGAGCCATTCTATGTTAATCTCCGTGAGGTGCCTATCAGTAAACAGCTCACCCGTCTCGTCGTTGATAAGCGTGCAACTGCCGTCGCTTCTCAGTTCCGTCATACGGTAGCGAGTGAATACGGGATAGTCGCCCTCTTCCTCGACATAGACAATGTGTGGCAACCAACCTTCAGGTCGGTGTGGCAGAGCTTTGAGCGTATTGACATACTCTGCTGATAGGTCGTAAAGTCTCTGTTGTAGCATAGTTAAAGCAGGTCATCCTCAAATGAGTAAATATCGGTTATCACAAAGTCCTCTGTGCCCTTCTCTGTCATCGCTTGAAGGTCTCGCACGGAGTTGCAGTAGTAGAATATCTTGTCATCCTCACTCTCGTCCACATCGCACGATAGTTTGAAGACAACATCGCAGGTATCGTGGTCATCTTGCCACTCAATCTCACAATTAGCGTAGCGTGGCTCGTGGCCGTGCTCCTCGCAGAACTCGACAAACGAGTCCTCCATCTTCTGTCGTAAGGCACTCATCTTCTCCATCGCTACTCATCTATCATTTGTACCATAATCTCGTAGAGCACGAAGACATCTACGAAGCAAGCCTTGACATTACGCTCTACGCCAATATTCTCGTATTCCAAGTGTGCTGTCAGTTCGCCCTCGATTATTTCGAGAGCTATAACCGCACACTTATCACCATCCTCGTCGTGGAATGTGAACGAGTGCCCATCAGGGTGCTCCAATCGCTGCTCATCGTACTTCGACACGGTTTCCCGCATCATATTGAGCATATCCTGACGCAGGTCCTGCATAGCATCCTGCATTGCTTGCACCTTGTGAATCTCCTCGGGAGATAGCGGACAAAGAAGATCCAACTCCTCAGCATTTACCTCTGCTTCGCTATGGCCATTGCCAATGAGGATAATGCGGTCATCGTAATCCTCTACATCCTCGTCAGTGTAGTTCTGGTACTTCTCTTCGTGTGCATCGAGGACTGTATATTCGCCCGATGTCTCACCGGCAGGGTCATTCCAATAGACTCGCTGCCCGTTCTTGAATTTTCTCATATTGCTGTTTGTGTTTAGTCGTTAATTCCGCAGATCTCGGTCTGCATTTCGTAGTCTTTGTAGTTCTGAAACTCGTAGTCAAGGTTGCTGACCACATCCTGTGCCTCGTCATCGGTTATCTCCTCCACATTGGGGTTGAAGATATCGACGCGCACGGTAAGATAGATTGTCTTCGATGCTGCCATACTATTCGATTTTTAGGATTTCACAAATGTTGTCACGGATACTGACGAGCCAGTCGATGTTGTTCGTTGCGAGTGTTGTCTCGCTGGCATAGATTGTCGAGTGTTCGTCTTCCTGGTTGTCGTAGACCTTCAAGTACCAATCGTCATCCTCGCAGATACCTATGGCGGTAACTTGTTTCTCGTACCACGCATCGTAACGATGGCAGTAGTCTACCACATAGGTTGGAGACTGGGAGTCTTCGTCAAACTCCAGCGGTAGTTCGGTAATATTTCTCTCTTTGAGGAGCGATACAATCTCCTCCTGCAATGCTTTACGCAGGGCGTTTACCTCCTGCCAACTAATTTTCTTTGTCATATGCTGTTATGTTTGTTGTTTAAGAGTAGGTGTAGAAAACTCTCTTGGGGTGAAGAAATCACCTCAAAAAAGTAAAAAATGACCGCCACGGCGTTTGTAAAACCGTGACGGTCTGTCATCATTATGGCGTGTGATGAACAATTATTCTTCGTCTATGTCCTCGTAGTACGGGACATTATGTCTACATACGGCGGCCTCCATCTCCTCCCACCACACCTCACTGTGGCGGTCATTCTCAAAGTCGATGGGCTCGTCCTCATTCAGGCGGAGTCTATCACGGGTATTCAACTCCGTGTCCATTACTATCTCCTCCATCTGCTCGTCAGTTACATCCTTGGTGCAGAACGGTACCGGTAGCGACTCTAACTCTCCACGAGAGAGTTGGGACTGACCATACTTGAAGATGCGGTCGTAGAACTCATCTGCTTCGGGTTCGGGGTTCACCTCCAACTCCTCGCAGTAGAAGTTTTCTTCGAGTCCTTGTGTCTGGCGGATACTCTCAAATTGAGCAATGGCATCTTCCCCGAGGCGATACTCGCGCCTCTTTTTACGGAGGTAGTCAACAGCCTTCTCGAAAGTCGAAAACGGTGCGATAAGCGAGAGCGACAGCGTGCTGAGCCACATATCGCCACGGTATAGCAGGTATATCTTCTTTGTCTCCATATTATATCA
The DNA here is from genome assembly GCA_017503805.1 of Tidjanibacter sp. GTDB lineage: Bacteria > Bacteroidota > Bacteroidia > Bacteroidales > Rikenellaceae > Tidjanibacter. The sequence continues at coordinate 4,602 of JAFVSJ010000029.1, forward strand.
CTTTAATCTTTTTGAGTTCTCGTTTGTAGTTGGTAAGCGAAGGCTTCGGCCCAATCTCACGGACTATCTGGCGCATCTGCTGCACGGTGTATGCCTGGCTCATATCGAGGTTGTAATCCTCGGCAAAGGCGGTCATACCTGCATAGCAGAATCCATATTTATTGTGCAACTCATCAGCGGTGTAGGATACAGGCTCCTCACCGATGTCGGCGGGTACAGCCATACCCTTAATCTTGTAGAGCATTCCTTCGAGCAGTGTGCTGCAGTTGTCGCTGTGATATGTGAGGTCTCGGCGGCGGGCACAGTAGCCGATTGTCTCGCCGAGGAAGGTGTTGCGGAAAATCTCTGTACGCTTGATGTCCTTGATTTTCTCCACACCATAGTAGCCTAATGCCTGCACAGCACGCAGCGACTTATCTACCTTCGGCTTCTCGAAGAGCGGATCATTCTCCGCCACAATCTTTTCGAGCCAAGTACGGTGGAAGGTGCTCACGCTGCACTCGAAGACTCGTGAGGGCTTGCAGTAGCGCGACTCGGCACGGGTCATAATCAGGCGTGCGGTGTTGGGGTTATACTTATCGGTGTAGTAGAAACCGATGTAAGTGTTGCCAATCTTGCAGTAGGTATAATCCTCGTGGTTGTTTTTGAGGGTGAGCAGTGAACGCTCACCACCGTAGAACTTCTCCGAGAGACCTGTCTGCTTGACAAACTCTGAGATAAAGTGCTTCGGCACCCAGCAATTGTAGTAGTTCTCACGATAGACTCTCTTTGCCATCTCGGGCGTGATAAATCGCTTGGCAAAGTAGCGTATGTTGTAGGTGTTGTACTCGAATGCTGCCTGCGTATTCTTTGATGTCTGGAACTCCCGTGGCATCTGCTCAAACCAACGATAAGATTTACCGTTTGCCTCGCAGTACTCCACAAATCGCTTTGTCCACACCTTGTCGGGAAACTTCGGACAGCTACCACCACGCCTTACATAAGCCCTGCATACTTCTGTTGTGAGCAATCGTCTATCCTTGCTTTTCTCTATATCAATAAAATCGTTACCATCATTTTTGCCGCTTTCGAGTGCAAGAATCAGTCGTTTTGAGGTGCGGAACTCGTCAGGCAGTCGTCTGTAGAGGTATGCGTGCTTTCGCACAAGCTGGTCAGCAAGACGGTCATCCAATAGATGGATATAGTCTTTGAACATATACTCACTGCACACCTGGTTGTTGTCATACTCGGAGAAGAGTGCCGAGTACAGTATCTCATAGGTTATAAACTCCTTCGGCACTAACGATAGGTCTCGCTTAGCGACATACTGATAGAACTGCTTATCTTGGAACTTTGCAGGCGTAACCTTTATGGTGCGACTCACATTAAGAGAGGAGCATTGGAGCATCTGAATATACAGGCTTTTGGTTTTTACCGAATGGGGCAATAACTTGAGTATAATCTCAAGACGCATTATCGCTGAATTATACTCGACATAACGATAATCACCCGTCTGGGCAATCATCGCATCTATTGCCAACTCTGCATCCCAGATGTTGGCTGGAATTGTAGTGAGCACATCGAAGTCCCCTGAGCAATTCTTCACAACCTTTTGTGCCATCTCTCGTGTGATAATGTGCGATGGCACGGAGTGGATATTGCGGTAGTTCTTATCTACGGCATGGCTACACACAAGCTCCGTGCGCAACTCCTCGGGGATATGTTTCAGGCTGAAACCGTGCCAACTATGACTGCTGTTGTTTAAGATACGCTCAATGATATCTGCGGTCAGCATTCGCTGAGGAATGTATGATAAGATCTCAACATCAGTACACTTTGTTGCCTCTTCAATCATTTCAGGTGTTATGAGTTCCTCTGGCATATGTTCCAATGCCAACTTAATACTTTTATACATACTTCTCCTCCTTCAATCTTGATGGTTTAACAATCTTTACTAATCTGAAATACTTATAGACATAGAGAATAACCTTCTCACGCTCGGCGAACTCCTCAATCTCCTCCCAGCGGGTAAGGTTGTGCACCTTGGCAAAGCCGGCATTTGCATTGTGATAGACGGTCAGATGTCTGATAGTATTTTTTACGGGCTTTATGAAGTAATCCTCAAGGGGGATGCGTTCCTCGCCCGATAGATACCACCACTTACCATCAGCAAAGAGGAAGCAATCCTCGGCGTAACTCTTAAATAGTTCCACGCTGTCGGCTATGCGAGGCAGGTGCGTGTTATCCCTGCGACCATCACGGATGGCCCCAAAACAGTGTATCTCATCTCGGCAGTCGGTCCATCTGCCATAAGGTGAAGGGCCCAAGCGGTGAATATCGCCCAGAGCGATGAGTGCATCCACACGCTCCTCATTGGGATAAAATCGTTTGAGGACTCTGAGGAATCGTTCCGAGAGTTCCTCATTTGTCACTTTGATATGTCGAATAGTGCCGTTCGCGAGTAGTTTTCCAATTTGTATGCTCATAATGTTGAAGTCTTGTAGTTAAAGAGTAGCCGAGCAGCACCCAGAAGGATGACTGCCCGGCAGAAAAATTATATATGGATTGACATAAAGACCTTGTCGATGTCCTCCTGTGCCAATCCGATGTAACGCCTTGTGGTCTCTATGGTCGAGTGCTTGAATATCTGGTTCAGTAGCACCAGAGCCTCGGGCGAGCGTTTCATAAGTTCGTAAACATACCTGCCGAATGTCTTGCGGAAGGTATGTGTTGAGAATGCTCGAATCTTCATTCGGTACTTCGTCTTGAAGACCTTGAGCTGGCGGTTGATGTGAACTATCGTGTAGGGCTCTCCTGTTCGTGGGTTGTATAGTATCAGACTATCCACATCAGGACAACCCGACAGCTCATACAGTTGCTGAGTCTTCTGTCGCACATCATCGCTGAACTTGACCATACGGCTCTTCTTTGTCTTCTGCTCGATGCGGGTAAGTTCCGAGCGATTCAGCACATCTCGCCAGCGCAGAGTCCGCACATCCGAGCATCGGAAGGCGGTGCAGAAAGAGAGCCAGCAGTATGTGGCCCACATATAGTTGCCATCACTCTCCAAGCCCCGTATCAGTTTGTAAAACTCGGCTATGGGGAGATAGTCGGCTGTCGTAAGTTGTCCTTTGATGCGTGTCATATTATGCCGTTGCTATGTTTTCTGAAAGCAGCAACTCCGCCAACGCTCCATTCTGCGGAATCATCGCAGGAATATCTGTGCGCCCCGGCTTGTAGAGTTCAGTTGCCACATTGTAGATGTCCCAAAGGGTTATCTTGCCCTTCTCGAGGTTGAGTTTGAGGAGGTCTTCGGTAAATACCGATATTTGTCCCTGATTCAGCGGATAGGTATCCACCTGCGAGGAGAGTCGCTTGTCAGCGCTGTCGTGTGATACACGGATAGCAGTCAAAAGACCAATGAAGGCGTACAACTCCGTAGGCGATACGGTCTTTGACTTGAGTCGCTTGATACGCTCTCGGTCCTCGGTCATATTGGTGTGGAAGTTAGATAGCCACTCATCTACACGAGTGAAGAGTTCCTCAGTTGTTACCTTATCACGACCATAGTTAGCCACGCTGCGCTCCGGGGAGAGGATACATTGGTTGTGGCATATCTTGACGCAGGGACCGATGGCCGCCTGAATGCCATCCTGATGAAATGCCACGACAAGCGTTGTAGTGAGCTCGTCGGTCTCCCAGTCGTTGATGCGGATTGTGGTGTAGATGCGGCGCAGGATATGTGCCTCGACAGCCTGCACGCCAAACTCACGCTCCACCTGTGGCAGTACCACCACACCGGGCTGATTCTTGTTTTTGTTCTGTGCTGCGAAGATCTCCTCGACCTCGTAGTTCAGGTTGTGCTTCTCGCAGAGGTCGGCCATACGCTGGATAACCTCGTAGTGGTAGATACCCTTGACCGGCTGACCGTAGATGTCGTTTTCCTTGTGAGTACGACGCAGTGTGTCGAGACTCATTGTTTCAATGTTGTTCACCGAGAAATTGAACTGCGTAGGAGCAGTCATTACCATTTGATTTGCCATAATGATTTTGTGTTAAAAGGTTATTAAAAAAGCGGTAAGCAAGTGCTCACCGCCCGGTTATCTGTCTACAAGATGTTTGTGTGTCTGGAAGTAGTGGCACATCGCCAACTCCGCTATGTTGTAGGAGAATATCTCGCACCACCAGTCAAGTAAGTCAACATACTCATCAGAGTTTCCATACTCCTCATCTACACCCTCCGGAACGATATGGTCGCCAACAAAGTCGCTGGCAAGTTCCATAACCGACTCGTGGTCGTAGGTGGCTATGTCATCAATCTCACGCTCTTTGATGTAGTCGTACACCTCTTTGGCGTGGCTCTGCGCTTCATCACTCTTGATGAGCGATATCTCACCCGTGAGCATATTTACACGGGTGCCGAGATGATATGCCGAGAAGCCTCGTTCCAGCATCTCCTCCTTGAATGGGTCTATGAGTGCTATCATACCTTCTCCAAGAGTTTTACGGGTACCCAATACGCAGATGAGCCGAAGCGTTCCAAGCCCTCGTCATCGTTGATAAGCAGGCACTCCTCGTTACCGATAAACTGTTGCGACTCGGGCCACTCGACCGCACGATAGCACTTCTCTCGGTCAGGCGTTCTGCCATACTGCAACATATACTCATACTCGGGGACAAGCCTTGCTCCGATGTCCTCTCGCTCGAATACGGGATAGCCAATCTCCTCCTGCTCGAAATAGGTGCCGTCATCAGGAAACTCCACCAATGCGTAGGTGTTGTTGTCCCACTCCTGACCGCAGTTGGAGCAACGGTTGCGTCCCGTTGTAACATCGAAGTAAATCAACTCCGACTCGCACTTGGGGCAGAAATCAACCTTGCGTTTGGGTATGCCGACAATCTCAGCGATAATCTCCATACTATCCCAGAATAGCTGCTCGCAGTAGTCGTCTGCCATACGGCGGGCGAGTTCCTGCATCTGCTCATCTGTGGCCTTGTCGGCATCGAAGTGTCTTGCTCGAAGGTCATCACGGCATACCGAGGTAATCGGGAAGAAACCCTCGGCAAGCAACGCCTGTATTCGTTTCTCCTCATCTGTGGGGTTCTCAATGGCGTTAAAGTACGCCCGTACTGCTTCTAAAATTCTATTCATTGCTTTGCTCTTTTTTCTCTTGATACTTGATAAGTAAGGAGTGCATAGACCAGCCACAGAGTGCCATCAGCATATCCCCACAGTTATCCTCGCGGTATGCCTGGATAAGCTGGTGTGCCTTGTGGCGGTAGGTCTCCTCATCGGACTGTATCTCCGACATCACGACCTCCATAAAGGTCTCACAGTTCTCCTCGGACGAGAGAATCTCATCCATTAACTCTTCTTCTTTGTCGTAGTTCATATTGCTGTTGGTTTGTTCTTGTGTCATCTCTTTTAGCCAACGCTTCACATCCACCATATCCTCCTCCACGGTGTCGTTGTGCAGGCAGGAGCACATACCGTCGCCATCGTAGTAGACAAGCACGGGATGCTTCGTGGCAGGACAGTAGCGGATAAGTAACTCATCCTTCTTGAGTAGTTCGGTATCCTCGGGATTACGCATCGTGGTAATAACCTTTGAGGAGCGTTCCAAAATGCTCTGCTCGACAGCTGAGAGCGACTCCTTTCCACCCAGCAGCTGCTCAATGTCTTTGAGTAGTTGATAGACCATAGGCTACTCCTCGCTGTTATGCTCCTTGAAGATTGCTCGCTTCTCATCGTAGGATTTCGCCTTCCACCACTCGTTGCAGGCATCAACAAAATCTTGATACCCATCTTCGGGTGAGAAGTCATCCTGGCGGTAGCCCGTAACCCTCTCCATTGCGGGGAAGTCGGCATCGCCCCACCAAGCCTCCATTCGCTCCACAAACTCCGTCTTCGTGCAGAAGTAGTTGTGAGCCTCACACTCGTTGCACCAGTTATCATCACGGTCAATGCCCGTCTCGCCGATGTACTCGTGGGTATTGGCATCTACCCACGCCTGTGTCTGAATCTCTGTCGAGC
>JAFVSJ010000030.1 GCA_017503805.1 Tidjanibacter sp.
CGTTTCTCTCGATTTTCGAGGGTCGAAAATCAAGCAGGTGAAAGAGTCGGTGCCTTTGTTGGCACTCGACTCGGCTCACAGCGGACGGCAACGCCGACCGCACAAGGGTTTTTGAGGGTTTCACGCCCGATAATTTTACGGTGCCGAAAACTGGGGCTGGTGGGCTACCATTGGTGCCAAAAAATCACGAAAAGCCCGTATTGTAAGGATAAATTACGGTGCCAAGCAAGGTGCCAAATACAGAAAGGATGGTTTGCCCATTGGATAACGAACAGAAACAAGAAAAAGAGGTAAAGGTGCGTATGCAGACCTGGTATAAGCCGTCCACGCTGGAAATCGTAGACCGCTTATACAAGCAAGACGACTGCCGAAGCCGAACGGAATTCATCGAGAAGGCAATCCTGTTCTACGCCGGATATCTCAGCACGGAGAATGCAAAAGGATACCTGCCGAACGTGGTGACCTCTACGCTCAAAGCTATCGTAGACAACAGCGACAACCGACAGAACCGAATGATGTTCAAGCTGGCGGTGGAGATCGCTATCGTGCAGAACCTCATCGCCGCTACTCAAGACATCGATCCCGTGTCCCTCGAACGACTGCGCGGTGAATGCGTTAAGGAAGTCAAGCGGCTCAACGGTGGCTTCTCCTTTGAGGATGCGCTCACTTGGCAGAAAGGATAATGACCGATGGCAAAGCTGATCACCAAGTTCAAATATCTCAAGCCGAACGCCCGACAGAGCGTTGGCGGTTACGCAAAATATATTGCTACCCGTGAAGGCGTGGATAAGATCGACGAGTCCTATCGGCTCTCGCCTTGCTCACTAAGGCAACAGCAGCTCATCGAAAAAATCCTCAAAGACTTTCCCGACAGCAAAGAGATGTTGGAGTATGAGGACTATCTGAAGGAGCCAACGGTGGGAAACGCTTCCGAGTTCATCACCCGCGCTCTGGAAGATAACGCTTACGAGGTGATGCAGACCAAGACCTACGCTGACTATATCGCTACCCGACCGAGAGCCGAACGCTTCGGCTCTCACGGTCTGTTCACCGATGACGGCATTCAAGTGAAGCTCGGAGAGGTCTCGGATGAACTGAATCACCACGACGGCAACGTGTGGACGGTGATCATATCTCTGCGCCGTGAGGATGCAGAGCGCCTCGGATACAATCAAGGAGAACGATGGCGGGATATGCTTCGCACCAAGACGAATGCACTCGCTAAAAGTTTTAAGATACCGATGGAGAGTCTTCATTGGTACGCAGCCTTCCACAACGAGAGTCACCATCCCCACGTTCACCTCATGGTGTACAGCGACAGATCTCAAAAGCCATACCTCTCACGGCAAGGCATTATGAGTCTGCGCTCATCTCTCGCAAGAGATATCTTCGGCGATGACCTGCGGGAGATCTACCAAAGGCAGACCGAGCATCGTGATGACTTACGCCTGCACAGCAGTCAGCTTATCGCAGAGATCGTGGAGAAGATCAACTCCGGTGTGTATGATAACCCGAAGGTGGAAGAAATGCTGAAAGAGCTTGCCGACCGACTCTATCATACAAGCGGAAAGAAGCAGTACGGCTATCTGAAATCCGACGTGAAGGCTATCGTCAACCGCATCGTCGTGGAACTATCGGCCGACGAACGGATCGCCGCCCTCTATGACCTTTGGTACGAACAACGAGAGAAGGTACTCGGCATCTATACCCAAGACCTTCCCGAACGGATACCTCTCGTGGACAATCCCGAATTCAAATCGGTGAAGAATGCGGTGATCAGCGAAGCCATGAACATCCTTGCCAACATCACTACCGTCGATGAGGACGAGGAAGATATCGTCCTCGATACACCCGAACCTGCGCCGGAAGAAATAGAACGAACCGAGCAAGAGAGCGAGTCCGCAGCTCCCATGAGCGACCGAGAACGGATCTCCGCTATGTGGCGGTACTACCGTCAGGCGAAAGAAATGCTGGACCGTGAGAGCGACGACTACGATCCCGACACGGCAGTGGATCTGCTCATCGACTCGGCAGAGCTGGGATGCGACGTTGCCAAATACCGTCTCGGAAAAATGTTCCTCCGAGGTGAGGACGTGACAAAGAACACCGACTACGCTCTGCGATGGTTAGAGGATGCGGTGGCAGACGGTAATCAGTACGCCGAATATCTGCTGGGCAAGACTCTGCTCCGTGGTGAGGATGCCGAACAAGACCTGCCTCGTGCCGAGGATCTGCTCAAGCGATCCTCCGACAAAGGAAACCGCTATGCAAAATACGCTCTCGGCAAAGCCTATCTCGAAGGACACCTGCTCCTACAGGATATCCCCGAAGCGATCCATCTACTGACCGAATCGGCAGACTCCGGCTTCGCTCCGGCACAGTATCTGTTGGGGAAACTGCTCTCGCAAGGTGAAGTCATCCCAAAGGACTTGGAGAGAGCTATCGACTACCTCGAACGAGCAGCAGGTCAAGGGAACCCTTACGCCGCCTACCTTGCAGGCAAGCTACTGCTCACCGAGGAAGATATCAAGGACATCCTCCGAGCCATCAAGAACTTCGAGATCGCCGCGGAGAACGGCAACGACTACGCCGAATACCAACTCGGAAAGCTGTACCTCTACGGCAGAGAGATCGACCGTGACTATCACAAGGCGATGGAATATCTGCAATCTGCAGCTGATAAAGGCAACCCCTATGCCAAGCAGCTCTTGCACAGCGTAAAGAGTAACCGCCATTGGTCGGCGGCAATGGGATCGTTCCGTTTGCTCCATCACCTTGCACGAATGCTCCAAAATCAGTTAGAGGACGAGCGCAAGGAGAAGCTCGGCGGTATCGACCGCAAGCTCAAGCGGAAGATCGACGAGAAGAAACAGGCACACGGTCTCAAACAATAATCCCAACGAAAGGAGAACCCATGTCAAGCTATATCCATTTCACAGAAGAACAAAAGGAGCAGGCTCGGCAGACCGACCTCTGCGATCTGCTCCAGCGCCAGGGCGAGAAGCTCAAACGCTCCGGCAGAGAATACGAATGGCGTGACGGCTCACAGAAGGTAACCATCCGAGGAAACCTGTGGTTTCATCAGTACGAACGAGTCGGCGGCGATGCTATCGACTTCGTCCGAAAGTATATGAACAAGAGCTATCCCGAAGCGATGGAATACCTGCTGGGCGGCAGCGGTATGGGTACGCTGACTACTGCACCGCCTGTGGTCAGAGAGCAAAAGCCCTTCGAGCTGCCACCGAAGAACGATAACAACCGCCGAGCCTATGCGTATCTCTTGAATAAGAGAGGCATCAACCGAGAGGTACTAAACGTCTTTTTTTATACCGGACTGATCTACGAATCGGCAGACTACCACAACGCCGTGTTCGTGGGCAAGAATCCGGAAGGAGTTGCCGTTCATGCTCATAAGCGCGGAACAGGCTCGGAGAGTACCTTCAAAGGAAACGTGGACAGCAGCGATCCGAGATACAGTTTTCACTGGATCGGACGAAGCAACCGAGTCTATCTTTTTGAAGCACCGATAGATATGCTGTCCTTTATTTCGCTTCACAGAAACGGCTGGCAGAACCACAGCTATGCCGCCGCCTGCGGTGTATCCGACCAAGTGATGTGGCAGATACTTGCCGATCATCCGCAGATCGATACGGTGTACCTCTGCCACGACAGCGATGTGGATGGACAGAAAGCTGCCGTTCGCATTGCGAATAAACTCACCGAACAAGGCATAAACGCAGAAATCCTCGTACCGATCCATAAGGACTGGAACGAGGATCTTTTATATCCACCCGACGAAACGGAGGAAGAAATATGTATCCAAACTATGTAAAGAAAGGAGGCGGTAGCTCATGACAGGAAATCCCTTGCTCCTTGTGATCGTCGCCGGAATCATGTTCGCTGTACTCGGCGGTGTGACATTGCTGTCCCACATCTACAGTCTGAACGGAATCAAATCCAAGACAGTCGGCGACGGTCAGCACGGCACGGCTCGATGGGCGACTAAGGCAGAGATAAAGAAGATCTACAAGCACGTGCCGTTTGATCCACAGCGTTGGCGTAAGCAGGCAGCCAAAGGACAAACTCCCACGGGTGATGACGGCAAGCCGTTGCCTCAAGGCATCGTGGTGGGATGCACCGGAAACACCACGGCGATGGTGGACACCGGCGACGTTCACGCTCTTATGATCGGTGCGGCAGGTGTTGGTAAGACTGCCTTTTGGTTGTACCCGTGTATCGAGTATGCCTGCGCATCGGGAATGTCGTGGCTCTCCACCGATACCAAAGGCGACGTCATGCGTAACTACGGACACATCGCCAAGCAGTACGGCTACAACGTATCGGTGATTGACCTGCGAAACCCGACTCGCAGTAACGGCAACAATCTCTTGCACCTCGTAAACAAATATATGGATCTGTATCAGCAGCATCCCGACACCCTGGTGTATAAGGCAAAAGCAGAAAAGTACGCCAAGATCATATCCAAGACCATCATCCTTTCCGGTATGGATGCCGCATCCTTTGGACAGAACGCCTACTTCTACGACGCAGCCGAAGGTCTGCTCACGGCGACGATCCTGCTCGTGGCAGAATTCTGTGAGCCGGAGAAACGGCACATCGTGTCGGTATTCAAGATCATTCAGGAACTGCTGGCACCCTCACAGAAGAAAGGCAAGAATCAGTTCCAACAGCTCATGGAGATGCTCCCCGATGACCACAAGGCAAAATGGTTTGCCGGAGCAGCTCTGAACACCGCAGAGCAGTCGATGGCATCGGTCATGTCAACAGCACTATCCCGGCTGAACTCCTTCCTCGACTCCGAGCTGGAACAGCTCCTGTGCTTTGACACCGAGATTGACGCGGAGAAGTTCTGCAACGAGAAGTCGGCTATCTTCGTAGTTATGCCCGAAGAAAACCCCAACACCTTCTTCATGATTTCGCTGATCATTCAGCATCTATACCGAGAGATACTTGCCGTAGCCGATGAGCATGGCGGTAAGCTGAAGAACCGCTGTGTCTTCTTCTGCGACGAGTTTGGTACGCTCCCCAAGATCGAATCCGCCGAGATGATGTTCTCGGCATCCCGTTCGAGAAGATTACAGATCGTTCCCATTATCCAGTCCTTCTCGCAGCTCGACAAGAACTACGGCAAGGAAGGCGCTGAGATCATCGTGGACAACACCCAGCTCACAATCTTCGGTGGATTCGCACCCAACAGCAGCTCGGCAGAGGTGCTATCCAAAGCCCTGGGCAGTCGTACCGTTATGTCGGGATCTGTGTCCCGCAGCCGAAACGATCCTTCCGAATCCTTGCAGATGATCGAGCGACCTCTGCTCACACCCGACGAGCTGAAATCGCTTCCTAAAGGTCAGTTCGTTGTCATGAAAACCGGTGTCCATCCCATGAGAGTCAAGCTGAAGCTGTTCTTCAAATGGGGCATCGAATTTGACGAGGACAATCCCTACGCCGTACCCGACCATGGCGGCCGAGAGGTACAGTACGCCGAGAAGAAGGAGATCATGGACGGTA
>JAFVSJ010000031.1 GCA_017503805.1 Tidjanibacter sp.
GCGAGATGCCGAAACATGAAGCCACAGCAGGTGTTCGAGAGAGCCAACTCCATCGGCAAGGTGATCGGCGAGCAGGGCTTTGATTGCCACCGCATGAAGAAGGACGAGATCAAACGCTTCCTCGCCCTTTATTTCGATGCATCCATGCTCGGTGAGCATATGCCCGACTATGACGGAAGCCAATATTTCGATATCGAAAAATTAAGACAGGAGGACGAAGAAGATGGCTAAGCAACTCACCCCCGAAAAGCTCGAACTCATAAGAACCAAGGACTACTTCGATTGCATTGCGCCAAGCACGATAAAATTCATGAACAACTACTATATCGTAGGCGACAGCTACCGATGTGCGTGGGCGATACGAGAATATCCCCCGTCCACAGAGGAACAGGCGATGCTTTCAAAGATTGCCGACAGAAACGGTGTTACGCTCCGCATTTACCACAGACTTGTGGATGCCATGGAGCAGAAACGAATCGTACAGAACGCCATGCGTAAAAACAAGATGAAAACCACAGGAACGGATGTGACGGAATGTGTGGAAGCCGAAGGAAATCTTCAGGACGTGATCGAGCTTCTCGCCAATATCAGACGAAACCGTGAATGCCTCTTGCATTGTGCGGTATTCATCGAATTAAAGGCAAAATCCCTTGATGAACTCAAGGATTTACAGAGCGAGGTTGCCATGGAGCTGACACGCTCCAAGATATCCGTGGACAGACTCACACTCCGTCAAAAAGAGGGCTTTCTTTCTGTTCTACCTGTGGGCTTCAATCAGTTCGGAACGCAGTTTGAACGGGTGCTGCCTGCAAGCTCTGTGGCAAACCTATATCCCTTCAATTATTCGGGCAAGACCGATCCCCACGGACTCTATATCGGACGAGATAAATACGGCACGAATATCCTCGTAGACCTCGACAGACGAGCCGAGGACAAAACGACCTCCAACATCCTCATTCTCGGAAACAGCGGCCAAGGCAAGAGTTATCTCATGAAGCTGTTACTCATCAATATCCGTGAATCAGGAAAGAAGGTTATCGTGCTTGATCCCGAAGCCGAATACGAGGATCTGTGCAACAACCTCGGCGGTTGCTATATTGATTTTCTTTCGGGAGAATACAAGATCAATCCCCTTGAACCCAAGGCATGGTCGGACAACACCGAGCAGACCGATGAGGACTCGCCCGAAGCCTTCAAAAAGGTAACGCGCCTGTCGCAACACATCGCATTCCTCAAGGACTTTTTCAGGTGCTACAAGGAATTCGACGATACGCAGATCGACACCATTGAGATACTGTTAGCCAAGCTGTATGCGAGGTTCGGTATCACGGATACCACCGACTACAGCGAGAAGAAAGGCACAGACTTCCCAACGATGGAGGACTTCTACAAGCTGTGCGAGGAAGAATATATGACCTACGATAAGACACGCAAGTACCTGTACACAGAGGAAACTCTCCAAGAGGTCTGCCTCGGCATCAACTCTATGTGTGTGGGAAGCGAAAGCAAATACTTCAATGGTCATACGAACATCACCGACGGTGACTTCCTCTGCTTCGGTGTGAAAGGGCTCATGGACAGCAACAAACGCCTCAAGGATGCGATGCTGTTCAACATCCTTTCGTATATGTCAAATCAGCTTCTCGACGAAGGAAATACGGCAGCGAGCATCGATGAGCTGTACCTCTTCCTCACCAACATGACGGCAATTGAATATATCCGAAACGTTCTGAAGCGCGTAAGAAAAAAGGATTCCTCGGTCATTCTCGCATCGCAGAATATCGAGGATTTTTTAATTCCGTCGATCCGAGAATTCACGAAGCCGTTGTTCTCGATCCCGACTCATCAGTTCCTATTCAACGCAGGTCAGATAAACCCCAAGGAATATATGGATGCGTTACAGATAGAGCCGAGCGAGTTCGAGCTGATCAAATACCCCGAAAGAGGAACTTGCCTCTACCGTTGCGGAAACGAGCGATACCTCTTGCAGGTAACCGCACCCGAATACAAGTCCGCAATCTTCGGATCAGCCGGAGGTAGATAAGTATGGCGGCACCTGCGATAGTTCCGATTCTAAAAAAAGTCGCCACGGTTGTTCTTTCCGACAAGAAAGGTCGCAAGGCGGTGCTGACGATCATCGGCATCGTCCTTGTTATTATCATCCTCCCCATCATCGCACTTCTCGGAATCTTTTCGGGAGGCATTGACTTGGGATTGGACGATATCAACGCAATGGTACAGGAGCAACAGCAGGTTGGCGAAGCAACCCTTGTGGCAATCGAAGAAGCAATGCTCGACGAAGGATACTCACAGGAGCGAGTCGAAGAAGCGCAGGCGGTATATCTCCTCGCCCTGTTCGACAAGACCGATGAAGAAAACTTCGTGGAACGCCTTGTCGGTTGCTTCGAGGAAGAACAGACGGATGCCGAGCTTATCGCCTCCGTCAACGCCGAATTCGGTACGGCGATAACCCCCTCGGAATTTACCGAAGCCCTACAAGAAGTCCGAGAAAAATATCTCAATCAGGAGGAAAACTCAAGTGGATAAGAACAAGAAAAAGCCTATTACGGCAGAAGAAGAACACAGACAGGAGGTGGACGAGGTCACCGATATGATCACGAC
>JAFVSJ010000032.1 GCA_017503805.1 Tidjanibacter sp.
ATGAGACTCTGCCCGGCATAGGGAGCGTATCGAGGAAGAGAATTTATTGTCCCGTCCTAAATAAGCCTCCGCTGCGGCGTCGTAATCCCGATTGTTATACGACGCCGCTGCTTAGGCTTCCCCAGACGGGAGACATCAACAACATAGAGATATATGCCACCTCATCACCGTTACGCATCGCCTCGCACAAGGTTTATGGTCAAGGTCAGGAATTTACTGAGCAGCCCTCGCAGTCTGATGGAACCTTAGTCATCTCCTGCGATTACGATAGATGACTTAGGGTCCATCAGATTCAGTGCTGCTTACATCAGACTGATAAAGATATGTGCCGCCCTGACAAGACCATAAGGTAACGCAACCAAAACTGCACAAGGAGCCTGGTTTAATAATACAGTCTCTTACTACGATCAGGTGACCAGCTAACACAGGTTACCTGATCGAGAATCCACTGTATTTATCAGATTGATATAGTGATGCGTCATAGGTTCAGAGTGCTAAACACGAAAACAAGTAAGCAAATGAATAACATCTATCAAGAGTCCGTCCAAGCCGTTAAGGACGGAGCAAAATTCAGGGTTGACCTCGAAAGGCGAAACCTGACTATTGACGGCAAGAAGATTATCACAAACGGAGAGTACGAGGGTGAGTTGGGAATGTCGTTGGCAACGCTTGATGACTTCCTCTACACCGTGGAACGCCTTTATACCTTCTACAAGCACTCTGTGCCCTCAGAGCGTAGCGAGAGCAAGTCACGCCAATACTTCCGAGCATTGCCCGAGCGGGAACTCTCGGACGAGGATATGCTCTATGGCAAGCGCCGAGACCCCGCACAGATTGAGCTTGAACTATACATCCTCTGCCAAGTGCTGCTCGGAATGGAGTGGAATGAGGCTCTGATGGGCAAATGGTTCTGGCAAAGTAAGGAGGATAAGGACCTCGTAATTCTCAAACAATGGATTCACCCGGGAAATAATCCCACAAACAACAAATAATTTATGAGCAAAAAGAATGAGACAAAAGTTCTCTGCCCCGAGTGTGGTGCGGAGTTCGCAATCGCCGAGAAGACAGTAACGACGGTTGCAACAGTGATTGGTAAGGATGCCGGTATCGGCATTGTGTATGCAGAGGTTGTAGGCAAGGAGCCCAAGCTCCAGAAGAAGTTGCCCAAGACCGCCAAGGAGCGCATCGAGGCGTTGCGTAATGCAGGCGTAGATGTGAGCCACCTATTCGCTATGCAGGGTGCCAATGGTGGTGAGTGCGTAGCATCAAATAAAGATGGCAAGCTCACAATCCTCGATGACGATGACCCGCTCTTCGAGCTTATCATCAAGCAGGGCACGGTGCCTAATCCTCGTCTGTTCCGCCGTTGGGTTATGGCACAGATGTTCCATATGATGACCGCCCTCGACTATCGCACCAAGCAGCCTATGGGTGTTACCGCTATGATTCACCGTATGGGCTACGAGTATCAGTGGAAGATGCTCCTCGACGAGCTCTACGCACAGATGAAGATGGAGCACCGAGATCCTGAGAACTTCACAGACCGCAACCGCTGGTTCAACAACGAGGTAGCCACTAAGATGGCAAGCGAGTATATCGGACTTCTGAAAAAGCGTGTCGATACGCTCAAAGTCCGTAAGTGCAAAGGTATCCCTTACAAGCGTATCGCGGGCAAGAACATCTTTGTATCTGACCTCTACAGCAAGCTCTACCACCCGTTGGAGAGAGCGATGTATGCTATCCGCAGAGCAAAGAATGCTGCAAAACTCTACGAGGCTGTTGCAGAGTTCAACTCTTTGCGCCTCAAGATGCACTGGCAGACCCCACAGTGCAGTGCGTGGATTGATGCTTACAAGGGTTCGGGAGCCTTCTTCACGATGCAGAACCTCATCCGCTTCCACGGCTGTGTGGCATACGATGATGCCGGCAAGCGTCTGGACAAATACCAGTCGTTGGCGTTCATTACCACCAAGGCTAAGATGTACCGCAACGGCGATGGCTGGCGACTCTTGGCAGTGTTGAAGAAGATGCTCGAAGATAACGGCATCGACCTCAAGCGCAAGATGGCCGAGTGGCGTAAGAAGTAGCCCGACACGGTTGGCAAGCAGGTATTGATGGGCTGACATATTTAGCACGGCCTCGCTTGAAGAACGCGAGAACCGGTATATCAACCGGTTCTTCGCGTCCGTCTCGAGGAGTTACATCGAATGATTATAGTTATGCCCCAGGTCAGCAATCATACCGCAACTTTTGGCAACCTCGATATGAAGGGCCATCACATTTACTACCGTCCTGCGGATACGATGCCCACACGGCTCGATTAGCCGTCAGGGCATCCTTCAGTAGGACGCCTACATCA
>JAFVSJ010000033.1 GCA_017503805.1 Tidjanibacter sp.
TACCTGCTACGAGACCGTAGAGGATACCGATGTCACGACCGATTTTTCTACCGGTACGCATTGCAATTTCTGCGTCCGTGAATTCAATTTTCTTCTCGATAGCGTTAAGGCGCTTCTCGATTTCGAGGAACTGCGGGTTTGCGGATGCAACAGTTGCAGCTCCTCCAGATTCGCCGTCGCCCTCAGAAATCTGGACAACGATCGGGTCTGCACCGAATGCTCCCGGATCGCGGGCAGTTAACTCTGCAATCTTTGCGGAGATCTGACCAAGGTCTTCGGTCTCCATAAGGTTGACGAGTTCAACCTGCTCCTGGAAGCGCTTGATGTGCTCAGCGGTAAGGTTCTCAAGGAACGGAATTGCTCCCTTAGAGCCGACGATTTTACCGCCTTCGACACCGTTTGCGTGCATTGCAGTCCAGGACTGACCAGTTAAGTGACCCTTAACTTCAGTACCACAGAGGAGGACGAAACGGATGTTCGGGTTTGAGATGATGTTTGCAACGACCTTTTCAATACCGAGGTTTTCGGTCTTACAAGATCCTGCAAGTGCTGCGCCTGCTGCACAGATTGCGGTCTCATCAAGGTGGGAACCCATGGTGATGACAGCGACTGGGCTGTTTGCGTCACCGGTGTGGTAGTCACCCTGGATGATTGGCCATCCTGCTGCCGGGGATTTCTTGTCTGCCATTTTAGAGACCTCCAAGGAACATAGCAAGGACTGGACCGAGAATCAGAACGAGGGAGAGTGCAACACCAACAGCGAATCCAAGGAGTGCGTTTCCGCTGATTGCGGACTCAACCTTGTTGGTTCTGGCGAGAATCTGTCCTTTGTATCTGATGTCATCCACCATTTTGTCAATGGCGGCCATTCTAATAGTAGATCCTGCCATTTTAAATCACCTGTATTCCAACGAGTGCTCCGAAGACGATTAAGGAAATGATTAAACCAATCATGACACCCTCAATCTTACCACCGTAGACACCAGATGCAAATCTGTTGCGGTAACCAATGTCGGTAACCATCATCTGGATTGCCTTGATACGGGAGGTAATGAGTGCCATCTCGCCGGTTAATGGTTCTTCCTCACCAGCGACAGCTTCTTCGCTTCCACCCTCGTCGTCAGAAATCTGAACTACGATTGGGTCTGCACCAAATGCTCCTGGGTCGCGTGCGGTTAACTCTGCAATCTTTGCGGAGATCTGACCAAGGTCTTCGGTCTCCATAAGGTTGACGAGTTCAACCTGCTCCTGGAAGCGCTTGATGTGCTCTGCAGTCAGGTTCTCGAGGAACGGAATTGCTCCCTTGGAACCGACGATCTTTCCACCCTCAACACCGTTCTCGTGCATTGCAGTCCAGGACTGACCGGTTAAGTGACCCTTAACTTCAGTACCACAGAGAAGAACGAAGCGGATGTTCGGGTTGGAGATGATGTTTGCAACGACCTTTTCAATACCGAGGTTTTCGGTCTTACAAGATCCTGCAAGTGCTGCACCTGCTGCACAGATTGCGGTCTCATCAAGGTGGGAACCCATAGTGATGACAGCGACTGGGCTGTTTGCATCACCAGTGTGGTAGTCACCCTGGATGATTGGCCATCCGCTTGCCGGGGATTTCTTGTCAGCCATTTTAGATACCTCCAAGTGCAAGTGCTAAGACGAATGCAATTGCAAGTCCAACGCCAAGACCGTACCAGAGTGCGGTAACTGCTCCTGCTTTGGTTAAGGTCTTTTCACGGCCTGGGAAGCTGTTTAAGTAGTTGCCCTCGCCGGAAAGCATGTTGACTAAGTCATCTGCAATCTTTTCGAGTTCTGCAACCTGGTCGATGACCGGCTGGTAGGAGACACCTGCAGTCGTAACGACACCAGCTACTGGGTCTGCGACGAGGCCAAATTCAGGTAATACAAGTACATATCCCATTTTTGTTTCCTCCTTACTCTTCCTCCGCATCGACGAACGGCTTTGCGTCGAGCCATGCTGCTGCATCGCGCTTGGATAATGCGATGTATTTCTTGTAGGACACTGCCCATCCAATGACTGCAATGACTAAGGAAATCCAGCCTGCGATTGCAGAGACTGCAACGAAGGAGATGACTGCCATGATAATCATGGAAAGGAAACCACACTCGATAACGAGCATGTTGGTTCTGTCCTGAGTCTCTCCTGGACCAAGGCAGGCGTTGAACGGGTGCTGGAGTGCGATTGCACCAAGCATGAATGCGACTGCAATGAATCCAACTCCAACAAAGACACCGTCGCCCATTTCAAGGCATCCGGTTGCAACAGTGCGGAGACCAA
>JAFVSJ010000039.1 GCA_017503805.1 Tidjanibacter sp.
CCGAAGATGATCTGGGTAACGCCGGCTGCGGTTAAGTCTTCACACTTCTGGCGGATGTCGTCTGGGGTACCGCAGATGGTGAATGCGTTGAGTTCTGCGTCAGTGACGAGCTCGTTGACAGACTTGAAGTCGAAGCGTGCGAGTGCGTCCTTGATCTTTGCAACGTTGTTGAGGTCGAGTCCGTGGCGCTGGAGAAGTGCTTCCGGAGATCCTGCTGCGATGAATGCAGAGACAATCTTTGCTGCCTTCTTTGCTTTCTTCTCGTCCTTGTCGATGGAGAGTGCGGTGTATGCACCAACGTCGAATCCCTTCTTGCCGACAGATTCACATGCTGCCTTGATGATTGGGATTGCAACTTCGAAGTCCTTCGGGTTGGATGCGTTGATGAGTGCTCCGTCTCCCTTAAGACCTGCGAGCTCGAGTACTTTCGGACCCTGTGCACCGACGTAGATTGGGATGCCCTTCTTTCCTGGGAGGGTAACACCGGTCAGCTTTGCACCGTCGTAGTCGAAGAATGCCTTGCCGGACTTCTTGAGTTCTGCACCAGAGGTGAGTTCGCGGATGGTGTCGATTGCGTCACCGAGTCTTCCGACTGGCTTCTCTGGGTTGATGCAGAGCTTTGGAAGAGTGGAGAGGTCACCTGGGCCGATACCGAGGGTTGCACGGCCGTCGGAAATCTCGTTGAGGGTGCAGGCGAAGGATGCCATTGCTGCTGGGGTGTCGGTGAATGCGTTCATGATTCCCGGACCCATCTTCATGGTGGTGGTTGCCTGTGCGACTGCGGTTAAGACTGCGTAGCAGTGTCTGTTGTTGTAGTGGTTGGTGATCCAGGCGTAGTCGATGTCTTTGCTCTCTGCGAGTTTACAGTAGTCAACGACTTTCTTAACGTTAATGTTTCCTGGAACAAATTCAATTCCGTAAGTCATAGTTCTTTACACCTCATTCTAAAAGTTTCATTCCTCAACATAAATATATTCTGATTTAACAGAGGGAATGCCGCCCGTAAATCGGCTGATTTTCCCGCTGTCCAAAAAAGTCTCTAAAAACAGCGTATTTGTATGCGCTCTGAATGGACCTGCCGGGGATCGAACCCGGTTCTTCGGGTTCGAAGCCCGAAAGGATATCCACTACCCCACAAGTCCTTGACAGTACATGTATGTGCTTCTTCCTTTTACCCCTGTTGATTTAATACGCTGTCACGCATACATCTAAGTATGGTATTATCATCATCTGCTATCCGTGCCCGGCTGGAAAATAACACGCTTGGAATCGAACCGTTCGCCGAAGAATCTCTGCAGCCTTCCTCCTATGACCTCAGAAGTGCCGAGGATATCGTTATTAAAAAAGGAGAGCTGACGCTTGTTCCAACCATGGAGTTCGTCTCGCTTCCGGATGATCTCTGCGCAACCCTTTGGGGACGCTCCTCCTTCGGCAGAAAAGGCGTTACCCTCGGTGCAGGCTACATCGACCCGGGATTTCGCGGAAACTTAACCCTCTGCATGGTAAACAACGGCCCGGAAGATATCACCGTCACCAAAGGCATGCGGGTTGTGCAGATGCTCATCCACGCTGTCGAAGGAAAGGTCGAGTCTGCCTACAACGGTCAGTATCAGGACAGCCACGGCGTTGTGCAGTCAAAGCTGTAAA
>JAFVSJ010000040.1 GCA_017503805.1 Tidjanibacter sp.
ACCGTTAGAGTTACGGCCGCCGTTTACTGGGGCTTCAATTCAATGCTTCTCTTGCGATGACATCTCCTCTTAACCTTCCAGCACCGGGCAGGTGTCAGGCCTTATACTTCATCTTTCGATTTCGCAAAGCCTTGTGTTTTTGCTAAACAGTCGCCTGGGCCATTTCTCTGCGCCTCGCTCACGCGAGGACCCTTTCTCCCGAAGTTACAGGGTTAATTTGCCTAATTCCTTAGCCATGACTCACTCGAGCACCTTTGGATATTCTCCTCGGCCACCTGTGTCGGTTTACGGTACGGGTTGTCAGTATCTGATGCTTAGCGGCTTTTCTTGGAAGTCCGCTTCCCCTCGCTGTCACCTCAGCCGTAGCCTCGGTGTACTGTCACGCCTCAGCACAGATGCGGGATTTGCCTCGCACCCGTATACCTTCGCGCTTCAACCGGCTATTCCGTCAGCCGGCGGAGGTTCCGCCTCTCCGTCCCCGCGTCGCAATACTGACAAGTGCCGGAATATTAACCGGCTGTCCATCCGATGCCCCGCCTCTACAGCGGGTTCTCGTTAGGCCCCGACTGACCCTGATCCGATTAGCGTTGATCAGGAACCCTTGGCCTTCCGGTGTGAGGGTTTCTCACCCTCATTGTCGTTACTTATGCCTACATTTGCTTTTCCGGACGCTCCAGAATACCTCACGATATCCCTTCGGCGCCGACCGGAATGCTCCCCTACCGATATCATATATCCCACGGCTTCGGTGGTACGCTTGATGCCCGTTTATTATCCATACCCGACCGCTCGACTAGTGAGCTGTTACGCACTCTTTAAATGAATGGCTGCTTCCAAGCCAACATCCTAGCTGTCTCTGCAGTCGGACCTCGTTAATGCAACTTAGCGTACGCTCCGGGACCTTAGCCGGTGGTCCGGGTTCTTTCCCTCTCGGGCACGGACGTTAGCACCCGCGCCCTCACTCCCGAGCATCATTATACAGCATTCGGAGTTTGGCTGGGGTTGGTAGGCGGTGAAGCCCCCGCACCCAATCAGTATCTCTACCTCTGTATAACTGTCTCTCGAGGCTGCCCCTAAAGGCATTTCGGGGAGTACGAGCTATCTCTCAGTTTGATTAGCCTTTCACCCCTACCCACAGTTCATCCGAATACTTTTCAACGTAAACCGGTTCGGCCCTCCAGTCAGTGTTACCCAACCTTCAGCCTGACCATGGGTAGATCACAAAGTTTCGCGTCTGCCTCCACTGACTCAAACGCCCTGTTCGGACTCGCTTTCGCTCCGGCTGCGCGCCTCAAGGCGCTGAACCTCGCCAGTGAAGAGCAACTCGTAGGCTCATTATGCAAAAGGCACGCCGTCACCCCTAAGGGCTCCGACAGCTTGCAAGCGCACGGTTTCAGGTTCTTTTTCACTCCGTTACTCACGGTTCTTTTCACCTTTCCCTCACGGTACTGGTCCACTATCGGTCTCATGGTAGTATTTAGCCTTGGCGGATGGTGCCGCCAGATTCAAGCAGGATTCCTCCGGTCCCGCCCTACTCAGGATCTCCCCCTCCAACAATAGGTCTTTTCGCATACAGGACTGTCACCTCCTACGGTCGTTCTTTCCAAAACTGTTCCGCTAAAACCATTGTTTGATTTGGGGGTCCTACAACCCCGATGACGCCGTAACGTCACCGGTTTGGGCTCCTCCGCTTTCGCTCGCCACTACTCGCGGAATCACTATTGTTTTCTCTTCCTCCGCCTACTTAGATGTTTCAGTTCGGCGGGTTCGCCTCCTTATCAGGATGTCAGGCCTTCAACCTGACGGGTTGCCCCATTCGGAAATCCAGGTATCTAAACTTATTTGCAGCTACACCTGGCTTATCGCAGCTTGTCACGTCCTTCATCGCCTCCATGAGCCTTGGCATCCCCCGTGCGCCCTTGGTTACTTTACCTAACCTAAACGACATCACGTTATCTATGCTCGCTCTTGTTTCTTTCTTGTTGCTTTTTAATACGATACTTCATTGTACCGCATCTGCTCTCGTGTCTTCTTCCATCATGTCAATGAACTATACGCCTTCCGGCTCGTGGAGAATAAGGGAGTCGAACCCTTGACCCCTAGCTTGCAAAGCTAATGCTCTGGCCAACTGAGCTAATTCCCCAAAAACTTCGTAGTCCCGGGCAGACTCGAACTGCCGACCCCTACATTATCAGTGTAGTGCTCTAACCTACTGAGCTACAGGACTCCGTCTCGTCTGCGGTGACCACTGTCACCGGAATGAGCCCTCCCGGACCCTCTCCTTGCGTTCTATCTAATCCAACCATCCAAAGCCCGAAAGATAAGCCTTGCTTGCCTTCTCCTACCTATAAATCCGCTCCAGAAAGGAGGTATTCCAGCCGCACCTTCCGG
>JAFVSJ010000041.1 GCA_017503805.1 Tidjanibacter sp.
GAACCCTTATTTCGACGAACTCAAAAAAGCATAAACTATGGCACTTGGAAATGTATTCATCAAAGATGTCGACGGTAATATCCCGTATGACACCGGTTCCTCTACCGAGAAGGTAACGGGACTGTTGTTCGATGTGTCGCTACAGCCGACACTCTTCACCGAGGGCTATGGTAAGACCAACGAGACTAAACTCAAGTTGGGCGATGTATGCTATATCACCTCGTTCAAGTCGGCAGTTAACGACTTCGGTATTATCGAGCGTGTGGAAGCGACAGATGACGAGGAGGCAAATGTAAACTTTATGTATGGTATTCCTGCTTACCACATTCGTGAGTTCTTCCGTATGGCCGGTAGCGTGAATAGCGCAGGCAAACTCTATGTGATGTTTGCCGACTGTTCGGCTAACTGGGATGCTTTGGAGATTATGCAGCGTGCCGCAGGTGGCCTCATCAATCAGATTGGTATCTGGACCGAGCAGCCATTGTGGAAGGCAAATGGCGGTGCCGACAAGTACAGCCTTAACCTTGTCAAGGGTCTCAACGATGTGGCTGTAGGTCTTGCAGAACAGAACCAACCTTTGTCGTTGGTACTCTCGGCTAACCCTTCCAATACGGGTGCTGACACCACTGATGGCCGTCAGATTGACTTGAACAAGATCCCTTCGTGTATCTGCGAGTCAAGCCGTATCAGCTGCATCTTCGGACAGTCTCGCCACGAGAAGATTTCGACAATGCAGATGGTTAACCCGAACCATACGCCTGTGGGCTTCCTTGGTGCTGTTATGGGTGCTATTGCAAAGGCAAATGTACACGAGTCTATTGCGTGGGTAAAGCAGTTCAACCTCTTTACCGATGACTTCCAGGAGATCGAGTTGGGCTTCGGTGATATCAACCTTGATGAGGCGGAAGAGAACTTCCTCAGCCTTAATCGCTACGAGTCGTTATCGCCTTCATTGCTTGATGAGCTCGATGATAAGGGCTACATCTTCCCGATTAAGTATGCTGGTCGTGAGAATGGTATCTACATCTCGAAAGACCAGACCTGCTCTATCGGTGATTATCGCACGATTGCCCGTAACCGTACTATCAACAAGAGCCGCCGTGCCGTGCGTGCAGCATTGCTGCCGTATGTAAACTCGCCTCTGTTGGTGAATCCTTCTACAGGCTTCCTCGCTCCATCGAAGATTACGGCGTTCAAGACGCTCATCAGCGATATTCTGGCGAAGATGCAGGCAGCACAGGAGATTTCCGGTTATGCCGTAACCATCGATGCCAACCAGAATGTGCTGGTGAACGATACACTCAAGATTTCATATGTAATTGTCCCTGTCGGCGTGGCCGTCAAGATATATGTCGAGGAGGGATTGTCACTAACCGCTAACAGTTAACAGATATGGCAGTAATCAATAATGTAGCATATTCGTGGTCTATGATCACACTCTCGTCTACCGCACTCGGTATCGACGAGGGTTCTACGACACTCGAAGGCGTATCTGCCATCAAGTGGTCGAAGAAACGCAAGGTGGAGTCCAACTACGGAATGGGCGGTAAGCCCGTCTCTCGAGGCTTCGGAAACATCACATACTCGGCATCCATCACTATGGACTACGCTACGCAGCAGCTCCTGCGTTCGGTCTATGGATCGTTGTTGGAGATTGGTGAGTTCGACCTTATCGTCTCGTTTGCCAACCCTATGGCATCGGATGACTGGACAACCACTACCGTAACTCTCAAGGGTTGTATCTTCACCGAGGACTGCTTGGAGTCGCAGCAGGATGACACGAACATCACCCACGAGTTTGACCTCAATCCGTTCGACATCCAGATTGGCTCTGGTGATACAATTTAGGTTGTATGGATGTAACCTTTGAAGGCAAGTCCTCGACAGGTAAAAATGAATGGCTCACACCGCCACATATCTTGAGGCGGTTGGGGCCATTTGATTTAGACCCGTGTGCTCCCATAAACCGTCCGTGGGAGACTGCCGAGCACCATTATACAATCGAGGACGATGGTTTGAAACAACCGTGGTTTGGGCGTGTGTTCTGCAATCCGCCGTATGATACCGCACTCATCACGCAGTTCATAAAACGATGTGCAGAGCATAAGAACGCCATTGCGCTGACCTTTGCCCGAACAGACACAAGGTTGTTTCACGACCTGATATTCCCAAATGCAGACTCGATACTCTTTATCAAAGGACGATTGAGTTTCTATCACGCATCGGGAGAGCAAGGTGGCACTGCAGGAGCTCCTTCGTGTCTAATCGCGTTTGATAAAGAAAATACCGCAGTGCTTGAACGCTGCGGTATTGAGGGTAAGTTGTTAAAACTATGATTGATAATGTGGGTTTAGTGGCCCACATTATTTTTCTATTAACCAATCGTAAGCTGGAATTATTTCTATCGGTTTTCCTTCCATCGTAAGACTTTCACGCTCAAAGTCTGTGATTAA
>JAFVSJ010000042.1 GCA_017503805.1 Tidjanibacter sp.
CGATTCAGGCTCTGCCCTTATAGCTCTGCACGTATGCGTATGCGTCGGCTAACAGCTCGATTAACGCATCTCCGCAGGCATTCTTTAAGTCCATCGGGTGAACCTTTCCTGCACCGTACGACTCTGCAAGCTCTGCGTAGCTGTGGAACTCTAAATCTCCGCCGAACTTTTCCGGTCTGCGGATAGCCACGGTATCCATTCTCGGGAAGATATTGTACTGGAAGATCTGCATAATCGGGTTGCCCTCAATCTCCGGCGGGCAGAATGCCTTCTTCATCTTCTTCTTAATCTCCTCAGGAGAATCTGCAACGGAAACCACATTTCCTTTCGAGGAGGACATCTTCTCACCGTCGAGACCGTTAACAATCGGCGTGTGGATACATACCGGCGGCTTGTATCCTAAGGACGGCAGGTGCTCACGGGCAAGCATGTGAATCTTTCTCTGGTCAATACCGCCGACGGCAGCGTCAACGCCTAAGGTCGGAATATCAACAACCTGCATAACCGGATAGACCATCTGGGAAACCATCGGGTTGTCCATAGCGCGGCCAACCTCATCCATACTGCGGGTGGCACGGTTTAAGGTAATCTCCTGACAGAGGGTTAACACCTCGGTCTGGTACTTTGGCGTCAGCTGAACATCCGTTCCTAAAACAAACTCTGCTCCCTTCAGACCGACAGCCTCGATACATGCCTTGTTATAGTCTGCGAGCTCTTTAATCTGCTCGAAGGTTCCTTTTCTGTTCAGATATGCGTGCAGGTTTGCGATTAACACCACGACGTCAAACCCTGCATTTTTCATATCCATCAGTTTATTGATGGTCACAAGGTGACCTAAGTGAATCTCGCCGCTTGGCTCATAGCCGGTATAGACCCGTTTTGTCGGTTTTGCGAGCAGTGCTCTCAGTTCGTCTTCGGTGACGATCTCAGCCGTATTTCGGGTGACGAGTTCGTATGCGTCCATATGTCTTACACGTTGGCAGTAAAAAGAGATAAGGGTAGTGGTATCTTATGCCTCAGGACATTCGGCCTGCCCGTGACGGGTTAAGAAGTAGAAGATCGGCGTGTCTGCAATGGCGATAAGGACCTTGATAATATACTGGCTGAAAATCATGACCAGCAGGTTCGGGACGACACCCACAAAGGCGATGGTGATGAAGATGGTCGTGTCGATTAACTGGCTTACGATGGTGACATTATTTCTCATCCACTTCGGCTTGAAGCGTGCTTTGATTCTGTGGAAGACTTCGACATCAAAGCTCTGGGCGACTAAGTACGCAATCATAGAGGCGAAGACGAAGCGTGCGGAGCTGCCGAGCGTTGCCGCAAACGATGTCTGGAACTCTGTCATGTAGGATGCCGGCGGCAGGAAGACTGCAGCGTAGATTAAGACGAGCGAGAAGAGCTGGACGACGAATCCGAGACGGACGAGGAAGTTTGCCTCTTTCTTTCCCCATATTTCACTGACGAGGTCGGTGCAGAGGAAGGTTATCGGGTACGCAACAACGGCCGCCGGAATCTCAATCCATCCAATCTGTACGACTTTGGAGGCGATAATGTTGGAGATGACCAGAGCTGTTACGAAAAACGCGGTAACGATGGTGAGGTTTCTGGTAGTTTTATACAAAGTGCTTATAGTGTTTGTGCTGAAGGGATATGATACCTGC
>JAFVSJ010000002.1 GCA_017503805.1 Tidjanibacter sp.
CGGTGGCTTTTGCGCTACTTTTGCCACCAAAAGTAGCATAAAGAAATAATTGGGTAGAGCAGGGGAGAGGGTGGATGCAGAGTGAGAGTTGTTGCGTGGTTTGACACACCCCACCGCCCTGTCGGGCACCTCCCCTAACTTGGGGGAGGAATAATTTGTGGTGGGGGCCAACTCGGTTTGGCCAGGGAAACTATTCTTTTGCCATTGTTGCTGGGCGGTTTACAAGTCGCTATTCCACTCGCCGGCGGCATCGGGGTAGACCATTGGGCGACTCTCTCCTTCCAACCCCTTCATCGTCAAGTAGCTCTCATAGAGGCAAATGCCATTCTGCGCATCGTGGCCTATGGCAAACATCACCACCGAGGGGTGCAACTTCGTGGCGTGGTAGGCACTCTTCGCACGCCACATATAGGCCTCCTTCCACTCGGGGCGGTTACTCGGCGTGGTCGCCATACTCTCACCAGCTGCAGTCACATCGGCCGACACGCAGACCAACATCCCCAACCTGTCGCACAGCGAGTAGAACTCATCGGGCTGGGGGCGGGCGGTGAATACCATCGTGCAACCCTCCCTCTTGAGCCTCTCCAGAGCGCTCGCGGTTGTGCTCTCATCCTCGTAGGCAAGTCGTTCGGCCACAATCTTCTGCACCTCGCCATTGAGCACCAACTCGCCCTCGGGGCACTCTACGGTGCGGAAGCCCACTTCGGCTGTAGTGAACTCCTTGAGGCGGTTTTCGTGGCGGGTGTAGACCACTACCTTATATAGATTGGGCTCTGCGGGGCTCCAACGTTTCACCTGAGGCACGCGGGTGTGGAAATAGACCGTGTCGCGTGAGAGCATACCTGTGGTCACCACCTTATTGGCACTCGTAACCATCTTGCCCTCGGGCGAATAGAGCTCATAGTAGACGGTGTAGTCCTTGCTGTTGAGCAGGAACGACTGCACCACCACACCGAGGTTGAGCAGGCCGTCGCCTTGCTTATTGAACTTGGTGTCGACCACATAGTCGGCCACAGCCACACGAGGAGGTGTCAGTATGGTGGCCCTCGAGAAGTGGGGTGCTCCCTCTACGGTGGGCTCAATGGCGCGTGCGGCGTAGTTGCGGTAGATGGTCAGGGAGATGGTGTTGTTGTTCTCTTTGAGTCGCTTGGTGAGGTCGAACTCCGAGCGGCCGATGCCTGCCGAGGTGTAGCCCACTTCGGTGCCGTTGACGGCCACGCTGAAGGCTCCCGTAGCCCCCTCCACTCGCAGCACTATCTGCTTGTCATCGAGGCGGTAGGTGCGTTTGAATCGGGTGGAGTAGCGCACCCCCTCGGGGAGCGAATCGACCTGCCACGCGGTGAGCACAACGGCGTTGTCTGATGCGCCTGCGGCATCCATCTGTTCGCGGCTCGGGTAGCAGGGGAGTGCGCTGCGGGGGGTGAGCAGGGCGTGGTGGATGCCCTGTGGTGAGGCGAGCGCTTCGAGTGCGCCGGGTGTATGTTCGCTCTGCGCTGTGGCGGTGGCGATATTGAGGGCAAGCAAGGCCCAAAGAAGGGTGGTTATCTGTTTCATTGCAGAAAAAAATTCGTATATTTGGCCCTATAAAAGTACACTTTTTTTGGGAGAAAACGAAAAATATGCCGATTTTATCTTCGCACCCCACGCGATGCGCACCCGCATAGCCCCCACGGGCGAACGTGAGGTGTGGGTGCCTATGCGCCGTAAGTGGCTGGTGCTCACCCCCGAAGAGGAGGTGCGACGTAGGGTGGTGGCACACCTCGTGGCCCACCTCGGTGTGCCGCCTACGCACATCGTGGAGGAGTATCCCGTGGAGCTCAACGGGCAGCATCAGAGGGCCGATATTGTGGTCGTGGGGCCCGACCTGAAGCCCTGGTTGGTCGTGGAGTGCAAGGCTCCCGAGGTGCCGTTGACACGGGCGGTGCTCGACCAAGTGGGGCGTTACAACAGAGTCATAGGGGCACCGCAGGTGGTCGTTACCAACGGGCTCGAGGTGGAGTCCTATTCGCTCACGCCGCAGGGCTATGTCGCCGCCACGTTTCCGCTCTAAAGTACTTGAATTTCCTGTAGGGCGCGATGGGTGGCCGTCACGTTCTCCAAGCTACACCGCACTTGGATTTCCGATAGGGCCACTTGAGAATGGGCCAAGACTACAAAACATCCTCCCCCTCGAACTTTGGGGGAGGATGTTTTTGTTTGGGGTGTGGGGAGGGTTGCCGAGGGGAGTTGTCAGAGCATACAGCTGATGCGATTGGCCACAAACTCCACCTCCTCGGTATTCTTGTCGACGGCCATCTTCAGACGGTCGGCCTCGGTCAGCGGAGCGCTCTGGCCGTAGCCCTCATAGGGCCTCACGAAGAGGTAGTTGTTGCCCCCGTCGGCCCACAAGATGTTGTCTACATAGTAGAGCTCCGAGTAGGAATCGGGTGCTCGGCCCGAGCTCTTGACCAGCGTGCCGAGTGGGGGTATGGCTGCGAGTGTTACGGTGGCTCCGAGTTGCCATCCCTCGGTGTAGTGGATGAGGGTGAAGGTTGTCATAAGTCGTTGTGTTGTAGGTTGTTGTAGGTTGTTACTATGTGGGCTGAATGTGGATGGTGGGTGGTGGGTGGTGTTTGACACACCCCACCGTCGCTTTGCGACACCGGTTACGGCTTTCTCACGAAAGCCAAATATTTACATTCCCCCTAAATCCCCCTTTGTCAAAGGGGGACTTGGTCGAAGAGCGCCTGCTCTTCGATAGGTGGTTGCAAGGAGAGGTTGTGGGTGGTGTTTGACACACCCCACCGACCTTCGGCCACCTCCCCTAACTTAGGGGAGGATTAATTGGGGTGGGTGAGTTTCCTAACTTGTGGGAGGACTTTTTTGGGGGTTGTTCCCCTAATTTAGGGGAGGATTAACCTCCTCCCTTTCATCCTCCCCTGAGTCAGGGGAGGTGTCGCTGTGCGACGGAGGGGTCTGTTGATGCTGCGATAAGGTAATGATGGATAAGTGCCTACCCCAACACACCCCACCGACCTTCGGCCACCTCCCCTAAGTTAGGGGAGGATTAATTCGATGGCGGGCCCGCTGATGCAAATCGCAGATTGCGTGGCGGTTTTTGTGCCAAACAAAGGAACGGCTCCGCAGTCGCCTTGCCGGTGTTCGGCTAACTATCGCAGAGGAAATTTGGGGCTAAACAAGGTAGCGGGCCCGCAGTTTACTATCGTAAATGAGGAGCCCGCTATCCGTAGTGCAGCGCAAAATTTACCTGCGAGAGATAGACGAATTAGTGGCAGTGACCACCCTCACATCCATCCTCACAATTCCCCTCGCATCCGCAGTCGCAACCCTCTTCGCCGCAACCACATCCGCACGAGTGGGGATAGTCGTCGTCGGTAGCCTCGCGCACCTCCACAACCTCACCCTCGAAGTTGAGAGTCTTGTCGGCCATAGGGTGGTTGAAGTCCATCTTCACAGCCTCGTCGGTGACCTCCACTACCACGCCGATGACGGGCTGACCCATCTGTGTCATCATAGGGATGCGGTTGCCGATGGTGAGGAGTCCCTCCTCAATCTGGCCGTTGATTTCGAATGCGGGTTTGGGCACGTCGATGACCATATTGGGGTTCTTCACGCCGTAGCCCTCCTCGGGCGAGAGGGTGAACTTGTAGTGGTCACCCGCCTCGAGGCCCACGAGGTACTCCTCAAACTTGGGGAGCAACATTCCGATGCCGTGTACGAACTGCAGGGGTGCCTCTTTGGTTGCCTGATCTGCCACCTGACCATCTACGGTCAGGGTGTAGCTGATGGCTACGAATTTCTGATTCTCGATTTTCATTTTACCTTTTTTTAATAACTTCTTTCTTTATGCTTCTTTGTTGTGTGTATGTTGTCGGTGAGTTGTCGGGGTGGGGCGATGCCTTGCCGGCCCGCTGGCCCTCTGTGTGGCCCTCGTTGCCCCTGCGTGTGCCCCTTGTATGGCCCTCGTTGCCCCTGCGTGTGCCCCTTGTGTGGCCCTCTACTTGAGGGGGTTGATGAGCTGGAGGAGATACTCGTCGAGCCAATCGGTGGTGGTGCGCACCCACTCTTTCTTCAGACCTACGACCGAGAAGTTTTTGCTTCGGAAGAGGTTCAGACTGCGGGTGTTGTTGGAGAGCACGTTGCAGTAGAGCTGGTTGAGTCCGAGGATTTGGAACGAGTAGCGGATGAGTGCTTGGAGTGCGCTCGAGGCGTAGCCCTGTCCCTCGTCGTCGCGGTCGTAGATGAGGATGCCCACGCCGGCGCGCTGGTTGTAGGGGTCGATGTCGAAGAGGTCGATGGCTCCCACCGCCTTGCCGTTGCTCTTCGATTCTATGACGAGCCTCATCTGGCGGGTCTCATAGATGTCGTACTTCTGGTCCTCGATGAAGCGGCGCAGGATGTATTTGGAGAAGGGTGCTACCGTGCCGCTCATCTTCCACACGCGGGGGTCGTTCTCCCAACGGTAGAGAGTGTCCACATCCTCTGGTTCGAGTGCTCGCAGTTTGATTATGTCGGTTTCGAGTGCGTTCATAGCGTTGTTGTTCCGAGGGATGTTAGTGATTAGAGACCGATGACTTTGTTGCGGATGAGCATCGCCGCGCCGAGTGCGCCCGCATCGGCTCCCATCTGTGAGAGGCGGAATTGGGTATCTTTGTAGACGAGGTTCATCGAATATTTGTTGGTGGCCGACTTGAGGGGCAACATCAGGTAGTCGCCCGCCTGCGCCATATTGCCTCCGATGATGACGAGCTCGGGGTTGAAGATGTTTATCAGGAAGGCAATACTCTTGCCAATCTTCTCACCCGCCTCGGCGATGAGTTCTATCGAGAGGTTGTCGTCGTTCTTGGCGGCGGCGATGATGTCGTCGATGTGGATGGTCTCACCCGCCGACCACTTATCGCGGAGGATGGTGTTGACACCCGAGGCTATCTGTGCGGCCATCTTGTTCTCGATGGCTATGCCGCTCACCTCCGTCTCGAGGCAACCCTTCTTGCCACACGAACAGATGATCTCGTTGTTGAAGAAGGGGGTGTGGCCAAACTCTCCCGCAAAACCGCTCTTGCCGTAGTAGAGCCTGCCCTCGGCGATGATGCCGATGGCCACGCCCTTGCCCAAGTGGAGATAGAGCATATTCTTCTCGCCCACCGAGTCGCCCGAGTAGTACTCCGCAAAGCACCTTGCTCTGGTGTCGTTCTCGACCAAGACGTTGATGCCCGTAGCCTCCTCGATGGTCTCCTTGAGCGACTTGTTGCTCGAGGTGAAGAACATATAGCTGTGTCCTGTGGCGGGGTTCACACGACCTGCAATGCAGAGTCCCATACCGAGAATCTTGCTGCGCTCCACGCCGCAGTTGTCGAGGAAGTCGTTGATGATGTTGCAGATGTTGGCCAGGCAGGTCTCGTCGTCGGTGAGTGTGAAGGGGGTGATGGTGTGGGTGTAGATGAGGTTGTTTTTGAGGTCGGTGACGAGCATACAGATGTAGTCACGACCGATGTCTACGCCGGTGAAATAGATGGCGGTGTTGGCCAGTCCGAAGATGTTGGGCCTGCGACCTCCTGCGGTTTCGACCTTGCCGTTGTCTACGACCACCCCCTCTTCGACGAGTTCGCCGACGAGTTTGGTCATCGTGGGCACACTGATGTGGAGTGCTTTTGTGAGCTCTGCGAGAGTGCACCAACCGTGAACGGCCATATGAGCGATGATGCTTTGCTTGAGGAGTATGTTCTTGTGTGAGATACCCTTGAGCGCTTCACCATCGGGCTGATAGAAGAAATCTTTAAGAAGTGCCATTGTTTGTTGCCATCAATTTTTAATTTCCAATGCAAAGATAAATATTTTTTTTAATAATTCACCATAGTTATTAAATATTTTCAAAATTTTCTTCAATTTTTTTATGAAACTGCGAGCCTCTAACCAAAAATTCTAAATAATAGGGGGGGTGACTAACTTGGGGGAGGACTTTTTCGTGGGTGTTATAAAAAACATCCTCCCCTGAGTTAGGGGAGGTGTCGCAGAGCGACGGAGGGGTCTGTTGAGGTAGAGAACGGGGTGGCGGAGTTAGTGCGTTGGGGTAAAGTGATTGGCTGTTGCCGAATACACACCCCTCTGCCCTGTCGGGCACCTCCCCTAACTTGGGGGAGGACTGATTTGTGGAGGGTGTTTCCCCTAACTCGGGGGAGGACAACCCTCCTCCCCTCATCGGAACGACTCGCCCTCGAAGTTCAATACCTCGCTCACCTCCTTCAGGCGGTCATAGATGCGACTGCCATAGCGAGCGCCTATCTCAACACTATTAAGGTTGGTCGTTATCACCGTCGACATCATCCTCTCATACCTATATGATATTACCTCCGACATCGGACGCAACTCCTTGCCGTAGACCTTCAACTGCGTGGGCTCCACCCCCATATCGTCTATTATCAAACCCGCACTCCACTTGAGCAGCGTGAACGGCTCCGCAGATGAGGCCAACTGCGAGAGCTCCTCCGCACCCACCACTCGCCACTTCTGTGCACGATTGATGCTGTCATAGAAGTTGTACTCCTCGGGAGTGAGCATACCCCTATGGCGCAGGTGCTCCTCGGCGCACTTCAACTGCATCACGTAGAGCGACTCTATCGCACGGGCCAAGGTGCTCTTGCCGTTGCCTACGGGGCCCATCAGCATCAAGAATGGTTTGCGATAGGGGTTGGCCAACCAAGCGGCTGCGCTGGATATCATCCGGAGCGTTTCGGGCTTCCCCACGGGGGTGGCACCACGCTTGCGCACCTCGGTGCAGTAGAGCGTGCGGAGCATCTCATCGAGCTGGGCCGCATTGTAGGGGAGGCTATACAAAGCCTTTCTCGTATTTGCCCGAGAAGTGGATGCTGCTATAACCTCCGATGCAATCGTCTGTCGGAGTGAACTTAAGGTCGGGGAGGCGGTTGCCTCCTTTGAGGTCGGAGTAGTCGAAACTCGGCTCGAGGGTGCCTGCGGGGCGAACTCGGCGGGACTCGAGGGGCTCGAGGGAGTGGCTGCCATTGGGGCGGATGCGGCGGGACTCGAGGGTGCTTGCGGTGTTGGGGCTGTTGGGGTTGTTGGGGTTGTTGGGGCCATTGGGGCCATTGGGGCGACCGCCGTTGGATTGACTGCCGCTTGCTGTGGTGCGAGGAGTGTCGAGTTGGGTGTGATGGTTTCCATAATTGTTTGATTTAGTGGGGTTTGTGTATTGGTTGGGGTGAGCGCCTGCGGGGCTCTGTTGGGCGCTCTGGCCTGCGGGGCTCTGTTGGGCGCTCTGGTCTCGGCGTTGCCACTGCCTTATGGCGGCACGCCAATCTTGCATAGGTTTGCCTCCGACCTTCCAGCCCACCGACTCGTAGTAGTCGACAAACTGTTCGGCCGTAATGGTCCTATAATCAATCTCTTCTAAATAATTTCTCACATCAATAAGCGAGGGAGGAGAAAATCGCTTGCCCGATTTTCTCTCTAAATCTCTCTCTTGGTTATCTTCAAAGTTTAATTTTTGAATGTTGTTATTTGTTTCTTCTTTATTGTTACTTGTTATTTGTTTATTATTATTTGTTTCTTGTTTATTGTTATTTGTTATTTGTTTATTGCTTTTCCTCTGGTTATCCTCTGCTTTTCCATTGGTTATCCTCTGGTTATCCTCCTGTTGGTATTGATTTACCCCCTTGGGGTTATTTACCGTTCCCTTTGGAGCGCCACCTTTTCGGCCTGCTTCATATTTGCGTCGGCTGGCACGCAAGATGGGCAGGAGCAACTCCCAGACCATCATACCCATAGGGCCGAGGTCGCTCTCGGAGGGCTCGACGAGGTCGAGTGCGTAGTCCGCAATAGCCTCATATAGAGCGAGTCGCACCTCTACGGGTGCACGGCTGATGGAGTTGCGAAACGACCGATAGAAGGTGAAGTACTCACGCGGTGGTTCTTCTACGTTGGGTTGCTCATCGGTGTGATTTTGTGTACAGTATGTGGCGGAGAGGGGTGTGGCGGCGTGCCCCTCAATGAGCCGAGGGGAGCCTGTGGTGAAGGTGGTCATAATGTAGTATTTTGTGGGTTGTTAAGTTGGGTTTAGTGGTACAAAGATACAACACGAGGGGTGCGTTTTGCAAATTTCCGGGCAAAATGATTTCACTTTTTGAACTAATGATTTTCGCCCACCCCCAATTAATCCTCCCCTAAGTTATGAAAAACACCCACCACAAATTAATCCTCCCCTAAGTTAGGGGAGGTGGATGCGCCAGCAGACGGTGGGGTGTGTCAAACCACGCAACAACCTCCTCTCTTCAGCTACACTCTCCCCTGCACTACCCAATTATTATCTTTATGCTACTTTTGGTGGCAAAAGTAGCGCAAAAGCCACCGCACGCACCTCCGTCGGGAGCGAGGAGCAGAAAAGTCTAAAACGGATGCTACGCAATCAAAGCGTTTGATGTCTCCGTTTTTTAACGCCTTTTCCGCCCCTCACTCTGCGCTGCACCACTTTGGGGGTGCAGCTATCCTCCTCCGCTGCAAGTGCGGACCAAATTGGAATTACGCCTTGCGGCGTGTCTACGACCTTACGGCCTTAACTATTCACAGCCTCAACAAACCCCTCCGACCTTCGGTCACCTCCCCTAATTTAGGGGAGGACGTTTTAGTGGGAGGTGTCGCAGAGCGACGGAGGGGTCTGTTGAGGGCCTCGAGTGGGCGCTCGCCAAAGAATCGAAGAAAAACTTGCGGGTTTTCTTTGGTTGCTCGTTTTTTGTTCCTATCTTTGTGAATCGAATGTGCGCGTACGCAGCGTGCGCGCATACGAACAAAGTGAAACCTTATCCCAAAACGAACACTTATTCAACTCACTTACATACATTTAACCGCTTAAAACTAATAAAACTATGAGAATTTCGCACATCGAGCATCTCGGTATCGCAGTCAAAAGCCTTGAGGAGGCTATTCCCTACTACGAGCAGGTACTTGGCCTGAAGTGTTACAACGTCGAGGAGGTGGCCGACCAGAAAGTGAAAACCGCTTTCTTCAAGGTGGGTCAGACCAAAATCGAGCTCCTCGAGCCCACTTGCCCCGAGAGCACCATTGCAGGCTTCATCGAGAAACGTGGCGAGGGTATCCACCACATCGCCTACGCCGTGGAGGATGTAGCTGAGGCACTCGCCGAGGCCGAGGAGAAAGAGGTACGCCTCATCGACAAGGCTCCCCGCAAAGGCGCCGAGGGTCTGAACATCGCGTTCCTTCACCCCAAGTCGACCAAAGGTGTGCTGACCGAGCTTTGCTGCCCCGGTTGCGAGTGCGAGGAGAAATAGTTGCTCCTTGCGAGAAGTCATCGAGTCCCCTCTTTCGGGAGGGGGCTTGGTTGATTTTTAAGCGTTGTGTGTGAGCTGCGGGCCCGAATGAAAAAGGGCTCGAACGTGAAGGTGGCCCGAATGAAAAAGGGCTCGAACGTGAAGGTGGCCCGACAGGTAGTTGGTCGAGCGTGTGAGTGGAGTGAAGAGTAAGGGTGCAGTTTTAGGCACACCCCACCGTCTGCTACCGCATCCACCGCGTTACGGCTTTCTCGCGAAAGCCAAATATTTACATTCCTCCCTAAATCCCACATCCGTGGGATTGGAATTTACATTCCTCCCTAAATCCCTCCTTTGGGAAAGGAGGGACTTGGTCGAAGAGCAGTTGCTCTTCGATAGGTGGTTGCAAGGAGAGGTTGTGGGTGGGTTCGACACACCCCTCCGCCACTACGTGGCACCTCCACTAACTTAGGGGAGGACAAAACCCCTCTCCAACTCATCCTCCCCTGAGTCAGGGGAGGTGGCCGAAGGTCGGAGGGGTCTGTTGAGGTGGAGAATAGGTAAGGCCGTAAGGTCGTAGACACGCCACAAGGCGTAATTCCAATTTGGTCCGCACTTGCAGCGGAGGAGGATAGCTGCACCCCCAAAGTGGTGCAGCGCAGAGTGAGGAGTAGAAAAGTCGTTAAAAAACGGAGACATCAAATGCTTTGATTGCGAAGCATCCGTTTTAGACTTTTATGCTCGTCGCTCCCGACGGAGGTGCGTGCGGTGGCTTTTGCGCTACTTTTGCCACCAAAAGTAGCATAAAGAAACTGTTGGGTAGAGCAGGGGAGAGTGTAGCTGAAGAGAGGAAGTTGTTGCGTGGTTTGACACACCCCACCGCCCTGTCGGGCACCTCCCCTAACTTAGGGGAGGATAAATAGGGGAATGCGAGTTCCCTAACTTTAGGGGAGGACAAATTAGGGGTAGACCGCAGAGCTTCCAAAGTAGCGACATAAGTTAAACAACACACATAACACACAAAAAACGGAAACACCGCCCGAGTGCAACCACCTATCAAGCGATAGCTTGACCAAGTCCCCCTTTGACAAAGGGGGATTTAGGAGGAATGTAAACACCGAGGGAAGAGCCGCAGGCGATTCACTCATAATTTTTTGGGTGGACCGCACAGGTTTCAGAAGTAGCAACATAAGTTAAACAACACACATAACACACAAAAACGTAATTCAACCAAAAAATTATGAGTGAAATTCAGAACAAGATTGCGCAGCTGATTGAGTTGCGCGAGCAGGCAAAGTTGGGTGGCGGTCAGAAACGTATCGATGCCCAGCACGAGAAGGGCAAATACACCGCCCGTGAGAGGTTGGCTATGCTCTTGGATGAGGGTAGCTTCGAGGAGTTCGATATGTTCGTGACTCACCGCTGTGTGGACTTCGGAATGGAGAAGAGCCACGCCTTGGGAGATGGTGTAGTGACCGGTTACGGTACTGTAGACGGCCGCTTGGTATACGTCTTTGCACAGGACTTCACCGTGTCGGCAGGCTCGCTGTCGCTCACTATGGCGGAGAAGATCTGCAAGATTATGGATATGGCTATGCGCAATGGCGCTCCCGTTATTGGTCTGAATGACTCGGGTGGTGCTCGTATCCAGGAGGGTGTGAACGCATTGGCAGGCTACGCCGAGATCTTCCAGCGCAACGTGATGTCGAGCGGTGTTATTCCCCAGATTTCGCTGATTTTGGGTCCCTGCGCAGGTGGCGCCGTATATTCGCCCGCACTGACCGACTTCGTGATTATGAAGAAGGATACGAGCTATATGTTCCTGACCGGCCCGAAGGTAGTTAAGACCGTAGTGGGCGAGGATGTAACCCAGGAGCAGCTCGGCGGCGCAAGCGTACACGCCAGCAAGTCGGGTGTTACCCACTTTGCAGTGGACACCGAGGAGGAGGCGATCAACATCACCCGCCAGCTCATCAGCTACATCCCCCAGAACAATATGGAGGATACCCCCGTGGTGGCTTGCTCGGACCCCATCGACCGCCTGGAGGATTCGCTCAACGAGATTATCCCCGACAACCCCAACAAGGCCTACGATATGTATGAGGTTATCCACGCTGTTGTGGACAACGGCGAGTTCCTCGAGTCGCAGGCTGCCTATGCCCGCAATATCATCACCGGCTTTGCGAGGTTCAACGGCCAGAGCGTAGGTATCATCGCCAACCAGCCCAAGTTTATGGCAGGCGTACTCGACATCAAGGCATCGTGCAAGGCTGCCAGGTTCGTACGCTTCTGCGACGCATTCAATATTCCTATCGTCACCTTCGTAGACGTTCCCGGCTTCTTGCCCGGTACCGGTCAGGAGTATGGCGGCGTTATCGACCACGGTGCCAAACTGCTCTACGCCTACTGCGAGGCTACGGTTGCCAAGGTTACCGTCACCCTGCGTAAGGCCTACGGTGGTGCCTACATCGTGATGAGCTCCAAACACATCCGCGGCGACATCAACTACGCTTGGCCCTGCGCCGAGATTGCCGTTATGGGTGCAAGCGGCGCCGTTGAGGTACTGTGCGCCAAGGAGATTAAGGCTGCCGAGACCCCCGAGGCCCGCGCTGCCCTCATCGCCGAGAAAGAGCAGGAGTACAAAGACAAGTTCTCGAACCCCTACCGTGCAGCTCGCTATGGCTACATCGACGACGTTATCGAGCCTCGCAACACCCGCTTCCGCGTCATCAGGGCACTCCAGAGCTTGGCTACGAAACGCCTTGTGAACCCCGCGAAGAAACACGGCAACATTCCTTTGTAGTGTAGTAGTAATCAAACAATTAAAACCGAAACAATATGAATTGGTCACAGATTTTGTCGGTTACTCTCATAGGCTTTGCGCTGGTGGCACTGACGCTGATACTGCTGATTTTCATCATCAGGCTCTTCGGCGTGGCCTTCACGGCAAGGCACAAACAGAAAGTAGCCAAGAAGAGTGCCGCCACGGGAGCCGCAATGCCCGCAGAGGTAGCACTGCCCGAAATGGTAACCAGCGAGGTGGTGGCAGCCATCGCAATGGCTATCCGCTTGAGCGTAGGCGAGGACCACGACAGGGAGTCGGAGATTCTCACCATCCAAACCATCAAGCGCGCCTACTCGCCCTGGAACTCGAAGATTCACGGCCTGACCCGTCTTCCCGAACGTAAATAATCACATCACATTCAAGACTAAAGTAAAGAGATGAAAAATTATAACTTGAAAATCAACGATAACGAGTATAAAGTGCAGCTCGATAAGCTGGACCACAATGCCAAAACTGCTCGCGTAATCGTCAATGGTACCGAATATATCGTGGAGGTAGAGGGCGTGAAACCTATGCCTACCAGCAAACCCCAGGTGTCGAAGGCGACCTACAGCGCCACCGCCCCCACCGCAGCTCCCGCAGCCGCAGCCGCCGCAGCCCCCAAAGCCGCAGCCGCAGGTGGTGCGAAGATTACCTCGCCCCTGCCCGGTACTGTATTGGCCATCAATGTAGCCGTAGGTGACAACGTGACCGTAGGTCAGACCGTGGCCGTGTTGGAGGCAATGAAGATGGAGAACAACATCACCGCCGACCGCGCAGGCGTAGTTAAGGAGGTGTGCGTTGCCAAAGGTGCAAATGTACAGGAGGGTGAGCCTCTGATTATTCTTGGCTAATAAAAACGAGAGAGAGATATGAATATGTTCCTTTCATCCTTAGTGGGCGAGAGCATCGTAGACTTCCTGCAGTCGTCTGGAATCTATATGATGTTCGTTGAGGCCGGCGGCTGGAAGTGCTTGGTGATGCTCGCACTCGCCTGCTTCCTGCTCTACCTGGCCATCAAGAAGCAGTATGAGCCCCTGCTGCTGCTTCCCATTGCATTTGGTATGCTTCTCACCAACCTCCCCGGAGCCGAGATGTTCCACTCGGAGCTCTTCGAGGGCGGTCACGTACATTGGCAGGAGTTGGCCGCCAAGGGCGGTCTTCTCGACTACCTCTACCTGGGCGTTAAGTGCGGCATCTACCCCTGCTTGATTTTCATCGGCGTGGGCGCAATGACCGACTTTGGTCCGCTGATTGCCAACCCCAAGAGCTTCCTTATGGGCGCAGCCGCACAGATAGGTATCTTTATGACCTTCATCGGTGCCTACGCTATGGGCTTCACCCCCGCCGAGGCAGGTTCGATTGGTATCATCGGTGGTGCTGATGGTCCTACCTCCATCTACCTCACTTCGAAGTTGGCTCCCCAGCTTCTCGGCCCCATTGCCATCGCAGCCTACTCCTATATGGCCCTCGTGCCCGTGATTCAGCCCCCCATTATGAGGGCTCTGACCACCGAGAAGGAGCGCCAGATTAAGATGACCACAATGCGTCAGGTATCCAAGACCGAGAAGATTATCTTCCCCGTAGTGATTACCATCATCATCGCCCTGATTCTGCCCAGCGCAGCACCTCTGATTGGCTGCTTGATGCTCGGTAACCTGATGAAGGAGTGCGGTGTTGTAGACCGCCTGGCCAAGACCGTTCAGAACGAGTTGATGAACATCGTGGTTGTCTTCTTGGGAATCACCGTAGGTGCTACTGCCACTGCCGATGCTTTCTTGAACTTCAAGACCTTGGGCATCTTGGCACTCGGTATCGTAGCCTTCTCTTGCGGCACTGCAGGCGGCGTGTTGTTGGCCAAACTGATGAACCTGTTCTTGCCCGAGGGTAAGAAGATCAACCCTCTGATTGGTTCTGCAGGTGTATCGGCCGTGCCTATGGCAGCCCGCGTATCGCAGAACGAGGGTCTGAAGGCGAATCCTTCGAACTACTTGTTGATGCACGCGATGGGTTCCAACGTGTCGGGCGTAATTGGTTCGGCGGTTGCGGCGGGTATATTGCTGTGCTTCCTCGGCTAAAAAAGTGCATATAGCAGGTGAATTTTTCACCGCACATCAGATAACGGCTCCTCACTTGCGCCAAGCAAGCTGCGGGGCCGTTACTTTGTTTGGCAAAAAATTCTCTCTGCGATATGCACTTTTTACCACTCCTGATGCTGTGTGGTGACTTCAGCTTGCCCTGCGATAAGCCGGCTCCTCATTTGCGTCAGCAAACTGCGGGCCGGCTTTCTTGTGCGCCTTGAAATCCCCTCGTGAAATGCAATTTTCACTTATTTCAGTTGTAGTGAGCAAATTTTGCACTGCTCTTCGGATAGCGGGCTCCTCACTTACGTTCAGTAAGCTGCGGGCCCGCTACCTTGTTTAGCGCAAAATTTGCTCTGCTCTCTGCACTTTTTACCGCTCCCGAAGCGGGTGAATTTTTCACCGCAAATAATCATCCTCCCCTGAGTCAGGGGAGGTGTCGCTGTGCGACGGAGGGGTCTGTCAAAGCCGAGATATGGTAATGATTCCCAAGTCCGTCGACCGACACACCCCACCGTCTGCTGACGCATCCACCTCCCCTAACTTAGGGGAGGATTAATTTTGGGTGTTGGTTGGGGTCTGTTGAGGTTGAGAATAGTTAAGGCCGTAAGGTCGTAGACACGCCGTAGGCGTAATTCCAATTCGGTCCGCACTTGCAGCGGAGGAGGATAGCTGCACCCCCAAAGTGGTGCAGCGTAGAGCGAGGGGCAGAAAAGTCGTTAAAAAACGGAGACATCAAATGCTTTGATTGCGAAGCATCCGTTTTAGACTTTTCTGCTCCTCACTCCCGACGGAGGTGCGTGCGGTGGCTTTTGCGCTACTTTTGCCACCAAAAGTAGCATAAAGAAATAATTGGGTAGAGCA
>JAFVSJ010000034.1 GCA_017503805.1 Tidjanibacter sp.
GGAGCAGTTCTACTTCCGCTTCATACGCCTCGACTCCAAGGAGATGAAGGATGTGCATTATGTCACCTACGAGGACTCCGTGGAGCAGAACCTGATGGCATTGGTACTCACCAAAGAGCGTCTCAACGAGTTCATCAAGACGGGCGAGGTGAAGGAACAGTCGGAAATCTTCGAGGAGTTCGATATCACAATGTCGGTCATCGACAGCCTGCTGATACGCTCTACTGATAGCGAGGGTAAGATACATATCAGCTGGGGAAGCCAGCGAGTAACAAGTTAAACAGAAAGTCTATGGAAAATATGGATTTAAACAATGCCGAAGTTGCCGTAACCACACAGCACATCCTGGACGGGAAAGAGTACAAGGACTACTGGGTGCAGATGTCCGACTATAGCGATATGGGAGAATTCCTCTGTGCCTGCTCCGACCTCTTTCCCGAAGAAGAGGATCCGGAGTACAGGTATGCCAAATGGGAGAACATACCCGACAGGCTGATAAACCGAGAGTGGATATGTCCCAACTTCTTCGAGATACGCGATGCCATGGAAAGGCTCGACGAGAACGAAAGGGAGTATTTCGTCACTTGGAGCGAACACTTCGGATATGACATTACAACCGATGATCCGCATATGATGGTATCGCACTATCAGGATATATACGGTAACACCATACAGGAGACCGAAGAGGAACTTGCCGACATCGCCGATGATGCTTTGGTATATACAGGCATATCGGGTAACTTCTGCGATATGCTTCCTCTTCAGTACGAGATATTCGATGATAACTACAACTAAAAATAAAGGATATATGGAAATCAGTTTCAAAGGACCGGTAATGCCGATTGACCCATACTCGCAGTTGGCATTTGTGGAGATACTCAACATCATACTCATAGCAAAGCACATTATGGATGTGAACAGGTATCTCATAGCAAGGAATGTAAACCCTCAGTTCGGCTCACTGTCGGGATATTTCCGATGGTCGTTTGCCGATGAGAGGTTCACGCTGTGGCAACGTACGGACTACAACTCCGATATGTGTTTCTCGCATCGCATATTGGATATGCCGTTCTGTATGCTTGCAGCAAGAGATAAAGAGAACGATGAGAGAGTATTCAACTAACCATCAAAGAATATGGGAACGACAATCAAGGTATCCAACAGAGAAATAGCGATACGAGCCTTTGACAATCTGAGGCACGAACAGAAGAGAGACTCTGCACTGCGACTAGCTCACCACCTGCTGCACTATGACCGCATATCACTCGGCATAGGCGAGGTGGACTGGGAGATAGATATGGCTATCCAGAAGTTCGGAGGCAATCCACGAACGGGATACCGATATACGGCACATTTCAGTTTCAAGGGTGAAACGGAGATTGAGAAAGAGAAATATGAAGCGATATTCAACGGTAATGAGTAACCGAAGGGCGGCCACAAGGTCGCTCTTCGCATTTATAGAGATATGTACGGGAAACAGAATCCTGCCGTACACAGGTAACGACAAATGAACGAAACAAAGAAAATACTCACAATGGAGTTCATAGAAAGCATAATGGATGAGAACTACACCCTCGTATGGGTAGATTATCGTGAA
>JAFVSJ010000003.1 GCA_017503805.1 Tidjanibacter sp.
CACCGGTTACGGCTTTCTCACGAAAGCCAAGCATTTACATTCCCCCTAAATCCCCCGTTAATCCGCTTTCAGCGTCTTTTCCTCCTCCTTGCAGGGCAGAGTCAAAGTAAAAACTTTGACTCTGCTCCTGCTTCGTTCGTCGGTTGGAAAAGGGGGACTTGGTCGAAGAGCAGGCGCTCTTCGATAAATGGTTGCAAAGTGTGGTTGTGGGTGATTAGAACATACCCCTCCGCCCTAAAGGGCACCTCCCCTGACTCAGGGGAGGATGTTTTTTTATGGTGCGAAATTTAACCGCTCCAACTGAAACAAAAAAGCGTGTTTTGCGGAGGAAATTTTGTGCCAACAAGAAAGGGCAAGTCCGCAGCTTACTGAACGTAAATGAGGAACTTGCCCGTCGTAGGTGGTGCAAAATTTACCCGCAAGGCACGTTTTTTTATACGGTCATAATCTCCTTCTCCTTGGCCGCTACCAACTCGTCGAGCTTCTTGGTGTAACGGTCAATGAGCTTCTGGGCACTACCCTCGCCATCCTTGGCTACATCCTCGGGCATACCATCTTTCTGCGCCTTCTTGAAGGCCTCAACAGCATCGCGACGCGCATTGCGCAAGCTCACCTTGCCGGTCTCGGCATAGCTGCGCACCTGCTTCACAAGCTCCTTACGGCGCTCCTCGGTGAGGGCAGGAATGGTCAGACGGATGTGCTCACCGTTGTTGGAGGGGGTGAGGCCGATATTGCTCACGAGAATAGCCTTCTCAATGGGGGCAATCATATTCCTGTCCCAAGGCTGAATAAGGATGGTCTTGGCATCGGGTACGGTGACGCTGGAAACCTGTTCAATGGGGGTGGCAGCGCCGTAGTACTCTACCATAATGCCGCGCAAAACGTGCTGGCTGGCTTTACCTGCACGCACACCCAGCAGGGCCTCTTCGAGGTGGTGGATAGCCTTGGTCATCTTCTCCTCGGCCATCTCGAGAATCAATAAACTGTCGTCGTTCATAGTCTTGGTTATAATTGGTTTGCGTTTATATTATTGTCTTTCTGTCTCTTTGAGTGGGCCCGACTCGGCATCGCCTGCGCTCGATTCGTTGAGCAGCGACCCAATCGCTGCCACAAGT
Organism: Tidjanibacter sp.; assembly: GCA_017503805.1. Lineage (GTDB taxonomy): Bacteria > Bacteroidota > Bacteroidia > Bacteroidales > Rikenellaceae > Tidjanibacter. The sequence continues at coordinate 1,116 of JAFVSJ010000003.1, forward strand.
GCCGAGAGCGACTTACTCGAGTAGCTGCTGCTGTGGTAGCGAACAATGCCCCGACTATCTATGAGGATGTTGCGGGGTATCTCCTGCTCGGCAAAGAGCGAATAGAGTTCCCTCTCGGGGTCGGCTGCGGAGCGAAAATTGTATCCCTTCTTGGTCATCCACGCCTCGACTGTGGCACTATTCTCTTCACGCGCAACGGGGAGGAAGAGAAACTGTGGGTTGTCGAGGAGGGCAGCAAACTCTTCGGAGCGGTGAAGCCACTTGAACTCCTTACGGCAGGAGGGGCACCAACTTGCCCAGAGGGTGAGGAGCACCACGCGGCCCTGCAGGTCGGCTGATGAGATGGTGGTACCATCGGTCATCGTGGCCTCAAACTGCGGCACCCTATCTCCCACACCAACCTTTGCCCACGGGTCTTCGGGTGTCTGCCCAAAGAGAGTGATGGTGGCAAGCAGAGAGGCCACAAGGGTGGCAAGGAGCGCTCTCATTGTTAGTTGTGCACGAGGGTACCGTTATTCTCACCTGCAAGTACTCGCGCAAGGTTGCCCTCGGTATCCATATCGAAGACGATGATGGGGAGGTTGTTCTCCTTGCAGAGGGTGAATGCAGTGAGATCCATAATCTTGAGTCCTCGGCTATAAACCTCGTCGAAGGTGATATCCTCAAACTTGGTTGCGGTGGGGTCCTTCTCGGGGTCGGCGGTGTAGATACCGTCTACTCGGGTACCCTTGAGAAGCACTTCGGCCTCAATCTCGATGCCGCGCAGTGCCGAGGCGCTATCGGTGGAGAAGTAGGGGTTGGAGGTGCCGCCGCCGATGATGACCACATATCCGGCCTCGAGGTATTCGAGCGCTTTGGCCTTGGAGAAATACTCTCCGATGGGCTCCATACGGATGGAGGTGAGCACCTTGGTGGGTACACCGATGCTCTCGAGGTGGCTGTGTAGTGCGAGTGAGTTGATGATGGTTGCGAGCATACCCATCTGGTCGCCCTTGACACGGTCGAAACCGCGGCCCACACCTTGGAGTCCGCGGAAGATGTTGCCGCCACCGATGACAATGCCAATCTGCACACCGCTCTCCACGGCGCTCTTAATCTGCTGTGCGTAGCTGTCGAGCACCTCGGTGGAGAGGCCGCGCTGGCTCTCACCTGCAAGCGACTCACCGCTGAGTTTGAGTAGGATACGTTTGTATTTCATAGGTTTATCCTTTTGAATGTCGTGTTTGGCCCTCGCAGTGCGAGGGTATATCGGTTACGAAGATACAATTTTTTTGCGGATTTTCCACGCCTTACGCAAATTCTTGGTATATTTGCCCTACCTTTGGAGAAGATGAAAGAGAAAAACAGCACATACGACCTGCTCAACAAGGTAAATTCACCCGCAGAGCTCAAGCAACTCGACGTGGCTCAACTGCCCCAATATTGCGCCGAGCTGCGACGCTATATCGTGGAGTGCTGTGCCGTAAACCCCGGACACCTCTCCTCAAGCCTCGGTGCGGTGGAGATAACCGTGGCACTCCACTACGTATTCGACTTCCCCGAGGATCGCATCGTCTGGGATGTGGGTCATCAAGCCTATGCACACAAAATCATCACCGGCCGCCGAGAGGCATTCGCCTCGCAACGCAAATCGGGAGGCATAGCCGGATTCCCCAAGATTGAGGAGGGCGACTCCTTCGGTGCAGGCCACTCATCGGTATCTATCTCGGCAGCCTACGGACTTGCCGAAGCTGCAGCCATCAAGGGCGAAAAAAGGAGTGTTGTGGCCATCATAGGCGACGGCGCAATGACAGGAGGTCTCGCCTTCGAGGGACTCAACAATGCGGGCGCTTCCAATGCCGACCTGCTCGTCATCCTCAACGACAACCGACAGAGCATCGACACCAACGTGGGAGCCCTGCGCAAGCACCTGCTACGCATAACCTCCTCGCGCAAGTACAACGCAATGAAACGCCGCATCTGGGGCCAGCTCAAAGTGGTACCCCGTCTGCGCCGACTCCTGCAACACACCACCCACACCATAAAGCGAGGTCTCCTGCGCCAGAGCAACCTCTTCGAGAGTATGAACTTCCGCTACTTCGGCCCCACCGACGGACACGATGTAGCCACGCTCGTGCGCACCCTCGCAGCACTGAAGAATATCGAGGGGCCCAAGCTCCTCCACGCAATGACCATCAAGGGCAAAGGCTATGAGCCCGCCGAGAAGGGCGACCCGGCAGTATGGCACTCGCCCGGTCGTTTCAACCCCACCACAGGTGAGCGCGAGCCCTCGGGTGCAGGCCCCGCCAAGTATCAGTATGTCTTTGGCCGCGCTCTGCTCGAACTCGCCGAGCAGGATAGCCGCATAGTAGGTGTTACGGCTGCAATGGCTACGGGTACCTCTATGAACATACTCCAGAACGCCCTGCCCGAGAGGTGTTTCGATGTGGGCATAGCCGAGGGACACGCCGTGACCTTCGCCGCAGGCCTCGCCGCAGGAGGACTCATCCCCTTCTGCGCCATCTACTCGTCGTTTATGCAGCGTGCCTACGACAACCTCATCCACGATGTGGCACTCCAAGGACTCCACGTGGTCTTCTGCCTCGACCGAGCCGGCCTCGTGGGAGAAGACGGAGCCACGCACCACGGTGAGTTCGACATAGCCTACCTGCGTCCCATCCCCGGACTCCGCATAGCGGCCCCTCGTAATGAGCAGGAGCTGCGCAACCTTATGTACACCGCCTACAAGGGCGAAGGCCCCTTCGCCATCCGCTATCCACGCGGCAGAGCTGCAGGTGCGCCCGAAGGCCCGATGGTGGCACTACCCATTGGCAAGGCCGAAGTGCTGCGTGAGGGCAAGGATGTTGCACTCTTCACCCTCGGTCATACTGCACTCGCAGGTGGTCAGGCGGCCGAAGAGGCTGCCACAAAGGGTGTGTCGGTCTGCCACATAGACTTGCGCTGGGCCAAACCACTCGACGAGGAGATGTTGAGATGGGTTGCCGAGAGGTTTGAGAGGATTGTGACTGTGGAGGATGGCGTTGTAGATGGCGGCGTTGGCAGTGCCGTTGTAGAGTGGATGTCTGACCACCACTATAGCCCCCGCATCACCCGCCTCGGCATCGACGATGAGTTCGTTGAGCACGCCTCTGTGGGCGAACTCCAACACCTCTGCGGCTACGACAAGGAGGGCATCCTCGCAGCCCTGCTGGCAGAGAGATAATTTGGAATAAATATAAAGGAGTATCGGGTGGCCTTTGAGGGTCACCTGATATGTTTTATCGGGAGGTGGATGCGATAGCAGACGGTGGGGTGTGTTGGGGGGATGCGCTTATCCATCATTACCTTATCACAGCCTTGACAGACCCCTCCGCCCTTCGGGCACCGGTTACGGCTTTCTCGCGAAAGCCAAATATTTACATTCCCCTTAAATCCCCCTTTGGAAAAGGGGGACTTGGTCGAAGAGCAAACGCTCTTCGATAGGTGGTTGCAAAGTGTGGTTGGGCTTGATTAGGACATACCCCTCCGTCGCACAGCGACACCTCCCCTAACTCAGGGGAGGATGATTATCATAAAGCCCTACTCAAAAAAGTCCTCCCCTAAGTTAGGGGAGGTGGCCGAAGGTCGGAAGGGTGTGTCAAAAAATCACCCGCTCCAACTGAAACAAAAAAGCGTGGTTTGCGGAGGAAATTTCGCGATAAACAAAGTAGCCGGCCCGCAGTTTGCTGACGCAAATGAGAAGCCGGCTTATCGCAGTGCAACGCAGAAATCACCACACCGCTTTGGGGGAAAGCAAAAAAGCGTGAGTTGCGGAGGAAATTTCGCGATAAACAAAGTAGCCGGCCCGCAGTTTGCTGACGCAAATGAGGAGCCGGCTATCTGATGGGCAGCGCGAAATTTACCCGCAAGGCACGCTTTTTTTATTTGCCAGTACTACCAAACCCTCCCTCCCCTCGGGAAGTGTCACTCAAAACAGTGGCAGACTCCCACTCTACCTGAGAGTGCTGAGCCACAACAAGTTGAGCAATGCGCTCACCATCGTTGATGGTGAACTCCTCCGACGAAAGGTTGGCAAGAATAACCTTCACCTCGCCACGATAGTCGGCATCTATCGTGCCGGGAGCATTGAGCACCGTAAGTCCATATTTGGCCGCAAGACCACTGCGAGGACGTACCTGCATCTCATAGCCGGCAGGAAGCTCCACAAAAAGGCCGGTGGGAATGAGCGCACGCGCAAGAGGGCGCAAAACTACAGGCTCGTCGAGGTTGGCTCGCACATCCATACCCGCCGACAGAGGGGTCTCATAGCGGGGCAGATCGTGGTGGGATTTGTTTATTACTTTGACTTTCATAGCGATTTATCTGTTTAATTATAGGTTAGTTACATTGGAGGTTTTTATTTGCCGCGGCGCAAGATGGAGCGCAGCAGTCCTGCCACGTTAATGCGTTCGACGCGGATGGCCACTACCACAAAGAGTGCAACCATAACCGCATTGAGTCCATAGTGTGCCACGGCAGGCAGCTGGGCCGTAAGCAGCGACAGCCCCCAAAGTAGTGCCGCCACACCAACGTAGGCAAAGATGCGACGCAGGGGGTAGGGTGTGGGGTAGTGTTTCTGCATCAGTCGGTAGCTGACCACCACCATTGCCGCCTCGCAGATGAGGCGTGCGAGAGCCGCACCTGCATAGCCGAGCGAAGGAACCAGCAGGATGTTGAAAACAATCGTAAAGATGAGTCCTACACCCGTAATGCGTATTGCGAAGCGTGTGGCCCCCGTCTGCTTATACCAGAACGAGAGGTTGAGCACCACGCCACTGAGCGCATTGCCCACAAGCACCACAGGAAGAATATAGATACCCTCCCTGAAAGCAGGGCCCACGATGAGGGCAAAAAGGTCGGCAAAGAGGGTGATAACCAAGAAGATGGCCAAGCTGACGATGACAAAATATTTCATCACCTCGGCGTTGGCATTCTTGAACTCGTCGCGCTTAAATTCGGCCAGGAAATAGGGCTCGGCTGCGAGTCGATACATCTGCGTGAAGAGCATCATCACCACACCGATTTTGACCACCGCACCGTAGATGCCGAGCTGCGCAAGGCTCTCCCCGGCAGGAAGCAGAAACTTAATCATCTGGCGGTCGATGAACTCGTTGGCTGTACCGGCAATGCCACTAATGAGCAGCGGCAGCGAGTAGAGGAAGATGGTGCGCAGAAGCTTGCGGTCGGCCACCACCCTACCCTTGCGACAGCTCACAACAAGCAGCACAAACGTGATGGCACTCGCAACCAAGTTGGCCACAAATGCGTAGCCCGGGTCGGTGGGGGTGGCAAAGAGCTGAAGCCCTGCAGGTTGGGCCGTATAGAACAAGAGGCAGAGTCCGATGTTGACAATCACCGAGAGGAGTCGGATGGCCACGTAGCGTAGCGCACGTCCCTCCTGTCGCAGTCGGGCAAAGGGTATGGCACCTGCAACATCGAGGAATATAATCAGAGCTGTGATGGTAACATAGGGGGTGTCGGCATAGCCAAGTGCGGCCGAGATGGGGCTCTCGAAGAGCAACACCACACCCAAGAAGAGCGAGGCCGCAACAAGCACAGCCCCCCAAGTGGTGCCATAGACCTTGCTGCGCTCCTCATCGGAGCCGGCTCGGGCCGCAAAACGGAAGTAACCACTCTCCATACCGAGTGTGAGCACCACGAGAGCAAATGGTATGAGGGCGTAGATGTCGGTGATGATGCCATACTCGGCAGGCGACATTATGCGCGTATAGTAGGGTACGAGCAGGTAGTTGAGCAGACGTGCCACGACGCTGCTGATGCCGTAGATGGCCACCTGACCTGCAAGTTTTGTAAGATTGGCAGACATAGACTATCTCTCTGTGGGTTTAGTGTGGTTTTCGGGACGGAATACATTGGGCTCCAGACCTTCGGCACCCAAAGTCTTATCCACCCTGTTATTTGCGACCCGCCTCTCCCGAGAGCAAGCCGCAGGCAGCCTTGATATCCTCGCCCCTCGAGGCTCGGATGGTGGTCATAATGCCCTTCTTGGTGAGGGTATCGCGGAAGCGTATCATCTTCTCTCCATCGGGGCTTACATAGGGCGAATCGGGAATGGCGTGGAAGCGGATGAGGTTGATGCGGCATTTGAGTCCGTCGAGCAGGCGACAGAGCTCCTTGATATGTTCGGGGGAGTCGTTCATATCCTTGAGCACGATGTACTCGAAGCTCACCCTGCGCTGGTGGGAGAAGTCATACTCCTTGAGCAGAGCCACCACATCCTTGATGGGGAAGGCCCTCTCGACGGGCATAATCTCCTTGCGCTGCTCACCGAAGGGGTTGTGGAGCGAGACAGCCAAGTGTACCTGCGACTCCTCGAGGAAACGTCGGAGCGAGGGGATGACTCCCACGGTGGAGAGTGTGATGCGTGTGGGACTCCAACCGAAACCCCACGTCGAGGTCATCACCTCGAGGGCACGCATAACATTGTCGGGGTTGTCGAGCGGTTCGCCCATACCCATAAGTACTACGTTTGTGATCTGTTCGCGCTCGGGTAGGGAGCATATTTGGTTGAGAATCTCGGCCACAGAGAGGTCGCCGTGGTAACCCCCACGCCCCGTGAAACAGAACTTGCAACCCATCTTGCAACCCGCCTGTGAGGAGATGCAGATGGTGGCACGGTCGCCATCGGGGATGTAGGCGCACTCAACGCGCTGACCACCTGCCACGACAAAGATATACTTCTTGGTGCCGTCGGTGCTTTCGGCCACGCTTATGGGTGCGGAGAGTCCTATTTCGTAGCGTTCTGAAAGTGCTTTGCGCCCTGCGAGAGAGATGTTGGTCATCTGGTCGAATGAGGTGGCTCCACGCTTGTAGATCCACTCTGCCAACTGCGTAGCGGCAAAGGGCTTGAGCCCCACCTCTTGTGCCACGAGCTTCAGCTCGGCGATATTCTTACCTAATAATTGCTCCATAGGGCAAAGATACACTTTTTTTCGACTACTTGTCTACCAATCTGCGATTGAGGGGACAAACTTGCTATCCTCGGTTGCCGTAGGAGTGTTAGAGGGGTATAATAGCGGTGGCAAGATTGGATGATGATGGTGCAAATAAATCGCATCTCAAAACAAAAGGCTCGCCAACTGCGAGCCTTGTTTTGAGGTGCGAAGCGGAATCGAACCGCTGTAGAAGGTTTTGCAGACCTTTGCCTAGCCACTCGGCCATCGCACCATTTTGTTGTATTTCAGCGACTTAACCCTCCGCCAGCCCTATGAGCAAGCAATGTGGGTGTCGCTTTCGGGGTACAAAAGTAACTATTTTCTCGCAAACTCCAAATTTTTTTAATACTTTTACCTCTCCTAAACTCTCTTTCGGATGAATATCTACGACCTCGCCCTACTTTTCACCCACGGCATCGGCCCCAAAACCGCAGCTCACCTGATCGACACCTTCGGTTCGGCCGAACGCATATTCTCCGCCAACGAGGTGGAATTACACCAACGCGCATCCATCGTCAACACAGACATCGTCGAGGCCATCATATCCAAATCGGCACTACGCAAGGCCGAGCAGGAGTTGAACTACTGCGAGAAGCACCACATCTACGCCGTAGCCGCCACCGACAGTATCTACCCTGCACTCCTCCGAGAGATTCCCGACCGACCTCACGTCATCTTTGTCCAAGGCTCACTCGAGGCACTCTCAAAGCCCTCGGTGGCATTTGTGGGCACACGCAACATCTCGACCTACGGGCAGGTTGCGGGACGCAAAATCATCGAACAGCTACACGACCTGCGGCCCGAGGCTGCAATAGTCAGTGGTCTGGCCTTCGGCAACGACGAGAATGCACACAAGGCTGCCCTCGAGGTGGGCGCAACCACCGTTGCGGTCATTGCCAACGCCCTGCCCGAGGTGCAACCATCGAGTCAGTCACCCCTCGCAAAGCGCATCATAGAGGCTCAAGGAGCCATCGTAACCGAGGTCTCGTCGCAGCACAAGAATACGGGGCGTTTCTTCCCCTCGCGCAATCGTATCATTGCCGGCCTATCGAGCGGCACGGTGGTGGTAGAGTCCCCCTACGAGGGTGGCTCACTCATAACGGCCGAATATGCGCTCGACTATGAGCGTGTGCTGATGGCAATGCCCGGCCGCATCTTCGACAAAAACTCCTTCGGCACCAACCTGCTTATCAAGCAAAACAAGGCCGCAATGGTCTGCTCGGGCAGCGACATCGCCTACCAACTCGGATGGGAGACCTCGGCTACCGAGGAGCAAACCTTTGCCCCTACCGAGCAGCTTGGCGAGACGCTCAATGTCACACCCGACGAGCGAGTGCTACTCGATGCAATGCAGGTGGGCGAAGTGGTCGACTATGAGACACTCTTCGGCCGCACGTCGTTCACCCCACAGCGTGTTATGGCTCTGCTCACGGGGCTCGAGTTGTGCGATGCTGTGAGGTTGCTACCCGGCCGAAAATGCGAACGACTACTATAACCTCGGGCCAGCCCATCACCCACACAACAATCAGACTATGAGATTTATAGACACCCATACACACATTTACGACACCGCCTTCGACGAGGACCGCAGCGATACTCTGCAACGTGCTCGCGAGGCAGGTGTGGAGGCTTTCATCTTCCCCGCCATCGACAGCGAGAGCCACGCAGCGCAGTTTGAGCTCACACGCACCCAACCCGACTGCTACTCGCTCATAGGGCTCCATCCCACGTCGGTCAATGATAACCCCCATTGGCGTGAGGCGCTTGCCGAGGTAGAACGTCTGCTTGTGGCCTGCAACGGTTCGGCAAAGGGCGACCACACCGACCACTCCACCGCACCCATCGGTAGCCCCGAACGCCCCGTGGACCACTTCTACGGCATCGGCGAGGTGGGGCTCGACTTCTATTGGAGCAACGACTTCCGCGAGGAGCAGACCGAGTGTTTCCGCCGTCAGGTGGAACTCTCCATAGCCCACGACCTTCCGCTCGTCATCCACACACGCAGTGCGTGGGATGAGATGCTCACCATCTTGGAGGAGTACAAGGGAGGCGCGCGCGGCATCCTCCACGCCTTTGGCGAGAGTGCAGAGGTCTATGAGCGCATCGAACAACTCGGCGGATTTGTCGTCGGCATCGGCGGCGTGGTCACCTACAAGAAGAGCCCTCTGCTCGAGAGTGTCCCTCGGATTCCGCTCTCGGCTATGGTCATTGAGACCGATTCGCCCTATCTTTCGCCCGTTCCTTTTAGGGGAAAGCGCAACGAACCGAAAAATTTGGTGTATATTTGTGAGCAGATTGCACGCCTAAAGGGGTGTACACCCGAGGAGGTAGCCGAGGCATCGACTCGCAATGCACGCCGTATTTTCGGCATTTAAGGCCGGGTGACAAGGTGTCGAGCAAGAAATATTGCACATCACGCACTCCGCAGAAACAAGGGCCACGATGACCATATTTAGCCCCACTGAACGGGCTACCAAATGGCCCCGGCAAACAACGAAAAACAACCTAAACCAAAGGCACCATAAGACTATGAAAAGCTCCATACTACTCATCTACACGGGTGGCACCATCGGAATGCACACCGACCCCGAGAGTGGCGCGCTCGTACCCTTCGACTTCCGTCACATCTACGAGGAGATACCCTCATTGCGCAACCTCGATGCCGACATAGAGATTCTCCCCTTCACCCCCATCGACTCCTCCAATGCGTCGCCAGAGCTGTGGGTGAGGTTGGCCGAGAACATCCGCGACAACTACGACCGCTTCGACGGATTTGTAGTTCTTCACGGCACAGACACGATGTCGTATAGTGCAAGTGCTCTGAGCTTTATGCTCCACAATCTGGCCAAGCCGGTGGTCTTTACGGGTAGCCAACTCCCCATAGGTGTGCTGCGCACAGACGGCAGGGAGAATCTCATCACTGCCGTAGAGCTCGCCGCCGCCAAAGACTCCAAGGGCCGTCCCGAAGTTCCCGGTGTGAGCCTCTACTTCCAGAACAGACTCTTCCGTGGCAACCGCACCACCAAGCAGAGTGCCGAGGAGATGAGCGCCTTTGCGTCGAACAATTTTCCACCCCTTGCGGAGGTGGGTGTGAGCATACAGTATAACCGCAACTACATCACCCGCCCCAAGGCAGGCGCACCCTTCGGCATCCGCACCGAATTGGAGCGCGATGTAGCCATCATAAAAATCTTCCCCGGACTCACCGAGAGGGTATTTCGTGCCATCCTATCGAGCGGCATCAAGGGTGTGGTTCTGGAGACCTATGGTGCTGGTAATGCCCCCACGGGCGAGTGGTTCATTGGAGCACTGAGGGAGGCCATCGTGAGGGGCATCAGCGTTGTGAACGTCACCCAATGTAGCAATGGCGAGGTCAATATGGACATCTACGAGACGGGCGTGGCGTTGCAAAAGATTGGAGTCATCAGTGGCAGGGATATGACCACCGAGGCTGCCGTGACGAAGATGATGTATGTTTTGGCCGCCGAGCAGAGTCCCTCGCGCAGGGCCAAGATGCTCAAGAGATCTATCTGTGGCGAGTTTGGCAAGTAGTCCAACGACATATTGGATGAGCGAAAAGGTAGGCTGATTGGTCGGTCTACCTTTTTGTTTTCGGGGTATTGGAGGTGCAAAAAGTGATGTTTAGAGGGGTGAAACAAAAATAAAAATGCACAAGTGGGGTGAAAAACAAAAATTATTCTTATCTTGCGCCCGCTTTTGTGCCGATAGCCCGACGGGAGGGTACGAAAGAGAGATATAATGGAGAGGTGACCGAGTGGTTTAAGGAGCGCGCCTGGAAAGTGCGTACACCTCAAAAGGGTGTCGAGGGTTCGAATCCCTCTCTCTCCGCAAACTAACAACGCAAGAAGGTGTCGAAGACATCTTCTTGTTTTTTTATGCCTACAACGGCAAGCTGGCTTGTCTGTGGAGGTATGGAAAAACAAGAGAGGCCACGCAGTGGCTTCTTGCGTTGTTGGTTTGCAAGGGCCCCCGCGGCGAGCGGAGGGGATGGGCGTGAGCGGAGCAGCCGCAGGGCTGCGTAGTAGCCAATCCCGCCGTAGGCGGTGCGGTAATCCCGCTTCACCCTTAGACACCCTAACCCAATCATAAATGTGCATTATTTCCGCAATAATGCCACATACCCCCCCCCGTTGGCCGACGCACAGAAAAGAAACAGCTGCAAAATGGAAATTTTGTACATTTTGTCGCAACAACGTAAGCAAAAAAGTCCTAACTTTACATTCAAATTGTCATCCCTAAAGGGATGATGGTCACAGCTCGGTGGAGAAGAGACCGAAACCGAGCCAGGATAGGTTAAAATACCACACCAAAAGCAGTTCAACGAACACCTATGTTGGCGGCAAAAAATGCAATCCGCCACCCAAAAGTGAATGATGAAGAATGGTAGGAAAATAGCAGTGCTCCTCGTGGCATTCCTCCTCGCGGCAGTTCAGCTTTTTGGCCAGAAAATTGTTGGCCACAAGGCAGAGGTGACGCTCTACTACCGTTTCGACAAGTCCAATCTCGACCCCAGCTACCTCTCCAACCGCACTACCTTCCGCACCCTCAATCAACTTATGGAGCAACACGCCGACAAGCTCGACAGCCTTGTCGTGATTGCCCACGCCTCGCCCGAGGGTAACGTGCAGTATAACCAAGCGCTCTCTGAAAGACGTGCCGCCACAATGCGTTCCTATCTGGTGGACCATTTTCCCCAAATCAACCCCGAGAATCTACACGTGTACGCGCGCGGTGAGGACTACGACGGTATGGTCCGTATGATCGAACAAGACCCCCGAGTGCCCCACAAAAAGGAGGTTCTGGCCATCCTCACCGAGAGCGGCGTTCACCCCGACGTAAGGGTGCGCCGACTCATCAAGCTGCGCGGTGGCTATCCATTCTCCTACGTTCGTCGCAACATCCTCCCCTATCTGCGTACTGCCTCGACCTGCATCCTCTACTACTCCGAGGTTGTGGAACAAGAGGTGGAGATGAGCCCCGTGGGCGAGTGGCTGGATATTCCGGACATCTGGCGTATGTTGCCGCAGGTGCAGTTGCGCCGTCCCACAGAGAAGGCCCCCAACTTCGCACCCGTAGTGGAGCCCCCACAATACACCTACACCATCTCGCGCCGAGGTCACTATGTGCGTGGCGATGACGGCGAGATGCACCTCTCCGACACCACCACCCTCTTTGCCGTAACCGTGAGGGAGAAGGGTGACACCGTAGGTTACTACAAAGTCGTAGCCCCCGCCACAGCCACCAACCTCACAGGTCGCTACCGAATAAGTCCCGAGCCGAGCCGCTGCGGAGAGGCGCTCCACGGCACCCTCACCGAGGGGCCGACACCCGAGGGCAGCTGGGCCATCGTAGACGGCAAACGGGCTGCCATTGCTGCGGGTGAGTTCACACTCTATCAAGACAAAGAGAACATCCTCGACGTGGAGTTCTTCACGGCAGAATTGCACTACCTCGACGGTACCGTTGTGACCAAACCCTTTGAACAGATGAGGGCTACGGGCGACGGACTCTATTGGGTACCCCCCTCGAAGGAGGTCACCCACGTCACCGACGAGGTAGACGTGCCCTACATAGACTACCTCGTGGCGGCCAAGACAAACCTGCTCTTCGATGCTATCGGCGCAATCAACATAGCACTCGAAATCCCCATTGGCAATCGCTTCTCGATAGATGCGAGCTGGACCTTCCCGTGGTATGTGCCCAACGATTGGGATTGGTGCTACCAGCTGCTGTGGGGCGACGTGGAGGCCCGTATGTGGTTGGGCGAGCGCAGGAGAGACAACCGTCTGCAGGGCCACTTTGTGGGCCTCTATGCGGGTGGCGGTCTCTATGACTTCCAATGGAGGAGCACGGATGGTTATCAGGGCGAGTTCTTCTTGGCTGCGGGCCTGAGCTATGGCTACGCTTGGAGGCTCAACGAAAATTGGAATATGGAGTTCGAGGTGGGCTTCGGCTACCTCCAGAGCAACTACCGCCACTACTTCCACATCACCGAGCCGAATGGCAAGGAGACCCTTATCAGAGATAAGATGAGCGGCACATTTGGCTATTGGGGCCCGACGAAGGCGAAGCTCTCGTTGGTGGCTCCCATAGAGTGGAAGGTGAACAAAAACAAGACTAAACGCATCGACTCGCTGCACGACAGTGTAGAGTAGAGAACAATCGAACGGATGAAGATGAGGCGCTACATAGTAGAGACAATGTGCTTGCTGATGGCAATATTGCTGTCGGCGGGTTGCCATCGTCGTCCCCTCGAGGAGATGAACGACAGCCTCTACCTCGACCTCACCCTCGACCTCGATGTGCTCAACCACCCGGGCCCGCTGCCCACGCCGGAGCTTATGAGGGTGGTCTTCTACGACGCTGTGAGTGGCGATTTCGTCTCCGACGACTACGTGCTGGCCGAGGGCGGCTACATCAACGCACAGCCGGGCCACTACAATATGGTTGTCTACAACTTCGACACCGAATCTACACTTATCCGCAACGACCGCAGCCAACATAGCATCGAGGCCTACACGAGTGAGATTCCCAATAGCACCCGCACCAACCTGCTGACCAAGCTCAACTCGGTGACCAAGCCTGCCGACTACGTTGCTCCGGGCGAGGATGAGCTCATCGTCTATGAGCCCGACCACCTGCTTGTGGCGAGGAAGGATGTGGAGGTACTCCACCGTACGGGTGAGCAGATTATCTATGCCGAGGGTGAGAGCATTGTGGAGACCTATTACCTCGGCGTGAAACTGCGCAATAAGGGCAACCTTGCGAGCGCACAGGCGTTGCTTTCGGGCCAGGCCAAGAGCAATAAGTTCGGCTTTGAGGGTGGCAGGAGCAATGAGCCTGTGATATTGTACTTCGAGATGGAGGCGGGCATCAACGACCGCACAGGCGAGGATGCGCTTCAGACCACCTTCAACACCTTTGGCAAGTTGCCGGGAGAGGTGTCGCGATTGTGGCTCACCATCGTGGTGACCAACACCAATGGCGAGACCATCACTTGGCAGAAGGATATCACCGATGAGTTCCTCGACAACCCCGAGAAGTATATCTACATCGAAGAGGATGAGATTGTGGTGCCCGACCCGCCCACGCCACCTCCCGGCTCGGGTGGCGGCTTCCACCCCGAGGTGGAGGATTGGAACGAGGAGCACTACGACATCACTATTTAGCCACCTTTTTGAGAATCTCACTCGCGCGCAAGGGAGCTGCCCCGAGTGCGGCGAGCACAGATAACGACAAAACAAACAATAAACAATAAACCATTAACTAACACAAAAAACGTATGAAAAAACTTATGATTATTGCATTGGGTGCAGCCGTAGCGCTCACCTCGTGCCTGAAGAACAACTACGAGGACATCTCCGCACCCGAGGAGATTTCGTTCAAGAGCTTCAACCTCGGCGAGAACACTCGCGCAGATTTTACCCACGACTACTTTAGGGCCTACGCACAGTTTTCCAACAAAGGTGACGGCTCCGACTACAAGGATTTCTGGGGCGCAGCTGCCAAGAAGATTGTGAAAAAGAACGACGGCTCCGCTGATTATTGGGCTGCCGAGGATGGTACCTACTATTGGCCCAAGGCCGGTGCTATCTCGTTCTGGGGCTACTACTACCCCGAGGATCAGACCAGCGTAAACCTTTCGCTGGATACCAACGTTGGTATTAAAGGTACAGATGTAACTGCAGCACAGGCAGCTCTCATTATGCTTGCCAAACCCGAGGAGTCGAGGCTCAAGACAGCGAATACCGTGAAGATGCTTTTCCGTCACGTGGGTTCGCAGGTTGTATTCCGCTTTGCCAACGCCAGCATTGACAACAATTTTGCTCTGACCATCAATAAGGTTGAGATTACCGAGGCTATGAATAAGGGTAACTTCACCTACGCCGATTGGAGCGACTACGAGGAGGAGACCACCTACCAGAGCACCCAGAGCTACGCTGTAAACAACAAGGAGATTGGTACCGACAACGCCTATACATTCAGCACTCTTCCCCAGGCACTCGCCGAGTCGGGCGCCAAGAAGTATATCAACGTCTACTACCGAGTTGCCGACAATAACGCAGGTTATGAGTACGAAGGTGTTTACACCGCCGAGGCTACCGATTGGAAGATTAACACCATCCACTACTACAACATCACCTTCGACTTCACCAAAGGCGGGGAGATTAAGTTTGCACCCGAGGTTGAGGACTGGACACCCGAGTTCCAGACCTATGGTGCCTAATTTGGTTGCAATAATCAGTTAAGAGATATTAAGAGATATAAACGTCTAAAAACAAAGAGAATATGAAAAAGTTATTTGCACTTGCAGCCGTTGTAGCCGTAGCGCTCACAAGCTGTGTAACCACCACCGAGATTCCCGACCCCGCAGGCGAAATCGCATTTGAGGCATTCAACTTCAAGGCCCAGAGCCGTGCCCACTATGGCCCCATCGTAGGTTCTG
This sequence comes from Tidjanibacter sp., assembly GCA_017503805.1. GTDB lineage: Bacteria > Bacteroidota > Bacteroidia > Bacteroidales > Rikenellaceae > Tidjanibacter. The sequence goes on from JAFVSJ010000003.1 coordinate 16,557, forward strand.
CCTACCCTGCAGACGAGCACTTTGGTGCCTACGCATTCTTCACCGAATCGCCTAATACAGTTTATATGAACGACGTAGAGATTCAGAAAGACACCGATGGCGCCTGGAGAAACACCACCCAAAAATATTATTGGCCGAACGGTGGTACTCTGAAGTTCTGGTGCTATTCACCTTATGACACTGCTCACACCGTTACTCACGACAAAGGTTTTGCGTTTCCCGACTACACTACGACCGCTGACCTCACCAAACAGGTAGACCTTATGGCTACCAATGTCGTACCCGAGGCACGCCCCGCAGCAGTTGCAGCCGTATTCCACCATATGCTTGCACAGGTTGGTTTCACAGCACAAGCTAATGGTACCGCAAAAGATGCCAATGCCGAAATCACTCTGAACAAAGTTCAGTTAAGCAATGTTCTACCCACAGGTGACTATGCCGAAGGTGCCTGGACCAACCTCGACGGCACTCCATTGGTATACGAATTTGTAGACACCCCTCAAGTGTTGACCACCACCGCACAGCCTGTTCTCCCCAGCGGTAATGCTACCAACGCACTTGTTATTCCTCAGGATGGCACCGAAGGCAACGGCGACATCATTGCCACCATCGACTACACTATTAAATATACAGACACTACAGTGGATGTGGTTAAGGGTGTACAATATAAGATTCCCGCTCCCTGGGTGCAGGGTAAGAAATATATCTACGTTATCACCATAGGTATTGGCAACGAGATTACCTTCAACCCCACCGTTCACAACTGGGAAGCAGAGGGCAATGGCGGTACTATTACCGTAGGCTAATGAGTTGAAACACAGACAAACACAGATAAACAAACAAACCAAAAAACATCAAACACTATGAAAAAACTTTTCGCTATTGCAGCAGTTGTAGCCGTTGCGCTCACCTCCTGCGTGAAAAACGAAGTCGTTGAGCCCAGCTCCAACGAAATCGCTTTCAAAAACTTCGCTCTCTCCGAGAACTCGCGTGCAGACTTCGAGACCGTAGCAGACAACTTCGAGTGCTTCGCCATCTACGAGGGCGAGGACGGCACCCGTCGTGAGTTCTGGAGCGGCGCAGAGACCATCAAACTCAATGGTGAAATCTGGTCCAACTCCGAGGGCACCTACTATTGGCCCAAAGATGGTAACCTCGATTTCTACGCTTGGTACAGCCCCAACAAGGCCGCTATCGATGCCAAAATCGCTGCCAGCACCACCGAGGCTACCGGTATGACCATCACCAGCATCTCCATCGACGAGGCTCAGGGCCTCCTCGTGGCTGACCCCGCAAAGAACTACACCAAGATCGATGTGCCCATCATCTTCCGTCACACCACCTCGCGTCTCGGTTTCTACTTTGCTAACCTCAACGCACAGGATGCTACCGACCCCTTCAAGCTCACCATCAACAGCATCAATGTAGCACAGCTCAATCAGTATGCAAGCTACAACGAGACCGACAAGTGGACCGCTATCACCCCCGCCGACAAGGAGGTTCTCAATGCTTCGACCGTAATCAACGCCACCAAGATTGAGTCCACCACCCCCGCAACCGCAGAGGTAGAGCTCTTCCCCCAGGACGAGACCGTTATCACCATCAAGTACACCGTAGTTGACAACAACAACTTCTCCTACACCGGTACCTACGTAATCAACATCGCCGACACCGATTGGGCTACCGAGAAAGACAAGTGGCTTGCCAACAACGACTACCACTACAACCTCACCTTCAGCTTCAAGTGGAACGATGAGGATGGCGACGGTGAGAAAGATCCCGACGAGGAGGACTTCGAGATTCACTTCGATCCTACCGTTGAGGAGTGGACCGTTCAGCAGCACGCCATCACCGACGAGCGTCAGAACTAATAGTCGCGCACCTCTACTCTTGGTCGGGTGAGCGCACTCATCCGACCGAGAAACCACAGATTCATACGTTTGCCTTGGGGAGTCTGAACCCTCCCCAGGGCCCTAAACCTGCATTGGGAACATCTCCCAAAGCAGCCACATAGACGGGGCACACCCGCCACACAAACAGCACCCTAAAGTGAAGAAACTGACGCACATATTCGCAGCAATTGCGCTCTCCGCGGCGCTCACATCGTGTCTACTCACACACGATGTTGAGAACTCACAGCCCCTGCTCGTGCGTTGCAACCCCATTCTGCACCCCACAACCCGCACAGTAGCCGCCGAGCACGCCAAGTCGTTCCCCCTCGATGCCGACCTCGGTGTGAGGGCCTACTCCCTGCCGCGCGACCGCAAGTGGAGCAACTTCAGCCCCGCAGCGGCCACCCTGCTCGACAATGTGCAGCTCGTGGCCAACCCACAAGACTCGCTCTGGTATCCCCCCACCGACATCGTCTGGGACTACAACAAGTCGCTCTCCATAGTGGCCCACTCACCCCACTCGCTCCCGACAACCTATCACACCCACTACGGACTCTCGATTGAGAACTACGACACCGAAGCGGCTCCCAACACCCCCGTACTCTACAGCAACATCATCGCCGACCTTCTCCCCGAGGAGAACAAACTCGGCATCAACATCCCACTCCAGCACGCACTCTGCAAGGTGGATGTCAAGGTGCGCACCGTGCTCGTCGAGCCCCAATATATGGTCGTGCGAGAGATTGCACTCGAGCAAATCCACACCGAGGGAGCTTTCAACTCGCTCCCACATCCGACGTGGTATCCCACCTCCGACCTCGCTGATGTGGTGCTCTACAGCGACGAGCAGGGGGTCAAGCTCCCCGACAACAACGACCACACACTCGATGAGTCGGCCCGTCTACTCTTGCCTCAAATATCCACCACCCGTCTGCGCATCGTGGCCGACATTATGCGTGGAGGACTCATCAACTCCGACACGGTGCTCTACTCCGACCCCTTTGCGGTGCAGTGGTTCCCCGGCAAGTACTACACCTACTCGCTCGAGCTCTCGGCCGACAAGGTGAAAATCTACACCCCGCAGACCGATAATTTCGAATAACAATCCACAAGAGGGGTTATTCCTCACACATACGGACAAAAAAAGGCGTAGCCACTTGGGCTACGCCTAACTCTTTTCCTGTTGCCGCCAACTGCGGCACTCTCCGTCACGTATCTACTCGAAAATCTCCTCCACAGCCCTACCGCGCCAAGCCGAGTGGGGTTCCAAGCCCAAGATACGTGCAAGCGTGGGGGCCGTGTCGTAGCGCACCACAGAGGACTCTATCCTATGCCCCCTCTTGATGCCCTTGCCAAAGAAAAGAAGCGGTGCATCCATCTCGTCCGAGGTAGTGCCACCGTGCCCCTTACCTATGCCGCCGTGGTCCGACACTATCACAAAAATCGTATTCTCGTAGATGCCGCACTCCTTGGTCGCCTCCACAATGCGACCAATAAAGCGGTCCATCTCGGGCAGACGATTCATATACTCCTGCGAGCCCCATCCATATTGGTGCCCCTCCACGTCGGGCGAGTCATAGATGCAGATTGAGAGGTTGGGTCTATTGCTTTTGAGGTAATCTACAAAAGCCTCCGTGATGGCCTCGCTGCCGCTATCGCCCGTAGGGATATGGCAGTAGTAGTCCACAGCCACGCTATCGATCAGGCAGGCGTGGGTCTCCCACTCAAAGAATGCGCAGGTCGTCAGCTCGGGGGCCTCCTCGCTCACGAGGGTGAAGATGGTGGGGAAGATGCCATTGGGCCCAAGTTCAATCGACGGAAAGTCGGGCTCCCTGCTGCCCCAAGTGTTGTAGCCGTGCATCTCGGGGCCCACGCCCATATAGACCGAGGCCCAATTGCAAGCGCTCGATGAGGGCAAGATGCTACGCGCTTGGAGTGTCCACGCACCTTCGGCCATCATAGCTTTGAGGGTGGGCATATCGGCCTCGGCGACAGAGTTGCCTGCAAGACCGTCGAGTCCGATGAGCACAACGTGTTCTGCCACCCGAGAGCTTTCGGGAGCAGCGGTGCAAGCGGTCGATAGTGCCAATAGGGTTGCGAGTAGGGGCAAAAGCGAGTGTTTCATTGTCTTGTGGTTAGGTCATTGGGAAATTGTGTATTGAAGCCCGTGTGGGCTCTCGTTGTTCGGCGACCGGCGTCAGGAGGCCACCTCCAAAAAGTTTTGGGGAGACACTCTCGCATCTCCCCAAATCTCATAAGTTCTCTTGCTCGGACTACTTCAGATTACCGGCTGCCTTGGAAGCAGCGTAGCTAATCTTATAAGCCTCGGCCTTACGCAACTCCTGTTTGATGTCGGTAATGATACCCATACGGGTGTCCTTGTCGGCCTTCAAACATACAGTCATCTTGTTGCGGTCTGCCTCGTTGAGAAGGTCACGCTCCGAAGCGATGAAGCGGCCAATCTCCTGAGGAGAGCTAAAGCTGTTGTTGAGCTGAATCTGGGGCGCACTACCGAACTTTGCCTGAAGCGACTCTACGGGAGGACCCACATAGATGTAGCTTGCAAGCGCCTTGTTCTCGAGTTTCTGAATCTCAGTGGCCTGAGGTGCTTTGAATTTCACCACAAGCTCGGTCTCCTTCATTGATGTAGATACCATAAAGAAGAAGAGAATCATAAAGACGATGTCGGGCAGAGAGCTGGTCGAAATCTGACCAATCTCTTTTTTCTCTTTTTTCCTGATTACTGGCATACTACTTAATGTTTTGAGGTTCAGCCTCGGAGATCTTCATAGGCACAGCGTCTGCAATAGCATCCTGCTGCACTTTGTCGAGATCGGCAAAAGGCCTACCGAAATTAGCTCTACTCAACTCATCTCGAATCTCATTGAAGGCGCGAGTGAGCTCATTCTGCACTTTGATATACATCTCATAGCTGGTACCACGGTCATTCTGGAGCGAGATAACGCCCTGGCTGACGGGATACTCACCGATGAGGTCGATTTTCTCAGTCTTTTTCTCGGGGAGATTGGGGTCATCGGAGGTGTTGAGAACCCACTCTTTAGCCCTATCTTTGAGCTGACCGATGGTCAGCATCTCGCCCTGCACCGCAATCTGGTCATACTTATTAACGTGAACCAAAAGGAGGTTACGCTCTTTGATATCGGGAGCCTCGGTCTGCTTCTCGCTCCAAGGAGGAAGCACACGGTTCAGACCCGAATCGATGTCCATAGTTGTGGCAACAAGGAAGAAGATAAGGAGCAGGAACGCAACATCCGCCATCGAGCTCGCATTAATCTCCGGTGTCTTTTTTGCCATATTACGAATTAGTTTTTAATATGGTACTACAAACTATTTGATAGCGTTACGAATCTCACCTACAAGGATCGAAAGGATGCTAACACCACCTACAAGGTAGGTAAGGTAGAGCATAGTATCGGTGAACTTGAGGTCGAAGGGGTTCTCGAAGAAACCACCAGCCGAGTTGGGCACGGGCTCTGCGCTCGAGAGAGCATAGCAACCACCTACAACTGCTGCAGCGATAACGAGGCCAACGAGAGCTTTGAGAGCTGCCTTGGGGGAGGAGAACAGATTCTTAATCGGCGAGATCAAAGCGGCAACGATGCCGATGATCACGATTGCGTACATCCACCACATCATCCACTCGGGATTGGCGTGCATATCGCCCATATGCTGCACCTGAGGCAGGAAGAAGAGCGATGCGAACGCTACGATGGAGATGATGAAGAGTACGTATTCTACGTATTTAACCCATTTCATATTTTAATAGAGGTATATTAATTGGGTAAAACTTATTTCTTGCTGTAAGCGGTCAGGATGTCAACCAAGGTGATGGAGCTGTCCTCAAGCTCTACAACAGCGTTGTCAATCTTGTTGAGGATATAGTTGTAGAAGAGCTGGAGAATAACAGCAGCGATAAGACCTGCAAGGGTAGTAAGCAGAGCCACTTTGATACCACCTGCTACGAGGGTTGCGGAAACCTCACCTGCAGCCTGGATCTGGTCAAATGCCTCGATCATACCTACTACGGTACCCATAAAGCCCAACGAAGGCGAAAGAGCGATGAAAAGGCTGATCCAGCTAAGACCGGTCTCCATAAGACCATTCTGTACCGAACCGTAGGAAGCAACAGCTTTCTCTACAACGTCGAGACCCTCGCCGTAGCGGAGAACGCCCTGGTAGTAGATGCTGGCTACGGGGCCTTTGGTGTTGCGAGCGAGCTCTTTAGCAGCCTCTACGCCACCGTTGTTGAGAGCATCCTCGAAAGCTGCGATGAACTTCTTGGTGTTGATTTTGGAGAACGAGAGGTAGAGAATACGCTCGATAGCTACTGCCATACCGATGATCAAGCAGAGCAATACGGGGGTCATCCAGAATACACCACCCTCGATAAATTTCTGTTTAATAGCCTGGTGGAAAGGAACGCCGGCAACCTCGGTCTCCTCGTCGATAGCGGGAGCAGCCTCCTCGGTGGCAGCCTCCTCAGCTACTGCATCCTCTGCAGCAACAACCTCTTCAGTAGCGGCAGCCTCGGGCTCCTGTGCGTAAACGTTAGCAGTCGCGAGGCTCATTACGCCTACAACCGACAAAATCATAAAAAGTTTTTTCATAACTTTGGATTTGTTTTGAAATTAATTAAACGTGTTTTTAGTGTGTATTGTCCGGTAAAAGTGTTTTGTTGCACTGCTCCGTTTGGATTCCGAGGAGCCACAAGAGGCCGTAGTATCGGTTTGGCCAAAGCACAGCAACGCTACAAAGATATGTATATTTTTTGAAATTTGTTCAGTGTAGTGCAAAAAGATTTATTATTTGGTGCAAGAAAATAACAAGAGAAGGTCGCGCGCACGCACGGACAAGGCCACGAGTGGTCGCCTCCTGCATCAACTGAAACAAAAAAGTGGGTTTTGCAGAGGAAATTTTGTGCCAACAAGAAAGGGCAAGTCCGCAGTTTACTGAACGTAAATGAGGAACTTGCCCGCTGTAGGTGGTGCAAAATTGCCCGCTCCAACTGAAACAAAAAAGCGTGTTTTGCGGAGGAAATTTCGTGCCAACAAGAAAGGGCAAGTCCGCAGTTTACTGAACGTAAATGAGGAACTTGACCGTCATAGGTGGTGCGAAACTTACCCGCTCCAACTGAAACAAAAAAGCGTGATTTGCGGAGGAAATTTCGCGATAAACAAAGTAGCCGGCCCGCAGTTTGCTGACGCAAATGAGGAGCCGGCTATCTGATGTGCAGCGCGAAATTTACCCGCAAGGCACGCTTTTCACCCGCAAGGCACGCTTTTTAGAATGTAGTACTCATCCCCCTCCACGCCTGAGGAGCCATACCCGCATATCGCTTGAAATAACGACAGAAGAATGATGGTGTGGAGAAATTGAGCTTCTCCGAAATCTCGGCACTCGAGAGCTCGGTGCTGAGCAAGAGTCGTTTGGCATTGCGAATCACTGCCGAGGCAATCAGATCCGATGGGGTGGTGCCCGTGATGCGTTTCACCTTGGCAGCAAAACGCTTGGGAGTGAGGCCATAGTACTCGGCGTAGTACTCCACGTCGCGATGCTCTATACTGCTGGAGGTGAGCATCATATTGAACTGCTTGACCATCTGCTCATCGGGAGTTGCTTCGCGCACAGCGAGGTTGCGGCGCAGGAAGATGTCGATGAGTTCGGAGCGGAGCAGTGCGAGTATATTGTTGTCTATATCGATGCGCGAGGGGCTTCGATGGTTCTGCGATGAGAGTTCCACATAGTGGTGAAGTGCAGTGAGGGTATTTTCCTCTTGTGGCAGCAGTGTCACCACAGGCATCTGTTGTACTCGAGGGAAGGTCGTGACGATGCTGTCCACCTGCGAGGAGTGGGAGATAAAGGACATAAATACCGAGGCGCTGAAGTCGCTCGAGAGGAGCGAGAATCGGCAGTGGGAGCCGGCCAAGACCACGAGCAATTGATTTGCGCCGATGGTGTGGCTGGTGCCGTTGATGGAGGCCACAACGCTACCCGAGTGGCAGAGCCAGAGGATTACGGTGTCGGAGACCATCACACTGCGGTCCATTATGCGGGGCATTAAAGGGGAGTCGGCAGTGACCTCAAAGGCGTAGTTGCTCACTTCGCTGTGGAGGTCGAGTTCTCGGGTAATGTACTGATAGTCTATCGTCTTGTGATGTTTGTCTTTCAATGCAAAAAAGATGTTATAGCCGAGCCATAAGAGGGTACTTGCGACGCGACAGTTAGTAAGTAAGGTAAATATTAGTTTGCGTTTCCGAAATCAAAAGTAGAAAAAACTGCGAGAAAAAACACGCAGGCGATAAATTTTTTCATTATTTCAATAGATTTTCGGGTGTTTTTTTGCAAATGAAACGCAAAAAGGAAATCTTGTTAGGAAAAATGTGAAATAGGTTTACTGCTATTCGTCTGTCAAAAATAGCGGTTCATCTCAGGCTCACACCCAACCGTCACTCGGCAGGGGTAAAATAGGCCACAAATAGAGAGGTCGTAAAAAGGACAAAAAGACTATTCGCCTCCACGGCCGCCCATCATATCGAGCAACTCGGTGGTGATGGCCTGTTGACGCTGTTTGTTATACTCGAGCGATAGGGTTCCTATGAGTTCGTCGGCATTGTCGGTGGCCGACTGCATCGCCATCATACGAGCAGCGTGTTCGGATGCGGCGGCGGAGAGAGCCGCAGTGAAGAGTTTGAGGGCCACCTGGCGTGGTACAATGCTATCAATGAGCTCCTTGCGCGTGGGCTCAAGGATATAATCCTCGCCAGCCGAGGGGCTGTTTTCGGCCGCAGTGGGGAGTTCAATAGGCAGGAGGCGTTCGCAGACAAGTCGCTGCGTGCCGGCCGAGATAAACTTATAGTAGACGAGTTCCACCCTATCGGTTCGACCCTCGAGGAAAGCAGACATAAATTCCTCGGCCATAGTGCGATAGGCAGCGTAGTCGGGTTTTTCGGAGAGATCGTCGGAGGCGGCTGTGAAGGGGATGTTGCTACGTTTGAGTTCGACTCCGAGCCGGCTACCCACAACTCTCACATCGAGCCTCTCGGCATCGAGCGAGCCATACTCCTCGGCAATGTGCTCAACGACCTTGCGCCCAACATTGCTGTTATAAGCACCACACAGGGTAGACGAGGAGGCAAAACCCACCACCGTAGCAGCCTTGACTTCGCGCTCCTCGGCCAGCGGCACCACGCCCACACCCTCACCCGTAGCAAGGTGGGCCACAATAGCTTGCAGTTCATCGGAATAGGGCACAAGTGCTCCTATCTCGCGCTGTGCACGGTGCAGTTTGGCAGCCGCGACCATCTTCATAGCCGAGGTAATCTTGCGGGTGGAGCGTACCGACCCGATGCGTTCTTTTATCTCCTTGAGCGAGCCCACTTGTGAGTAGTGTTAAGATTTTGAAGATCCGTTACTTACCTATCAATTTACCATTCGTCGTTCATAGCGCTGCGGCCACTTCGGAGGCAACCCTTTCGATGGTGGCAGTCACACCCTCATCAATTTTGCCTTCGGCCAGCGGTTGGAGCACATCGTTGCGATGGCTGCCTCGAAGTTGCTCGAGGAAGTTGCGCTCAAACTCCCTAACCCTATCAGCAGCAACCCCCTTGAGGAGTCCCTTCACACCGCAGTAGAGAACGGCAATCTGTTCCTCCACAGCCATTGGAGAATACTGCGGTTGGATGAGGAGTTGGGTATTCTTGCGGCCCTTATCGATGACGTAGGCGGTGACGGGATCGAGGTCGCCTCCAAATTTCGTAAAGGCCTCCAACTCACGGAATTGTGCTTGGTCAATCTTGAGCGTACCGGCCACCTTCTTCATCGACTTAATCTGCGCATTACCGCCCACCCTCGACACCGAGATGCCGACATTGATGGCGGGCCTGATGCCCTGATTGAAGAGGTCGGCTGCGAGGAAAATCTGACCATCGGTGATGGAGATGACGTTGGTGGGGATGTAGGCCGACACGTCACCCGCCTGAGTTTCGATGATGGGCAGAGCGGTAAGCGAACCACCACCCTTGACCTTACCTCGGAGCGATGCGGGCAGGTCGTTCATCTTCTCGGCCACCTCATTGCGCGAGATAATCTTGGCTGCACGCTCGAGCAGGCGCGAGTGGAGATAGAAGATGTCGCCGGGGTAGGCCTCGCGGCCCGAGGGACGGCGCAGGATGAGCGACACCTCGCGGTAGGCCACAGCCTGCTTCGAGAGGTCGTCGTAGACCACCAACGCGTGGCGGCCCGTATCGCGGAAGAACTCGCCGATGGCGGCACCCGCAAAGGGTGCGTAATATTGGAGAGCGGCGGGGTCGGAGGCTGTGGCGGCCACCACGATGGTGTAGTCCATAGCTCCTCGCTCGCGCAGTGTATTGACAATATTGGCAACAGTAGAACCCTTCTGTCCTACAGCAACATAGATGCAATAGACAGGCTCGCCACGGAGGAAACAGTCGCGCTGGTTGATGATGGTGTCTATGGCGATGGCTGTCTTACCTGTCTGGCGGTCGCCGATGATGAGCTCACGCTGTCCTCGGCCGATGGGAATCATTGCGTCGATGGCCTTGAGTCCCGTCTGCAGGGGTTGGCTCACGGGCTGACGGAACACCACTCCGGGGGCTTTGCGCTCGAGTGGCATCTCATATTTCTCGCCACCAATCTCTCCTCGTCCATCGAGGGGTTGTCCGAGTGGGTTAATCACCCTGCCGACCATCTCTTCGCTCACCTCAACCGAGGCAATGCGATGGGTGCGGCGCACGCTGTAACCCTCTTTGATATGCTCAGTGGCACCGAGCAATACGGCACCCACATTATCCTCTTCGAGGTTCATCACCACGCCGCTCACGCCCCCCTCAAAGAGGAGCAATTCTCCGGCCTCGGCACCTTCGAGTCCATAGATGCGAGCCACACCGTCGCTCACCTGCAATACGGTGCCGACCTCCTCAAATTGGAGCGAGGTATCCACTCCTGCGAGTTGCTGTTTCAGTATATCCGACACTTCGTCGGGTCTAATCTCTGCCATAATATATGGTTGTTTTTGTCTATTCGTTTTTTCTTCGAATGAGGCGCTATGCCCCAATATATTGGCACACCTGCCGTAGGGCTAAACAATGCTGCGATTGCGCTCCGAGAGATGCTGACGTATGCGCTCTAACTCTCCTGCGACAGATGCGTCGAGCCTCTTGCCGTCTACCGTCACTACAAACCCTCCTACGAGCTGGCTCTCGACCTTCACCTCGAGTTCCACTTTGCCCTGCTTGTGCGCAGCTATGAGGCGCTCTATCTTCCCCTTGGCCTCTTGGCTCAACGGGTGGGCACACCTCACCTCGGCAACCACGATGCCCCGACTCTGGCGATAGAGTTGCAAATAGGCAAGTGCCATAGGCCCAAAGAGGTATTCGCGGTTGTGGTCGAAAACAAGTCGCACAAACCTACGCAGGCTCTCCGGCACGGGCTCCACCCCTGCGAGTGCCTCCACAAAGCGACCTCTCAACTCCTCCGAGAGGGTGGGATTGTCAACCACTTCGCTCTCCCGCGAGGCGTGCCTGAGGGTGCGACCGAGGTGCCTCATCACAGGATAGAGCAGGTCGGCCTCACCCAGCTCTTCGGCATAGGCGAGGAGTGCTTTGGCATAGCGTCGTGCAAGCAGGCTCTCGTTCATAGGTCGCTCTCTTTATTGTGGTGTCTAATCATTTGTTTCTCTGGGCATTGCAGCTCACTCTGTGGCTGTGGTGCGAGGTCTGTGGGCATACTCGCTACCTTTCGGCTCTCTTTTCGGCCTCCTCCACGAGTCGGTCGATGAGCGCCTTGTCGCCCTCCTCCGTGGAGAGTTTGGAGCGCAAAATCTTCTCGGCCACATCGACCGAGAGCGTAGCCACCGTAGCCCTCATCTCGCCCAAAGCCTTCTCCTTCTCGATGGCAATGCGACTCTTGGCCGCCTCAATGCGCGCGGCTGCGTCGGCATCGGCCCTCTCGCGTGCGGAGTCCACAATCTGTTGGCTCTCTGCCACGGCAGCCGAGAGAATCTCACTCGAACGCCTTGTGGCCTCATCCATCATCTTGCGTGCCTCCTGTTCCACATTCTCGATACGCTCGCGTGCTTTGTCGGCCTCGGCGAGTGCGGAACTGATGTGCTCACGTCGCTTGTCGACCATCCCCGTGATGATGGGGAAGCCGAACTTGGCCAGCGCACCAAAGACCAACAAAAACGAGAGGAGCATCCAAAAGAGGAGGCCCAAATCGGGTGTAAGTAGGGACATAATAGGTTGTTTGTCTGTGTGTTTACTCTGTTATCGCCTCGGGGCGGCAAGCCCCTCCACACCCACCTCTGCAACCACTCTCGCAGTGTGCAGAGGCGGTGTTGGGTGAGGACTCTTGTTTAGATTGCCATCAGGCAGACCACAATGGCAAAGAGGGTTGCACCCTCAATCAGTGCGGCCGAAACAATCATAGCGGTCTGCAACGAGCCTGCAGCCTCGGGCTGACGAGCCATAGCCTCCAGAGCGTTGGAGCCGATTTTGCCGATGCCCCAAGCGGCACCGAGTACAGCGAGGGCGGCGGCCAGAGGAGCCACAGCGGCTCCGAGGTTTACGGCCTGCAGAAGGGATACGAATGTGAACATAGTCTTTTGGTTTTTAGTGGGTTAATTATGCTTTATTATCTTGTTGTTACGATTAATGTTTCTTGTGAGCAGCGTGATGTTCCTTGCGCGAAAGGCCGATGAACACAGAGGAGAGCATCGTGAATACATAGGCCTGAATGTAGGCCACCAATATCTCGAGCACCAACATAAATACCGAGAGCAGCACCGAGAAGATGGTCATCACAATGTTCATCGTCGTGCCCATACTCACCGATATGAATACCAGGCAGGTGAGTGCGAGGATGACGGTATGGCCCGCCAAGATGTTGGCAAAGAGCCTGACTGTGAGTGCAAAGGGTTTGGAGATGACACCAAACAACTCGATGACCGGCATCAGTGGGATGGGGAACTTCATCCACACCGGCACATCGGGCCAGAGAATCTCCTTCCAATACTCCTTGTTGCCAAAGACATTGACGGCAAACATTGTGGCCAGCGCCATCACGAGCGTCACTGCGATGTTGCCCGTAGTGTTGGCTCCACCGGGGAATATGGGGACAAGGCCCATAAGGTTGTTGGTGAAGATGAAGAAAAAGGCGGTCAGCAGGTAGGGCGAATAGCGTTTGTAGTCCTTGCCTACCGAGGGGCGGATGATGTCGTCCTCGAGGCTCATAACGAGCATCTCGACAGCCCCCACAAAGCCACGTGGAATGGCGTGAATGGAGTAGTTGCGGCGGCGGTACCACCCTGCCACTCCGAGGATTATGGTCACCAATAGCAGTGAGTTGATGAGCAGTCCCGCAGCGTTTTTCGTAATCGAGAGGTCTATGGGGCGATAGGTCGTACCATCGGCAGCGGAGCCCACAATCTTACCCTCCCACTTGGCACCCTCGGGGGCTATGGAGAAACCCTCATAGGTATGGCCGTGAGCAAGATGTGCCGAAGAGAAGGCGTGCCACTTGCCCTCGGCGCTGCGCACGATGCAGAGAAGCGGAATCTCTATGTGGTGACCGTTGACTGTGGCAATGTGCCACGAGTAGCTGTCGTTTATGTGGTCGAAGATGAGCCCCACAACATCGAGTTTCTCCTCGGCCTCGGCCACCTCTGAAGCCTCCGAATCGGCACTCTCAACCACCGCAACACTCCCACCCGTAGGCTCCTCGGCACGCACATCGGCCCACACCACTCCCAAGAGGAGCAGAAGCAGTGTGCAGAGCACTCGTGGCAGGTATTGCACTCGATTGGTCATAGGTTTTTGTTGCGAGTAGGTTATCTGGTCGTGTTGTTGTAAGATTTTTTGGTGGACTTGTTATTGTGTGAGCTATTTCTTGGGCTCGGGAGTCGACTCTCCGCCTGCAGGGTGCTGCTTGTGATAGGCGGTCACCAGCCACCCCTCAAAGAGTGAGGAGAGGAGGTAGAATCCGAGCGTATAGAGCAGCAGGGCATTCTTCTCGGGGAGCGAGAGCCACACCCAGCAGAGCATCAGCACAGCCACACCCAAGAACTTCACGCCCCTGATTATCATCGACGTAAGCACCACACTCTGGGGTTTCATCTTGGAGTAACGTCCCATAAGCCACAGGAACACCCACTCGTATATCACAAAGAAGGCGGGAGCAATCCAACCGAGCGGCAGGAGCGCGGGTGCCCAGAGGTGATCTACGAGCAGTATGGCCGCTGCATAGAGCAGTGTGGCGGTTTCGGTGAGGGTTTTGAGGCTGTTATATTTCATAGGTTTTGGTTTCGGTTATAGTATGCAACACTTTGGTTCAACGGCGGATTCTAATCGGACCAAACAACATCTCTCGGTCGGACAATCCACCTTGGACTACTCCACGCAGACGACAATCTTATCTCGGCAGACCTCCACGAAGCCCCCCTCAATCCCTATGGAGGCCTCCGCTCCCGCGGCATCCGTATAGACTATCTCGCCCGCCGTGAGCGACGAGATGAGGGGTGCGTGGGAACGCAATACCACAAATGGTGCCTTCGTGCCGGGGAGCGACACTCGCTGCACTTCGCCCTCGAAGCGCACACCCGTAGGAGATATGATTCGTAGCTGCATCTTGTTGCGGTCTGATGGTTTGACGTAGAATTATTGCCCCCACAGAGGAGTTGCGCGGCTACTTGGCCGTAGCCTGCGAGAGCAGAGCCTCGCCCTTGGCAATGGCCTCCTCGATGGTGCCCACATTGAGAAACGCCGCCTCGGGCAGATGGTCGACCTCGCCGTCGAGAATCATCTTGAAGCCTCGGATGGTATCCTCAATGGTCACCATCACACCCTTCACACCCGTAAACTGCTCGGCAACCGAGAAGGGCTGCGAAAGGAACCTCTGCACCCTACGCGCACGGTTGACCACAAGCCTGTCCTCCTCCGAGAGCTCCTCCATACCGAGGATGGAGATGATATCCTGCAACTCTTTGTTGCGTTGGAGAATCTGCTTGACTCTCTGCGCGGTGGTGTAATGCTCCTCACCCACGATGTTGGGGTCGAGGATGCGCGAGGTAGATTCGAGGGGGTCCACAGCGGGGTAGATACCCATCTCGGTAATCTTACGACTCAAAACGGTGGTCGCATCGAGGTGGGTGAAGGTTGTAGCCGGAGCGGGGTCCGTGAGGTCATCGGCGGGGACGTAGACCGCCTGTATGGAGGTGATGGAGCCGCTTTTGGTGGAGGTGATGCGCTCCTGCATTGCGCCCATCTCTGTAGCGAGCGTGGGTTGGTAGCCCACAGCCGAGGGCATACGGCCCAGCAGAGCCGACACCTCCGAGCCCGCCTGTGTGAAGCGGAAGATGTTGTCTATGAAGAAGAGGATGTCGCGGTTGGCACCGCCGTCGCGGAACGACTCGGCCACCGTGAGGCCCGAGAGTGCCACCGAAGCACGCGCACCCGGGGGCTCATTCATCTGACCAAAGACGAGCGTTGCCTGCGACTTCTTGAGTTCCTCGGGGTCGATGGTCGAGAGGTCCCAATCGCCACGCGCCATACCCTCCTCGAACTTCTCTCCGTAGCGGATTACGCCCGATTCGATCATCTCGCGCAGCAGGTCATTGCCCTCCCTTGTGCGCTCACCCACACCTGCAAATACGGAGTAGCCTCCGAGTTTCTTGGCCACATTTCGGATGAGCTCCATAATGAGCACCGTCTTGCCCACGCCAGCGCCACCAAAAAGGCCTACCTTGCCGCCCTTGACGTAGGGCTCGAGCAGGTCAATCACCTTGATGCCCGTATAGAGCACCTCTTGTGTGGTCGTAAGGTCCTCAAACTTGGGTGCGTCGCGATGGATGGGAAGTGCGTCGGAGGAGGAGAGCGGGCCTATGCCGTCGATGGCCTCACCCACAACATTCATCAGTCGTCCTTTGATTTGCTCACCCGTAGGCAT
This sequence comes from Tidjanibacter sp., assembly GCA_017503805.1. Classification (GTDB taxonomy): domain Bacteria; phylum Bacteroidota; class Bacteroidia; order Bacteroidales; family Rikenellaceae; genus Tidjanibacter. The sequence continues at coordinate 32,429 of JAFVSJ010000003.1, forward strand.
TGAGATGGGTGCATAGTGAGAGATGGCCTCGGCACCGCGGCTGAGTCCGTCGGTGGAGTCCATAGCTACTGTGCGAACGCTATGCTCGCCTATGTGTTGTTGGATTTCTACGATGAGCTTGCGACCGTCGGGGCGGAGAATCTCCACCGCATCGTGGATTGCCGGAAGGACTACTTTTTCCTCCCCCTCGGACTCGAAGCTTATGTCTACAACAGGGCCGATGATCTGTACCACTCGGCCTTGGATTGATTGCGGAGTAATGGCTCCCATACTCTTGTATTGGTGGTTTTCGGTTAGCTTATTTTGACAAATATACTCTTTTTTTTGCAAATTCCAATAGCCCAGCCCCCAAAAACCTCCGAGCACCGAGAGTCGTCAGACTTTGGTGAAGACCTCGAGGAGCTTTCCGTGGCCCGCAATGACCACATCACCCACCTCCGCAGGCAACAACAGAGTCTGCAACTTACGGAGACTACAGCTCTCGCCGAGCGTCTTGATCTCCACCTCGCCCTCTACGCACATATAGGCCACATAGCTATCCAGCGGTGCGTAATCGAGTGTGATGGCACCCGCCACCTCTATAAGATTCACGACAAAGTGTTCGCAGGCTGCAATCTCCACAGCCCCTCCCCTCTTGGGCTCGCGCGTAACGTTGAGTCCCTCCTTGGGGGTGAGGCATACCACCTCGGCCGCCAGAGCGGTGTGGAGTTCTCTCGGATGTCCCTTCTCGTCGAGGCGATCCCAATCGTAGATGCGATAGGTGATGTCCGAGGGCTCCTGCACCTCGGCAAGCAGCACACCACCACCTATGGAGTGAATCGTGCCGGCAGGTATGAGGAAGGCCTCGCCCTTGTGTACCAAGCGACGACGTATGAAACTCTCGAGCGTGCCGTTCTCCACCGCAGCATCATACTCCTCCTCACTGAGTGTGCGAGCGAGGTCGAGATAAATGGCCCCGTCGGGCTCGGCATCTACCACATACCAAAGCTCGGTCTTGCCACGCGCACCGTGCATCTCGAGGGCAAACTCATCGGAGGGGTGTACCTGCACCGAAAGCCTGTCGCGCGCATCGAGGAACTTGAGCAAGACGGGGAATTCGGTGCCATATTTCTCATAGACACCATCGCCCACAAGTTCGCCCATATAGACCTCCGTAAGCTCGGAGAGTGTATTGTCGGCCAATTCGCCTTCGGCAACCACCGACTCACTACCCTCCATACCCGAAAGCTCCCAGCTCTCGCCTATGCGGTGGGCATTGACACCTCGGGCAACCTTCTTGCCCGATTCGGCGAGCCTACTGCCGCCCCAAACGACCTCTTTCATCAGAGGAATAAACCTGAGTGGATACAACATCTTTATCTTTGTCTACGTTATTCTGCAGCCAAAAATAGTCAAAAAACTGCGAATCGAAATTCCAACCCGCCAAATTATCACTATCTTTGTCACTATAAAACATTTTTTTCGCGATATGAACGAACTTATCAGAGTAGAAAACGTCACCAAACAGTTCGCCGGGCACACCGCACTCGACAACGTGTCGCTCGAAATCCCACGAGGCTCCGTCTACGGACTGCTCGGCCCCAATGGAGCAGGCAAAACAACCCTCATCCGAATCATCAACCGCATCACCGCACCCGACAAAGGTCAGGTCTGGTTCAACGGACACCTCCTCTCGCCCGAGGATGTACCACATATAGGCTACCTCCCCGAAGAGAGGGGCCTCTACAAAACTATGAAGGTGGGCGAACAGGCCCTCTACTTCGCACGTCTGAAAGGACTCTCGCGTGCCGAAGCTACCGCACGACTCAAAAAGTGGTTCGTCAAGTTCGGCATCGAGAGCTGGTGGAACAAAAAGGTGAGCGAACTCTCCAAGGGTATGGCCCAGAAGGTTCAATTTATCGTCACCGTGCTCCACGAGCCCGAGCTTCTCATCTTTGATGAGCCCTTCAGTGGTTTCGACCCCATCAATGCCAACCTCCTCAAGCAAGAGATTCTCTCGCTGCGCGACAAGGGTGCCACCGTCATCTTCTCTACCCACAATATGTCCTCGGTGGAGGAGGTCTGCGACCACATCACCCTCATCAACAAGTCGCACAACATCCTCAGTGGCTCACTCTCCGACATCCGACGTTCACACGGCGGCAACATCTTCGAGGTCGACTTCCGAGGCTCACGCGAAGCGCTCACCGCAGCCCTCGCAGCAGCACCTTGCACCCTGCTCGACACCTCCGCATCCGATGACGAAGCCCTCCAAGCCTCGGCCGGCTACGATGCACTGAAGATTCACATCCCCAACGATGAAGATATCCGCAGCGTCGTGGCACTCATCAACGACAACGCCAGCCTGCGCTCCTTCCGAGAGATCATCCCCTCGATGAACGACATCTTCATCCGCGCCGTCGCAGGCAACCTCTAAATCCTCGCCTCGGGCCCCTCGGGTACAAAACCCTCTGGCAACCCGCGCGTACAGACACATATTATATAATATAAGGTAACAAGGAACACTTTTTTCACTATGGGAAAAATTGCAATCATAGCAGGACGCGAATTCAATGAGCGCGTACGCAAGAAGAGCTTCATCATCACCACAATTTTGATGCCGATAGCCTTCGTGGCACTGATGTTTGTCCCCGCACTGATGATGAACATCTCGGGCGACGACAAAAAAGAGATAGTCGTGGTAGACCAAAGCGGCATCGTGGCCGAGCATCTCCAACCCTCGGCTACCATAGAGTATCGCCTCTCCGACGATCCCGTTGAGAAGATTGCCGCCGAGAATCAATCCATCTTCGGCATCCTCCTGATCGGTAGCGACGTGGAGACCAACCCCACAGCCGTACAACTGCTCACCTACGAGTCGTCGACCATCAATATCGAGAGCGAAATCAGCGACCAGATATCCTCCATCATCGAGTCGCAGAAACTCAAAGCCTACAACATCGAGGATATAGACTCCATACTCAAGGCCATAGAAACCCCCATCTCGCTGAGGGTTAAGCAGCTCGACCAGAGCGGTGAGACCAAGGAGAGCTCCTCGATACTCAACATTGCGCTGGCCTACATATTCGGCTTCCTGATCTATATGTTCGTATTCCTCTACGGCAATATGGTGATGCAGGGTGTCATCGAGGAGAAGAGCAACAAGGTTATGGAGGTTATGGTTTCGAGTGTCAAACCCTTCGAGCTGATGATGGGAAAGATTCTCGGCATCGCCTCGGTGGCCGTAACCCAATTTGTCATCTGGGTGGTATTCATACTTGTTGTCGGAGGTGCGGCTATGAGCCTCTTTGGAGTGAACGATATGGTTGCCGCAGCCTCGAGTGCTGCCGCAATGGACCCCGCTGCAATGATGGGCACCGAGATGCCTGCGATGGATCAGGAGCTCTTGTCGGTCATCAAGACCGTCACCGACCCCGCCTACCTCTTCCGCATCCTCGGCGGCTTCCTCGTATATTTCATCGGTGGCTATCTCCTCTATGCTGCGATGTTTGCAGCTGTGGGTAGCGCTGTTGACAATGAGAAGGATACCAACAACCTCCAACTGCCCATCACGCTGCCACTGATGATTGCGCTGTTTGTGATGCTGAGTGCGATGCAGGATCCCCACGGCCCGCTGGCATTCTGGTGTAGCCTGATACCCTTCACCTCGCCTATTGTGATGATGGTGCGCCTTCCCTATGGTGTTCCGGGCTGGGAGTTGGGCTTGTCGATTGGCCTGCTGATAGTGACATTCGTAGCGACTGTCTTCCTTGCGGGTAAGATTTACCGCGTGGGAGTATTTATGTACGGCAAGAAACCCACCCTCGGAGAGCTTATCAAGTGGTCGCGCTATAAATACTAAACCGACCACCACGGATAGAAACAAAAAAGGAGAGGCCAAAACCTCTCCTTTTCTTGTACCCTATGATATTCTATTCTCGAACAAGTACCTGCGTGACTTGGGGCGCATTTGGGAGTTGAGGGAGATTGTTCCCGACCCCAATAATATGCCGTGGATTGAAAAAATCGACAAATAATGGGAAAAAAGTATTTACTATGTATTGCCACTATATTATTCAAATAATTTATATATCTTTACACCGATAAATCGGAATTTTATGGTAACTTGTTTTGATGTATGTGAGATTCTTGAAATGCTGTCTGAAGCATCTGTAAAGGTGTTTCTGGACGGCGGTTGGGGCATTGACGCACTTATAGGCAGGGAAACAAGAATTCACAATGATATCGATCTGTTCGTTGAGAAGAAAGACTACGGTAAGGCCATATCCGTGATTACCTGGAAGGGATACAGAGAAGTTGTAATGGACTATACGACCGATAGCCATACTGTCTGGAAAGATGACAACGGAAGAATAATCGATCTGCATTGTTTCGA
>JAFVSJ010000043.1 GCA_017503805.1 Tidjanibacter sp.
GAACTGCTGGGCAATTCTCGGCACCTCATTGGCGGCAAGCATAATGCCGAGTCCGAGGAGCATATTGCCGGGGAAAGTAAGCAGTCCGAGGAATAGCAAGGTGGTCTGCATAAACGCCGTAAGGCAGATCGCCGCTACCTGTTTCATCCACTGCACGAAGCCGTCCATATATCCTCTCGGAATGGAGAACATATACAAGGCTCCGACCGCCATCTGTACGAGCAGTATTCCTCCGCGCTTGATGTTTTGGAAGAATATCTTTATTACGCAGTAGGCAAAGGCGATCAGCGCAAGGATGTTAAACAGGCTGAACGTGATGTTGCTCGACACAGCGAAGCTGCCGACAAGGACACTTGTGCTTTGTCCCGCAAGGTCAATGGATTGCCCTCCGGCGAACAGTGCCGACAGGTCGTGAGAGAAGGTGTTTTGAAGGGATATGCAGAACTTATACAGTTCTACGGGTACTACTCCGATTAAGGAGCAGGCAAAGAAGCCTTTGAGGATATTGATGGACGTGGTCTTGATATCTGCTCGGCCGTGTTGGTATTCGATTGCCACGTCGAATACGGCAACCACCAATCCGGCAACGAAGAGCGACCATCCAAACAGCGTAAACAGCTTGATGGTGGCCTGTACCCAATCAAGAGCAAAGATATCCGCGCCCATATTGCCCATCATCGTGAAGAAGTCGGCAACGGCGTCGTATATGGTTTCGTAGAACCATCGGAGCATTGTGTTCCAAATGGTGTTGGATATCTGTGTTCCTAAAAACTCAAAGGCTTCCCGTATAGCTTCGGCTATTGCGTCGATCAGATCGCCGATCCAATCAAACATGGGAATTCACCTCCTGATTTCAAAACAGACACAGACGGTGGATCGCTCCACCGCCCATGCCTGCGGATAAAAAATGACCGATTACTCCGTTACGGGTAATCGGTCGGATTTGGGGATTTCTTTGATGAGTTCAGCACCGTGCAAGAAGCCCATCTTATATGCGTGGGCGTATGACTGATGGATGCACTCGAAGAACCGTTCCTTATAGGCATTGAACAGCTCTTTTTGCTCTGCCGTTAATGCCTCGTCCAGATCCTTGGCTGCTTTCGAAAGTGCCGACTGTGCTGCTTTGAACTCATCGGTGTCGGGAATTTCCTCGCAAGGACGAATTTCGCCGTCGTACAGTTCCTTCAGAAAACTCATGTTGTCGCCTCCTTTCGGCACAACAACATACCACGGCTTTTCCCGAATGTCCAGAGACTTTGGGAATTTCTCATAGGGACATTGCCATTCCTTCGCTTTGGTACATTCCCACGTAGTCGAGGACGGTATCGGCGATCTGTGCCTTTTCGGAAACGGACACAGGCGTATACCAATACGCCTTGCCGACACTTTCCTCCCACATATAGGGATTAACTCGACCTGAGATATTGGTGTTCTTCACACCGATGATGTCACCGAAGAGCATCGTTTCTTTGTCCACCACACCGTCTGTGCGGTTGAGGATGGAGATCTGAATGGCATCGTAGTGCTTGTGGACTCCGGTGGAGACGAACTGCAATTTTACTCGCAGGTCATCATCCAACTTGCCGAGCAGAGTTCTTCCGACGATCTTGGGGTCGTGGATGATGTCGTTTCCACCGAACATCCTGTGAAGCTCGCCTTCAAAAAAGTTCATGCCGACACCTCCTTACAGGATGGTCCAGATATACAGAGGTGCGGTAAGGGTGAAGATGAGGCAGGCGAACAGGATCGCAGGCGCGGTGAACTCAAACTGA
>JAFVSJ010000044.1 GCA_017503805.1 Tidjanibacter sp.
CGCAAGCGTGATCTGAATGGATTTCAAGGTCTTTGCCGAACCCGACCGATAGGACTTGTAATACTTCAGCGCGATATGATTGGGGTTCTCGTATTCAAGGAGGGCGAACAGGTCGTCAAGCACGCTCCCCTCGGCTTCGTTGTCCTCGTCTATATCTCCGTTTCTCAGCAGCTCCATTACCATAGCGAAGTTCTGTTCTTCGGGTGGAGCTTCATAGTGAAGATAGAATACGAGAGCCAACAAAAGCATTGATGCCGCCGTATCCCAAAAGGGATCGTTGGATTGGCTACCCTTGGGAGTCGTGCTCTTGAATAGGTTTGTAACGAGCCTCTGAATATCGTTGTCGCTTTGGATATACATAAACGGGTTATAGCAATCCGACCTTTCCATATTGATAAGGTCGAGCACGCGCACCTCGTAGCCTTTGGCTTTGAGCAGACCGCCCGTATCTCGCAGCAGCTCTCCTTTCGGATCGAGGCAGACAAAGGAGGTATTACATTGCATCAAATTTGGCTTCGCGTAGAACCTCGTCTTGCCTGCGCCACTACCGCCCACGACTATTGTGTTGAAATTTCGTCGGTGCAGCTTGGCGTTGTACCCGATAGACAAGTGCTGCGAGAGTATCTTGTTGGAGTCCTTCGGCTTCTGCTGATACCGCTTGTTTATCTCCTTGACCTCGCCCCATTTCGCAGAGCCGTGTTCCTCACGGCGGCGAAAGTTTGGCTTGGTATAGTGATAAATCAGTATCGCAAGACCGTAGATGAGTGATAACACAAACAAGGTCAGAAGCGTATTGTCGCTCCATACGAGATAGAACGGGTGTGAGAGTGCTTCGGAAAGCTTGGGAATAACGGTGGAAAGACCTCCGCCGAGGGTGGGAGCTATGAGAAAGGAAATCCATATAATAACGAGCCAACCGAACACGGCGACTCCGAACCATAAGAATTTCTTATCTTTCATCGCGTTCCTTCCTTCGTTTTTCTTTCTTGGTGGGAGCGTCGATGACCTTTAAGAGAACCTTGTTCAAGTCGTCGGTGGGTTTATCTTCCTCCAAGCAATCTGAACGTTGGTCGGCTAACGCCTTCATCATCACGCGATGCTCAAAGTCATCGACCTCAATAATTCTTTTTTCAGCCATCAGCGCGCCTCCCTCGGATGAGTTTTCGTACTCGGCGGCACAACGGTTTTGGGTTCATCGGCTGCCTTCGCTTGCTCCTGTGTTTGCTCCTTGCCTTTTTCAAGGAAGTTGCGCATTGTACCCGAAACGGTTTTTGCAGTAGTGTGAACTACGCCCATTTCAGTCTTAACATCTTCGGGTTCAAGCGTGGTGTATTTGTTGGGAATTGCGTGAATGGTCAAATCAGACGTGTCCTTGCCGTACTTCTTGACAATGATATACGCCGCGCACCTTGCTTGGAACTCGTGGTCATCGTTGCGGTAGTGTGCCGCATCCTTCGCCATTTCCGCGTGTGCTCTCGCTTTGGCAACAGCGGGAAAGAGCTTGCCGAACTCCGTGCCTTGCTTATAGAGAATCACTCTATTTTTCGCATCGTACACGGCAGCCTCGTTACCGAGGTCGGCATTGCTTTTCTGAATGGGAACGGGGCAACCGTCCACAAGAGCCGCAAGGAGCTTGTTGTCCTCGTATTGGAGCTTCTTCGGGAACTCACTCGCGGGCGGC
>JAFVSJ010000045.1 GCA_017503805.1 Tidjanibacter sp.
AAAATCTATGGGTCGGTTTTACACCCTTGTGCCACACCCAATGGGTCGCTACTGCCCGAAAGTGCGGTAAATGCAGGCTTTTGGCGTGGGTCGCTCTATGGGTTACCAAAGGAAACCGAAAATACGGCAAGAAAGGAGAAATCAGATGACATCGACCGACGAAAAAGAAAATAAACGCAAGTTCGCATGGTGGGTTAAGGACTCCACGATCGAGCTTGTCGGGAAACTGTATAAGGACGATGACTGCACCTCCCGCAGTGAGTTCATCGAGAAGGCGGTGATCTTCTACGCCGGATATCTCAGCACGGAGAATGCAAAAGGATACCTGCCCAACGTGGTGACCTCTACGCTCAAGGCCATCGTGGATAACAGCGACAACCGACAGAACCGAATGATGTTCAAACTGGCGGTGGAGATCGCTATCGTGCAGAACCTCATCGCAGCCACCCAGGACATCGATCCCGTGTCCCTCGAACGACTGCGCGGTGAATGTGTCAAAGAGGTCAAGCGACTCAACGGCGGCTTCTCCTTTGAGGATGCGCTCACTTGGCAGAAAGGATAATGACCGATGGCAAAGCTGATCACCAAGTTCAAATATCTCAAGCCGAACGCTCGGCAAAGCGTTGGCGGGTATGCAAAATACATTGCTACCCGTGAAGGCGTTGAGAAGATCGATCAGTCCTATCGGCTCTCGCCGTCCTCACAGAAGCAACAGCAGCTCATCGAAGAAATCATAAAAGACTTTCCCGACAGCAAAGAGATGTTGGAGTATGAGGACTATCTGAAGGAGCCAACGGTAGGAAACGCTTCCGAATTCATCACTCGCGCTCTGGAAGATAATGCATACGAGGTGATGCAGACCAAGACCTACGCTGACTATATCGCAACACGACCGAGAGCGCAGCGATTCGGCTCTCACGGTCTGTTCACCGATGACGGAGTCCAGGTGAAGCTCGGCGAGGTCTCGGATGAACTGAATCATCACGACGGTAACGTGTGGACGGTGATCATATCTCTCCGTCGTGAGGATGCTGAGCGCCTGGGCTACAATAACGGTGAACGATGGCGGGATATGCTTCGAACCAAGACGAATGCACTCGCTAAAAGTTTTAAGATACCGATGGAGAGTCTTCATTGGTACGCAGCCTTCCACAACGAGAGTCACCATCCCCACGTTCACCTCATGGTGTACAGCGACAGATCTCAAAAGCCATACCTCTCACGGCAAGGCATTATGAGTCTGCGCTCATCTCTCGCAAGAGATATCTTCGGCGATGACCTGCGGGAGATCTACCAAAGACAGACCGAGCATCGTGATGACTTACGCCTGCACAGCAGTCAGCTCATCGCTGAGATCGTGGAGAAGATCAACTCCGGCGTGTACGATAACCCGAAGGTGGAAGAAATGCTGAAAGAGCTTGCCGACCGTCTCTATCATACAAGCGGAAAGAAACAGTACGGCTATCTGAAATCCGACGTGAAGGCTATCGTCAACCGCATCGTCATAGAACTGGCAGCTGACGAAAGGATCGCCGCCCTCTATGACCTTTGGTACGAACAGCGAGAGAAGGTACTCGGCATCTATACCCAAGACCTTCCCGAACGAATACCTCTCGTGGACAACGAGGAATTCAAGTCCGTGAAGAATGCGGTTATACAAGAAGCCATGAACATCCTTGCCGATATCACTCCCATCGATGAGGACACGGACGATCTCGTCCTCGACACTCCCGAACCGGAGCCGGAAGAAATAGAACGAACCGAGCAAGAGAGCGAGTCCGCAGCTCCCATGAGCGACCGAGAACGGATCTCCGCTATGTGGCGGTACTACCGTCAGGCGAAGGAACTGCTGGACCGTGAGAGCGAGGACTACGATCC
>JAFVSJ010000004.1 GCA_017503805.1 Tidjanibacter sp.
TCTACATCTTAACTCATCTATATACGGTCTTTCAGGACCGCATTACAACCACGGAAGCCCGTTGCGTATTAAACAATCTACCAACGAATTGCATTATTTCCCAATTTCCTGCCTTTTTCTCGCGAGTTCTCACTATATTTGTAGGAAACTGACAACATATTTAATAACTATAACTACTATGTACATCAACCTATTCTTCCGCCCCTTGCTGCTGGCCGCCTCACTCCTTTTGGCTGCCTGTGGTGGCACCGAGCCCGACAACAACGGCAACAAACCCAACACCTCCCCCACCGCCGAAATTATCCTCGGCGAGGTTACCGAAACCACCGTGGAGGCCACCATCAACTTCACCAATGCCGAACTCTGCTATTGGGCAGTTCTCCCCGCCTCGGAGAGCATCTCCTCGGGCTATGAAATCAAAAAGTATGGCAACAGCCTCTCGACCGGTGGCACCATCCGTGCCGAAGGTCTCACCCGAGGCGAGGGATACACCATCTTCGCCACAGCCGTCCGCGGCAACGAGTATGGCAAACCTGCACAGCACTCCTTCACCACGCAGAAAATCATCAACACCCTCCCCTCGAAAGGTTGGCAGACCACAGCCGACAAGCGTAGGCTCTTCAGTGAGATTGCCATCTTGACCGAGGATGAGGTGGCATCCAACACCCCCATCATATCGCTCGACGAGTCGACCACCTTCCAGACCATCGACGGTTGGGGCCCCGCCATCACCGGCTCCACCTGCTACAACCTGCTGCTGATGACACCCACCGATCGCACCGCCCTGCTCAAAGAGGTATTTGACCCCAAGGAGGGTATGGGCTACTCCTTCATCCGCATCTCCATCGGCTGCTCCGACTTTTCGCTCGAGGAGTACACCTGCTGCGACAAAAAGGGCATCGAGAATTGGGAGTTCCCCGAGCTCGACAAACGCGACCTGCTCCCCATTCTGGCCGAAATCTATGCCATCAACCCCGATGTAAAGATTGTCGCCGCCCCTTGGACCTGTCCCAAGTGGATGAAGATTTCACCCAACAACAACGACCCCTTCGACAGTTGGACCAGCGGCAGGCTCAATCCCGACTACTACGATGATTACGCACTCTACTTTGTCAAGTGGATTGAGTATATGGAGGCCGCAGGCTATCCTATCTATGCAATCAGCCCCCAGAACGAGCCCCTCAACCACGGCAACTCCGCCTCGCTCTATATGGATTGGAGGGCACAGCGCGACTTCGTAGGCAACCACCTCGGCCCCGCCTTCAGGGAAAAGGGCATCAAAACCCAAATCTGGGCCTACGACCACAACTTCGACGTGCCCGACTATGTGAAGAACCTCTACAAGAGCGATGCAGCCGAATATTTCGACGGCTCGGCTTGGCACGCCTATGGCGGCAACAAATCGGTTCTGGCCGACATCTACAAGGCAGCCCCCTCCAAAGGTATCTACTTCACCGAGCAGAGCATCGGCACCTGGTGTCCCAACTTCGGTGACAATCTTATGTGGACAATGAGAGAGATATGCATCGGCACCGTCAACCTCCACTGCAAGGCAGTCCTCTTCTGGAACTTCCTGCTCGATGCCAACCGCGGCCCCAACCGTCCCAACGGCGGTTGCACCACCTGCTACGGATTTGTGGACTTCGTCGATGGCGGCCACAAGAGCCTCAACCGTCGCAGCCACTACTACTCCATCGCCCATATGTCCAAGGTGGCACAACCCAATGCAGTCCGCATCGGCTCCTCCATTGACCAGAGCATCAAGGGTGTGGTATTCACCGCTTTCCGTAACCCCGACGGCACCACCTCGCTCGTAGTGCTCAACGAAGGCTCCGCACAGAAATTCATCATCGACGACGGCAAGGGCGGAAGTTTCGCATTCGAGGCCGACGAGAGGTCTGTAACTTCGCTCATCTGGTAGCAACCAACCTCAACACGCATTACAATTCTAACCCAAAGCTCAATATAGCTATGAAAACCAAACTGACACTTGTAGCACTTCTGGCCACCTTCGCCGTAGCGTGCAGCCCACGCCCCGAAGTGGCCACCTATCTCAACCCCAATGCACCCCTCGAAGAGAGAGTAGAAGATGCATTGGCTCGTATGACCGTGGAGGAGAAAATCGCCATCATCCACGCACAGTCCAAATTCTCCTCGCCCGGTGTGAAACGCCTCGGCATACCCGAACTCTGGTGTACCGACGGCCCCCACGGCATCCGCCCCGATGTACTTTGGGACGAGTGGGAACAGGCAGGTTGCACCAACGACTCCTGCGTGGCCTACCCCGCACTGACCGCACTGGCCGCAAGCTGGAACCGTGAGGCCTCTGCCCTCTACGGCAAAAGCATCGGCGAAGAGGCTCGCTACAGAGAGAAAGACGTACTGCTCGGCCCGGGTGTGAACATCTATCGCAGCCCTCTGAACGGTCGCAACTTCGAGTATATGGGTGAGGATCCCTATCTGGCCGCACAGATGGTCGTACCCTATGTGCAGGAGGTGCAGAAAAATGGCGTTGCCACCTGTGTTAAACACTACGCACTCAACAACCAAGAGGCACACCGCCACACCACCGAGCCCGTGCTCGACGACCGCACCCTCTACGAAATCTATCTCCCCGCATTCAAGGCAGCCGTACAAGAGGGCGGCAGTTGGTCGATTATGGGAGCCTACAACTACTTCGAGGGTGAGCACGCCTGCCACAACGACCGTCTGCTCAACAAGATTCTCAAAGAGGAGTGGGGCTTCGACGGCGTGGTAATCTCCGATTGGGGTGGCACCCACGACACCGAAGAGGCTATCCGCAACGGTCTCGACCTCGAGTTCGGTTCGTGGACAGACGGTCTGGCCAACGGCTCCTCCAACGCCTATGACAACTACTACCTCGCACAACCCTACCTCAACCTCATACGAGAGGGTAAAGTAGGCACCGAGGAACTCGATGACAAGGCACGCCGCGTCTTGAGGCTCATCTTCCGCACCTCGATGAACACAGACAAACCCTTCGGCTCGCTCGTCTCGGAGGCCCACATCGAGGCCGCACGCAAGATTGGCGAAGAGGGCATCGTGCTGCTCAAAAACGACAACAAAACCCTCCCCATAGACCTCTCGACCAAACCCCGCATCGCAGTCATCGGCGAGAATGCCATCAAGATGATGACCGTGGGTGGCGGTTCGTCGTCACTGAAGGTTGCCAAAGAGGTTTCGCCTCTTGATGGTCTTCGCAAGGCCGTTGGCGACCAGGGTGAGGTCATCTATGCTCGCGGCTACGTGGGCGACGTTACGGGTGAGTACAACGGCGTTGTGGCCGCACAAGACCTCACCGAAAACCGCTCCGAGAAGGAGCTCATCGCCGAGGCTGTGGCTCTGGCCAAAGAGTGTGACTGGGTAGTGATGTTCGGTGGCCTCAACAAAGCCTCCCATCAGGATTGCGAGGACTCCGACCGCTACGGACTCGAACTCCCCTATGCCCAGGACCGCCTCATAGAGGCCCTGGCAGCTGTGACCGACCGATTGGTCTATGTCAATATCTCGGGTAACGCTGTAGCGATGCCTTGGGTGGAGAGAGTACCCGCCATCGTTCAGGGCTGGTTCCTCGGCTCGGAGGCAGGCAACTCGCTGGCAAACGTACTACTCGGCAACGCCAATCCGAGTGGCAAACTCCCCTTCACCTTCCCCGTAAGACTCGAGGATAATGGTGCACACGCAGTGGGTGAATATGGCGGCAGCGGTAAAGTACACTATAACGAGGGCATCCTCGTAGGCTACCGCTGGCACGAGGCTAAGGAGATTGCCCCTCTGTTTGCCTTTGGCCACGGCCTCTCCTATACCACATTTGAATATAGCGACGCTCGCATCTCGTCGAAGAGTATGAAAGAGGGCGGCAAGGTGACCGTAGAGGTTACTGTGACTAATAGTGGTGATAGGGATGGAGCCGAGATTGTGCAGCTCTACGTTGGCGACGATGAGTCGAGTGTAGTACGCCCCGTGAAGGAGCTCAAGGGCTTCGAGAAGGTGTGGCTGAAGTCGGGCGAGAGTAAGAGGGTGAGGATGGAATTGCCCTACGAATCGCTTTGCTTCTTCGATGCCGACCAACACGCTTGGAGGGCAGAGAAGGGAATGTTTACCCTTTCGATAGGCGCTTCGTCGGATGACATCCGCGCCACCCTCCCCCTGCGCCTGAAATAAATCGCAAGCGGAGCAAAAACAAAGGGCTGTGATTGTGTCACAGCCCTTTGTTATGGTAGATGGTCGCGAGGCGGGTTAGATGAGGAGTTTTGCGCAAGGCAATGTGGCTGATGAATGGAATTTGGCGCAGCAATGTGAAGGAGGGCAATGTGGATTACCGGAGGAGTTTGGCGTAGGCCAGGCGGAGGCTCTCGTAGTAAACGTGGCCACAGTAGGCATAGTGCAGCGAGGAGAGAATACGTTGCATAATCGCATTATCGGGGTGGGTATCCACTCGCACACTCCGAATACCCGTCTTCATCGCTGCCTCCTTCTCCACAGCCCTCATAAACACCCTGCCATATCCCTCTCCAACTGCATCCTCCGCAGCACAAAGGCGGTGCACTGTAGCGTAGTGGCACACTCCTCTGTCGGCACACTCCTCTGTCGGATCGTCTATCCAACTGCCATTCTTAAGCCCATCATAGGCGGGCTCACCATCGTAGGTCACTGCACCATAGGCCACCACCCTATCGCCCACTACAAGCATACGCCCCCAACCGAGTCGCACATCCTCCTCGAGTCGTTCGCGATTGGGGTAGCCGTTCTGCCATTGGTCTATACCTGCAAGGCGCAGTCGGCGTTGCGCACCCTCCACCATAGCGAGTGCGCACTCCACATCGGCCTCCGTAGCAAGGCGCAACAGAGGCTCGTTGTGGATGTCATCCAAGGATTCTCGATGAGATGTCTTAGGCATACGATTGTCGTCACGTTTGCGCCAAAGTGGACAAAACTACATTAGTTCTTCAATCCGATGGCGCGGATGTAGCTGGTCTGAATCTCGCAGTTCTCGAGTCGGCTATTCTCCAAAAACTCCATCATCAGGCGGCGAGCCTCTTCTTGATTGGGGCGTGCGGCGCGAATCTCCGCATAGGTACCACGTGGTGCCTCCGAGAAGTTCTTGATGAGTTCCCACCCCTCGGGTGCGGGGATGCCGACGAAGCTGCTATTGGTAATCTTCTTGTAGGGCCAGAAGGTGTAGCCGATGTTGTTCTCAACCATAGTTTGGCAGAACGACGACATCCACTCATCGGTATTGTGGCCTATTTCGCCCATATACATTGGTCGGTTGGTCTTGTCGCGGAAGTCTATGAAACTGCGGATGGCATCGGCATTGGTGGGGCCGCCATAGCGGTGGCAGGAGTACATAATGCCCTCGTCGAAGAGGGTATCCTCGAGCGGAGCGAAGTTGCTGTTCCACTGTGCGCCTCCGAGGAGGATGATATGGTTGCGGTCAACCTTGCGGATAGCCTCCACGCCTATACGGTAGAGGTTGGCAAGTCCTGCATTGAGCTCCTCCATATTGTCGAAATAGGGTGCGATGGGCTCATTGAGGAGGTCGTAGCCGAGGATGATGGGTTCATCTTTGTAGTGGTCGGCTATGCGCTGCCAGATGTCGGCATAGAGCTGCTGTGCACGAGTGCTTTCGAGGAGCCAGGGGTAGCCGTAGCTATCGTCGATGTTGTCACCCGTTTGGCCTGCGGGAGCATCGTGCATATCGAGTATGAGGTAGAGTCCCTTGCCGCGGCACCACTCCACAAGTCGGTCTATGCGTTCGAAGCCATCTTGGTCGGCTGTGAGTCCCATATAGTCCTCATCGGTGAAGAGTTTGTAGTGGAAAGGAACGCGGATAGTATTGGCTCCTGTGGAGGCGATAAAATCTATGTCTGCCTCGGTGACGTAGTTATCCTTGAAGGCACGCCAGAATTCGTCGGTAAAGTCGGGGCCCACGAGCTGACGGAACATAAGGTCTATGGCACCTGCCGAGTTGGTGCGCTGAAAACCGAACATATATCCCTCGGGGTTGAGCCAGTTGCCAAGATTAGTGCCACGGATGAAGAATTTGGAGCCATCGGGGGCGATGAGATTGGGGCCGTCGATGGTGATGAAATCCGGATTGGAATTGATGGGGCTCTCTTTGGGGTTGCAAGCCACCGCTGCGAGTGCCACTGCGAGGATGAGAAGCAGGCGTTTCATAGATGGTCAGAGTGAGTTTAGAGGGTTATTGATGTAAGTATCGGGAATCGCTCTCGGCAACGCTTATCGGAGCAGAGAATCAGACTTTCAAAGGTAGTAATTATTTTGCAGATTCCCACACCCATAGTTGCAATATAGTGCAAAAATAACCATTCGGTAGTTGAATTATCAACAAAAAGTATTATCTTTGTTTTATAAAACTCCATAAGAGGATTTCAACAACAAAACACCCCTTCCCCCACCACTATGAAACAGCTCTTTACATTTCTCTCCACACTATTTTTCGCGTTCTTCTTGTGGGCGTGCGATTCCACTCAGGTCGAGACTCCGCAGGAGGATGGTTTCATCGAACGCGAGGCGGAGGTGGTAACCTTCACCAATGCGGAGGCATACTACATCGGCGACGACATTGGCGAGGGAGTTTCGGACTGTTGGTTGCTGAAGTTCTACACCGATATGGAGATAGACCCTGCGGGTAATCCGATAGGTCCCGGTCAGGTATTGCAACTGATGGTCAACGCACCCTATGATGCGCAGCAGAGTGCCGCATTGTCGTTGCTCCCCGGAATCTACACAGCCCAGCCCAACTCCACAAATTTTGCACCCCACACCTTCGTAGATGGCTACCTCAACTACATCGATCTTCCCGATGGGAGGCTCGAATTGGCCGAAGGCACCTTCTGGGGCGAGTTGGCCGAGGGTGAGACCACCATCCGCTACGACCTCGTAGATGACGGTGCAGTGGAGATTGGCGGAGGAGGCGATTGGTACGCCACCGAAGGTATCGTAGTAGGCAAATGGTGCCGCAAACACCGCTTCGAGTGGAGTGGCAAACTCAACCCCACCTCCTACGTCGAGCCCGAAGTTCCAAACTCAACTCTCACCTCCAACATCCGACTCGACCACCTGCACTATGCACAACTCCAAGACCGAGGCGACTACTTCGCACTCCGCGACCAGAGCTACCGTTCGCTACTCCTCTTCTTGGCCACCGAGTCGGTTGATCTCTCCTCGACACGACCCGCAGGCAGCGGTGAGATGTTGCGTCTGGAGTTGCTTGTGCCGTGGGAGTGGAATGTGGCAGAGGGTATCCCCGCGGGCAGCTACCCGATGCTCACTCGAAATGCCGACACCTCTTTCGATCGAGAAGATATCGCTCCCTACGTAGCCATCCCCGGACTGCCCCACCAATTTGCCTATCCCTATTGGTCGGGTAGCTGGTATGTTGAACTCTCGGAAGGTAAGTGGAGCAACAACTACGCACGCATAGATGGCGGCCAAGTGACCATAGAACGAGCAGAAGATGGGAGCCACCACCTCTACCTCGAGCTGCACGACAGCTCCTCAACACCCTACACCATAAGTGCCGATATAACCATCCCGAGCGAAAACCTCACCATACTTTAGCAAACAGATAAAAAGACTCTATATGAAAAAGTTAGCACGCCTTTGGGCAATCTTCGCCATCGCTCTCCTTGCGCTCACAACATCCTGCGAGGAGCCCACTCCTGCACCCCTATATGCGGCCCCTGAGGTGCTCACCTTCGAGGCCGATGGAGCCTCCTACCCGATGACCATCTCTGCTCCCGCAGATTGGGAGGCTCACATTGTGGGCGAAGCGGCCGATTGGCTCGCCTTGGAGTTCTACTCGGGTGGCGCAACCGAAGGCACGGCGGTCCAGGTGACCGCCTGGGCCAACCGTACAGGCTCTACTCGCTACGGAGAGATTGTCATCACCTCTCGCGATGAAAGGGTTGTGGTACGTGTGGAGCAAGCCGCAATCGAAGGGGACTCCTCCGACCTCCCCGTGGCTACACGCAAAAACAGCTACGTCATCAACGGCAACGAGTATGATTGGGGTAGCGTGGCCTTTACGATGACCGGTGAAAACCCATCTATCGTAGCCTCCCCGACCTCGGGACTCAAAGGCTCAGAGGATTTCTTCTCTGCCCAAGAGTACCTCTTCGTGGGCATCAGCCCCCTGCTCAACGGAGTGGAGTTCAACATCAAAGAGGAGGGGTTGCTCTTCACCCTCATCTCCACCCTCACCGCAGCACCCCTCGAGACCGTAGCTCCCGGAATGACGGACGAGGTGACCAAAGGTCGTTGCTGCCTCACCCTCGAAGGCAATCTCTGCACCCTCATCGCCTCGATGCGACTCGCCAATGGCACCACCCTCGCAATCAACATCGAAGCACCCGTTGAGTCGGGCACCCAAGTCAACGACAACACCTTCAGTCGAGGGGGCGAGCAGAAACCCATCCGCGCTTCGTTCTGCCTCAATAAGAATGGCAAAACCCACCTCTACCTCAGCCCCGGCGGAGTGGACTATGCCCAAGACCTCGAGATTGTTACGGTCTACATCTACCTGATTGTTGACGACGCTCTCGTCGATGGCAACACCCACTCTCTGTCCAACACCTCGGGCCACAACTTCACCCTCGGTGTGGTGGATAATCTCGACTCTACCAAGTCGTGGGAAATCTCCTCGGCCAACCTCCGAGGTGCCAGCGGCAACTTCTCAATAGCCCACAACGGTGGACAAAACTACACCGCCACAATCGAGGTCAACTATGAGGGAGTGAACTACACAGCACTCTTTGAGGGCGACTGCGTCTGGTACTACGACGTGCCCATCGTAGATACCAACTACCTCATCCTCGACGGTCGTCGCAGCAATATCACCTCCGCCTCCATCAATACCTCGGCCGAGGTGTGGGTTGTAACCCTCGCAACCGATGGCAACGACACCATCGTGGCTACCGCACCCGCCACATTCTTCGATGGCAACGCACGAGGATTCTCACAAAGCGCCGAACTCACCGTCACCTGCAACGGTACCACCTACAGCAAGGCCAACGGTTTCTCGGGCACTTTCACCGCACTCTACTCCGAAGATAAATCCACACTCGAGTTCACGTTCACCAACTATGCAGGTTGCGAGCTCTCCTACTCGGGCGCTGTCACGGTCGTAAAAAATAGTTAGCAATAGAGATAAAATATGCGAATCATCAAGCCCATACTGAAAGAGTTGTGGCTCCTCATAGCCCTCCTCGCCACAATAAGCTGCTCTACCTCGGAGGAGTACAAACCACAGACCCACCAACCCCGCTACAACTACTTCACCTTCGGGTCGGAGGAGATACCCGTAGAGAGCATTCTCATCTCTGAGGATGACAGCCACCTGATAGTGAAAATAAGCCCGCTGGAGGAGGTGCTGACAGCCACCACCTATGCCATCATCGGAGTGCATAAAGAGCTGTTGGGCAAGGATATAGACGTATCTCTACGCTATCACAACGACGACTATATCTTTGCCTACGAGGACCCCATCTACTACTTTTCTCCCACCCTACGTCCACTGCAGGAGGGTAGAATTTTGATGGACCGCAACGCGGCAGGCACAGTGAGATTGGAGGTAGATGTGAAGCTCTACGATGGCACTCCATTCAGCTACCGCCACCTTGGCTTGCGCTTGGCAGAGTAGTTTTGGACGTGTCAAAAAGCGTATACCCAAAGAGGCATTGAGGCAAAAAAGGGGGTGAAAGGGGAGTTATGAGTTTGTAAAAGTGAAAAAATGCGCTACCTTTGTGGCGATTTTGCGGGGATGTAGTCAGCGATGTAGCCGACTGCTCCGATATTAGGAAAGATGGCAGAGTGGTCGAATGCGGCGGTCTTGAAAACCGTTGACCTTCACGGGTCCGGGGGTTCGAATCCCTCTCTTTCCGCAACAAGGCAGTAGATTGCCGAGGCTTCGATTCATCGAAGCCTTTTTTGTTTCAGCAAACTGAACCAAGCTTGCTTGTGAGAGGCTTGCGGAGACAAAAAACGGGCTCCATAAAAGGGGGCTTCGGCAATCTACTGCCTTGTTGCAGGGGCCCCGCGGCGAGCAAGAGGTGATCACAAGCTGCCGTAGGCTGCGCAGTAATCCCCCACTCACCATCTGCAAGATGACTGCAAAAAAACTTTGCTCATTACGAGAACCAAGGGATCACAAGAGAGGCCTTGCCGAGCGCAGTAATCCCATAAACACTTGAAATTACTATAATAATTAATCCATCCATATCATCTACGTCGTGTGGTTATTTGGCACCCTATTGTTGTGATTCGCTTTTGAATTTGTATCTTTGACATATCAAACACACCTGCGTATATATGCAAAGGTGTCACTATATGTTGTGATTCGCTTTTGAATTTGTATCTTTGACATATCAAACACACCACTGCTCTGTAGCTTCAGCTACATTAGCTGGTTGTGATTCGCTTTTGAATTTGTATCTTTGACATATCAAACACACCTATCACGCTCAAGTTGCATCTTATCATTATGTTGTGATTCGCTTTTGAATTTGTATCTTTGACATATCAAACACACCAGTACAAGTATCACACCATAGTCATCAATGTTGTGATTCGCTTTTGAATTTGTATCTTTGACATATCAAACACACCGGTGTAGCGTGAGTGGACACCTCGACGAGGGTTGTGATTCGCTTTTGAATTTGTATCTTTGACATATCAAACACACCCGCTTACGAATTGCCTGACGTGCTTCTTTGTTGTGATTCGCTTTTGAATTTGTATCTTTGACATATCAAACACACCTCACCGGTTGCGGCGTTCTCATAGCTGTCAGTTGTGATTCGCTTTTGAATTTGTATCTTTGACATATCAAACACACCAAAGTTCGCAAGGAGTATGCTGATCTGGTTGTGATTCGCTTTTGAATTTGTATCTTTGACATATCAAACACACCCCGTCAATCGAAATCCATTTGCCATCAATCGTTGTGATTCGCTTTTGAATTTGTATCTTTGACATATCAAACACACCCTTCAGGCGTGAGGGGCTGGGAGGGTACAAGTTGTGATTCGCTTTTGAATTTGTATCTTTGACATATCAAACACACCTTAAAGTGGAGTTACCTCAGTATAGAAGGGTTGTGATTCGCTTTTGAATTTGTATCTTTGACATATCAAACACACCGAGGGGTTCAGACCTCCACACACATAGCGCGTTGTGATTCGCTTTTGAATTTGTATCTTTGACATATCAAACACACCACAATCCGCATAATAAACTGTATTGTAGTGCTTTACAAAGATATTCAGAAATTAAAAAACACGTGTTTGATTAAAGGATTTGCCTTCCCCACAAGGCAAATCCTTTTTCTATCATCAGAATAACTCCAACTGCTGAGGTTCCATCTCACCTTTGATTCGCTGACATCCTCTAAATAACTCCATCTGCCCAAATTGCTTATCCGTAATAACCAAAATACCTACATACCCATCACGGGGCAACCACTTTTTGACCCTCTTTATATGAACATCGGCATTTTCTCGACTTGGACAATGACGTAGATATATAGAAAATTGGAACATAGTGAATCCATCCTGCAAAAGATGCTTTCTAAATTCAGCATATCTTTTACGATCGGTCTTCGTCTCGGTTGGAAGGTCAAAAAAGACAAATACCCACATAATCTGGTATTCACTAAATCGTTCAATCATTCCATCGTCGGATAGGAAATTTTGCGTATCTCACCGCTATAGCATTTATACAAGGAGGCTGTTGTCATCCCCACCCCTATCATCAGGGGGCTGCGGCGACCATTGATAACTACATCAAGGACAGGGATGGAGAGCAACTTAGATTTCACCTCGGTTGTCAGAGTGGATATATCCATTCCGCTATCCACCATCTCCGCCACGAGTTCATCAACATAGGGGCGATATGGCTCCATAATATCATCCGCAAGGCAGTAGGCGTTGTAGCGATTATGGTGGTGGATACCCAAGGTAGGGAGCAAACCACTCCCAACTAACGCACGCGCAACAACGGCTCTCAAGATGGCATATCCATAGTTGAGAAGATTATTGGGAGCCACGCCCTCTCTATCCCTACGAAACCCATCTACCTCACCAAAAAGATTCTGCCAATAGAACGCGGCAGCACGCCCTTCAAGATTGTCGGCATCCCCACTCTTAACCTGCTTAGCCCAAGCCTCCATATTACCACACTTCATCTTTCTACATCGAGACAAAACAGACGACTGATTGAGAATTTTTGCCTGAATAGTCTGTTGCCACAACTGCTTTTTGAGAGGTAGCGAGGCCTCAATCTGGTGACGGAATCGCTCCGACTGAGTCGTATTGCCCGCTAGTGGCAACATAAGTCCAGAGGGCATACGATGGTCGTCGCAAGATATCACAGCCACATTATTATCCAATAAAGCACTCAAGGCTCCTTGCGATATGGTAATCTGCTTATTATCAAGCACTACCACTCCAACATCCTCTATAGGCACACGCCTTACGACCGACTCTTTGAAAGTATCGGGCAGAGTGTCGTTATTCTCCACCTGTGGCAAACGTATCTCCAACTGGGCCAACCGTACACTCAAATAGGCAGGGTTGCCAAAATACAATGTTCGCTTTATCATACCTCTGTGATTTTACCGGTCACACTAATATGAACTTTATGGGGATTATTCTCTTTCAAGGATTTTAGACTGAGCCTTTTCATTTTTCCCATCTCTTTTGCGGCGGTTGAATTATCGTCTACAGATGTTTCTAAGTGATGCCTAAAATAGTAATCACCTTTGGACATCTTTTGCACCCTATACAGATACTTGCTCAACAGAGAATAGTCATTGGTGCGCATTGCATCTTGGTAAAGCTCCTCGTCCATACCAAGAATGAACATCTCGTTCTGTTGCATCGAGAATTTGAATCGCCAAGTGGCAGATTCGGGAAGTTGCTTCTGGAAGGATTCGGGTATATCGTCGGTTATCCTATCCCAAGTATCAGCAATATTTGTAATAATGTAGGGTATACCATACTTCTTGCGCTCAACAGCGTGCCAGAAGGTTACAATATGCTCCTGCCATTTACCTTTCTCATCCTCATATATCGCAACGTGGTGGTTATTACCAGGTTTAACAAAGGCAATAGCTTGGCCCTGTTCGTTGTGGCGAATAGGAACCACAGCACTTAATCCCGTACGACAACGTACACTACGTATCTCTCGTCCCTGATGGTCAAGAACCGGTGTTGCGAAAGCCTTTTCGGGTTTGCCATCGAATTGCTCCAACCGCTTTCGCAGTATCTCACGGATGCGTTTGTCCACAACAGAATCAACATCTTTCAGAGCAATAGTTCCCACCTTATACTTGATAACATATTCATTCTTGTTTGTTTCGCTATCGGTTATACGACCATAAACATTCTCTTCGCTCAACTTTCCTCGGGGGACAATTATATCACTCTGAACAAGACGGCGCTTTCCACCTTTGTAAACATAGCGTTTACCCAGAGTGGCCACACGCTTGCCACTCTTGAATGACACTGCAATACCCTCCACTGCACGAGCCACTTCTGCAGTGGAGAAGTGAGGTTGCTGTTTGATGTATCGCTCTAAGCGGGTAAATCGTTGCTTGGTATCGGCCTCTTGTTCCTTGCTGGACATAGATCGGAAAGATACTTCTTTTAGGGAGTTGAGATTGTTGATTCGCTGGATGTATCCCTGCTTGGTACAAGCAATCGTAAGTGCATCAATGGCGTGGTGGCGGTGATCCATACGCTTTGTCCAATCTTTAATACGCTCGACAGACACATCCTTACCATCAACCTCTCGCTTTACTTCTTCGGTTAAACCCGCATCTTTGTACCGCTTAAAATTCAGGGAGTGCAACACCTCGTCCCACCCCCATAAGTGACGAATAAATTCGGTGATACTACCTGTTGTAGAGTATACATTGCGGCATACGGATTGTAGCAGTTCCTTGGCTTTCTTTGCTATATATTGACTTTCGCGTAGCTGCCTATCAATAAAATCGTCGGACAACTCGGAGCCTTTGGTGAGCAGATTGCGACGCTTGGTATTGGATATTTTCTTTTGCTCGGCCAAATTATTCACTCGCTCGATATAGGCGTTCAACTCACCGTCGCCTCGGCTCGCCATAAAATCATAACCTATGCGATTGTTCTTCTCTTTATTGCAGTCGTGGCACGAGCAAACTTTGTTTGAGTAACTATCGTCAAAGCGCAACGAGCGAGGGATGATATGCTCTACCTCCACATCAAAACCCTGCAAGAACTCTGTAACATTTACTTTTTTGCCACAATACATACAATGATGGTTTGACTCCTCCCACATCTTCCACTTCTGAATGCGGGAACGGGTAGGAGTAAGGTTATACTCTCCTTGTATTCGCCTGGCAATGGTTTCATTGTCTCGCTGATTCTTACTAATTGCCTTGGTTGTCTTATCCCTCTCCTCTCGGCTTTGTTTGAGTTCACGGGCCAATTCCACCCTAATTTCGTCAAAACGACCATATTCATCCATAAGGGCATTTACCAAGTTGACAAGTTGATTGAGAATCTTCTCTACAACCGGTTGGCGTAGCTCGCCCTTTCGGAGGGAAAGCAATCGTTCGGCAAGTTCACGAGACTCATTCTGCTCTTTGGTGAGAGTAGTATCATCATACCCCGCCGATAGTTTGGCATCGTAATACTGCATACCCTCCTGCAGGTAGGGCAATATCTTACGTATCGCACGAGATGATTTGTTGCCATATCCTGCCTTGACAAAATCAATCCGACACAAAGAGTCAATTACTCCATCATCTTCTATCCCAAATCTATGGCGGAGCACATTTTTAAGTTCTTCGATATTGGAAATGGAGTAGAGAGCGTGCCACAACTGAAAGAGCGGCTGCTGTTCGTATGAAGCATCTATAACTTTGGTAATCTCTCCTGTCTCTGTATCTACGATTCCGTCACTCTGCTTCAACTCAAACTCAAGCAACCTTTGGGCGACATCACAGCCCCCAAGAGCTTTCGCGATGGCGCAATATGTGGTATTGCCTTGCATTCCCGTCCCTACCGACTTACCAAATTGCCACTCGTTGGTTTTAATGCCGAGTATCTGCTTGAGGTTTGTGGCAGTGAGTTTTTCGTTTATGTTGAGAAAATTGAATATTTCACGCTTCTGCTCAAGAGTGATGTGCAGAGTGTCGTTGAACTTATTCTTAACGTTAAGGTTGTTGATATTCTCCCAAATCTTACATACTTGGAACAAGGGCGAACTACGAGGGGCGACCCGAGGACCGCAGTTATAAATGCGGCCATCCCTTTGAACATCGTGACGCTCCAATTCACACTTTGCAACAAGATGTTTGCACGATTTTAGAGGACGTTGATGAAATATGACATTGTCACGCAAGTGAGCAATCACGTCACTAGTAAGGATATCGGGGTAGAACTGCTCTTGGCACTGCATAATCGCATCATATTCTTCCAAATAGGCATCACGGGGATAGACCCTATCTTTACATCGGAACGAAGGATCCTCCACTAACTCATTGTACAAAAACTGTCCGACTGTCAATCCTTTCTCGCGCAGCTCTTTATGACGAGATACAACCGCCTCCACATACGCGCCAAGTTTCTTATCTCCATAGTCGGATTTTGCCGTACGATAACCTCGCTTTTGATTGATATGACACAACACCCTGCCAAGTTCCAAGAGGGAAACCTGCTCAGACACAGATCTTGCACGCACCCCCCAGAGTTCGAGAGTGCTTAATCTCAATGTCATACCGTTGTACATTCCCAATTCGGTCAACTTTTTCAAAAGAGTTGTTCTTCTCAACTGATACCTATCATATCCCTTACGTTGGGTACGTCGAGTCGTCCTCTCTGTATTTTTGGTTATGGCTTGTCCTTTAGAGAATTGTGTACTTTCATCGACATTTAATGGGATGATACGACTACCTATTGCGACAATCCTATCATCTTGTGCAACATCTGCCACATCAGAAACTATCTCTTTGCTATTCTCCTCCACGATAGCCCAACCAATGCTGGATGAACCTAAATCTAAACCAAGTACACGTCTCATAATCATAGATTATTTTGTATTTTCACAAAGGTAATGAATAAATTTGCAAAAATACTTATTGTATATTACCTTTGCGGTACAAATTCAAAAGCAAATCACAATAAGGATTTTTTCCGTTGTGAAAACATTTAAGGCGGGGCAACTCGCCTTTTTTTTATTTTTTAGCATCTAAAATAACGCCCTATTACGCTGATACCAATCACTTAAGACGCCATTGAAATGCGTAAAAAAAGAGCCAGGTACATATTTCTACGCCTGACCCTCCTTTTACCAATGTGTTTCTATGGTCTACTAAATGCAACCATCACAATAGAGGCCTATGTGTTTATATCTTTTTCCAAGGGTTAATAATTAATCCTCCAAAATTGCCTATTCCGTAACGTTCATCAACTCTTTTCGGTTGTATTTTGGGAGCTATTCGATTTGCTCTCACACTGCGCCGACTCTGAACACCAACATTGTCAAATATACTATTCGGTAATATAGACTGCATATTAACTCTAGAGCTATTTGCAACACCACTTTGAGACACTTTTGCCGAGGATGACATCTTGTTGAAAGCGGTTTTGAGCTCAGGATTTTTATTGACCATCTTATTGAAATTGCTCATAAACTTTCCCGATAGTTCACCCGTAACGACAACCATCTTACCGTTTACTTTGAATGGGAATACACAACCGGCAAGTTCAGCCAGTCCGCCAGCTATATTATTTGTCGAAAATAGTACAATAGCGCGAGCTAATGAAACAATAATACCAACCGGACCGGGGACAAACGTGAGCACCTCGGATATCCCCCACGATAATGCTTGGGCACTACGAGCAAAAGACCTTGCAACTCCTTGTATTTCGTGCATACTGGCACCATACTTGAGCATAGGACACAACTCCCCATCCAATATTCTAACAAGGTTATCCCATTCACGAAGCAACTCTTTGGGAAGCAGCAGTCCTCCCAATTCCTTCCCTCCGTTTTTTAGTAACACAACAATGTCGGAAATATCTATTTTGGGAAGTATCATTGATCTTTATTGACAAGTTTAATTACCAAAGGTAACGATATGCAAGATTTATTGAGGATTTGTTGATGCATACGTTGAGCAAAAGAGTCTCTAACAGCTTTTTCGTAATTCTTGGCATCCTTGAATTCCAAATAGATATACAATCCTCTCAACAGACTATTATCACCACCGGTACCCTCGATTTTGAGTTTAATTGTAATTCTCCTGTACTCTTCTTTTCCAAACTCAGTAATAATCTCCTTTCTCAAGAACCCGTCTATATCTTTCTTGGTGTACAACCTATCGTTGGTCAGTGAATAGTAACGCAAGAATTCATACCTTTCATCTCGCCCCACTTTATCGGAGCCCCCCGTACCAGGGAATACGAAACGAAGTTCCCTCTCCAAGAGTGGCGATTTTTTATTTTCAACAAGTTCACCTACTTTGGGAGAATTTCCAAGTCTTCCCAGAGTCGTAGCATAGGAGACACGAGTGGATGAACTTTGAGGGTATTGATTCATATTCTTCATCACATACACTCCACTATCATAATTATGCTTGGAAGTGTAATTACCCACTCCTTTACCGATGCGATTAACAAGATCTCTCAGTTGCTTTATGGTATCTCCATCTTTAATCCCGTTATAGTCTATAAACGCATAGTAATCGTCGATGAAATGATGGTAGAGACTTCTTACTTCTCGAAACAAATCACCATTATTATAGCTTGCCACATCAAAATCCCTCACAATTATCTCATCTGTAGACATACTAAAACCTTGTTTGTGCGCAGCTGTAGAGGTCTCTACTACTTGCAGGAAAAACGAGCCATCATTGCGTTGTAGTTTTGCTATTGGAGATGACTGCGTAAGAGTAATGCTGTCGACCTCTACGTTTACTATCGGCAGCATATTAATCTTGATCCTACAATTATCTGGCACAACATACCCTTCCGGAAAATCCATTCGTAACCATATCGAACTGCCACTAAAACGATCTAACATCTCGCTCTCAAGCCAATTCTGAAATTGCCTTGGGTATGCCTTGGGCTTAAAGATATCTCTATCTACCGATGGATCTGTAATGTATAACATTAAACTATCGCCCATATTAAGCAATACTTCTTGCCAATGTTTCATAATAGAGAAAAAGATATTTGATGATTGTTGCGCATCAAAGGGCTCCAAAACATCTATCTCCTCAACCCTATTCATATCTGCAAATTCGAGCTCATGCCCATTAGTACCCACATATATATGCTCTGGAACAACTCCACCAGTACCTTCTATCATCATAGAAAGACCCCTAAGACTCTGTACCTCGGAAGGACAATCTATTCCTATCCAGAGACTGTTGGCATCTCCCATCATTATATTCACATCGCCAGTAGCGCTTCGGAATAGATTTTTATTCAGAGTGCATATCTCATTGTAGGGCAAGATAAAGGTCCTAAAGAGAGGTAGAAAATTTAATGTATGCTTTCCATCCCTTATCTTATAAGTAAAATTAACACCTTCACCTATTGTTACTGCCTCGGCCTCCCTTTTGGCTCTCAATTTAGCCTCTACAATTGCCAACGCAGGCATTGCCTCTACATTCTGTCGAGGGATATAATACTCACAAAAACGCTCGGTCAGTCTATCACCCAGACTCAATACATAATCCTCTATTTTGCGACTCTCTTGAGCAACCGCCACCAACATCATTTTAGCAATAGGATCCATCTGATCGACACTATTTGCTCCACCAAGTTCTTGCTCAAAACTATCAAGCAAATCTTTGACTCGTTTATCCAACTCAAAGTCCATACTATCTATCGTCTTTGGTATTTCACAGTAGGCTCCATAAGAAATGAAACTTTCTTCTCATACGGTTTAAGGGTGCCGAGCCCATCCTCCAGAACACCCATAACTCTAACTATCACCTCATACTTTGAATATGCTTTCTTGCCCAAATCGAGTTTCTCGTTATCGGCATATTTCAGTGAAATAGACACATCCACATTTTTCAAACACGGTCCATAAGTCCTAAGGCTACGTCTAATGCTGCTTTCACACTCCAACTTTGTACTATCGGTGTGCAAACCCATAATCCCCACACTCTGATATCCATTATTGAAACTATACGAATGAACATTTGAATACTCATAATTCCAATACTCAAAACCAAAGTCTGGATCTGCAGATAAGCTACCGCGAGGTGTGTATACAATTAATTCGACCAAATTGTCAAGCATTTTGATACGATCGTCCAACTCCCGCTTAATGGTCAGCGGAAGTCCTTCGGACTCAACAAATTCTATTGGAGACTTAATGTACACGACAAATTAAATTTCTATCCAATGTTTAACATCCTTCTGGAGTTTTATTTGGTATGTATTGGCGGCGCTTTCTGCCCCATCCTTAAAAGACTTCACTTTGAGAGTAACTATTTTATCTCTTTCTTCTTTACCCCTTCCACCGATAAAGCCGCTCGCAAATACTGCCACATCTCCCTTCTCGGAATTCATAGTCGGTTCGCTACCATCTATTGTAAAATGGACTATTGAGCCAGCACAATTATTTATGATAGGTACCCTTACTTTGCTATTGGTACACTTTTTTACAAAATGTGACTCATCTACAGTCGGAGCTGGTATCTGAAATACCTCCTTGACGACATCTTGTATTGTCATCAATTTCTCTACGATTATGTTTGCTAACGCAACACCTTCTTTTATCCTCGGATACATATCTTTGATTGTTACAGGAGCTTCTATGTAACGCCTATATACATCTTCATCCGTTAGATTCAGATTATCCTCTAATGTACACCCACAAACAAAAGCGGCCACATATTTCTGAATATTCTCCAATAACAACTCCGGAGTCATCATTTTCTCCTGTTTGTCCATACTTATACGTAGGCACTCTATAGTAGGCCACCACACACTCAATGCAACTTTATAATTGTAATTGCAAATCGAGTTCAATCGCTGTGAGCTTTGCTTTACAATCTGATTAAACTGACCATATAAAGACTCGTATGCAAAATGAGATGATACCAAGAGACAAGGTGGAACAAAAGAATCATCTATATGCCAACTAATGTCGTAAACTATACGAGCAATAGGGAAGGAATTATCATCTATTGAATTACCCTCGGGCACCAATGAAAAGTTATATATTGGTTCACAATACCCTTGCAATGTTTCTTTCCACTCTTTAGTAATGGTTATAACAAGAATCTGATTCTGGGGTTCTCCATCGTTGGGAAGAGCCACCCTATTATTAAGCAAATAACCCGTATAGTTAGTGGCATATTCTATATCAATAAGACCACCATTCCGAGTTACCGCTTTGCAAGAAAGTGATTCCACATCCAATGTCCCTTTATTAAAGTTGACAGATATGTGGAATCTATCATTGGATGACAACAAACCAAGCCTGCCGTTGGTTGCCATAGAATATGCTTGTGCAAGAGATTCAAGAGTGCACACATCCGACGCTTTCATAATTTCGTCGGTCAGCCTCATACCTTTTTTCCAAAAGATTCTCTTTGTCATATATGTTAAATATTTGAATTATAATTTAAGTATATATTCGTCTCATCGTCAGACAGTACCACTCTATCTTCTTCGCTCTCAATATTGAAAACAAGTACGGATTCAACAGACAGAAAATAACTTTGAATAAACTCTCTGAACAACTCTATTGATGCGAGAAACTCAGCAAACGCCTCTGACTGATAATTACCCGGCCAATATTTCAACGAATAAGTATGCACACTCTCCTCGAAAACATTTCCAAGATACAAGGAGGAAAGTGATGAGTCAAGATTACATCTATAGTCGGGAATATCATCGACGACTGTAGTATCAACCCTATCAATAGAAAGAATAATCCTTTCATCAACTAATATCTTCCTCAACATCAGAGTCAACAATGTGGAGTCACCACGAATATTTTTACATTGTGGCAAGAAATGAAGTGTTTTTTTGATATAAGGATTATTCGACTCTTCATCGGTCAAATCGTCTGCTATTAGGTCTTGAATAACTTTATTGTCTGCTGCATAAGGTATTATTTGGGTTCTTATGCGCATTCGTAGTTCCAACAAAAGTTTATCGACTACCGCAAAATAATTGCGGGCATTAGTAACCTCCCTCTCCTGCTTATCGCATTCCTGGGAGAATGCGGCCTCTTTATTCCTCTCCGTTATGTAATCAAAGCGATTAATCGGATGAAATAAATACTCCGGCAAAGAGTCATAAATACCCTTTCTACCTACTTTGATAATTAATTTCCCATCCGCCCCTTCTTGATATGAATGAATATCCTTGTACACACTTCTTTTATGGGTTCCATCAACAGCAAGTCGATAGCTATCAGCTGGAAGATAAGCCATCAACTCTTCTATGGAGATGTCGTCTGGGAGATAATAACTACTCATCGTTCTATATTATAGATTGCGGCATCTTGAGACAATTCCACATAATATAGTCCCTTCTCAGTGGCGACTTGTATCACATCAAATAAAGGGACACCTATCTGTTTTAACGACAAGTGTTTATATGGGAATGTCTCATCAATGTTTTCATAAAAATGCTTATGAAAAATTGTCCTATAGCTCAACTTTCTCAATTCTTCATTAGCCGTTATATAAGCATCTAATTGGGACTCAGGCAGCATAACCTCATACTCCTTCTCGGGACGGTCGGAGATAATCACATCTATAAATTTATTATTCAACAGATTTATCTCAACATTTTCAACTTCAAGGTATTTCTTCAGCGTAGACAATGCATCCTCAACCTTATCATTTGCAGACAATGTATTGATGCAAATAACATCCTTCCATTGCTGGTGAGCCGGGCACTCTTTCTTCCAAGAGGCGAAGCGATACTGATTCACACTATTATTCATACCTTCATATCTGAGCATCTTGCCTATGAGGGTCTTGAAAGGAGTCTCTTCACCTTCTGTCATATGAATAACCTTCATTGCCTCTTGTACCTGTATTGCACCCACAATGGATGCACTAATCGGTGTGGTTGCAACACGGCCAGCACTGCTTTGCAATCGCACAACATCGGCACATCCCGTACGTAACATAATATGATTAAACTCTTCTCTTGACAGCCCACATTCGTAACAACTCACACCGGGAGCATAAACTCTGACTACACCGGTCATATTCTCGATACTACCATCTATCCACACTTTACCTGCCCTGAGAGACAAGCGATTAAGCATATAACGTGCGATTCGGCTATCCAAGCATCCGATAACAACATCAACAGATTTATATAACCCCAAGCCCACATCGGAATACAAATTACCAACGATTGGAGTCACCTCGATTTGGGGATTAATCTCTTGCGCTCGAGCTGCAACGACATCGGCTTTGAATGCGTGGGCATAGGCATCTTGCTCGCGAAATAAAACCGAACGTGTAAGATTAGAAAGTTCAATCTGGTCGAAATCTACAACGTAGATATGCCCCACTCCAAACAATGCAAGGTTCTTTACAACCTCATTACCGAGAGCACCAGCACCCGCAATCAAAACACGAGCGTCCTTTACTCTTTCCTTCTTAAACCAGGAGAGAAGGGTGAATACACCCTCCCCCCATTCGTATTGATTCTTAGACTTATCCATAGATAGAATGGTTAGAATATAAGACCTATGCTTACTCCAACAAACGCCCTAGCAATTCGTTTCCTATAGATATCATAACCGCCACCTGTGCAATTAATTTTGTACTCCCCGCTTGCGGCCATTCTAACAAGATAGCCTCCAACAGGAAGATACCCTCCAACCTCTACCTTGGGAATGAGAAGCATACCCGCATCAGAAACCATACGCTGATACTCTCCATCAATTAGCTCTTTAGCGTTAAGTATAGTGTAGAGTGTAGGAGCCAATCCAGCCGACACAAACAAAGAAGCATTGCGTTTATCCAATTTAGCCCATTCTACCGCCACCGGCACGCCTATCTCCATCAATGTTTCTTTATGATAATTAAGCGCTGGACCATATTTACCAACCAACACATCCACAGACAAACCGGCATTTAAGTAAAGACAATCTGACGCAATCAAGTGCTTCCACAAACCGTCCACTCCTATTACCGTCGAATTACCAAGCATCGCAGAATAAGGCAGCCCTGCGGCCACATCTACCTGTAATGCATTAGTAATCATTCGTTTTTCTTGTTCATTACTCACAACTATCGTATCACGTTTAAGACCATAATAGTCATATAAGTCTACATCCTGACGTAGGCGGAACTTGTGATCCCACTCACCCTTGTGAACAACTTCCACCTCATAAGGACCTACCTCAAAATCATACACATTCTGCGCATAGCTCTCCCAAATAAAACCAACACAGAAGAGCAAAACAAATAGCTTTTTCATATTATAACTCAAATAATTATTCTGTTTCAACATATTGGAAAATCGTGTCACCGATCTTAAACGTATCACCATTGGACAATACGGAAGGCTTACCTACGGGGAGCTCTGCACGTGTATTAAATATCACTCCCACCACAAGAGGCTTAATCATTGGAAGTTGCTTGTCATAGTCAATGAACAACTGCGCGTGTTCCTTGGCCACCTTATTGCTCTTTTCCCAATTCATTTGAATCTCGCACTCGCCGGTCATACCTATAGATACTTTATTACCACCACCCACTGCATTCATCCATTTATGGATAGGTATTTTCATACCTGCCTTGATTCCGGTCTGGACAATAAGGAAATACCTCTCGGCCAGCATTCTCACTGTAACCAATGAGGCTCCCAGACCACCACCATATATGATGAAATCTAGCAGCATATTCATCCAACTACCGCTTGTTGACGACAAGCCTGCCGTAGATATAACCACAAAACCTATAATGGCAGAGATTAGTCCTCCTAACAATGCACTTTTCATTGGAATAGTAGATTTAATTGTCAATGACAACGATACAAAAATGGAGAACAGCACGTATGCAGGCAATGAACAATACCACGGCATAAATGACACACTAATGACAGAAAGCAATGAGCACAATATAATTGCTCCTATCGCAAACGAAAGTGCACCTATCAAACTTGTCAGCAAAGACAGGCCCAATATCTTAAGCCATACTTTAATATTCTTTTTCTTATACTCATCGTTCATCCTGAAAGCAAAAGAGAGGAAGAATCCCAAAAAGGTTCCAACTGCCAAGAATGCCGATATCTTATTCACGCAATCCTCATACAGATTGGGCATCCCTGTTTGAGCTTGATAGAATACATCTGTCATAGTGGTAGCCATTCCCACAAATAACTCCCTCGCAAAAAACTCATATATTATCCAACTCACAAATCCTGCGAGAATACCCGAGAAAGTCTGATAACACTCTTTGAGCGAACGAAGAGTAAATAACTCGCTCCACTCTATATGTGTTTGGATACCGGTTTTGCAGTTTTGCCCATACTCCGCACATTTGTAACCATTCTGCTGCCAGCAAGCCACGTGCATTATGTGTTTACATTTTGTCACTACGAACTGCCCCTCTTGTATCTCTTGTTTACAATAATGGCATATTCTTTTGTTGATATTTTCCTCCGGAACATATCGCTTATAGTACTTTGCCGCAAAAGTTTTGGAACGAATAAAGGGAATAAAAATCCTGGATATAGAGAAGAACAATGCTATCATCAAGAAAGTGATAAATGCAGCCCACAAAAGTTTCTCCACCACATCTTCGGTATCATATTCCCTAATAGGCCAGGGTCTCTCAGGCGAACCGATCGTAAGTGTGCTCTTACCCAATACTACACCTTTCCACTCTCCAACATATTCCACAGAACCTGCATACGAATTGTTGTCAGCCACCTTATATGTGAACGAGTAGTCATACATAGCATCGTTTACAACCTCCTCAAAATGACGAAGGACCTCTTCCATATTATTGGAAGGCATATATCGTCCCTCCCTTTCTGCAATAACATTACCGAGTTCATCACGAGGAGAGCATAAACCCTTGAGAGTATCTTCAATCTTTGGTTCTTCACCCGATTCGGTGTAGTAAAATGCCATCACCCTAGGCACAATATGTGATAGTGAAGCTTGATATTCCACTACATCAATAAAACCAATTTCCTCATCACTCGGACGCTTTCCACCATCAGTAAAGACAAATAGCAAATTCTTATCTGTCGACAACAACGCTCTTGATGTAATCTCTTCATTACTTGAATAATCATCAACCACTCTTAGAGATTGACCGGCTGCCACATCGCTACCATCAAACTCTAACAGTTTAGCATAGAGACCGCTATAGAAATACTTATTCTCGGCATTCACCAAAAACAAGTCGTGAAACGACTGGTAATTTGTTGTATTTACCGCCATACTCGGTGATACCTCGTCACCGAAAAACGACAAAAATACACTTCCCTCCGGAGCAACCTCCACTAACCGGCCAATCGTCGAATAGATATGCTCTTTACCCTCGTCGGATATACTCAGATCAACAAGAACCGAGAATGTATAATCTGTCGGTATTCTTTTACCAGATTTAACAAGACCCAACTTGGACCTATCCAAAGATATAATGCTCCCATTCTCTTTGACAACCAGATAGTTTGCCAATTGTTCTATTCCGACATCCTGTATTCTATTCCCGTGCTTGTCAAGCATATTGAGAAATAGTGTCACACTATCTTTACCTATGGAATACTCATAGGCTCTGTCACAGAATTGAATTTTAGACAAATTCTGCGCAAACATTGATGACGACTGCAATGCTATCAGCAGCATCGTCAATAACAACGAGTTCATTACCTTTTTCTTCTTGTCCATATCTTTAAGTCTTCTAATTTTTCTTCACTATAATATGCATCATCACCGCAAAGTTGACCATCAATTATGGGGATAGCAGTCAACACGCCTTCGGTAGACGAATAGAAGAGAACAAAATTTACCTTTTGAGCTACCGGTGCTATTGTTCTTCTAATGGATGGTATACTACAATGTGTTCCGACAACCAAGCATCCCAGTTTCTCTCCATCTAACGAAGTGTCAGACATAGACACCTGATTAATCAAATAATCACGCTTACCGTTAGAATTATTAAAGAAACCGTAAACCCAACCAACCAAACCGGTATGAGGAACATTCGTAATAGACACAGTATCAATAATAGCACTATTGCTCAACGAGATGCTATGACAGCTATCATCACATTTCGTGGCTTTTGCCAAGCAGTCATAATAATCCTCGAGCTTAGCAGCATTTCTTTCACTCTCTATAGCCCATTGATGCAACTCCTCGAGTGAATACATTTTGGTAATATCGTTTTTGGAGTTGATTGTAGAGTTGTGCTTAAACGTGAAGATACCCATCTCTTGCTGAGGTGTTAGGATATCAATAACAAAAGCAATTAAGAAATTCGGATGAATAGGATGCTTCAACTGCATCTGCACACTACTATCGGAGTTGCTAAAGAACACTCCCAAACCTGGATGAGAATGAATCCAACAAGTCAAATCATACTGCAAATCAGTATCCCTTCTCAGTTTACGGAGTTGATCTGCCACCTTCAACTTAATTTTTCCACCAAAATTGAGTTCGTACTCCTTAAAAATAGCATCATCACCAGGTTTTACCACCGTTTCAAGAGAGATGTCATATTCTTTGGTTGCCTCATCAAACACCCAACGGCCAAGTACCATACATCCATCCTCTTTGGGATTTGCCGGATTCCTCAAGTCCTCTGCATACATATTGTATACCTCCTTAATGCAGGTATTCTTAATATATATTTTCTTCACAGCAGAATCTGCACAAAAATCGCTACTATTGATAACAAAATAGGAATTGCTGTTTACAACATCATCAAGTGACTGTTTTTTCAATAGCGTAGTCGTTTTCTTACGTACTACGATTGCCGGTTCGGTATTAGTAGCAGTGGAGTATTGGGGAGCAACACGTTTGTCAGACACACCATTACTAACTCTCTTTTTTCTGACAACCATAATCAGAATAATCAGACCTACCACGACACCACAGGCAATCACCCATTTCCAATCAATCGTAGAGTTTCCATCCTCAATATTAAGTGCTGTCTGCAACTCAATTAGCTTCGACTCTCTCCTACTTAGACGTTCCTCTACGGCTTTACACATCTTATCAACATAGGATTCTTCACCGGAAATTACATACTTATCATACTTCTTGACAAATCGGCCTACAATGCTGCTTGTGTTCTTTTGGTACTCATTCAATCGTTTCCATTCATCTTTTAGATACTTATCAAGATGTTGATCAACAACATAAGCTTCCTTATCATTCCAATTGGTCAAGCACTCGATATGCCTATTGACCATATCGGCATCCGTAGCAATAGCACGATGAGATAGATAGGTATCTTTTTCAATAAAAATCACAAAATCTGCTATCAACTCCTCGGAAGATATTTTCTTTTTCGGTGTCGATACGGACTCAATATGCTTCTTGGGTTCTTTATTTGGTTGCTCTACATCCTCTATTATAGGGGTTACTACCCCTACCTCTTCTTTAATAGGTGTGGTCTGTTTCGCTTCTTGTTTATTGGCAACAGGCTGAGGTTTTGAACCATGTAATCTTCGCCACTCTGCCGCCGTATCGGCTTTATTCCATAGTGTGCCTTGCACACTACCTGTGGCTGAATTAAGATCCACCCTTTCACATTCTTGATTGAAGGTGAAAGTTTCTCCCTTTTCAATTCTCTGTCGTCCACTTCTTTTAGCTCCATTATATAGGCTAACTTCAATCCAATGCTCACACGTGTTTGTCACTTTGTGAAGCATAATAGTACTCTCGGAGATAATGGTTTTCTCCAAAAGCACCGGACTGTTGTTAACGCTTTGCGCATACGTGTTGATTGCCATTATCACCATCACTGCGCACATCAGCGTTCTACTTACTATCTTCATCATAGGTTGTTATACACTTTTAGATTGAGAAATTTCCTGGGCCTTTTTTGTTTGGGAATGTCTTTTTTTGCAGCATTTCCCGACCCGTTTGTCTTACCTTTCGTTTCACATCTCCAACGGTCTTATTCACCTGACTGCGAGCAATGTTCTTCACTCGATTTTCAGCCTGACGAGTTAGGTTGTCCTGCATCTGGGCAAGACTGCGTTGATTCTTCACACTGCGAATATGTTGACTAATTTGACTGCCAACAAAACAGAGCACTGCCAGAATCGCACCGCCAATAATTGTCCAAATGTTTCGTTTCTTGGTTGCCTCCGCCTCCTGCCGTCTGATTTGTTCTTGTTCTTGGAGTAACTGATGCTCTCTTTCTCTCTCTGCTTTTGCCAATTCAGCGGCCTCCTTTTCTGCTTGGGCTTGTTGCTGAATTTCAGCATTTTCGAGATCAAGTTTTTTAACTTCACATTTCGTCAACGTACGATTGATTCGAGACAACAACACCTTATCATTGGTACGATCTCTATAATCTCTCAGCTTATTGATTTCATACTGGAGACCATCCGAGAATGGCAGTCGCTGTTGTGCATCCAGCAAAGCCAAAACGGTGTTAATCTGTGAAGTAACAACGACTTCTATCCCATCCTGCTCTTCAGACTCAGCAGTTGGCTCATCGGCCTCATAATCAACCCGTTCAATCGTCTTCATCTGCGGCTCTACCTTAGCCTCATCGACCTTCACTTCAAACTCCCTGCAAACACTGAAGAGTTTATACCGATCTCGGTTCTCTTTGATTGCAAAATATAATGGAATATATAGGCTACTCGCCTTATTCGTTTCACGAACAAACGTTAAAGTAGGTCGCTCTTCAATGAAAAAATATCCTGCTTCAGAACGTGCATACCTCATCTGAGAGGGGGTCATAAGTGCCTCTGGAGTGATGTTTGTAAAAGATATATCGCTATACACTCCGGTGCGATCAAATAGGACAACTTTGACATCCTCCACATTCTTAATTTTGCGACTATTTAATTCTCCTAATTTGACACGAGAATTAACGAAGCTGATTTGCAGCTGATTAGAGTCACTCTCGACATCATACATCAGAATGAGTGTGTCACCTGTTACGGTTCTTAAAGTATCTATATGACCGTGAGCCCAGATACAGACACTGGTTCCGCATAGGACTATAATAAGAGATATAAACCGCCTCATATCAGAGTTTACTAATACCTTCGTAATACTTTATGATAGTATCCCTATATTGGCTTTTATTCCAATCTTTGTGATACTTTTTGGCGCAATTATACATAGCATTCACTTTCTTTATATGCTTATTTTTTGCCGTATTCCTATCTGGGCTCGTATATATTGATTGATATATATCCTCCATCTCGTGGGCGATTTTTCGCAAAGACATATTACAATATACGCAGCTATGTCTAACAACATGTTTACCGCAATCACCTTCTTTTGTGGTTAGATCAAAAGAGTCTATTCGCACTCGCTGTTCCTCATACATTGCATAACGTTTGTCAGAGGAGTAAAGATCCATCTCTTTTGAGTAGTAGGTGATGATACTATCTATTTTAGCCACCAAAGCATCTACTTGTTCCTGAAATTGTGCTTTCTGTTCCTCCAAAGATGGTTTATGGTTGGGGTTCGTACAGAAGAATTGCCTATCGAATTCAGCAACCATATTATCACATTCTTCAACAATGTCTAGATAGTCTTGGGTGGGTTTCAAATCCACATCCACAATGAGTTCCAATACATCTTTTTGCATTAGAATCCTCTTGTGCTTTGGACCGAAAATACAATCCCTGTCTTGGTACTTTGCGATATAGACCGGAATCCTTAATGATGGAGTTTGCTTTCCATCCTCTCCATCAATAATCATAACCACATCTCTCTTTTGAGGGGCGACGTGTAGAATGGTATCAATCGCACAATTATCCGTCATCCTATGATTTTTTGTACCACCAAAATGCTTATCATAATAGATCCTATGGGGTTTCTTTTTGAGCATTTTTTCTGCATACAAATCATTGAAAATAAGGACACCTAAGGATTCATCCGTGTTATCAATGTCAACTCTGATTTTAACCCGACCATTATTCTGTATCTCCATCAATTCGAGAATAATGTTGTAGTTTGCAAATTCCACCACTGTTGGAAGATTTGTCGTATCGCTAAGTGTCACACGAATCTGTTCGTCTGCAAATGAAAGATGCGTGCTATACACCATTACAATCAGAGCCAATAATAATTTCTTCATCATATAGTTCTCGACTTTGGTTTGGGTTTGCAATTAATAATCTCTTCCTGTTGATGTGGCTTCTCAATTTTGGGTGCCGACTCTTCCGGGTGGTCTTGACCAAATCGAACCCACCCATTCGGTTCTCCTTCCTCTCTTACCCACTCTGCCACATTTTGATCTTCCGGATAGGGGTAAGTATTTTGGGCGTGATAGAGCTGATATTTAAGATATTGCTCCACCCTAAGCACCAAGTCTTTTAACGAAGCCATAACCCCCATCTCTTTAATTGTCAAACAGACGTGCCCCTTAAAACTTCCGGAATATCTAATATTAGGATGCCAAACATCTGTGCGAAATCGGAAGATAGGGTTTCCATCAGCTGACGGATAATTATTGGGCAACTCAATACTCATCTTGTGCAAATAGCCAAAAACCGGCTCTCTGGGAATTGTCTCTCCTTTGACACCAACTATAGTTTTCACTCTATACCATATCTCATACTCCACAGGAAGACCAATAATATTCTTCCTCCTGATGATATACGAGAGAGAAGGTTGTCTTGGATTCAGGCTGGACGCTTTCCTCCTGGCACAAAGAGTATCGAGTTCTTTCCACTCTTTGAGCAATCTCGCATCTCTACCGGACAATTCCTTCTGATTATATTTGCTAATCATCTCGTTCATAGCCTTGTGCAGTTTTATTAGCAACTAACCGGCAATAGGAATAGATATAAGATGTAGGCGGTCTCCAGGCTGCACATTGTAATCAACGAGAGCCCTCTCTCTACCATCAGCATCCTCAAACTCCAGGATTTCTGGTTCGTCAGCATCATCAATGATTTGTCCCAACAAATACTGAATGGGGTTTCCACCATTATCGATTTTAGGTAGTTCGAATACGGAAACAATGCTACTAATCTGATCTCTAATTGTTTTGTGAGGATCAGTAACCTTTACTTCTACTTCCTCATAAGAGGTTCCATCAATTGTAAGGTAAATGATAAATTCATCATCAATCATTTTGTCAAATGCCATAACTGTAAGTTTTTTTATGAGTTAATAATTATTTATGGTCTATAGACTCCACGCTCCTCGTGGTTTATTATAATTGGGAGTTCTATACTCCTCGAAACCGTTCTTGATAACAATACATTGAAACGAATCCTCAGACATAGAACAAGGTTTTTCCATCCCATATTTGTATAAAGCAAGTTCATACCTGTTGGCTTGTGTATCTATATGAACTAACATATCTAATTGGGCCTCTTTGTTATCGGCACATACCTGCTCGAACTGCAAGTGCAACTTCTCCATATCCATCCAGAAACAAACCATATAATTGGCCTTATCACACGTATAGTTTAAGACGACCTTTCTTGGAATGCCCACTTTATGATACCTCAACAAAGAGTCGCCTCTTTCTCTATTGAAACAGCCATCAGAACAGTCATCTTCTATAAATAGCACTTCACAGTGACTTTGTTTCTCTTCCATCCACCGCTGTTCTTGCTCCAACCACGTATCAAACCACACCAAGTAGCGATATGTGTATTGCTGCATACAACTATTCATATACTCCTTACTCAAACTTGAGCGAACTTGAGGCGAACACAAATCATCATAGCAACGACATATTTCCAGCGTTTGAGATTTATGATATGTTATATTGTTTGGCCCACCTGCGTCCAATTCCACGGCATCAAACCAATTAACAAGCACCTGTTTCTTTAATCCTCTTGCCCACACCGCCAAACCACCGTAGGGAGCCATACCCACGACTATTTCCTCAAATTTCTCCGATTCATTGGCAGATGAGGTGTTAGACCATAGTTCTTTCAAAAGAGAAACCGAGATTTCACCCTCACCCATATACCATTTCCGTTCTGCAACAGACAGATATACCACACGTAATGCAATCGGTAGTGGATAAGATGTTTTATCCATTATGTGAGTCATAGAAGCGCATCCCCAATCGCCCACAAATGGCAGGCATTCAGGTATATCCAACGCCATCTCACCGCCCTCGCATAACACCATCGCATATTGTGTTATAACAGGAGCTCCTTCATATGCCGAGCCGGCCAATGTATATTCATAGTTCCGTATCATACAAACACCATATCCTTATAATCAAACATATAGTGAATGCTATTATCGGACTCATTACCCCTATAGACATAGCGACACAAGTCACTAACAAATCCATTATGTCGCCTGCCCGGCTCATTACCCACATCTGCGGCTTCGTGTAGGGAGTCAGAACAAGAGAAGTGGAGATATTTTTGCCTTATTCTCCTATATTCATCAGATGTGAGTTTATTGCCAAACATATAACAATATCTACCATCCTTATTAAACAGTCCACTTAATTTTCCCCACATAGCTGACAATTCGACGTCTTTAGGGAGTGGATACTTCCACGTAGGATATGTTGCAAACAGCCGAGTCAAAACACTATCAGGCCCTTGAGTAGTTTGCATTGTCGCTCTATCATACATAAATTTCAATGATATGTTGCTGTATTGATTTTGAGGATTGGGCCAATGTTTTATTGTAACCTCTTTATCTGTTTCTTTGCAAATCTCTCGATTCTCGTCATCTACCCAACCTAGAGATTGGAGTAATTCGCCTGAGACATATTCCCACTCTCCATCGACAATAGGATTGCCCACGCACATACGTGTGTATACTTTATTTTTTAATACCCCGTTGCTCGTATATTTAGCCAATGACTTTCCGCTCGGATCATCATCTATTCCATATCCGCCACCGATATCAGAGTGGCAGCCTGGAATAAACAATTCTATGCTATTTGCAGGTAATGATTCTCCAAAATCGGTAATTGCGAAGTTAGCCCTAAACTCATCTAATGCACATATATGGCACGAGCTCTTCACATTATCCAACGATTGGGAGTACAACCCATAGTTCCGAGCATTATCTCGATGAAAATTACTCCACATCTCGGTTCGAGAAAGTAAGGGTGTTTCTCTCCAACTTGCATCACCTTCTTGCTCATTTAGAAAACCCATAGCTGAAACAGTATCATACACACCCAAAAAATCTACCGTTACACTATTGACCCTCTGCTTGATTTCATCCAAAAAAGAGACGCGACCATTAGTAAATAAATTGCCGGCTAAATAATTGTTAAATTCGTGTTCTCGAGGTAGTACCTGCCCTTCTTCTCTGGCAATTAGATAGGATAATAATCTGGCACAAGTGGCACCGCGACTAAAACCAAAAACATAGAAATGGATATTTCGTATCTTCGATAAGCCTCTATGTATTTCAATGGAGATCTGATTGTATATGTATTGTACTGCTTTGCTAACCTTGGCGACAACACCGGATGAACCGAGTCCAAAGCCCAAACCAATCACCGGTTTACCATTTACCACGAAATCTGCCACCGAATTTTCTGCCATAAAACCTTCTCTACCCACACCCTCAATATACAGCGTAACCACCTTATCATTACTATTGTGGCTCAAAGGTCTAAATAGTTTGGCAAGAATTGCAGGATTAGAAATATTACCCTTCCTATTCCAGTCTATAGTATTGTTTAGGGCCCTATTCTCTTCATTGCGACCTAAAATATCTACTCGACCTTGTAAATGCAACCAATCTGTCCACTTTCCGTTATTGGCATTATTATTGGTACCATCAAAGAACACCCCTATATGTATATCGCGCTCGCAGAGAGCACTTTCTGCCCTTTCCTCGTATTCGGCGTTATTTGCACCAACAATCTCCATAACAATAATTATCAACTATCAGCCCTAATTTACATCTGCTTGAATTGTGAACTCGGTTCCCTACTCATATCAGGGCTACCGGTATTTCTCTGTCCGTCAGACTCAATGGTGATTATTCCACCCCAAGCACATCTGCAAATTGACGACCTCAATAGAGCCGGCTGGTTTTCAATGAGATAAT
Source organism: Tidjanibacter sp. (assembly GCA_017503805.1). Classification (GTDB taxonomy): domain Bacteria; phylum Bacteroidota; class Bacteroidia; order Bacteroidales; family Rikenellaceae; genus Tidjanibacter. The sequence continues at coordinate 34,240 of JAFVSJ010000004.1, forward strand.
CATTCTTACCACCTTGCCATTTACTCATAGTATTTGGGATGCAGGGTTGGGGCGTCAAACGACCTTTATTAGCAATAGTCGCCGCCTTGGTCGGTGGAAAACCAAGTGTGTGACACTTACCAAAAGGGGGTATATTCACCTTAGATATGTGGTCACTAATATTTGCTGCAGGTTCTTCGGTCAGTTTAACTGTTCTGGAAGGAAGGACCTTGAGTTTTGAAGGTTGATCCCCAAAGCAACACCTCAACACAGCATTAGAAGTCACATAAGAATCTGCCATAGTTCTAATTGACTTTCACTGTAGATGACTTTATTTCTATCTTAGAACCAGCATTGATATTCATCGAATTTTCTGCCTTTTGCTGATGTACATTAGAATAGAGAAGCATTTTGTCCGAAGCCTCTTCCCTAATATTTTCTGCCGTCACCTGTAATTTGTGGGCAATCTGTTCATCCTTGTTATTGTTAACCTTCACAAAACTATTTGACTCGACTGTCAAATAATCATTGTTCTTTATCGTTGATGACCTATCATTACCCACTACCTCAACTATGTCATTTGATGCTGTTCTGTGCATGTCATTATCGGCATTCATAAAATAATCCTTGCTGGCACTTGCATCAATATTATTCCCTGCACGCATAATAATATCATTTTTTGCGTGTAGTTCAATGTTGCCTGTAGACTCCAATTTGATGAGTTTTTCATCTGTAGAGAAAGTCAAGATGTAGTTTTCCTTCAGATTATCATAGATTCGGATATAACCATCTTCTCCCTCATCGTGTATCTCAATTGTATGACCATTTCGAGTCCTAATGGCTTTTATCTTATTGTGCCCATTGTTATTTGCGAGCCACGCTCCGTCCGGATTGCCAACTCCATTGTATAATGTACCCTTGACGTATGGGCGTTCCGCATTACCTCCTTCGAAGTCAATCATAACCTCTTCTCCCACTTCGGGAATGAAGCTAAACCCTTTGCCCCCTCCAGCGTATGGTTGTGACATTCTTATCCAAGGAGTTATCATATTGTCGTCAAGCATTGCCTGCCAATCGAATTGAACCCTTACTCGACCTAAGTCATTTGGATCTTCATTATCAACAACCTTGGCACGGCACGAAGGCGCGACAGGATATACATCAGTATTGAAATATGGAGGATAATCGCAGCCTATGGGTAACCCCTTGAATACATTACTATAAACCTTATCTTTAGAAAAATAATGCAATAGTTCGGTTATAAGTATTTCATCTTGTACCACAGGACTTTTTTTATGACTGCTATGGTCTATATAGTTGTCCTCAATAATCAAAACTCCTCCAATCTTGATTTTTGAGCAATATGTTTCACCTGAATATGTAAGCATAGAGGCTTTCTCTCCTCTGGCTTGGGTTTTGGTAGAGATAGCCAAAATCTGCTCTCGACCATCTTCATCTGCATAACCTCCCGAATGAAGATTCTGCAAAGTATTCTTAATATAATTGTCTTGAGATGCATTAAAAACGCACTCACTCAAGTCATTATATTTTCGTTGCATTTCCTCCAATCCCTCTTTCTGATTTGCAGAATAGGAGTTGTAAGAACTTGCTATATGATTAAATGCAACGTGCTGCATTTTCATATCGATATTGTAAACCGGAATATCCTGACTCGGATACATTAATTTGACCGATTGTCCAACGGGCAATTTGCCAAAAACAAGTTTTTCCCCAGAATGATACATCCATTCCCCGTAACGCTGCGCCAATCGACAAAGAAATTGGTAATTCGTTTCGTTGTACTGTACACAATATGGGATTATGGCAGAATAACGAGCATCTGCCTCTACGTCCAACACACCACTATAATCATCTACGACATCATTGACTATCTCATTAAGAGTAAGCCCCTCAAAAGATTTGCAATTAGGATTATCATTGAGCAAGGCGTCATAACTTTCAGCCGTCACATTGATATAGTATTGACTATGACTTCTTCTGCCAACAGCCGAAGTGATTACACCGACAAACACGATCTCTTCCAATTTATCGGGATCATCGTGAGGAGAAATAATCTCAGTTTGCAATAATACTGTCATCTGTTTGCCAATCACCTGGCCACAGATTGAGAATAACGCCTCACTCATAGCCTCCTCGGGTCCTTTATGCATAGTAAACATAAGTGTATTGGGAGAAAGCAGGCGTTGAAATAGAGAAAAATTATCCAAATGCCATACTTCACCATCGAGTTCAATATCAAACTCTGATGATTTCACGCCATCGATAGAAATAGAGATATTTTTAATAGATATTGACATATGGATAAACCGTCATTTTAGAACAAATCTCCAGCACCTAAACGACCTATTTCGTGCTCAAAACGATTACGCATATCACCCAAAACACCACCCCACTCATTGACCAACATTACACTATCACTGACACCAATCCTAAGTACCTCTGCACTAATGGTTATGGTAGTATACATCAACTTTTGGTCGTTGTCATTAAAATAGTCCTTTAACCTTATGCAATAGGCATTTATGAATTGAATGGTCTTGAAACTGCGTTTATTATTATGAGAATAAACACAAAAACGAAACAGTCCTGACTTAACCTCGGTTTTATGGATCATCCACTTATAGAAAAACACATCGTCATCGCTAGTAGCTGGCATCACAAATGTGATCTGGCCTCCCATAGGACGAGATGTAGGTTTTCCGGTATCATCAACCGTTTGAGTGAACTCATATTCGCATTCAACCACGCCATATGTCCGATCGGTTCCATCAAGTATTTTCAAATATCCCTGCAGTGCCATTGGTTTGGGTATTAATCGTCAGGAGGCGGTTGCCTCCTGACGAATCTGATACAATTAGTTATCTACAGTCCAACGGTTGTTGTGACGAGCATTGCCAATCTGGATTTCCTTGCAGGTAATAGTAAACTCCTCATACTGGTGAATCTCTCTCTCATCCTGCATCTTAGACGAATCGTAGGTCTCGGAGTACTCAACAACGTAACCTTCCTTGAAAGACAGATGTTTCATCTCACCGCCCTGACGATTGGGGAACGAAATAGTGCCACTCTTGCTCATATAAGTATCACACATCCACTCCAAAATATCGGTATTACCATCATCGTTGGATTTAACCTTAAGCTGGATCTTGCCACCACGTGTAGTACCTGTGGGCTGACCCTGAACATCTGTGTGCTGATTGAGTTCGTACCTTACGAATTCAACCTCACGCTCCTGAATGCCATCGGCATTGATAGTACAAGTTCTTGTAGCCATAATAATTGAATTTATTAATTAATAATAGGTTTGGGTATTTATTGCACCTTCTGATCCCAATCCACACCAGCTGTACCATTATGACCGGTCAACTCGATTAGGAAGTTTTTAGCTGCAAAGAAAGGTTTCATCTCAACTTGTATGCTGATATCTTTCGTCTTGGGATCCTGATTTATTCCTTTGAGACTATAATTCTCGATAAGCTTGCCGGGGCCTTTGTAATCACTCAAGAAGTCGTGAATGGCCTGCTGCAACTCGGCCTTGACTTGCGGATTCCAATTGATAAAAGCTTCGTCGTTGAAGAAATTTTGGAACACCTTTCCAATCCAGTCAAAAACTCTAACGATAGGATACTCCTGCAAACCCATTGTTGCACCATTATACAAAGACCTATTGGAGAAGGCCATAGTTCGACCATCCTCTTCAACCATAGGTATTACACCTTGATCAATGAGTGAGGCAATCTCCGATTTCCTCAAATCCATTCGAGCTCCTTTGACATTTGACAATGTGCCATATTTTTTGCCCGCAGCACCCTGAGCGATAACAACCTCATCTGTATTGGACATCCTACCGGCAAGCGCCGCCGATGCAGGAATAAACAAGTCCTCATCTTCGCCTGCAATGTCGGATTTCTTTCTGCCTACCAAATAATTGCAAGTCATAATCATATTGGACAGGTATGCCTCTTGACCCTGAAGACTTGCGTCATCCAACTCATCCTTGAGCATTTCAAAGTTCATACTATCCTTAAAGTCTGTAATCATAAGGACCTTATTCTTATATGCGGTTTGAGCCCACATTCTAACGGCCTCCCCATCGCCTAAATATCCGGGGACAACCAACATACTATAGTTGTTCTTCAAGCTCAAGCGATCGTAGTATTGCTCCAACTCATCTCTAACTGCCAAAGTGTCCTCAGAATCATTGTCGGTCAACTCCTCTTTATTGACATTCATCAATGTAATACAATCCACCTTGCCTTGACTCGCATTGGCAAAGAAAGAGTCAAGTGCACGATATGTAACCTCAAGATTCATTATCTCACTATGTATATTGAAGAGGTTGTTCTTGAGATTCTGTTCAGCTTTATTACACTCTTGTTTACAAATATCGATGATTTCCATAGGATCAACACCTCCCTGCTCGAGAATATTCACCCACAAAGCGATCTCGTTTTTCAGCTTTTTCCTTGCTTCTGCATAAGCCGAATCCGACAAAAAAATATTCTTCACCGCTTTTTTTCGGGGATCCATATTCTCTACACCCTTTACAAGACCTTTGAGAAGTTGAAATCCTCCATATTTATCAAGTCCACCGATACTGTTCTGGAGCAGTTCGGCAGGGTTATCTATTCTTTCTCTCAACTCCAGCGACTCTACACTTGCGAGTTTTTTTTCTTCTGCTGCCATATTTGTATTGAATTATAATTTCATTTGAAAAAGTCTACTCGGCATCCTCTAACTCTGCCAATAACGCTTTCAATGCATTTTTGAGATTTTCTTTAGAAGATTCATCTTTGAGCGTATTCCTCAATGTTTTGTTCTTCTCCAACTGACGCACAACCGAATTATATGCCTCAATTTTAGCTTTTTTACCACTCAAGAAATCGCTTTGGGCAATCAATTGCTCATCTTCGAAATCCTTAATTTGCTTAAACTCGAAATTCTCATACAATACACCACCGTTTTCAGATTCAAGAGCGACACCCTCCTTCGTAGGCTGATAATGTTCAAACACCTCTTTCATACTTTTGGGCCTGAATCCCTGGCGGGCTTCATCCGTATTGGGTGCAACGTCAGTAAATTGGTCTGCATAAAGAGTCCTATTCTGAGGGAACTCAATAATGCCATCTTGCGCATTTGCATCCAAGACTTTTGTAATAACTGTCTTCCTTGCCATACTTTGTCTATTATGTGTTAATGTAATGTTGTCTCTATGGAAATGACCAAACAATCTTTGCCAAAAACTCATTTAGTACACTCTTCGCTATCGGTTATTTCCCAAATGATCTCTTTGGTTTCGGAATTATATTTCATCAAGACTTTGGAGTTAGGTACTATATCGCCGGAAATAATCATTTTTGACAATGGTCGACGAATCTCCTTGCGAATGATACCCAATATGGGACGAGCGCCATAATGTGAATTGAATCCGGTGCTCGTCACATATTTACGAGCAGATTCGTCAATCTCCAGGATAATTTTCTGTTCGTGAAGTGTCTTAAGCAGATTCTTAATATGGATGTCGAAAATTCTATCTATCATCTCCGTAGTAATTGGAGAGAAAGGCACAATCTCGGTTAGACGGGCAAGGAACTCGGGTCTAAACTGTCCTTGCATCACCTCTAACATTTGATCGTGAGTTGGTATATGACCTTGTCCAAATGAATTGAAAATAAAATCACTGCCAATGTTAGAGGTAAATATAATTAGGGCGTTCGAGAAGTCGCCAATACGTCCCAACCTATCGTGAAGTTTTCCTTCATCAAGAATCTGAAGGAAAAGATCAAATACGGACTTATGAGCCTTTTCTATCTCATCAAACAGTACCACGGAGTATGGATTTTGCCTGATTTGGTTTACCAGCAAACCTCCTTCTTCATATCCGACATATCCCGGAGGGGCTCCATAAAGCAATGCCACAGAATGTTCCTCTTTGTATTCCGACATATCGAACCTCAATATATTTGATTCGTCATTAAATAGGAACTCTGCCAACGACTTAGCCAGCTCTGTTTTACCGGTACCTGTAGGACCTAAGAAAAAGAATGAGCCAATGGGTTGTCCCTTTTTATTCAATCCAGAGCGCGATTCAAATACCGCATCAAGTATACTTTTCACTGCGTGTTCCTGACCAACTACCCTCTTGTGCAAAATAGCTTCAGCGTTGGACAATCTTTCCCTCTCTGCAGCCTGAATGTTGCCCATAGGTATTCCTGTCATCTTGGACACTACTTTTCTTACAATGTCTACATTAAGTTGGGCAACTTCATTCTCACCATTTTGTGTCGATTCAATATCAACCTTCATAGCTGCCATAGACCTATCGAGCAAATCCAACGCAGATGATGGCAAACGTTTGTCAGACATATAGCGCTTTGCCAAACGTACTATTTCTGCCGGCACATCATCATCCAACTCAATTTTATGGAATTGCTCATAGGTATCCTTACGGCTTTTCAATACCTCCTCGGTCATTTCGACAGATGGTTCCTCCACCGTCACCTTCTCAAATAACGAAAGCAACTCTTTGTCTTTTTCGATGTCTTTGGTATATCCATCAAGAGTAGTCGTACAGATAACTTGCAAGTCATTTTTAGTCAATGCCCGTCTCAAAATAGGCAATACACCATAAAGCAACGACTGTTTATCTAACAGATTGTGAAAATTTTCGATGACAAGAATCGGATGAACTTGATTTGCCAGACGATTAATCACATCCTTAAATCTATCCTCAATTTCACCCTTATAAGTCACTCCCTGGCACAATGCAATAGTATCCAGCTCATAGGGTTTGACATCCAACAGAAATGAAGGCACAGACTGACTTCTTATCATTTGCAAGAGCCCAACTACAAGACTGGTTTTACCCACTCCTGTTTCTCCAACTATGATTACATTTGCTCTGTCTTTCCTCGCTAAAATCTCTATTAAAGAGCGTATTTCCGAATCGAAACCAACCACCGACAAATCTGGCAAAGATTGCAACATATCCACACACAACATATCACTATCGGACGTGCTAATATTTATCATCGATTTAGAGGTCTGCTTCGTGTTCGCATTATTAATACTTCCCTCGTTTGTAATTATTTTATCCGGAGTGAGAGGCATAGTTTTCAACTGTTCATAAGAAAAAGCCAACCCTGGAGTCAGCAATGCGGCCAAAAGCGAATACTCATCAAGACTATCTAAACCTTTTGCCTTAGCAATGCTGCCTGCCTCTTTCACGACTTTCTGGGTATCTGCGGATAATACAATTCCCTTCATTTTATATGGGGATTTTTCACATTGCTGCATCCTCATATCTGCCCAATCTACTAAATAGTAGTAGTCCGCATCCAATGTATCCTCCAGGTAATTAACCAGGCCGGCACTTTTGTGTAACAGAGCCCTTAGGATATGTGCCGGTTCAATCGTAGGACTACTGTTATCCGTTGCAAAAGATTGAGCAATATGCAACAAATCAAAATGAAGTGCGCTCAAAGAATCTACATATTTATCCATAGTAAATTTTTATACAGTTTCTAATACTCGTTCAACATCATTCAGCGATACACTGACACAAGCATATCCCAAACATTCCACCCTTACAGCAACTCGGGGATAATCAGATTTATCCGTAAGTAAGTTCCCTTCTAAACCAACCAATGGACCAGATTTTATGCGTACCTTACACTCGACATTTGGCAATAACTCGCTAATCTCTATTGGATTATTGGGAGCATTCGTCATTAATTTCAGATTGTCTATTTGAGTGTCGGGAATTATGGCGGGCTGACGGGATCCGGGATATGAAACAAATTTCTTGACGTTTGGCAATGTTAGCAACTCGGCATCCTCACACAAGTCTGTCCTCACAAAAACAATCATTGGAATTACGACACGATGTATAGTCTTCTTCCTATCGCTCCAGGAGCGCACCTCTGACTGAATCGGCAAAAAATGTTCAATGGATTTTTTGTTTAGTAGTTGACAAACTTTTTTTTCTGTACACGTTCTCACCAAAATCGCTTTCCAAGATTTAGGGTGCGCTTCGCGGTCGGTTGTCACACCAACAACCGATATTGCTTCCTCATTTTTCCCAATGGCATCAGTAGCCTCCTCAAAAGTTTTCACAATTTTGGAAATTGTTGCTCTTGCGAACTAAACTCTGCATATCTCTTTCGTAGAGATAGACTCCATATTAATCTGCTGCTAAAACCTTTATTTCCTATTGATTGTTAATCATTTCAAAAGGTCTAATTTTGATTATTTTTTTGTGTGTTTTTTTGAAAGTTGCTTATGGTTATTTAGGATTATTTTTTTACATTTGTGCCGTAGAGTCTATCTCTACGAAAGAGATAGACTCTAAATATCCCTAAACTAAATCACTTCAACATATTGATTATATGGCTATTGACTCTATCCACACGAGTAGAGTCGATGGCTGCAAGATATATTTGAGTTGTAGTTTCGGAACTATGCCCCATACCTTCACTAATAACTGCTAATGGAACATTTGATTTCTTGGCGATGCTTGCCCAGGAATGTCTTGCTACATACATCGTTAGAGGGATATCTAAACCAATCATTCGACCAATAATTTTTAAATTCCTATTCACACTGCAGAGGCAATTTATATATTGTTTTCGCTCATTCTTGTTGTCATTTTTAATTATGGGCAACAGATAGTATTTTGAGTTATTTCTATACTTATCAACTATCTTTTGCATACATGATTCCCACTTCACAGATAAACGGTTCCCGGTTTTTCTTCTATAGTAAACTAATTCTCCTTTAGACACTGCATCATTACGAAGATAAGCCATATCTACAAATGACATCCCTCGTGTGTAGAAGGAGAACAAAAACATATCTCTTGCAAAATCCAAACCCTGCCTATTATTAAGATTAATCTGTTTTATCTTTTTGATGCACTCCAAGGATACTGCTCTTTTTTTTGTTTTATCCACACCAACATACACATACTTGAATGGAGACTTATTGTCTATTCCCAACTCCACTACTGCTCGATTATAGACAGCTCTCAATATCCTCATATAGAAAGAACTGCTATTCCTAATTACTCTTTTATCTCTGAGATATATTTCATAAGCAATCATCACATTAGGCACTATTTGTTCTAATTCAATATCAACACCCTGTCTAAATCTACAGAAACTATTCAGAGTAGAAGTGTAGGCCTCTGCTGTCCTTATTTTCCCAAGAGACTTCATTCGATTTATAATTATTCTCATATATACGAACAAAGTCATTCTTGATGCTTCACCTCTAACTTCGCTTGCTGAAGCCAGAGGTTTCAATTCAGTGCCTTTTGCTTTTTTATCCGACATAGTTTTTCTCACACTGCATTTTTGACTACCTAAATCCAAAAGCATCTGACGTAAATAGGTTGTAATTGTCTCATTAGATATTACTTTACCTAAAGTTTGCACCGTGAGCAAATCCTCTTGGAACAATTCTACATTATTTCTGATTGAGTCTGCTTGCTTACACGCAACCATTTTGCGTTCTCCTCTGTAATTGGCCATAAATTTTACTATTAATATTTGACATACGTATATTATATTAAATATATAATGTATGGTTTACACACAAGAAACTCATATACGCACAACTATTTTTTAGTAAATTTTACAAGAAAAACAAGCTGCATAATTAAGAGGTTAAAACAAGAGAATAGGGCAAAATCGGAAGTGAGATTTTAGATTCTCATATTATTTTCGTATCTTCGTGAGGTTGAATGGCCTTGCAGTCATTCGACCAGCCGACCAAAGCTACAAGCGCAGACTTCTAATCACGAACTTACTTATTAACTTTTTACCCATATGAAAACTATCAAACTCATCGCAACCATCTGTGCAGCAGCACTCTTGGCAGCTTGTGGCAGCAGCCGCACAGCTATCCCCAAAGACAACGACGTGGAAAAACAAGTCGAAAAAATCCTCAGCCAGATGACCCTTGAACAGAAAGTTGGTCAGATGGCCGAAATCGCTATCGACCTGCTCGGCAAACTCGAAGCTGACCCAAATGGTAACCGACAGTTCAATCTCAACGAGGAGAATCTCGAGAACATTATGTCCAAATACAAGGTGGGCTCCGTGCTCAACGCACCCGGCAGAGCTCTCCCCGCCGAGCAGTGGAATCCGCTCATTGAGAAGATCAACGAAGCCTCCATACGCCACACCGGCATCGCTACCCTCTACGGCATCGATGCCATCCACGGCACCACCTACACTGCCGGCGCTTCGCTCTTCCCACAGGAGGTCAATGCCGCCGCCTCATTCAACAGGGCACTCACCCGCCGTATGGCCGAGATGACCGCCTACGAGGTGAGAGCCAGCAACATCCCCTGGACCTACTCCCCCACCCTCGATTTGGGCCGTCGTCACGCTTGGCCCCGTTGCTGGGAGTCGTTCAGTGAGGATGCCTATCTGACGGCAGAGTTGGGCCGAGAAATGGTCCTCGGCTATCAGGGTGCCGACCCCAACCATATCGACACAAAGCACATTGCCGCTTGTCCCAAACACTTCCTCGCCTACGGTATGACCAACTCGGGCCAGGACCGCACCCCCGCCTACGTATCCATCGCAGAGCTGAAGGAGAAACACTTTGCACCCTTCAAAGCGGCCGTTGAGGCAGGCGCACTCTCGTTGATGGTCAACTCCGCATCGGTAAACGGCATACCTACCCACGCCGACCACGAGTTGCTGACCGGTTGGCTCAAAGAGGGACTCGGTTGGGACGGCGTAGTCGTTTCCGATTGGGCCGACGTACCCAACCTCTACCAGAGGGAGAGGGTAAGCAAGGACTTCAAACACGCCATTGCCGACGCTGTGAATGCGGGTATGGATATGGCAATGATTCCCTACGACCTTCGTTTCTGCGAGTTGCTGCTTGAGGCTGTAGATGAGGGCCTTGTGAGCCGCGAACGCATCGACGATGCTGCCCGCAGGATTGTCCGTATGAAAGTTCGTTTGGGTCTTGACACCACCCCCAACACCTACGTCAAAGATTACCCCGAGTTCCAGGGTGAGGCCATCCGCGAGGCTTGCTATGAGTCTGCCTGCGAGTCCATCACTCTGTTGAAGAACAACAACAATATCCTCCCCCTCAGCCGCGATGCCAAGATTTTGGTTGCCGGCCCCAACGCCGATAGGATGCGTCCTTTGTGCGGTGGATGGAGCTTCTCGTGGCAGGGAGATATTGTAGACGAGATGCTGCCAGACGGAGTGACCATTCTCGATGCAGTGAAGGCCATTGGTGGCAGGAATGTGAAATATGTTGCCGGCGTAGAGTATAAGCAGGGTGGCAGCTACGAGGAGGAGTGCAACATCAACATCGAGGCTGCTGTGAGGGCCGCACGCGGTGTGGACTACATCGTGCTCTGCCTCGGTGAGAACTCCTACTGCGAGACCCCCGGCAATCTGAAGGAGATGGCCATCTCGCCCAACCAACAGGCCTTGGCAAAGGCTCTGGCTGCAACGGGCAAACCTGTGATTCTGGTACTCAACGAGGGCCGCGGTCGCATCATCCGCAGCTTCGTAGATGATATGGATGCCGTATTGCACACCTACTTGCCCGGTACGGAGGGTGGTCGAGCACTCGCATCTATCCTCTATGGCGATGTGAACCCCTCGGGTAAACTCCCCTACTCCTATCCCAAGTACTCCAATGCTATGACCACCTACGACCACAAGGTTTCGGAGAGTGTAGGCACAATGCAGGGTGCCTATGACTACAACGCTGTTGTGGCTATGCAGTGGGCATTTGGCTACGGCCTCTCCTACACCACCTTTGAGTACAGCAACCTGAAGGTCGTAGAGGGTGGCGAGTTCAAGGCCGGCGACAAGATTAAGATTTCGGTGGATGTGACCAACACAGGCAAACGAGCAGGTAAGGAGAGTGTGTTGCTCTTCGTGAATGACGATGTTGCCTCCATCGTTCCCGATGGCCGCCGTCTGCGCGACTTCGACAAGGTGGAGTTGCAGCCCGGTGAGACCAAGACCGTATGCTTTGAGCTTGCGGCCGAGGAGTTGGCTTTTGCGAAGAACGATGCTTGCTGGTATCTCGAGGAGGGTAGCTACACCGTTCAGTGTGGCCAGCTGACCGAGAAACTCCAATGCTTGGAGGATGCCGAGCTGGGTGAGTTCATCTAACAAGGAGCCGCTTACAAAGAGAGAGCGAACCGCAGCCTAAGTGACTGCGGTTCGCTCTTTATTGTAGATAGACCATTAAATGCCGACTTCTACTTCTGCTCCCCTGCGAGCTGATAGAGGGTTGCAATCTCGCTACTCCAGAGACTCTCGTCGATGGTCTCGAGCACAAGCGGCATATTGTCGAATCGGGGATTGCGGGCAATGTACTCGAAGCACTCCCAGCCTATCTGCCCGTGTCCGAGTCGTTCGTGGCGGTCGATGCGGCTACCCAGGGGGCGCATAGCCTCATTGAGGTGCATACCGCGCAGGTAGTCAAGCGAGATGATGCTGTCAATCTTGGCGAAAGTGCTCTCGCAGGCCTCACGCGAGGAGAGGTCGTAGCCCGCAGCGAAGGCGTGGCAGGTGTCGATGCAGTAGCCCACTCGACTCTTGTCCTCAACGCGGTCGATGATGTGGGCAATCTGCTCGAAGGTGTGGCCGAGGTTGGTACCCTGACCTGCTGTGTTTTCGATTACGGCCGTGACACCCTCGGTGCGTTCGAGTGCTATGTTGATGCTCTCGGCCACGCGGTCGAGGCTGCGGTCGATGTCGATGCGACCGAGGTGCGAGCCGGGATGGAAGTTGAGTCGGTCGAGACCGAGGAGTTGGCAACGGCGCATCTCCTCGACGAAACTCTCACGCGATTTGGCAAGTCCTTCCTCGTCGGGATGTCCGAGGTTGATAAGATAGGAGTCGTGTGGGAGTATCTGGAATGGTTTGTAACCAAGTCGCTCACACTCTGTGCGGAAGGCCTCAATATCGGCCTCTGTGAGAGCGGGAGCGAGCCATTGGCGTTGGTTCTTGGTGAAGAGTGCGAAAGCGCCAGCACCTATGGCGTGGGCATTGCGGGGTGCGTTGATAAGTCCTCCTGCAGCCGAAACGTGTGCTCCAAAGTATTTCATAGTCGTTATAATTGTTTTGCTTTGTTGTCTAAAGTGCTCTATTGTTTTATACAAAGGTAAGAATATCCGACGAAAAACGCTATATTTGTGCGGTAATAAGTTTTTATAGCTGTATAGATAGAGACTATGGAAGGCGTAGAGAGAAGAATAGTGATGGTGCTCCTGCTGTCGGTGTTGGCCCTGATGGTGTCGGCCGAGGCCTACGGTCAGTATACCATTCGCCGCGCCCAGCCCACACGTGAGAATACGGCCGAGCCGACTCTCAAGGGCATCACACGCAATCAGCTCTCGAGCGACCTCTCCGATGACTACTACGACCACGCCGCGTGGGTAGCCGAGCGCAACCGCATACGCCGTGAGCGCAACCTATTCGAGGCACAAGGTTCGTTCCAGACCTCGGCCCTACAGTTTGAGAACTGGACAGCCGGTGGCGACAACACCTTCTCGGCCCTTGCCACCCTCTTCCTCCACCACCGCTTCAAGCAGAGCAAGTTCACCCACGACCTGACGGTCAACGCCCGCTACGGCATCAACTACATCGACCGCACCCCCTTCAAGAATGTCGACGAACTGAAAATCTCGGAGGTAATGTCGTGGGATATCCGCAATAGTTGGTCCTACTCGGCCACTATGAACTTCCGCACACAGCTCACCGACGGATTCAAGTCGCGCACCGACCAGACACTCATCTCGGCCATACTCTCGCCCGGTTTCTTCGACATCTCCGTGGGATTTACCTACGCCCCGAGCGGAGCCCCCTACAAGGTGACACTTTCGCCCATTGCGGGCAATATGATTACGATGGTAGACGTTAGACTCTACGAACAGGGGCTCAATGGTGTGCCCGCAGGAGATAAGGTCTACAGCAGTATTGGTCCGAGTGTCAACCTTTCGTTCGACAAGAAGTTTTGGCGCAACCGCATCCGCTATCGCTCCACCTTCTACGCATTCAGCAACCTCACCTCGCCGCCCACCTGCCGATGGGACAATTGGCTCGACTTCAACCTCTCGAAGTACCTCTCCGTAAACCTCTACGGCGTGATCTACTACCTCCACTCGGCCAGCCCAAGAGCACAATATCAATACTCGGGCACTATAGGACTCTCCTACCGCTTCAGCAACAAGTAGCCCGTTGCAAGGATGGGTCATAGGTGTGCAACCGCGCCACCAAACAATAGCAGAGAAACAAGAGTAATCATCCAACGACCAAACGGTATGAACAACAATAGCAGCAATCGCCGAGTACTATGGCTCCCCATCGTGGCTGCCGTAGCACTCTCCATAGGCCTGATTATGGGTTTTTCGATAAACCTGCGCCGCCCTTCGGCCTCCACCCGCAGCACGCAGTCAACCTCGGGTTCTCCCTCCAAGATAGACCTCACACTCTCGCTACTGAAGAGTTACTACCTGGACCCCATAGATACCGACACCGTGGTCGAGAACCTTATGCACGAACTGATGTCACAGCTCGACCCCCACTCGATGTATATCCCCGCAGAGGATATGCAGGCCGTCAATGAACCTCTCGAGGGTGAGTTCGACGGCATCGGCGTGGTATTTAATATGACAACCGACACCGTAGTGGTACTCAACACCGTCGCCGGAGGCCCGAGCTACAAGGCCGGCATCCTCCCCGGTGACCGCATCATCACCATCGATGGCGACACGGTTGCAGGACGCAAGATAGACCAAGAGGAGATTATCGGTTCGCTGCGAGGCAAACGCGGCACAAAGGTCAAGGTGGGTATCGAGCGTGCCAATGTGGAGAATCTGGTGGATGTGGAGATCGTCCGCGACAAGATTCCACTGCACAGCATAGATGCAGCATTTATGATTAGGCCCAAAGTGGGCTACATCCGACTAACGAGTTTCGCACGCACCACCCACAAGGAGTTCCTCGAGGCTGTCGAGAGGCTCAAGGGCGAGGGTATGGAGAGCCTCATCTTCGACCTGCGTAGCAACTCGGGCGGTTACCTCGACCAAGCCATACTGATGACCAATGAGTTTCTGCCCGAGGGCAAACTGATGGTCTACACCGAGGATCGCGCAGGCCGTAGGCAGAGTGAGTACAGCCGCGGCAATGGCACCCTCACCGATCTGCCACTGGTGGTGCTGATTGATGACTACAGCGCCTCCTCGAGCGAGATTGTTGCCGGCGCACTCCAAGACAATGACCGAGGCACCATCATAGGCCGTCGTTCATTTGGCAAGGGATTGGTGCAGAATCAGATACCTCTGGCCGACGGCTCGGCACTCCGACTCACCATCGCACGCTACTACACCCCCACAGGCCGCTGCATACAGAAACCCTACACACAAGGAGGTAGCGACTATGTGTTCGACATCATAGACCGCTACGAGCACGGCGAGATGTTCTCGGCCGACAGCATTCGCTTTGCCGACTCGCTGAAGTTTGTCACCCCGGGTGGTCGCACAGTCTATGGCGGAGGAGGCATTATGCCCGACATCTTTGTCCCCATAGACACCACCGATATGACTCCCTACTACTACGCCGCCACGGGACTCAATGTGCTCTATCGCTACACGCTCGACTACGCCGACCGTCACCGCGAGGCCATCAACTCCATCCGCACCATAGACCAGCTCAACCGCTTCCTCGACAGCGACAGCCGCCTTCTCGACGACTTCGTGGCCTATGCCGAGCGCAAGGGAGTGGCACCCGTAGCCAAGGAGATTGCCACCTCCAAGCAGTTGCTCACCTCAATGCTCAGGGCCTACATCGCCCGCAATACGGAGTTGCAGGATGTGGGCTACTTCTCGCAGATTATCCCGATAGACGAGACCCTCACAAGGGCACTCAAGGAGTTGGGGGCCGAATAGCAACCCGACAACACTCTGCACTACTTCCACTCCTCGTCTGCCAAAATGTCAGTCCCCGCAGGTCTGGCACAGAGATTGTCCGAGGAGTAGTTGTCTGCGGCCACCCGACATAGCCGCAGCAACAACGCAAAACGAATCAAAAAACAATAACAACTTATTTCCAAAGCAGACAAACTATGAACGTAAAACCACTTTCGGACCGAGTACTCGTACTCCCCAACCCCGCCGAGGAGAAGACCGCAGGCGGCCTCTTCATCCCCGACACAGCCAAAGAGAAACCCCTCGCAGGTAAGGTCGTAGCCGTAGGCCCCGGCACCGCCGATGTAAAGATGGAGGTAGAGGTAGGCGACACCGTACTCTACGGTAAGTATGCCGGCACCGAACTCCACATCGAGGGTAACGACTACCTGATTATGAAACAGTCCGACATTATGGCCGTAGTGGGCTAATCCACACCCCCCGAAGCCACGATAACCACATTTCAACACAACCAAAGCAACACACACTAAAAAGAGAGAAAACAAACTATGGCTAAAGAGATCAAATATAACGTAGAGGCACGCGAACTCCTCAAAGAGGGTGTCGATGCGCTTGCCAACGCCGTGAAAGTCACCCTCGGCCCCAAAGGTCGCAATGTCATTATCGACAAGAAATTCGGAGCACCCCACATCACCAAAGATGGTGTGACCGTCGCCAAAGAGGTGGAACTCGAGGACAACTTCGCCAATATGGGCGCACAGATTGTCAAAGAGGTTGCCAGCAAGACCAACGACGATGCTGGTGATGGCACCACCACCGCCACCGTTTTGGCACAGGCCATCATCGGTGTGGGCATCAAGAATGTGACCGCCGGCGCCAATCCTATGGACCTCAAACGAGGTATCGACAAGGCCGTAGCCACCGTAGTTGAAAGCCTCAAGGAGCAGAGCCGCACCGTAGGTGACGACCTGGCCAAAGTAGAGCAGGTGGCAGCTATCTCGGCCAACAACGACCACTCCATCGGTGCACTCATCGCCGAGGCTGTGGGCAAAGTGAAGAAAGAGGGTGTAATCACTGTAGAGGAGGCCAAAGGTACCGAAACCCACGTAGACGTTGTCGAGGGTATGCAGTTCGACCGCGGCTACATCTCCCCTTACTTTGTGACCAACACCGAGAAGATGGAGGCCGACCTCGAGAGGCCCTACATCCTCCTCACAGACAAAAAAATCTCCACAATGAAGGAACTTATGGGTATTCTGGAGCCCATCGCACAGAATGGCCGAAGCCTCCTCATCGTGGCAGAGGATGTCGAGGGCGAAGCATTGAGCGCACTCGTACTCAACAGGTTGCGTGGTTCCATCAAGGTTGCAGCCGTAAAAGCCCCCGGCTTTGGTGACCGCCGCAAAGATCTGCTCGAAGATATAGCTACCCTCACCGGCGCAACCGTCATCAGCGAGGACAAAGGTCTCCGTATGGATGGTGCAACCATCGAGTCGCTCGGTATGGCCGACAGGGTAACCATCAGCAAAGACAACACCACCATCGTAGATGGCAAAGGCTCCGAGGAGGCTGTGGCGGCACGCGTAGCACAGATTCGCCGACAGATGGAGACCGCCACAAGCGACTACGACCGCGAGAAACTCCAAGAGAGGCTTGCCAAATTGGCAGGTGGTGTGGCCGTACTCTATGTAGGTGCCGCAACCGAGGTGGAGATGAAGGAGAAAAAAGACCGCGTAGACGATGCACTTGCAGCCACTCGTGCCGCCATCGAGGAGGGTATCATCCCCGGTGGAGGTGTGGGATACATCCGCGCATCGGAGGCTCTGGAGGGTATGAAGGGTGAGAACGACGACGAGACCACCGGTATTGCCATCGTACGTCGTGCCATCGAGGAGCCCCTCCGACAGATCGTTGCCAACGCCGGCGGCGAGGGCTCGGTTGTAGTCAACAAGGTGAAAGAGGGCAAGGGTGCATTTGGTTACAATGCACGTGCCGACCGCTATGAGGATATGTTCGATGCGGGCATCATCGACCCCACCAAGGTTGCTCGAGTAGCTCTGGAGAATGCTGCCAGCATCGCTTCGATGTTCCTCACCACCGAGTGTGTGCTCGCCGAGAAGAAGGAGGAGCACCCTGCAGCTCCCGCAATGCCCGCAGGTGGTATGGGTTACTAATCCCCCCCCCCAACATTCAACACCAAAAGCCTCCGATGCCACGTGGCATCGGAGGCTTTTTGTTTGTGCACCTATTGGTTCTCCCGTATGGAGAATGTGTGGAGTCCTTCGGGAGTATAGTCGTAGGAGATGGTGTGTCCGTTGCGCTGGGATATGGAGGCGACAATGGCGAGTCCGAGACCTGTGGAGCCCTCGCGCTTGTGGGGTTGATAGAAACGGCTGAAAACACGCTCGCCATCGAGGGGTGTGGCATCACCCGTATTGGTAATAGACAACCCCTTGTCATCTATTCGGACCTCAATCCTACCCTGCGGGCGGTTGTGTACGAAGGCATTTTTCACAAGGTTAGTGACGGCAATATCCATCAGTGTGCCGTTGGCGGCAAATTGCCACTTTCTGCTCTCCTGCACCTCGACAGTTATTCCGCGCCCCGAATAAATCTCCTGCAACTCCTCCAACTTGCGTCGTATGAGTTGGCCCACATCTACCTGCTCGGTGGCGGGGAACTGGTGGTTGTCTATCTTGGTGAGTAGGAGCAACGACTGGTTGAGTCGCGAGAGGTGCGAGAGGGTGGATTGAACCTTCAACACCTCAGCGAGTTGACTCTCCGAGAGGGGAGTTTCTGCCAGCAGGTCGAGACGATTGGAGCAGATGGCCAGAGGGGTTTGGAGTTCGTGGGAGGCGTTGCCAATAAACTCACTCTGACGCTGATAGATGATTCGGTTTTGGCTATCGTAGCGATCCACTGCCTCATTCAGACGTGCAAACTCGGAGATATTGGTCGGGTTGTCGAGCGGCTCGTGGGAGCTGTCGAAACGGCTACGGTCGAGCCAATCGAGCAGACGATAGAGTGGACGCAAACTACGATGAAAAGCAATGGCAATGACTATCAGCACCAACACCACCAACGACAGACATAGCAACGACGACCAGAGCAGAAGAGCCTCCTTGAGATCTTTTTTCTCGATGGTGGGCGTCATCACGGTCAGCAGATAACCCCTGCCCTCCATATCCACAAAGGTCGTACGCAACACCCTTGCCGGCTCCATCTCGCTTTTACTCTCAATCCAGATATCCTCGTTGCTGTAACTCAAGGTGGGGGCTACGGGCATAGTGTCGAGTGGCTCGATGTGATAGGAGTTATTGGTGCCATTTGTAGCATCTGCCATAGGCTCGCCCGCAAGGTAGCGACGCGAGATGGTCTCGGAGTACTCCTCAAGCGCATCGTCTACCTCGTCGTTGACCTCATCGAGGATGGCAAAGTAGAATCCTACGGTCCAGATAGCTACCAGCATTGTGGCCGGTAGTACAATGCGTTGCAATATGTTGGTAGACAGTTTCATAGTTTATGGTCTTGATGAAAGTTCTTCGGCAAAGCATTAGGCTATAGGAGTGAGTTTGTAACCGAATCCGTAGACCGCCTTAATCTCCACATCGGCACCCGCCTCGGCCATCTTGCGGCGCACATTCTTCACCTGCGCATAGAGGAAGTCGAAGTCGTCACTCTGGTCGATGTGGTCACCCCAAACGGCCTCCGCCAAGACCTCCTTCTTGATGAGGTGGCCCGAACGAGAGACAAAGTAGTGGAGAATATCATACTCCTTGCGGCTCATCTCCA
The DNA here is from genome assembly GCA_017503805.1 of Tidjanibacter sp. GTDB lineage: Bacteria > Bacteroidota > Bacteroidia > Bacteroidales > Rikenellaceae > Tidjanibacter. The sequence goes on from JAFVSJ010000004.1 coordinate 53,951, forward strand.
CCTGCTTACCGCCAATCTTGACACTGTGGCTGTCGGGGCGGATGGTGATGTTTCCGGCCGAGAGTTCGAGCACTCCACCCTGCCTGCGGCGCACAACACTGCGGATGCGAGCCAAGAGTTCTACGAGGTGGAAGGGTTTGGCAAGATAGTCATCTGCTCCGAGTTCGAGTCCTGCAACCTTGTCGTCTATGGAGTCGCGTGCGGAGATGATGATGACACTCTCGCTTTTGCCCGAGGCTTTGAGTTCCGAAAGCAGGTCGAGTCCGCTACCATCAGGGAGCATCACATCGAGCAGGATGCAGTCGTATTCATACTCGGCAATCTTGCGCACGGCTCCGAGGTAGTCGTAGGCGTTTTCCACAATGAAACGCTCCTTGGTGAGCGCGAGAGTCATAATCTCGGCAAGCTCTCGGTTGTCCTCTACTATCAGTATCTTCATATTCCTAATTTTCGAAGGGTTAGATTCGGCGGATCCATATATAAACTAATAGGTATCCGCATCGGTTTGTCGTCACAAAGGTCCATAAAAATACCGAAAAGATTCCGAAAAATGGGTACGGGCAGATTTTTTTTCGATTTTTTTGTTCGTTTGGCCCTATTTTCGGATTCTTTTCAGTATTGGTAGCGACCTTTGTACTACAAAAAAGGGGCAACCCACACAAACCAAGACAAAATAAATAATAACTGATAAACAAGAAAAACTATGAAACGACAGCTTATCACCCTTATCGCTCTCCTCTCAATGGCCCTCTCGGCCGCAGCTAACGAGCGTCCCGTAACCCTCCAACAACTCCCCGCCAAGGCGCAGAAGTTCCTCTCCACCCACTTCCCCACCCACACCCTCTCCTACGCCAAGTACGACAACGACATCACCGACAAAACCTACGATGTCATCTTCACCGACGGCACCAAGGTTGAATTTGGTCGCCGAGGTGAGTGGAAGAAGGTAGAGTGCCGTCGAGGTACGGTGGTCCCCGTCGCTATAGTTCCGCAGAACATCCTCTCCTATGTCGAGGCCAACTTCGCCGAAGCGCAGATCGTGGATATCGAAAAACATCGATTCGGCTATGAGGTAAAACTCTCGGGCGGCATAGAACTCAACTTCGACAGCAACGGCCGATTCCGTCACTACGACGACTAATAGTTTCCGCCCCCATCTGCCTAATCACCAAAAGCAACCACAATAAAAACAACCCCCTGATAACCAGATTGAACGTAACAAAAAAACACTCAACACACTATGAAAAAGCTCATTACAATGGTGGCTATTGCCGCCGCAACACTGCTCTCCCTCCAGAGCTGCGAGAAAGACGACAGACTCATCAATCCGGGTGATCTGCCCACAACATCGAGCAACTTCATCACCGCCAATTTTCCCAACGCCACCATCCGCAATGTGGTCAAGGACTACGACGATGCCACCTACACCTATCAGGTGAGCCTCTCCGACGGAACCTTCATTGAGTTCCGCAAGAATGGCGAGTGGAAAGAGATTGAGAATCGCACCTCGGGTGTGCCCAATTCGGTCATCCCAGCCAAGATTCTTGAGTATGTCACCACCAACTATCCCGACAACTTCATCGTAGACATCGAGAAGGACCACCAGATCGACGTGGAGCTCAACAGCGGTCTCGACCTCGACTTCTCCTCCGATGGCAACTTCATCAGGGTGGACATCTAATCCACTCCCCCACTATCAACCACAACAAAGCGGCATCCCCCACTACGGAGGATGCCGCTTTCGTATCTTAATAACTTGTGTCAATTGCCCTCTACGGCAACCCACCCGTCACTATTTCTCCTCGCCCACAAAATCGGCAATGGCCTTGGCGCACGCCTCGGGCTCTTCGAAGAAACCGAGGTGGCCGGAGTTCTCGAGCCAAGCTACCGTAGCCTGTGGATGGCCGGCTACAATCTCCTCGGCCTTGGCCAATGGGATGTAGTTATCTTTCTTACCAAGAATAAAGAGCTGAGGCACAGTCGACTCGCGCAAGAGTTCGTTGCTATCCTTACGCTCTTTCATACCGCGCAGCAGAGCCACAACACCCTCGGGCTCGGCTACGAGAGCCTGCTCCTCGAGGAAAACAATCTCCTCCTTCATACGGCGGAGGTTATCGGTGGCAAATCCCTGCTTGGCAGCCGTAGGAGCAAGGAGGTCTTTGTGTCCACCCTCGATGAGTGCAATCTCACGGTCGCGGTCGGCGAGTTTTTCGGGGCTATCCGTATTAGGGGTAGAGCTCAAGAGCACCAACTTCTCCACCCTGTCGGAGTGGCGACGGAGGGTTTCGAGTGCCACATAGCCACCCATAGAGTGACCTACAACCGTAGCCCTCTCTATCTGCAACTCATCGAGCACGCCCACAACCGTATCGGCCAAAAATTCCATTGTGTGGATGGGACCCATAACCTGCGAAATGCCGTGACCGGGCAGATCCATAGCTACAACTCTATACTCCTGCGAGAGAAGTTTGGCGAAGTCCTCCCAAACATCGAGGCTCTCGAGGTAGCCGTGGAGCAGAAGGATGGTTTTTTCGCCCTTGCGGGAGTCGGCAACGCGCAGTGCGCAACCGTTGGAGATGATGAATTTTTCCATATTATAGTTTTGATTGCAAATGAGTTCCAAAAAACATTAGAGGCCGAAGATGCTCTTCATATTCTCCACCTCATCGAGCTCCTCCCAGCCGAAGAAGCGCACCTCGCGGCTTACCGTCTGGCCATCGCGCACGAGTTCCATAGTGCGAGTGTAGGGGCGGCGACCAAAGTGGCCGTAGGAGGCTGTGGGTTCAAAGATGGGATTGGTGAGACCGAAGCGGCGCACGATGGCTGCGGGGCGGAGGTCGAAGTGGCTTTCGATAATCTCGGCAATGCGACCATCGCTAACGGAGACTTTGGAGGTGCCAAAGGTGTCGACGAAGATGTTGATGGGTTCAGCCACACCAATGGCATAGCTCACCTGCACCAACATACGGTCTGCCACACCTGCTGCAACCATATTCTTGGCAATGTGGCGTGCGGCATAGGCTGCCGAGCGGTCTACCTTCGAGGAGTCCTTACCCGAGAAAGCACCGCCACCGTGGGCACCACGACCACCATAGGTATCTACGATAATCTTGCGACCCGTAAGTCCGGTATCACCGTGGGGACCACCGATGACAAACTTACCCGTAGGGTTGACATAGAGTCGGTAGTTGCCATCTATCAGTTCAGCAAGTTTGTCGCCGGCCTTTTCGAGTCGGGCTTTCACCCTCGGAATGAGGATATTTCGCACATCATCGGCAATGATGCGCTGGCAGTCATCGAAATCGTCGTGCTGGGTGGAGATCACAATTGTGTGTACCCTCAGAGGGGTGCCATTGTCGTCATACTCGATGGTTACCTGACTCTTGGAGTCGGGACGGAGGTAGGTCATCACCTCACCCTCTCGGCGGATGGCTGCGAGCTCTTTGAGGAGCACGTGGGAGAGGATAAGGGTTGCAGGCATCAGCTCTCGAGTCTCGGTGCAGGCATATCCGAACATAATGCCCTGGTCACCTGCTCCCTGTTCCTCCTCGGTCTGGCGCACGACACCCTGATTGATGTCGCCCGACTGTTCGTGGATGGCGGAGAGGATGCCGCAGGAGTGGCCGTCGAACTGGAGTTCGCTACGGTCGTAGCCTATCTGATTGATAACCCTGCGTGCCACGCCTTGAATATCTACATAGGCATCGGAGCGCACCTCGCCCGATACCACTACAAGGCCTGTGGTGCAGAGGGTTTCGCAAGCGACCTTACTTGCGGGGTCATTGCGGAGAAATTCGTCAAGAATTGCGTCGGAAATCTGGTCCGACACTTTGTCGGGATGTCCCTCGGACACCGACTCGGATGTAAACAAAAAAGCCATAATAACTTTAGGTTTTTATTGAATCCCACCTACGGGCCACACACCCTCCAAAGAGGTCACAAGGCAGCATAGCGCAGATTCGCGTTAAACAAATTATTATGGATTGATTGGCAGGAGCTGAAGTTGGGGCAAAGTTCTCACATATCGCTTTTTAGCACTTTTTTGTCACACACATCACCCTTCGGGTGTGATGCTGTGCAACGTGGTTTGCAAGCAGCCAAATCTTTCCACGGCGCAAAGATACAAAAAGAATTGAGAATAGAGCATCGCCCGAGAGATTTTTCGCACATTCGCCCCACTCGCACCCTCTCTTACAAGAGGTTCCTCATCTGCAAAGACACCCTCCGCTACTGCTCGCGCAGGTGGGTGTCGAAGAATCGTGCCACACTCTGCTGCATCAGTTTGCCGAAGTAGTGTGGCGAGGGGAAGAGGCTATATCCAAACATCTCTTCGGCCCCCTGCGACCGCCATACGGCCGCCATCTTTTCGTAGGCCTCAACAACCCCTGCAGGGAAAAGTTTGTCGCTCGAGCCCGAGATGAAGAGTGCAGGGCGTGGGCAGGCGAGTGAAGCGATATCGGGATTATCGAGCCAACGGCTGATGTGTGGAATCTGCATTGTGAATGCCGAGCCACCTTTGAGTTCGTTGTTGCCCGCAGCGAGAAGTGCATCCGAGGTTGCCATCCAGCAGACCGAGGCCACAGCCGCAACCTTGTCACTCAATGCCGCCGCCATCCAAGCCCTATGTCCTCCCATAGAGTGGCCATAGACCCCTATGCGTTTGCTATCCACAAACTCCTGTGCGGCCAGAAAGTCGATGCTGCGCAGGTCATCCCAAGTGATGATGCCCACAAGCGTAGTGCCCAACTTGAGGCAGTTGGAGGCCAAAGCCTGCTGGGTGTCATACTTGGTCTGTCGGCCATCTTCGCCCTCACCTCTATTGCCCCAGAGCAGAGCGTCTATAGCCAGCACCACGTAGCCCTGCGAGGCAAAATAGTCGCCCGTATATACTCCGTCATAGCACTTTGTGAGCCACTCATCGGCCTCGGCCACCACCTCGGGGCTCTCGGCAATGGGTGCCACCATCTTCTCCTTGCCGATGGAGAATTTGGCTCCGTGGTCGTGCATAGCCACCAGCGCAGGGAAGGGGCCCTCACCCTCGGGAATGAGGAGGTAGGCACGAATGTGGTTGCCGCGCGAAATCTCCAACTCAATCTTGTGGGCCACATAGCCCTCTCGTTGCTCGGAGGCCAAGATGGTGTAGTCGGTCGAGAGTGGCTCGGCAGGGGCGATGCCCATCTGCTCCTTCACCCTCTCTCGGGCCTCTCTGCGCCACTGCTCGAAGTCACCCTCGCCCTGCCACGCAAGCGGATAGGAGCATTGAGGCTCCCAACCACGCGGCATCCGCCCCACAATCTCTTGGGCGTGGAGCGGGGTGGCCGACAACATCAGGAGTGCCGCCAACAGTGTCCGGAGTGGGGATATGATTCTATGCAAAGCCATCTTTGTGCAAACAATTATCAACCTACGACAACACCTCCTACTCGGCTACCTCCTCACCTACAAATCCCTCTTTGGGGATGATGAAGTAGCCATCTATGCTGCGGAGGAACTCCTCGCGAGTGCGGTCGTTGACCGCTGCCACTGTGCGCTCGGGCTGTCCCTGCTCATTGCGAGTCATACCGAAGTAGAGCTCGGCAATCTCGAGGCTGCGGTCGAGGTCGTTCATAATCTCAAACCTCTCGTGGGGCAACAGCACCGAGTAGATGAGGTGTTCGAGGTATTGGAACTCGTCAACAATAGCATCTGCAATGAAGTCCTGCTTGGAGTCGGGGAATGTGAAGTAGTAGTATAGTTTCTCGGTGATGTTGTTGGCAAACTCGAGTGCAAGTTTATCGCCCTTCTCGACTGCACCTGCGGCATAGTAGGCATCAATGTAGGGGAACGATTGGTAGCCGTGGGGCAGTTTATCGAATGGAAGTTCCTCCATACCTCTGTCGAGCACAGCCACAGCCTCCTCACTCCTACCCTCGGCCACGAGCGCCTCGGCAAGACGTGCAAAGCCGCCGCGAATCTGTGTGGAGTTGAGATTGAAGCGCGAGAATGTGTCTACGTAGACATCGGGGTCGTTGATATTGCCGTAGCGGTAGACATTCATAATATTGTTGTAGAGATACTCGGTGTCGATACGTCCCATCTCGGCCACACTCTCCACCGGTGTACGGATGGGGACAAGCCTATAGGCAAAGCCGTCGTACTGGAGGTAGTCGTTCAGACCGATATTCTTGAGCAGGTTGGGCTGCACGAAGTAGACGGGGCGACTCCAATCGAGCTCGGCGAGCATATCGAGTATCATCAGTTCGGGTTTCTCGAGTGTGGAGGCGGTGATGTTAATCTCCAACGAGTCGAGGATAAGGTGGGCATCCTCGGGGCGCACAATGCCTGCACGAAGAACGTTCTCCTTGTTGACGGGGAGCGAGAGTTTATGTTGGGGCAGGAAGTCGAATGCCAAATCGTCGGAGTAGACCAACTTGGTGGCTCGATTTTCGCTGCGTACCACATCGAGAGCATCCTTGAGGTCTACTCGGTAGTCCACCACATCCTCGACGAAGATGTAGTCATTGGCATACATATACTTCGACTGCGGCATCGAGAAGGGTATGGGAGCACTCTCATTGTAGGCGTGCTTCATCTCCTCTACATACCAACCGCCACCGAGGTAGCTCTGGTTCATAATCCTCACATCGGGACGGATCCCCTCCACCTCTTGGTTGTACCACATCGGGAAGGTATCGTTGTCGCCATAGTTGATGACAATGGAGTTGGGCAACACGGTATTGAGGTAGTTGTAGCCCATATCGCGCATCACATAGCGGCCGCTACGGTCGTGGTCATCCCAGTTCTCTGCACAAAGGATGGCAGGCACCGAAAGGCACACTACCGTAGCTGCAACTGCGGGAGCCACCTCGCTCTTCTTGAAGAGCTTACCGAACCACTCCACAGCAGCCAGCACACCGAAACCAATCCACATACAGAAGGCATAGAAGGAGCCGGCGTAGACATAGTCGCGTTCGCGGGGCTCACCGGGGGGCGAGTTGAAGTAGACCACAAGAGCCACTCCCATCATCACAAACAGCCACAACACCACGGTGAAGTATCGTGGATTCTTGGAGAGCTGCCAGAAGAGTCCTATGAGTCCGAGTATGAGGGGGATGAAGTAGTAGTGGTTGCGACCCTTGTTGGAGGCAATCTCCTCGGGGAGATTGTCCTGCGGGCCGAGCATCACCTCATCCACGAAGTCTATGCCCGACATCCAATTGCCGTCGGTAATCTCGCCTACGGATTGGTTGTCACTCTGTCGGCCTACGAAGTTCCAGAGGAAGTAGCGCCAATACATAAAGTTGAGCTGATAGTCAAAGAAGTAGCGCAGGTTCTCACCAAAGGTGGGCACTGTGTAGACCTCACCCTGATGGCGCACGCGGCGACCCTTGACGCGTCCCCACGATTGGTAGCCCTCAATGTGGCGTTCGTTGCTCGACCACATACGGGGGAAGAGCATCTTGAACTCGGCGGGATAGTCGTAGCCCGAAACGGTGCGCTCACCAACGTATCGGCCCTCTTCGTTGACATAGTATTTGGTCCTATACTGCACATCCTCCACAGGAGCTGCGTAGGAGACACCTGTGACGATGGGTTGAGCCTCATATTGCTCACGTCCGAGCAGGTAGAGCAGTGCGTAGGGGTTATCGGGGTCGTTGGAGTTCATCGGCGGATTGGCCACAGCACGGATGAGTACCGAGGCATAGGAGGAGTAGCCGATGAGTATGACTGTGAGGGCCGTAGCAGCGAGGTTGGCGAGTTTCATACCCTTCCGCTGAGTGAGGTAGACGGCCACGCCGAGTGCGGCAAAAAGCAACACCACATAGATTGCAAAACCGAGGTTTACGGGAGCACCGAGGTGGATGTTGAGCATACGGTCAAACCACGCACCCACCTGCGTGGTGTAGGGGATGACTATACTATTCAGGAAGAGAATCAGCGCACCACTCACGAGGGTGGAGATGACCACCCCTTTGGCTGTCACCTCGGGAGTCTTACGGAAGTAGTAGACAAAGACGAGTGCCGGGATGGTGAGCAGATTGAGGATGTGGACACCTATCGAGAGTCCCATCATATAGGCGATAAATATGAGCCAACGCTCATTACCCTTTTGGTCGGCAACATCTTCCCACTTGAGGATGGCCCACACCACCACAGCCGTCATCAACGATGAGAGTGCATAGACCTCCGCTTCGACTGCCGAGAACCAGAAGGTGTCGGTAAAGGTGTAGGCAAGTGCGCCCACAATACCTGCACCCATAATGGCAATAGTCTGACCGCGTGAGGGCACACTACCGCGCGAAGTGACCATACGACGTGCTATGTGGGTGATGGTCCAGAAGAGGAACATAATGGTAGCGGCCGCAGCGAGGCACGACATAATGTTGACCATCAGCGCCACCTTCGTAACATCTCCAAAGGCAAATTGCGTAAAGAAGTTGGCAATCATCATAAAGAGTGGCGCACCGGGAGGGTGACCAACTTCGAGTTTGTAGGAGGTGGGGATGAACTCGCCACAGTCCCAGAAACTTGCGGAGGGTTCGGTGGTGAGGATGTAGACCAGAGCCGAGATGAGGAAAGTGGCCCATCCGAGCAGGTTGTTGATTCTATTGTAGGTTCTCATAGACAAATAACTCTCTATTTGGAAAAATATTTTGCAAAGTTACGAAAATAATGAGTATTTTTACAACCTAATTCGCAAACACTATCAATACTATGGATACAAAACTGTTGCTATACAACACTCTCACACGCACGAAGGAGCTCTTCAAGCCCCTCAATCCCGAGCACGTAGGTATGTATGTCTGCGGCCCAACCGTCTATGGTGACCCCCACCTCGGCCACACCCGCCCCGCCATCACCTTCGACCTGCTCTTCCGCTACCTCAAGGCCCTCGGTTACAAGGTACGCTACGTGCGCAACATCACCGACGTAGGACACCTCGAGCACGATGCCGACGAAGGCGAAGACAAAATCAGCAAGAAAGCGCGACTCGAGCAGCTAGAGCCTATGGAGGTGGCACAGTATTACACCAACCGTTACCACACCTTTATGGACAAACTCGGTGTGCTCCCCCCCTCGATTGAGCCCCACGCCAGCGGCCACATCATCGAGCAGATTGAGCTCGTCGAGCGCATCCTCGGTGCCGGTTATGCCTACGAAAGCAACGGCTCCATCTACTTCGATGTGACCAAATACAACGAGAAGTTCCACTACGGCAAACTCTCGGGCCGCAACCTCGATGACGTGCTTGTAGGCACACGCGAAATCGACGGACAGAGCGACAAACACAACTCCTACGACTTCGCACTCTGGAAAAAGGCACAGCCCGAGCACATTATGCGTTGGCCCTCGCCCTGGAGCGACGGTTTCCCCGGCTGGCACCTGGAGTGTACGGCAATGAGCACCAAGTATCTCGGTGAGCAGTTCGACATCCACGGTGGAGGTATGGACCTTATGTTTCCCCACCACGAGTGCGAAATTGCACAGTCGTGTGCAGCACTCGGACACGACTCGGCTCGTTATTGGATACACAACAATATGATTACCATCGGCGGACAGAAGATGGGTAAATCGCTCGGCAACTTCATCACCCTCGAGCAGCTCTTCACGGGCAACCACGACAAACTCGAGCAGGCCTACTCGCCTATGACCGTCAGGTTCTTCATCCTCCAGGCCCACTACCGTTCCACGCTCGACTTCTCCAACGAAGCTCTCAAAGCTGCCGAGAAGGGATATGACCGACTGATGAAGGGTGTGGATACGCTGGCCAAGCTGAAGGCTTCGGAGAGTTCGACCGTAGATGTGGCCGACCTCAGGCGCAGGTGCGAGGAGGCTATGAACGACGACCTCTCGTCGCCTATGGTCATCTCGGCCCTCTTCGATTGGGTGAGGATCATCAACTCCATCGCCGACGGCAAGGAGAGCATCTCGGCTGCCGACTTGGAGGAGCTCAAGAGAGTTGTAAATCTCTACGTATTCGACATTCTCGGTCTGCGCAACGAGCGTGAGGAGGGTGCCGATGACAAGCTCGCACCTCTGATGGAGATGGTGCTCGAGATTCGCCGTACCGCCAAGGCCAACAAGGATTGGGCAACCAGCGACCTCATCCGCAACCGCCTTGCCGAGATAGGCATCCGCGTCAAAGACAACAAAGACGGCTCGATGGATTGGGAGCAGGCATAGCACCCGCCCATCAGCTCACGCCACCATCGGCCCAGACGATTAGACTTCGGACCGATAGATAGACAACCCCCGACTGAACGGTCGTTCAGTCGGGGGTTTTTTATTACCGGTAGGTCGGTGCAGAGGTCGGCCCTATTGCATCCTCACCCCTACTCCACAGGCACATACTTATAGAGCCTATCGCCACGATGCACCTGCTGAGGAAGTTTCACCGAGCACTTGCGACCCTGAAGTGCCACCTCAACGGGTTTCTCGTCAACCCATATCTGGTCGGGCTTAAACTCCACCGCTCCGGTCGTTTCACCCGATATGAGCACTTTGAGGCCCTGCTCCAGAGGCGATGCCTCCACCAATATCTCGGCCACTTTTGCCTTCTTGAACACGTTGGTCACGCGGCCCACATAGACCTTGCGCACGGTGGCCGACGAGCCGTAGTTGCTACTCAACTCCACCACGGGCTGATTGAGGTAGTAGCCACCCCAGAAGCCCCTATTGAATACGGTCGAGAGTTCCTCCTTCCATTTGGCCACCTTCTCGGGAGTGAAAGAGCCGTGCTCGATGGCCTTCAGAGCGCGGTCGTAGCACTCGACAACCCTCTTGACATACTCCGCAGGACGTGCCCTGCCCTCAATCTTAAGCACCCTCACACCTGCATCCACAAACCTATCGAGGAAATCAATGGTGCAGAGGTCTTTGGGCGAGAGGAGATATGTACCCTCGGCGTGGAGTTCCTCTCCCGTATCGCGGTCGACGAGTTTGTAGGCGTGGCGGCAAATCTGTCGGCAGGCACCTCGGTTGGCCGAACATCCCGTAGCGTGGAGCGAGAGGAAACATTTGCCGCTGACACTCATACAGAGTGCACCGTGGGCAAACATCTCAATCTTGACCTTCTCACCCGCAGGGCCGCAGATATTCTCACGCTCTATCTTCTCGTAGACACCCCTCACCTGCTCAAGCGAGAGTTCGCGTGCGAGCACCACCGTATCGGCCCACTGCGAGTAGAACCTCACAGTCTCACTATTGGAGATGGAGAGTTGTGTGGAGATGTGCACCTCGAGTCCCTTGCTACGAGCATAGAGGATAGCGGCTTGGTCGCTCACGATGACTGCATCTACCCTCTCTGCTGCGGCCCTATCGAGCAGCGCGTGGAGGGTTTCGATTTCATCTTCGTAGACCACAGTATTGACCGTCAGATAGGCCTTCTTGCCGTGCTCGTGGGCTATGGCCACTATTTTGGCCAGATCATCGAGTGTGAAGTTTGCCGCCGAAGCGGAGCGCATATTGAGTTGGCCCACACCAAAGTAAACCGAGTCGGCACCAGCAGCAATGGCAGCGTGGAGCGCCTCATAGCAGCCACAAGGGGCCATAATTTCTATGTCGGAACGTTTCATCTTCTCATTTGTGTTGTTTCACATCCGGATTGTCTGATTGCATATTATTGCATCCCTATCCACCTGACTTATATAATGTAATGAGTGGGGACTATTTATTGCGACCGAGCAGACTCTGCGCCAAGGCGCGAAGCGGCTCCACTCGTTCGGGCTCCACCTCGAGGCACGAGAGAGCATCCATAGCTCTCGAGAAATGGGCCTCAATCTCGCGCTCGGCAATCTCCCTCACACCAAGCTGGTCGTAGATGGCAAGCACACGTGTAATCTTCTCATCCGAAGCCATAGATTTCTCTTCGAGTAGCGAGTGCAACTGTTTGCGCACTGCCGCATCTGCTCTGTCAAAGGCGGTAATCATCAGAAAACTCTTCTTGCCCTCGATGATATCGCCACCGATGGGTTTGCCGAGCTGAGCCTCGGTGCCGTAGGCATCCAGCAGATCATCTTGGAGTTGGAAAGCAACTCCGAGCTCGGTGGCAAAGGAGAAGAGGTGGCGGCGACTCAAGGTGTCGGCTCCTCCCTGAATGGCCCCAATCATAGTGGCACCTGCAAGCAAAGCGGCCGTCTTCTTATCAATCATAGCCATATACTCCTCGAGAGTAACGTCGTTGCGTCGCTCAAACTCCATATCCATCTGTTGTCCCTCGCAGACGGTCATAGCCGTATAATTGAAACAGCCCAGCACAGCGGGCAGATACTCCACAGGTGTCTGCTGCAAGAGTTTATAGGAATATATCATCATCGCATCGCCCGAGAGCAGCGCCGCATTCGTACCCCACTTGCCGTAGACCGAGGGCTTACCCCTACGTACCGTAGCGTTGTCCATCACATCGTCGTGAAGGAGCGTGAAGGTGTGGAAAACCTCAAGCGCCGCAGCCGCAGGTAAGGCCGATAGAGCGTTGTCGGAGAAGATGTTGCAGGAGAGTACAGTCAGCATCGGGCGGAGCCGTTTACCTCCCGCTGCAAGCGAGTAGGCTATGGGTTCATAGAGTGAGTGCGGATTGCCGTCCACATCGAGGCCTCTCATATAATCGGCCACGCTTCTCTGGAGTTCGGAGAGTGAATACATAGCTAAAATGGTGTTTAATGGTGCCAAATTTGTGCAAATATACGTTTTTACTTTGTGATTTCACGAAAAAAGGATATTTTTGAGATTGGAAAATTCCAACATCCCGTCGCAACACTAATGAACGTATAGATAAACACAAACCAAAAAACTATGAAAAAACAACTTACCATAGGTATCGACGTGGGCGGTACCAACACCGTCCTCGGACTCATCGACCGCGAGGGTAACTGCATCGCACGCACCGAATTCCACACCCAGCGCGCAACCAACGAAGATGGCCCCGTATTCTTCGACGAGTATATGGACCTCCTCTATGCCGCCATCGAGCGCCTCCTCGAGGCCGTTCCCGCAGAGAGCCACGTGGCAGGTATCGGCATCGGCGCACCCAACGCCAACTTCTACAAAGGTGCCATCATCAACGCCACAAACCTCACCTGGAAAGACCGCAACAAACCTTCGAAAGATACCCTCGGCGAGTTTGAGAAACAGAGCCGTTGCGAGGTTGTCAAACTCCTCAAGAAACGCTTCCCCGCAATCAAGGCTGTAGCTATGACCAACGATGCCAACGCAGCAGCACTCGGCGAACTCCACTATGGTGGCGGCAAAACCCTCAAACGCAAAGACCTCGTTGAGATCACTCTCGGCACCGGTCTGGGTAGCGGTTTCGTGAGCAACGGCGACATCATCTACGGCCACAACAGCTTTGCAGGCGAGCTCGGTCACATCATCGTTGAGCCCAATGGTCGCAACTGCGGCTGCGGCAACAACGGCTGTCTTGAGACCTACGCTTCGGCTACCGGCATCCGTCGTACGGCCCTCAACCTTATCGATAACACAGGCACCCCCAGCTCGCTCCGCAAAATCGAGCGCGACAAACTGACCGCCAAAGATGTGAGCATCGCAGCTGCCGCAGGCGACAAACTCGCTTTGGAGGTGTGGGACATCACCGCACACTACCTCGCACTCGGCATTGCCACCGCTGCTGCCGTAACATCTCCCGAGGCCGTATTCCTCTTTGGTGGCCCCACCAAGGCCGGCGACCTGCTGATGACCCCTCTGAAGAGATACCTCGATAAATATATGATGAATAGTATGAAGGACACCAAGGTGATGTTCTCGAAGCTCGGCGAGGATGCCGCCATCCTCGGTGCTTCGGCCTTGGCTCTAAACGCCATTGCTGCCCTGAAACACTAATTCAGCATTGATTGAAGGATGTTGAACACAGACGGTCTCTCTGCGATGGAGAGGCCGTTTTTTCTTAATCCCTTGACAGACCCCTCCGCCCTAAAGGGCACCTCCCCTGACTCATGGGAGGATGAAAGAGAGGGTGGCAGCTCCCCTAACTCAGGGGAGGATGAATTAAAATTTTCCCGCACCAACTGAAAGTAAAAAGCACATATCGCGGAGGGAATTTTTTGCCAACAAGGAAGGGCGAGTCCTCAGCCTACTGACGTAGGTGATAATTTGCCTTTGGGGATCGGCAAAAAGTGCATATCGCGGAGGGAATTTTTTGCCAACAAGGAAGGGCGAGTCCGCAGTTGACTAATCGTCAATGAGGAGCTCGCCCAACGTAGGTGGTGAAAAATTCACCCGCGATATGCGCTTTTTTATTCGGGACGCTGCGCCTCCACAAAATACTTCTGCGACTTCAACAAGTTGCGACTCTGAAGAACCATAGTCTTGGTCTCATTGAGGATGGTCAGATAGAGCATACTTGCCTTGGTCGAGGTGGAGTTATTCTGGATGCGACGGAGCTGATTCTTGATGGCCTGTGCAATCAGGTCAAACAACTCGTCGCGCATAGCAAGCACAAGGTCGATATTGGCAAAGTCGTTGGACTGCAACATATCGTTGATGCGGCTGTAGAGCTCCGATACGGAGTTGTTGATGGTGGTCAGGTCCTCCACCTGCTCCTCGCTCATACCGCGGTGGTTGTTGTCGATGTGCTCAAAACAGGGTCGGGTGATGTGGACAAGTGCCTTACACATCTCGCTGATGTAGTCGACAACCTGCACATAGTAGTGACCTGCATCGACGTAGTTCTCCTCCTGGAACTTATGGAGCGTAGGCAACATCGCATACTTTCTCTCACGCGCCGCATAGAAGAGGTCGTTGGAGCGGCGCACAAGTGTACGCAGAGCCTTGCGGTCCTCGGTGAGGGTTGCGGCAATGGTCTGTGCATAGATGTCTGTGGTGGTCTGCATAATCTGGCATACCTCCACTACAAGGCCGCCAAGCACCTCGTTCTGGTTGTCGGGGAGTTCCACTTTGACAGCCTCCTCGGTTTGGGCATTTTTCTTCTTTTTGGGGAGCATCATATAGACGCACAGGAGCGACATTGCGATGATGGCCACCATACCTCCGAGCGAGAGGATGAGGGATATAACAATCGAGAGCACAAAGGCTGCAAGACCGGTGACAAACCAACCAGCCACAACGGTAATCACACCCGTGATGCGGTTCACAGCACTCTCACGGCCCCACGCCTTATCGGCAAGCGACGAACCCATTGCCACCATAAAGGTTACATAGGTAGTCGAGAGGGGGAGTTTGAGCGAGGTGCCGATGATGATAAGCATAGAACTTGCGGTAAGGTTTACGGCTGCACGGATGAGGTCATACTGGCCGAAGTCGGCACCCATCTCTGCTGCCGAGGGAGCCTCGAAGCGGTGAGCTACAGCGGTACGGAGACGCTTGGGGGTGTGGTCCTCAAACCAGCGGCTGCAACCCACTGCCACCCTCACGATTGCCCTCGAGAATGCGGTCGAGCCGAACTTCTCGGAGCCCTCATCTTGTGTGGAGGAGAGGCTGAGCTCGGTGTCGCTGACGTTCTGTGTCTTCTTGGAGGTCCAAAGGGTGAGAATCATAATAAGTCCAGATACGACAAGGAAGATGGTATCGGCCTGTACGGGATCGTTGAGTCGGCCCATAAGCATATTGGGATCACCCGTCTCACTTGCAATCTTCCACGAATCGAGACCAGCCAGGGGCACACCGATGAAGTTCACAAGGTCGTTACCTGCAAATGCCAATGCGAGAGAGAATGTACCTGCCAAGATGGTCACCTTGAGGATATTAACCTTCAGGCACTGAAGCAGGAACATAAGCAACGAGCTTGCAGCAAAGACAATCAGCAGGCAGAGCATCGTATTATCATTGATATAGGCCACCAGACCATCGGCAAAGCCTGACGACTTAAGACCTTTAATCAGTGCAAAGTAGACGATGATGGTGAAAGCCACACCACACCACAGCGCACCCCAACGGCGGAGTTGCTTGTGGTAGCGGAAGGTGAAGAGCAGACGGCTGAAGAACATCAGGATGGTACCTGTGATGAAGGCGAGCACCACCGAGAGGAGAATTGCCGAAATCATTGCCAACGCCTTGCCGGAGTTGATGAGGGTTACGGGGTCGCCGTCGGCACCAATGATGGGCTCTTTGAGAATGGCCACACCTATAGCAGAGCCCAAGAGTCCGAAGACGAGGGCTACAGTGGTGGAGGTGGGCAGACCGAGCGAGTTGAATACATCGAGCAAAATCACATTGGCGAACATCACGCCGAGGAAGAGAATCATCACCTCGTGGAATGTGAAGAACTCGGGGTAGTAGACACCGCTACGTGCAACCTCCATCATACCGCTCGAAGTGAGCGCACCGATGATGATACCTATCGAAGCAATAATGAGGATTACTTTTTTGGGCGCAGCTTTGGAGCCGATAGCCGAATTAAGGAAGTTTACGGCATCGTTCGACACACCCACATAGAGGCCGCCAATGGCGAGAAGAATCAGCACTACGACGGCGAAAGTGTAAACTAAAGACATTTATACTTTGAATTGGTGAATATTCGGATTAGTCATCAACACCGCAAAAGTAATCCCTTTTTCATAGCCAGCAAGCAGCCCAAAAGTTTGTTAACAAAAACTTAAAACTGCGGCAACACTAACTTAACATTTCCACTACAATAACATCTACGTGGCTTTGTAGTGGGGCAAAATGAGGCTGCAAAGGGCAGGTCGGAGGGAGAAACTGTATTGCAGAGTTGCGATGTGGCAATATTGCAATCTTGCACATCAATGCTCAAGCCATAGCCACCCAACAAAAAAGGATAGCCACCTCTGGCTACCCAACAAAAAAAAGGGTGGACCGCCAAAGTCCACCCTCCTAAAAGACTGTAATCACCCGACTACAACGAGATAGCCTCGTTGGGGCACACAGCTGAGCAAGCACCACACTCGATGCAGGTGTCAGCGTCGATTACATATACGTCGCCGGCCGAAATAGCCTCTACGGGGCACTCGCCGATGCAGCTACCACAAGCTACACATTTGTCGGGATCAATTTTGTAAGCCATAGTTTGTTTTGGTTTAGAATAAGTTTAATAAGTGTTTGTTGCGTATTAAGTACCGCAAAGATAATCAAATTTTGTTACCCGATACCCTTCGGCACAAATATTTTGCCATCCGACTACCAAATTATCGGTATCGGCACTCCTTGCACTCTCTACTTGCCGGCAATGATATCGAATCCCAAGTAGGGCCTGAGCACCTCGGGAACCACGATACCCTCGGGAGTCTGGTTGTTCTCCAGCAAGGCTGCCACAATGCGGGGCAGAGCAAGTGAGCTACCATTGAGCGTGTGGCAGAGGGCGGTCTTTTTATTGTCGGTACGATAGCGGAGTTTGAGTCGGTTGGCCTGGAAGCTCTCAAAGTTCGAGACGCTCGAAACCTCAAGCCACCTACCCTGAGCTGCCGAATATACCTCGAAATCGTAGGTGAGGGCCGAAGTGAAGCTCATATCGCCACCGCAGAGACGGAGGATGCGATAGGGCAGACCGAGAGCCGAAACGAGTTTCTCCACGTGAGCCACCATCTGGTCGAGTGCCTCATAGGAGGTGTCGGGATGATTGATGCGCACAATCTCCACTTTGTCGAACTGGTGGAGGCGGTTCAAGCCACGAACATCCTTACCGTAGGAGCCGGCCTCACGACGGAAGCAGGGGGTATAGGCAGTCAGGCGGATGGGCAGGTCGCGCTCATCGACAATGCAGTCGCGGTAGATATTGGTCACAGGCACCTCGGCGGTGGGGACCATATAGAAATTGTCGGCGGTGGCGTGGTACATCTGTCCCTCTTTGTCGGGGAGCTGACCGGTACCGAAACCCGAGGCCTCATTGACCATAATGGGGGGTAGCACCTCGAGGTAGCCTGCCTCGGTATTCTGGTCGAGGAAGTAGGTAATCAGAGCGCGCTGGAGGGCAGCACCTTTGCCTTTATATACGGGGAAGCCTGCGCCGGTGAGTTTCACACCCAACTCAAAATCGATGATGTCATACTTCGAAGCGAGTTCCCAGTGGGGAAGTGCACCCTCACCGAGAGTGGGGATTTGGCCACCCTGTTTCACTACCACGTTATCCTCGGCTGTACGGCCTTCGGGAACGATAGCCGCAGGGAAGTTGGGGAGCTGCACGATTTCGGCATTGAGATTCTCGGTGGTCTGTTTGAGTTCTGCATCGAGAGCTTTGCTCTCCTCCTTGAGTGCGGAGGTGCGGGATTTGATGGCCTCGGCCTCGTCGCGTTTACCCTGAGCGAAGAGAGCGCCTATCTGTTTGGCGGCAACATTCTGTTCTGCCAGATTTTTGTCGAGTTTCTGTTGGAGTTCTTTACGTGCGTCGTCGAGGGCGATGATGCGGTCGATAGCCTCACGAGCGTCGACACCTTTGACTGCCAAGCGGCTGATGGCAAACTCCTTGTCATCACGCAGTTGCTTGAGTGTAAGCATAGGAAAAATCGGTTTTTATGGTTTATTTGGCACAAATATACCAATTTTTACTATCTTTGTAATCATTCAAGCGACCTTTTTTTATGAAACATCGACTCTTTATTGTTCTTGTTGCCTTTTCGGCCATAGCTTGCAGTTGCGGAAGTGCAACACAGAAGCGCTCCAACAGCGACAAAAAAGGTGGAGAGATAACCCATTACACATTTCGAATAGTGGCCGAACTGCCACACTCTACATCGGATTACACGCAGGGATTCCTCTATGCCGACGGACTCTTTTGGGAGGGCACGGGCGGCTATGGAGAGTCGCAGATAAAGAGATATAACCCCGCCAATGGAGAGCCACTCAAGAGCGCAAAGCTCTCGAGAAACTACTTCGGAGAGGGCATAACCCTCTTTGGCGACAAGCTCTATCAACTCACTTGGCGCAAAGGCAAAGCCTTTGTATATGATAAGGAGAGTTTCAAGCTCCTGCGCGAATACACCTACGAGGGCGAGGGATGGGGACTCACCACCGACGGCACCAATCTCTATATGAGCGACGGCACCGACCGCATCACCCTCCGCAACCCGGCCAACTTTGAGCCCATCAGCTCCTTCTCGGTAACCATAGGTGGTCGCAAAGCTACCAACCTCAACGAACTTGAGTGGATAGGTGGCGAATTGTGGGCCAATGTCTACCTCTCCGACACCATACTGCGCATAGACCCCAAGACGGGTAAGGTTGTGGGCATCATCGACCTCACGGGGCTACAATCGCCAAACGACATCAACCTCTACAACACCGACGTACTCAACGGCATAGCCCACGACCCCACAACGGGCCGCATCTGGCTCACAGGCAAAAATTGGAACAAAATCTACCAAGTGGAGATTCTCCCCAAAGGCAACTAACTCTCCCACCACAAGACTAACCCACCGACAAAGCGATGATAACCAAAGCCGAAATACAACTCGTGCGCAAACTCGCCGACAAGCAGGAGCGCCTCCTGCACAACCTATTTGTGGCCGAGGGCGACAAACTTGTGGGCGAAATAGTGGCCAACCGCAAGTGGCACGTTGAGAGACTCTACCTCACTGAAGGGTCGCTACTCGCCTCCACCTGCCCCAATGCCACCATAGTGACCCCCAAGGAGATGGAGCGACTCACCTTACTCCGTAGCGCCCCCCGTTCGATAGCACTCGTTGGACTGCCCAAGCGTACCATCCCCACCCCTTCGACCGAGGAACTTATGCTCTGTCTCGACGAGGTGCAGGACCCCGGCAACCTCGGCACCATCATCCGCACGGCCGATTGGTACGGCATCCGCCACATAGTATGCTCACCCACCACAGCCGACTGCTTTGCTCCAAAGGTGGTGCAGGCCACGATGGGAGCCCTATTGAGGGTGGAGGTGAGTTACTGCGACCTCACCGAATGGTTACAGCAGGCTGCCGACAAGGGTGTGGCCACCTATGCTACCACACTTGAGGGCGAGGACATCCACAAGGCTCAACTCACCCGCGGAGGAATCATCATAATGGGTAACGAAGGTAAGGGCGTGAGCCAACAGGTACGCCGACTCGTGAGTCGCGAACTCTTCATACCACCCTACCCTGCCGACCGTCGTGGCAGTGAATCGCTCAATGTGGCCATTGCCACCGCCATCACCTGTGAGAACTTCCGCCGATAGGTGGGACAAGATTGGAGAAATCAGATAAAATACATATATTTGTGGCAATAATGAACACCCGAACGCAATCCACACACACAATCTAACAAGTCGTCGGGTGAGGTTAAACATATAGGTATTATGCAGATAAGTATCAAAAGTGTGCTCGCTGCAAAGGCACCCAAACTTGCCAAAAAAGTGCCCGGATTTCTCATCCGCGCACTCGAGCGACTTGTTCATCAGGAGGAGATAAACCAAATCTTGGCCCGCTTCGGCCACCTGCCCACCATCGAATTTATCCGTAGCGCACTTGGCTATATGGGTGTGACTTGGACCGTGGAGGGTATGGACAAGATACCCCAAGAGGGACGCTACATCTTCGCTTCCAACCACCCCTTTGGTGGTATGGATGGCGTAATCTTGGCACAGGAGATTGCCGGCCACCTCGGTGGCGAGGTGCGCTCCATCAGCAACGATATCCTCTTGGCAGTAGAGCCTCTGCGCCCAATGTTCCTGCCCGTAAACAAACACGGAAAGCAGTCGCGTGAGGCAGCCCGCATCTTCGAGGAGACTTTTGCAAGCGACATCCCCATCCAAACCTTCCCTGCAGGTCTCTGTTCACGCCGCATCAAAGGCGAAATCACCGACCTCAAGTGGCACAACAACTTCGTAAAGAAGGCCATACAGCACAAGCGCGACGTTGTACCCGTCTATGTGGAGGGCCGACTCTCCCGACGTTTCTACAATATTGCCAACACACGCAAGTTCTTCGGCATCAAAGCCAACATCGAAATGCTCTTCCTCGTAGACGAGATGTTCAAACAGAAGGGAAAGCACATCAAACTCCACATCGGCACCCCCATCTCCTACGAGACTCTGGCAGAGATGGGCGATAGGGATAGGATGACCGCCTACGTTCGTAGTCAAGTCTACTCTATGGCCCCAAAAGAGAAGTAAAAAACCTTTAGCAGAAAACAACAACGACTATGAAACCAATCATAAAACCCGTTTCGAGGACTCTGTTGCTCAATGAACTCAGGGACGAATACTTCCTGCGCGAGACCAACCGCGCGGGCAACGAGATTTATGTTGTCACAGCCGCCGAGTGTCCCAATGTGATGAAGGAGATCGGCCGTCTGCGCGAGTGGGCCTTCCGCAGTGCAGGTGGCGGCACGGGTGAACCCGTAGATATAGACGAGGAAGATCTCGCCCCCGATGGCTACAAGCAGCTTGTCGTATGGGACCCTGTGGCCAAGGAGATTGTAGGTGGCTACCGTTTCATCATCTGCGACAGCCCCGACCAGAAGCACCTCTCCACCGAGCACTACTTCCGTTTCACCGATGAGTTCCGCAGGGATTACCTCCCACACGCCATCGAGCTCGGTCGCAGCTATGTGCATCCCAACTACCAAAGCACACGCGCCAACGCCAAGAGTCTCTATGTGATGGACAACATTTGGGACGGACTCGGAGCCATCATCGTCAACAATCCCGACAAGAAGTATTTCTTCGGCAAGGTGACTATGTATGGCCACTACAATGTCGACGCACGCAATATGTTGATGTACTTCCTCCACAAGCACTTCCCCCCGAAGGGCAATCTGCTCGAGCCCATCCATCCACTCGAGCTCGGCATCAACATCGACTCTATGGAGCGACTCTTCTGCGGTGAGGACTATGCCGAGGATCACAAGATACTCCTGCGCGAACTCAAGGAGAGGGGTGAGTTTGTTCCCCCGATGATCAGCTCCTATATGAGCGTCTCGTCGACTATGATGGTATTCTCCACCGTCATCAACCCCGATTTTGGCGAGGTGGAGGAGACCGGCATCCTGATCACCATCCCCGACATCTATCCCCACAAGGCCGACCGCCACACCCGAGGACTCGAGAAAGGTGTCAAACCTCTGCGCAAACTCTTCGACAACACGATGATAGCCATCGACAACGTAGTCACCGGTCGTGCAGCCTCCTCGGTGAAGGTCGCACTGCGACGTAGGCGCACCGAGCGCACCCGCAGAGTGGAGCGAGAAGAGAAGATGGAGAAGGAGAGCCAAAGGGACAATAAAGAGGAGTAGAGTTTTCTCGGCTCCACGGCACAATAAACAGACCTCTTTGTGCATTATTATTGTAGACAAAGAGGTCATTGTTTTTTGTAACCAACAAAACCACACACATCCGACTATGAACAACGAGGTGAGCATCCTTTGGGTAGACGACGAGGTCGAACTCCTCAAGCCACACATACTCTTCCTCAAAAGCAAAGGCTACGAGGTCGACACCTGCAACAACGGCTACGATGCCGTAGATATGGCACGCACCACACCCTATGATCTCATCATCCTCGATGAGATGATGCCGGGACTCACAGGACTCGAAACACTCCCTCAGATAAAAGAGGTGAGACCTTCGACTCCGGTGATTATGGTCACCAAGAGTGAGGAGGAGAACATTATGGACAAGGCCATCGGCTCCAAGATTGCCGACTACCTCATAAAACCCGTAAATCCCAATCAGGTACTCCTCTCGATAAAGAAGAATGTCCACCGCGAACAGCTCGTAACGGAGCAAACCACGGCCGACTACAGAGCCGAGTTCGGACAGATAAGCACCTCGCTCGGAGTGGCCAATACATTTGCCGATTGGTGTGCCATCTACCGCAAGATAGTCAGCTGGGAGATGGAGCTCACCGAGTCGACCGACAGTTCGATAAAGGATGTGCTCGCCTATCAGAAGAATGAGGCCGGAGTGGAGTTTGGCAAGTTCATTAAACGCAACTACATAGGTTGGGTAAACTCGTCTGACGACAACCGCCCGACGATGTCGCACACCCTCTTCCGCAACCGCATCATCCCCGAGGTGGAGGGGGCCAATGGTAAGGTCACACTGCTGTTGATAGACAACTTTCGCTACGACCAATGGCGCACCATTTGGCCGCTTTTGCTCCCCTACTACGACCTCCACAGCGAGGAGTTCTATTGCAGTATCCTCCCTACAGCCACCCAATATGCTCGCAACGCCATCTTCGCCGGACTTATGCCGCTTGCCATAGATAAGTTGATGCCCGACAAGTGGCTCAACGACAACGAAGAGGGTGCCAAAAACAAATACGAAGAGGATTTCTTGCGCCGTCAGCTCTCACGCGCGGGCAAGGATTGGAAAGTATCATTCGACAAACTCGTCAAGCCCGAAGCGGGTCGCAGGCTGCTGGAGAATTTCGGACGCGTCAAGGAGGCCGACCTCTCGGTAGTGGTCTACAACTTCCTCGACATCCTCTCTCACGCACGCACCGAGACGGAGATCATACGCGAACTCACAGAGGATGAGGCAGCATTCCGTTCGCTCACCCGTTCGTGGTTTGAGCACTCGGAGCTCTTCTCGATGCTGAAGATGCTCTCCGAGGCAGGCCACACCGTCATCGTCACCTCCGACCACGGCACCACCCGAGTGGAAAACCCTGTGAAGGTGCAGGGCGACCGCGAGACCTCGCCAAACATACGCTACAAAACGGGGCGCAACCTCAACTACAATCCCAAGCAGGTCTTTGAGATTACCCGCCCGCAGGAGGCGCAACTGCCACAGAGCAACCTGACAAGCAGCTACATATTTGCCCTCGGCAGGGACTTCCTCACCTACCCCACCAATGCCAACCAATTCATCCGCTACTATCGCGGCACCTTCCAGCACGGCGGCATCTCTATGGAGGAGATGATAGTGCCCTACATAGTGCTCCGCCCAAAGTCGTAGCGGGGAGAGCCCTCCACAAGTGATAATACCATTCAGACAACACAATAGAAATGAGAGAGATAAACGTAAACGGAATAGGCGACCTACCCGATGCAGCCGAAGAGATACTCGAGGCACTCGATGGTCGCAATGTGATAGCCTTCTTTGGCCAGATGGGTGCGGGCAAAACCACCCTCATTCGTGAAATATGCGCCAAACTCGGCAGCGAAGATGTGGTCACATCGCCCACCTTTGCCCTCGTTAACCGCTACAATTCGGCAGACGAACGCCCCATCTACCACTTCGATTTCTACCGCATTGAGCGCCCCGAGGAGGCCTTCGATATGGGCTACGAGGAGTATTTCTACTCCGAAGGGCTCTGCCTGGTAGAGTGGTCGGAGAAGATTGAGGAGTTGCTGCCCGACGATGTGATGAAGGTCTGCATTGAGGTGCTCAGCCCAACCAAACGTCACATCATCGTAGACTAACACCATACACCCAAACAATAGAGACAAACCATCTAAACACCCAAACGGCACACAATGATAAAGAATGTGATTTTCGACCTCGGAGGCGTAGTGCTCGGCCGCGACTTCAAACGCCTCGGCGAGGTACTCGGCAACACCTTTGCCTTCATCTCGGCAGACGAGGCCTTCCCCGAGTATTGGAGCGAGTTCGACCGCGGCACCTACACCCGCGAGGAGGTAACCCGTATGTTGGCCGAGGACTACAACCTCACCCTCGAGGATGCCAACTCACAAGTGCAGCGCCTGCTGGAGCTATTGCAACCCATCCCCGAGACCGACCTGCTCATCCGTGAGCTCAAGCAGCAGGGCATACGTTGCTACGTGCTCTCCAATATGTCGAAGGAGTTCTACGCCGAGCTTCTGAAATTTCCCGTCTTTGAGCTCTTCGATGGTGCTGTCATATCCTATCAGGAGCGCCTGAACAAGCCCGACAGCCGCATCTATCATACCATCCTCACGCGCTACGGCCTCGTTCCCGAGGAGACCATCTTTGCCGACGACAAGGCTGCCAACACTGCTGCGGCCGAGGAGTTTGGCATCCACACAGTGACCTACGACTGCAATGGCGACGGCCCCGAGAGAGTGCGCGAGATAGTTCGCCGCGAAAACGGTGCAAAATAGCAGCTATGGAGAGTGGCCGGCACTCACGTCGCCACAATCATCGTTGCACCACAACAAAAAACCGCCCTTGTGGGGCGGTTTTTTATTAATCTGCGTGTGGTGCTCCATTTAGAAGAGCACGTCACCGTCGTCGAGAATCTGAGTCATACAGTGAGCCGCACCGTAGCCCTTGGTAAGGTTGGTGAGGGGCACCCAAGTAACATCCACAAAGTTGGCCTTGAAAGCCTCCTGAAGTTCTACCGACTGACCTGCAACGGCCATAATCTTGCGAGGAGCTACATTGAGGAAGTTGTTGGCGTAGGTAAGTTCATCGCTACGCTGGATGGGGATAACCTTCATCTTCAGTTCGTCCTCAATGAAATCGACAAACGAGATGTCGCTGAAGGCCTTGTGATAGGGCTCCGAGGGTGACTCGCGCTCCCAGATGTCGATCTTCAGATACTGAGGATCACCCTTGGCGGCCAGATAGCGTGCCTCGGAGAGGGTGCAGAGGTCGCGGTCGATGATGTTGAAGTAGGTGTCGAGGTGCATCTGCTCCTGCTCTCCCCAAATATCTTTCACAACCACCACTTTGTTGGCTCCGAGCAAGTCATGCTCCATAAGTTGGTCGATGGCAGCCTGCGTGGTACGCAGACCTCGACCAATGAAGGCGTAGTCGCCGAAGGGGAGGAAGTCGCCACCCTCAAGGTAGGCATCTTCGCCCTCGATGTGGTAGATGGGAGGGAAGCCAATCTTATTGAGGCAGAACTCTGCAATCTCACACTCGAGCTGACGCTGTGCGGAGTTCATACGGCCGATGACTATACCCTTGGCGGTAGAAATCATCTGGTCACGCATAAAGAAGATGTTCATAATGGGCCTCTGGATGTAGGTGGCTGCAAAGCCGGTATTGCTCTCGGTGTAGGAGAGGACTATCTCGGGCTGGAGCATAATCATCTTCACGAGATCCTTGGGGTGTGCGCGGTCTACAATCATCTTTTTATAGCGTTCCTGCGCTTTGGCCTCGTCGGGGATGTTGGAGGTGTTGTAGGTGAGGAATCGCGATGCGAAAGCCCTCAAGTCGTTGAGTTCTTTACCCTCTACGGGGCGACCCTCTTTATCGAGAGTACCTTCGAGGAGAATCTGCCTTACGGTAAGCACCTTGGCACCGAAACGCTCGAGAGCGGCGCGGTAGGCAGCGTGTTCTTTGGCAGCGAGCTCGATGTCGAAGTAGTCCGAGAAGAGCGCTGCATCGGGGTGCATCACACCGAGGAAAAGTTCATCGGTGGGTTCGTGCATTAAGATTATCATAGTTCAAACAGGTTTGTGTCGTTATGTTGATTCTCAAAGATAGTAATTTTTCTCCAAATCAAAAAAAATTCTACCTCGGAAGATAAGTTTTAAGTCTTTTTTGGAGTTCTTTTTCCATTCCGCCCGTATGTTTGTTGACCAAAGCGTGGAACTCGGCCGAGTGGTTGTGGTGAACTGTGTGGCAGAGTTCGTGGATGCAGACAAACTCAATCAGCTCATCGGGCAGGGCTGCCAGAAAGAGCGAAAGCGAGATGTTACCCTCACGGGTACAGCTCCCCCAACGTGAGTGAGTCTTACGCACCGTGACCTTGCCATAGCGGAGTCCCGTACGTCTCGATGCCGCATCGAGCATTGCAGGTAGTTTCACCTTGGCCACCTTGCGAAGAGCCTCTATCTGCTCCTCACTTCGCGGCGGATGTTGCTCTCGGCGGTGGCGCACCCTCTCGAGCGCACTCTCAATCCACTCCCTGCGTCCTTCAGCCCAACGGAGTGCAGCCGCTTTGGATTGCCACCACGGGATAGTGAGCCTTACCTCCCCGGCGGGTGTCACTCGCAGCGATATGCGACGCGCCCTGCGGCTCCTCACGACCTCTATATTGTACTCTCCCACTCTCCGGCCTCCTGCTACACTATCTCTACTCCCTGCAGAAACGCTGACGCACCGTCTCGAAGAGCATCACTGCAGCTGCTGCCGATACATTGAGCGACTCGATGGCTCCGACCATTGGGATGGCAGCCTTGCAGTCGCAGAGTTTCAGCACCTCCTTGCTGATACCCGTCTCCTCATTACCCATAACGAGTACGGTAGGGCCTGTCAGGTCGGCATCGAAGAGGAGGGTATCGGCCTTCTCGGTGGCTGCCACTATCTTCATACCGGCCTGTGCAAGAGTCTTGAGCGTATTGCGGATGCTACCGGCACGATGTACGGGGATGCGAGTGAGAGCACCTGCCGACGAGCGTATGGCATCTGCATTCACGGGTGCGGAGTTCTTCAGAGGGCAGATGAGTCCGTGGGCACCTGCGCACTCGGCCGAACGGGCAATCGCACCGAAGTTCCTCACATCCGTAACACCATCGAAGACCACTATGAGAGCCTGCTCATCCTCGGGAATGCGGTCGAGGATATCCTCCAACTCCACATAGGCGATGGGGGCTATGACAGCCACCACACCCTGATGATTACCTCTTGTGAGTCGGTTGAGTTTCTCGACGGGCACCTCTTGATAGCGGATGCGGCTACGGTAACATAGGTCCTTGAGATCGGCCATAAGTTGGCCCTCAGCACCCTTCTTGACGTAGAGTTTCTCTATCTGCTTATCGGTCTCGATGGCCTCAATCACGGGGCGAAGTCCATAGACCAGATTCTCCTCCGAGGGGCGTGGTTTGCGCTCCCTCGCCTCCTCGCCACGAGAGCGACTCTCGGAGCGCTGACGATTCTCGGGGCGAGCAGGGCGTGTACGCTCCTCCCAATTCAGATCGCGCGCCTCCACATACTCGGGCTCTGCATCCATAGGGGTTGCAACCTGCTTGGTCCTCACCCTCTTATCCTTCAAAAATTGGCTATTGTCCATAGTTTTGCGTTATGTCGTACGTTGTTTTCTCAATCATTTTTGGCCTCGGTCGGGACACTTGACCGCACCTCACCCGTTAGGCAAACTTCTCCTCGAGCAGTTCGAGCTCATAGCAGAGTTTCTCCCACTCGTGTTCCTCAAAGGCCAATGCCTGCTTGAGGGCATTGTATTGCTCAAAGACCTTGCTATCCGAGAGGTCGATGCCGTGCTGCTCGGGAGCCGAGAGTTTGGCATCCCACTCGGCCACCTGCGACTCCAATTCGGCCACTCTGTTCTCCTTCTCCTCGATGGCCTTCTGTGTCTTGCGTATCTGTCGTTCGTTCTCCTTCTTGGCCAAGTAGTCCTCCTTGCCTGCCGTGCTCTTCTGCTCCTTCACCACGCTCTCCCTCGCCTCTATCTGTCGCATATCCTCTATGCGGCGTTTTTCGAGGAAGTAGCGGATGCCGCCGAGGTACTCTTTCACTCCTCCGTCGCGGAACTCATAGACCTTGTCGACCACACCATCGAGAAACTCACGGTCGTGAGAGACAACCACCAGCGTACCGTCGTACTTGCGTATGGCCTCCTTGAGGATATCCTTCGAGCGCATATCCATATGGTTGGTGGGCTCATCGAGCACCAACAGGTTGTGTGGTGAGAGCATCATACGGGCCATAGCGAGCCTCGAGCGCTCACCACCCGAGAGCACCCTCACCTTCTTGTCGACATCCTCGCCGCGGAAAAGGAAGGCACCGAGGATATCTCTCAATCGGGTGCGAATATCACCTACGGCCACCTTATCGAGTGTGTCGTAGACGGTGAAGTCGCCATCCATCAGGTCGTCTTGGTTCTGTGCGTAGTAGCCGATGCTGACGTTGGCACCCACCTTGACCGTACCCTCCGTAGGCTCCAACTCGCCGATAATCATTCGAGCCATAGTGGTCTTACCCTCGCCATTGCGACCTACGAGTGCAATCTTGTCGCCCTTCTCGATGGTAAACTCGGCATCCGAGAATACCCTCTTCTCACCAAAGGCCTTGCCCACACCCTTTATCTCGGCCACAATCTGACCACTACGAGGTGCAGGGGGAAACTTGAGGTTGAGTGCGCTCA
This sequence comes from Tidjanibacter sp., assembly GCA_017503805.1. Lineage (GTDB taxonomy): Bacteria > Bacteroidota > Bacteroidia > Bacteroidales > Rikenellaceae > Tidjanibacter. The sequence goes on from JAFVSJ010000004.1 coordinate 82,831, forward strand.
AATCCTCCTCGTCTATCTCTATGCGGTCGAGCCTCTCGAGTTGTTTGATACGGCTCTGCACCTGATTGCTCTTGGTGGGTTTATAGCGGAACTTCTCGATGAACTCCTCGCTCTTTTCTATCAGGCGTTGCTGGTTGTTGTAGGCAGCAATCTGGGCCTCCCTGCGCTCCTTGCGGAGTTGCACATACTGTGTATAGGGAACCTTGTAGTCGTAGACCTTGCCCAAGAGCAGCTCTACGGTACGGTTGGTAACGTTATCGAGGAAGTCGCGGTCGTGGGAGATGAGCAACACCGCTCCCGGGTAATCTTTCAGGTAGCCCTCGAGCCACTGGATACTCTCAATGTCGAGGTGGTTGGTGGGCTCGTCGAGCAGAAATACCGAGGGGCGACGCAAGAGCAGTTTGGCCAACTCGATACGCATACGCCAACCGCCACTGAACGTGCTGGTCGGCTTATGCAGATCCTCGCGTTTGAATCCGAGTCCGAGCAGTGTGCGTTCAATCTGTGCATCGCGGCTCTCACCTCCGAGCAGATTGTGTCGCTCGGTGGCCTCGCTCAATCGGTGGACAAGTTCGCCATAGGCCTCGCTCTCATAATCCTCTCGCGAGGCGATCTCGGCTGTGAGTCGTTCCATCTCCCTCTCGAGGTGGAGCACCTCCTCGAAAGCCTTGGCGGTCTCCTCGACGAGTGTGGTCGTATCGTGGACCTTCATCTGCTGCGGCAGGTAGCCGAGGGTGGTGTCGCCACTCATAGTGACCACACCCGAGGTGGGGGGTTGAAGTCCCATAATCACCTTGAGCAGAGTGGTCTTACCCGCACCATTCTTGCCCACAAGACCTATGCGGTCGCGGGGGTTTATAAGCAGCGATATCTCCTTGAAGAGGTCCCAGCCGCCGAAGCTCACCGTTACGTTGTCTATCGAAACCACGATTATTCCTTCTCTCTTTTATTTATTCGTCTCTATTCTTTTTGGGGGCATACTCACGGTTGTGGAGAGCCTCCCCACAGCTCCTCGCCCCCTTGTGCGCACCTCTATGCCTCAAGGATAGCCACTATCTCTGCCTCGGGGTCGGCCGCCTTAAACACGGCACTACCAGCAACAAGAGCATCGCAACCAGCCTCGTAGAGTTCTCTTGCATTATGGCGGCTCACACCTCCATCAATCTCGATTATCGTATTGAGTCCCTTGCGGTTGGCCATAGCCCTCAACTCGGCCACTTTCTCGGTGCTACCCTCTATGAAGCTCTGGCCACCGAAGCCGGGCTCCACACTCATAATGAGCACCAAGTCAACCAACGGGAGAATATCCTCCAGAACCGAAACGGGGGTTTTGGGTTTGATGGAGATGCCCACCTTCACACCCTTCTCACGGATGAGGTCGATACATTTCTGCACATCCTCTGTGGCCTCATAGTGGAAGGTTACAAGGTCGGCACCCGCATCGGCAAAGCGACCCACATATTTCTCGGGCTCGACAATCATCAAGTGCACATCCATAAACTTATCGGTCGCCTCCGTAATAGCCTTCAGCACCGGAAAACCGAAGGAGATATTGGGAACGAAAACACCGTCCATAACATCTATGTGTACCCATTCGGCTGCACTGCGGTCAATCATTTTGGTATCCCTCTCGAGGTGTCCGAAGTCGGCCGAGAGCATTGAGGGCGAAACAATACGTGCCATAATTATTGTATCTGTTTTAGGAGTTATTAGATTGTTTTGTTTTAAGGTCTTATTTATCGGCGGGCAGGGATTCTCCCGGACTATTTCTTGCGGTGATTGTGCGAGTTCATAGTGCGCTCGATGCCGATGGTGGTAAAGTCCTTAATGGCAGCCACAGCAGCATCGACCATCTTATCGAACTCCACCCTCTCCTCGGCCGAGAGTTTACCCAGCACAAAGTCAATCTGGTGACCCTGTGGGAAGTCACCGCCCACACCCATACGGATGCGTGCATAGTTGCCACCGCCGCAAAGCGCATCAATATTTTTCAGTCCGTTGTGGCCACCATCACTACCCTTGGCGCGGATGCGGAGTGTGCCCACGGGGATGGCAATATCATCCACGATGACAATGATATTCTCCTTGGCCACATTCTCCTTGTCCATCCAGTACCTCACAGCCTTGCCGCTGAGGTTCATATAGGTAGAGGGTTTGATGACCACCAGAGTGCGCCCTTTCCACCTCACCTCCGCCTTGGAGGCGTAGCGGTCGGGGGCAAAAGAGCCATCGGCACCTGCCACCAACTTATCGACAACATCGAATCCGGCATTATGACGAGTGCCCTCATATTCGGCACCAATATTTCCGAGTCCTACTACAAGATATTTCATACCATCGGGCTCCTTTGGGGCGGAGCAAAACATTTTTTTGATTAACCTGCCAAACATCCCACAAAGATACCTATTTTGTATCGAAACAACAAGCGACAACCCCCAAAGGAGTTGTCGCTCATCGACTTTTTTACGACACCTATGCCTTTGTGGGCTGGTGTTTATACTTAAAGATGATGGCAAAGAGGATGGCCACAACAAGTGCGTAGGCGGCAAAGATATACCACGCTGTGCTCCAACCACCAACCTGCTCGGCTGCGGGAAGGCTATAGACACACTTGTTTACAACAGCCTGTGCGGAGAGGGTACCGATGGTGGCACCAAATCCGTTGGTCATCATCATAAAGAGTCCTTGTGCGCTCGAGCGTATCTCGGGTTTGGTCTCCTGATCGACATAGAGCGAGCCGCTCACGTTGAAGAAGTCGAATGCCACACCGTAGACAATCATCGAGAGGATGAACATCCACACACCACCGCCGGGGTTACCCGCACCGAAGAAACCGAAACGGAACACCCAAGCCATCATAGCGATGAGCATCACCTTCTTGATACCGAACTTACGCAGGCAGAAGGGGATGAGCAGGATGCAGAGGGTCTCACTCACCTGCGAGAGGGAGATGAGTGCATTGGCGTGGTTGGCACCAAAGGTATTGGCAAACTCGGGGATATCCCTGAAGCTGGTGATGAAGGGGTTGGCAAAGCCGTTGGTAATCTGCAACGAGACACCCAAGAGCATCGAGAAGATGAAGAAGATGGCCATCTTCTTCTCCTTGAAGAGCGAGAAGGCCCTCAAACCGAGGGTATCCACCAGCGATTTCTTCTCCACCTGTTTATTCACCTTGCAAGCAGGCAATGTGAGGGCATAGATGCAGAGCACCAGGCCGAGCGCACCCGAGAATACGAGCTGTTTGGCATTGGTCATAAAGCCCAGACCATCGGTGAGAAGCATCGCGCAGATGAAGCCCACGGTACCGAATACACGGATAGGGGGGAATGCCTTGACGGTATCCAGACCTGCACCGTTGAGTGCCGAGTATGCCACCGAGTTGGAGAGCGCCAAGGTGGGCATATAGAATGCCACACTGAGCGAGTAGAGTGTAAAGAGTGTGCCAAAGGTCGGCTCTGGTGTAGAAAGACCATACATACCCGCAGCAAGCATCAGCGCACCTGCCAGACCGTGACAGAGGCTCAAGACCTTCTGTGCAGGGATCCAGCGGTCGGCAACGATACCCACAAGGGTGGGCATAAAGATCGAAACCACGCCCTGAATAGCGTAGAACCAACCGATATTCTCGGCCATACCCACAGTCACCAGATAGGAGCCCATACTTGTAAGGTAGGCACCCCAGACTGCAAACTGCAGGAAGTTCATAATAATCAATCTGATTTTCAGTTTCATACCATTCTTTATTATAAAAAATTATCTGTTTTGTGTTTTCCTTCTTTCACCTTTCGTTCCAAATCGGCATTCGCAAAGGTATAAATTTCTCTCGAGAATCATCCTCCGCCAACAGAAAAACATCACCATTAGAGCAAAATAGATTCAAGTATAGTCAATCGCTTTCTTCCCGCACTCCACGCTCTCGATTGCTACATCAACCCCCAAAAGTCGAGAGCGGAAACAACCGTAGCTATCAAACCGAGGAAGAACGAAACGATACCTATGTTTTCAAGTATCTTGCTCTTACGAATCTCATCATCGGTCTTGTAGAGTATCTTACCCTTAATATCATCTACACCATCCTCATAAGCGACAACATCGTGCTTAATAGACCTCATTGCTTGAATCAGATGGTCGAGTTGCAACTTGAGTTCCGAGCGACCTTTGCTCTCACACTCGTGTACGTCGTCGACAAGATTGGTTATCATCGCACTAAAGAAGCGAGAAAGTTTATGTGGTGTGAGTTGGTCGAGAGTGTCGAGCCGCTTGGTTATGGCATAGTCAACATTGATATCGGTGTGAAGTGTGGGCGAGAAACGATAGCTGTAGCACTCGAGTTCGTGAGCATAAGCCTCCAGCTCCACAAGCATAAATGGCGGAGGGGTTTTATCATTGATTGTCAGCGCGTGGAAACGTATGTAGCGCATCGGAATCGGCGAAGAGAGGTCGAGTCGTTGCCATCCGCAGTAGCCCTCGCGAAAAGTGTCGAAGAGCACTCGCCAACGCTCACCATCTTCCGAGACAAGGATTCGGTATTGATACTTTCGGTTGCAGTTTTCACTCTTGTCGCCTCCACAATTATCCCACAGCAGAAACTGGAGTGTCTGCACCGACTGGATTTGTTCCAGGTCGAGAGTGATTGTCCCGGGAGCCAACACCGAGACATAGCCTACATATTCATTATAGTCTCTCACATTGCCATCAGTCAGGGTGAAATGCCCCATACCGTCGGGATTGTGCACTTTGCAACATTTCCCCCTCTCGGGGCACTCGCGACAGGCCATAAATGGAAGCCCTTGGGAGTTACGATTGGGTTTGTAACAGACCTCTTCGAGTATTCGTTTGCCAGCCGCAAGATTGGGATTGGCTCTGGCTATCAATTTGTCGTTCATATCCTATTATCATCACATTTTTACAACCATAGTTACTATCAGCAACACCAAACCGATTATCGAGGAGAGAAGGCCCCAATAGGTCCACCTCGTATTAGAACGCCTCGACTCGGTCATAGCCGCCTGCACAGGGCTAATTACAGCCCTTTCGATGCCATCGGAGTTGCGCTCAAGAATCTTCACATCGTTGGCAAAGTTGGAGATAATCTTCTGTATGTCGGAGCCCTGAATATTGTACGACTTGGTTGTCTCGTCGTAACTTATCATATTCATCACCGATTTATTCATCAGCGGCATATCACTTTTGGGAATATTCATCTGGAGATAACTGCGGCCAAATTGGTCTTTCATAATCATTGTGACAATCCCTGCTATGTCGTGCAGACGCTTGTAGAGCGGCATACCATCTCCCACCTCAATCTGTACCTTTTCCGTTGTGATCTCGGCATTGACGGCCACTCTCTCACCATCAGGCAGCGGTTCGGAGTGCTCATAAGCCTCAAACTGAACAATGTGGAAACCGTTGTTCTTGCGATTATCAATGGTGTGAATACGCAAATAGCGCACTTGCAATGGTGATGAAAGTGTGAAACACTGCCAATCGACAAAGCCCTCGCCAAGCGAGTCGTAGAGGACCTTCCACTCGGTAGTGTTGTTGATGCAGTCTGTATCTTCGCAGGCGAGTAGGCGGTAATAGTATTGGCGGGGCCCTACTCCGTGATTGGTATCTTCGTTCTCACGATTCATCAGCAAGAAACGAATATATCCTATCGGGCAGTTGCTACCGAGGTCGATGGTTATATAGGCGGGCACGTGGACTCCGCAATAACCTTTTGTGCCATCGAAGTTGTGGCAGCATCCGTCGAGCATAGCCTCTGGAGTGTTACACTCCTCCAACACACGTTTATGTAGTGCGAAATTGGGGTTATACATATTGTTTAGGGTTAGTAATAAACTTGTAGTCTTGTGTTATATTCAACTCTCAAAGGTATAATAATTACTCCGAAACGACAAGTGCGCCTCACTTTTTTTGGTCACATAAATAACAATGAACCACAAAAAATATTACCTTTGTGAGAAGCAGACTAATAAAACAAAACCGAAAAATGAGACGCAAACTACACATATTCCTCATCCTAACCCTCTCCCTGCTATTGGGAAGCAACCAACTCTCCGCAAGGGAATACACCCCTCAGACGGTGCCCAATGTGCAGGTTGAGGACTACCGACGTTTCGTCACCAACCCCGACGGCATACTCTCCCAAGAGGCGGTCTACACCATAGACACCACCCTGCTCCGACTCAAAGAGGAGCGCATTGCACAGGTGGCGGTAGTGGCCGTGGAGTCCATCGGCTTTGCCGAGCCGAGAGAGTTCGCCACCGAGCTATTCCGCCACTGGGGAATAGGGGAGAAAGGGCGCGACAACGGACTTTTGGTATTGCTCGTTCTCGGTCAGGGAGCCATAGAGATTGAGGTGGGCTACGGACTCGAGGGCACACTCACCGACGCACTCTGCAAGCGCACCATAGAGCGACTGATGATTCCCCACTTCAAGGAGCGTGACTTCGACCGCGGTATGACCGAAGGCATCGCTGCCCTCTCTGCTGTGCTCACCTCCAACGCCATCCCCGAAGAGCTTGCCGCAGCCGAGAATGACTCCGACAACATCATCGGCATCTGCATAGCCCTTGCAACAATGTGTGCCTTCATAGCTATGGTCATTTGGCTGCTCCACATCTATTCGCGCTGTCCCAAGTGCAAGAAGGCGCAGCTCAAGCGCACCAGCGACCGTCTGCAAGTGGAGAAGAACCAATATCAGACCATCTACAAAGTGGCCCACAAGTGTCCCAAATGCGGTCACATCGTATGGCGACACGAGGTCGACAGCAACTCCCACGGCGGTCCGGGTGGCCCCATCATTATGGGTGGTGGCGGCTTCGGCCGAGGTGGTGGCGGCTTCGGTGGCGGCTTTGGCGGCGGCTTCAGCGGAGGCGGTGGTGCCGGAGGTCGTTTCTAACCCCTCGGCAGCACTTCCAAATTCACAGCGACAAACATAAACAACTAATAACCAACTAAAACACGACAAAATTACTATGAAAAACAAAGGTCTTATCATCACCCTCGCCATAGTGGCAGTGGTGGCTATTTGGGCCGTCGGTGCCTACAACTCACTCGTAACCCGCTCCGAGAAGGTCGACAACGCTTGGAGTCAGGTGGAGAATCAATATCAGCGCAGGCTCGACCTGATTCCCAACCTTGTCTCCACCGTCAAGGGCTACGCCGCACACGAGCAGCAGACTCTCAATGAAGTTGTCGAAGCACGCGCAAAGGCCACGCAGCTGACCATCGACAGTTCCAACCTCACCCCCGAGAAACTTGCCGAGTATCAGCAGGCACAGGGCGAAGTGGGTGCCGCACTCGGTCGCCTGATGGCCATTGGGGAGTCCTATCCCGACCTGAAGGCAAGCAACAACTTTATGGAGTTGCAGGCGCAGCTCGAGGGCACCGAGAATCGCATTGCCGTAGCACGCAAAGATTTCAACGAGTCGGTCAAGAGCTACAACCTCAAGACCAAACGTTTCCCCACCAACCTCATTGCATCCGCCTTTGGCTTTGAGCCCAAGGCCTACTTTGAGGCTGCTGCGGAGGCTGCCTCCGTTCCTACCGTAGAGTTCTAAAGGCCACAGGGCCTGCACACAAACCGAAGGCGGAGTTGCAAGTGGTTGCAACTCCGCCTTCGGTTTGGCATTTTTGGCGTGAGGGTTTGACTATTCTAAGCCGCTACCCGTATGTTTAATATGGTTTATAGACCGTATCTATCGAGCTGTTCTGGGAGTCGAGTCTCACGGCAATGAAAAACAATATCGTGAAGGCCAGCAGCGACGAGCCTCCATAGGAGAACATCGGCAGCGGAATGCCAATAACAGGCATAAGACCTATGGTCATACCTACATTAATTATTGTATGGAACAAGAAGATGCCCGCAACACCATAGCAATAGACCCTCCTGAAAGGCTCCTGTTGGCGTTCGCCCATCTTCATAAGTCTCACAATCAGCAGCGCAAAGAGTGCAAGCACCACAACCGAGCCCACAAAGCCCCACTCCTCACCTACGGTGCAGAAGATAAAGTCGGTACTCTGTTCGGGGATGAAGTCATATTTGGTCTGGGTGCCATCGAGGAATCCCTTGCCAAAGAGTCCGCCCGAGCCGATGGCAATCTTCGATTGGTGGACATTGTAGCCCCAACCCTTCAGGTCGCTCTCCAAACCGAGCAGGTCGAGGATACGTTTCTGTTGGTGTATCTGCAACACTTCGTTGAATACGTAGTCCACAGCCCCGAGGAAGAGGAGCGAGCAGACAAACATAATGACAAAGAGGTATATATTGGAGAGTTTGCGTCTATAGGCATAAACAAGTGCCACCACAACCATAACCAGCGAGGCAATAAGCAGCGCTCCGTAGTAGTCCATCGCGCCACCGGCGAGCCACGACACGCCGTAGATAAACATACTCAAGAATCCCACCGAGGCGAGGTAGATAGCACTCTCCTTGGGGTTGTGGTTACCGAGCAGTTGGCTCACCACAAAGAGCAGTATGAGCAGTATGAGTAGCGAGGTAGGTGAGAGCAGAAACGACCCCACAAAGAGTCCAACCACCAAGAAGATGGCGTAGTAAACCCACGGATTGAGTCCCTCTCGGAAGAGCATCAGGAAGAATGAGCAGTAGACCAGAGCCGAGCCCATATCGTTCTGTATCAGAATCACCGCCATCGGAAGCAGCAGAATCAGTCCGACTCCCACAAGTCCCTTAATCTTCGAGAGCGAGAAATCGTATTCGCTCGCAAATCGTGCCAGCGCGAGTGCCGTAGCCACCTTCATAAACTCCGCAGGCTGCACCGACACGGGGCCCAACACAAGCCACGACTTGGCTCCATTTACCTCCTTGCCGATAAATAGCGTCATCACCAACACTATGAACATCAGCGCATAGGCCGGATAGGCCAGCTGGTGGTAGTAGATGTCGTCGATGAGGAGTATGACAATAGCTGCGATGGTCGAAATGCCTATCCAGATGAGCTGCATACCATACTTCGACGAGAGTTCAAAGCTCCCTGCGGTGGCCTCATTATAGACCGCCGCATAGATATTGAGCCACCCGATGAAGACGAGCAACACAAAGAGCAGGATAGTTTTCCAATCTATCCTCGCCCAGCCGAGTTTATCATTTGCGCTTCTCATAATTGGGGTATGCGATTTTCATATCCTTGATATATTGTGCCAACTCGGGCCTGGTCACCTCGCCATTGATATACTGTTCGATGAGCAGACTCGCAATGGGGGCTGCCACACTCGAGCCAAAGCCACCATTCTCCACATAGACCGAGATGGCAATCTGCGGATTATCTTTGGGTGCAAAGGCGAGGAAGGTGGAGTGGTCTTTGCCGTGGGGATTCTGTGCCGTACCTGTCTTGCCGCAGATGTCGAGCCCCTTGACGTAGGCCACGCCTGCGGTACCTATATCGCGGTGGACCGTACCCCACATACCGTCGATAATCGGCTCATAGTGTTTCTCCTCCACCATCGTGTAGTGGCGCTCATAGAAGCGGCTGTCGAGCGAGTCGCGCCCCTCGATATGCTTCACTACGTGGGGGATATAGTAGTAGCCCCTATTGGCAATCGTTGCCGCCAAATTGGCCATCTGGAGTGGCGAGCAGCCGAGCTCACCCTGACCGATAGCCATCGAAATCACCGTCAGCGAGTTCCACCTCGGGTAGTAGTCATCGTAGAACTCCGACGTGGGGACAAAACCGCCTCGTTCGGAGGCAAAGTCGGAGCCGAGTTTCTCGCCGAAGCCGAAGCTACGCACATACTTGGCCCAATTGTCATATCCTCCCTTCATAACACCTCCTCGGGTGGGATTGTCGAGTATGTCGCGGAATACGTAGCAGAAATAGGCGTTGCAGGAGTTGGCCGTGGCCTCCTTGAGGTTGAGTGGCGAGCGGTGCTCGTGGCACTTCACACCTCGGCCGACGTGGTAGCCCTGTTCACAGGGGTAGCGGCGGTTGGGGGTAACCACACCCTCTTGTAGGCCTATAAGTCCGTTGACGAGTTTGAAGGTAGAGCCGGGAGGGTAGCTCGACATCACAGCACGGTTGAAGAGTGGCTGTCGGGGGTTGTCGAGCATCTTCACATAGTTGTTACCCCTATCGCGCCCCATAAGTTCATCGGGGTCATAGGTGGGGCTGCTGACCATAACCAGAATCTCGCCCGTCGAGGGTTCAATGGCGATGATACTTCCCACCTTGCCCTCCATCAACTCCTCGGCAAACTGTTGGAGAGGAGCATCGATTGTGGTCGTAATGGGGGTACCGGCCACAGGGGCCCTATCGTAGATGCCATCTTGGTAGGGGCCCTTGACAGTTCCTCTCACATCTACTACACTCACCTTCTCGCCCTTCTCTCCTCGCAATATATCCTCATAGGCGCTCTCGATGCCCGAGTAGCCTATATAGTCGCCACGAGAGTAGTAGGGGTTGCGCGATATAATCTTATCGTTCACCTGACCAATATAGCCGAGCAGGTTGCCCGCAATCTTTCGAGGGTAGGAGCGTTGCGTGCGGAAGAGGGTGTAGAATCCATCGAACGACCCCTCATCGAAGAGCAACTTGGCCTCCGTAGTGAGCTGGCGTACTACCACCGAGGCCCTCGAGTGGGAGTAGTTCTTGGCCGCCTGCAGCGAGCGAGTGAGTTGCTCCACGCTCACACCCGCAATCCTCGCCAGCGCCACCGTATCGAATCCCCTATCCTTCGGGATATTGCGCGGCACAACCATAAGGTCATACGAAGCTACACTCTGGGCCAAAAACTCGCCATTGCGGTCGTAAATCTCTCCCCTCGGTGGGTGTTGCACCTCATAGCGAAGCACATTATTCTCCGCCGCTCTGCGGTAGCTCCTATCCACTATCTGGATTTGGAACAGCCTCAAGCCCAATACAACAAAGAGCCCGATGACAAACCACTTGAGTATGTTAGCACGACTATCCGACATTGTTTTCTTATCTCAACCGTTAACCCACAATCCTACGGAACAATCGGGCCGTAAGCGTCACAAGCACTACCGTAACCAGCGAACTCAACACAACCTTCGCCAATGTGTAGAAAATATGGCTACCCAGCGACTCAAAACCAAAGAATATCAACTCGTGAGTCAGCACCATAATGGCCGCATAAAGCAAAAACGAGTTGGGAGCAATAGCACCTCCATAAGGGATGGTCTCGTGGACCACATCCTTGCCCATAGAGATGTTGATAATCATCGGACGCAGAAACGCAACAGCCACAGTGGCAATCGTATTGAGCCCGGCAGTGCCCATAGAGATATCCATAACGGCACCCAACAAAGTACCCAACAGCAACAGCCATATACGCCCCGTCTTCACGGGCAACAACACCACAAAGACAACATAATAAAGAGGCACTATGAGCCCCGAAAGCATAAGATTGTCAAACAACAGCGCCTGCAATAGCACCACCGTCACAAAAAACAATATGTACTCTATAACTCTCTGCATCTCTATTTCTTGTTCGTTCTTTTTGTGTTTGTCGCTCTGCTTTTTTCGCTTTCTCTTGTCGCTTTTTTATAAAAAACTCCGCAAAAAATTTTTAGCTCAACAGCTTGTCGTGGCTCTCCCACAGGTTGTGGTTGGTTGCGAAAGGTGCGTTGGTTGTCGAGTATGGTGTGGTCTGCACCATTCTCGGCCTCCGACGAGTCTAATACTTACCTTGCAGTTCGTTGAGCTCCTCGCCGTCCATATATTTCACCAGCAGCACCCTATCCAAGCGCGACAAGTCGGCGGCCAAGCGCACCGTAAGGTGGCTATTCATCTTATCAATCGAGGGGGTAAACTCCTCCACATAGCCGATAACCCTGTCGGGAGGGAAGCGATAAGAGACCGTAGAGACTATCGTATCGCCCGGGGCAAAGTCGGCATAGTGGGGTATATTCTCGAGTTTCACCTCGTGGTAGTCGTCACCATCCCACGCAAGCGAACCCATATAGTCGTTATGCACACCCTTACCTCCCATAGTGAAGTCGCGGTTGGCAACCGACATACAGACCGCAAACCGTTCCGAGCAGTCGATGACATAGCCCGCAACATAACCCTCGGGGGTGAGCACAGCCATATTGGCCTCCACATCATCGCGTAGGCCCTTATTGATGGTGAAGTAGTTGTGCTGTGCAAAAACAGAGTTCTTCACAACCCTCGCCTCGGCGAAGAGGTAGGGAGCAATCTCCTCGGAGGAGATGCGCACGTGCGTGGGGCTCTCCACCAGCGTGGCGAGTTGCGACTCCAGCTCCACGATGCGGCGCGAGAGTGCTGCGTTCTCACTACGCAGTCCGAAGTAGTCACCAACAGAGCTGAACGCAGCATTGACCTCACCCGTAACTCCATTGGAGAGGGTGAGCAGTCGTGCGCGAGTGAAACTATTGGCCGAGGTATAGTAGCCTATGGCCAGCACCTCTATCACCACAAAGAGCAGCGGTGCGGCTATGCGCTTGATGAAAAGTATGAGTTTATACACCTTGGGATTAGCTTTTCAAAGCGTAAGGTCACCCTGCCGAGGGCAACCTTACACTATTCTTTTCTGTTTTTGTTCTCGCTTTTTTATACTCCTTCTGCGGTCTGCCCCGAGGCTGACTATTTCATCAGGAACGAGAACTTGTCGATATTCTTCAGTGCGATGCCCGTACCGCGTACGATAGCCCTCAGCGGATCCTCGGCAATCACGAAGGGGATGTTGGTCTTCTCATAGAGGCGACGATCGAGGCCTTTGATGAGTGCACCGCCACCTGCAAGATAGATACCGTTCTTGATGATATCGGAGTAGAGTTCGGGGGGAACATTCTCCAACACCTTCATAATGGCAGCATCGACCTTCAGGAGCGACTTCTCGAGTGCATAGGCAACCTCGCTATAGGAGACATTGATGGTCGTAGGCAGTGAGGTCAACACGTTGGGACCTGTAACCACGAAATCTTCTGGTGGGTTGTCAATCTCGCGGAGCGCTGCACCCACCGACATCTTGATGTTCTCGGCCGTACGCTCGCCAATCTTGACGTTGTACTGCTGACGGATATACTTCTGGATATCGTCGGTAAACACGTCACCGGCCACGTCGATACTCTCGCTGCAGACGATGCCGCCGAGCGAGATACAAGCGATTTCGGTAGTACCACCACCGATGTCGATGATCATATGTCCCTCGGGGGCCTCCACATCGAGACCTGCACCGAGTGCCGCAGCCATAGGCTCAAAAATCATATAAACGTCGCGACCGCCGGCGTGCTCGGCACTCTCGCGAACGGTACGGATCTCGACGTTGGTCGAGCCGGAGGGGATACAGATAACCATCTTCAGCGAGGGGGTGAAGAGGTGTCCGGGGGTTTTGACCTTCTTGATCATACCGCGGAGCATCTGCTCGGCGGCGTTGAAGTCGGCGATAACGCCATCTTTGAGAGGTCGTATGGTCTTGATGTTCGGGTGGGTTTTTCCCTGCATCTTGCGTGCTTCGTTACCGATGGCCTCAACCTTACCGGTGTGTACGTTGACGGCAATGATGGAGGGCTCATCTACAACTACCTTGCCGTTGTAGATAATCAGGGTGTTGGCCGTACCCAGATCGACTGCCAACTCCTGTGTGAGTGAAAATAAGCCCATATTCTGTTATAGTCTTTTTGTCCGCCCGTGGGGCGAAGTCTGATTACAAATCGTTATTGAATTACAAAAGTATAAATTTTTTCTCTAACTTTTGCAAGAAAAGATAACTCGCTTAGAATAAATCGGTTGGTCGGATTGCTTGAAAATTGGGTAACGAGATAGCAACCGTTCGTATTTCTGAGTTCTTCATTGCTTTGCCACAATGTGATAACTCTTGACGCAACAA
>JAFVSJ010000046.1 GCA_017503805.1 Tidjanibacter sp.
GGTAGGCGAGAAGATGAAAGATTCTGACAAGGCTCCTCTAGATATTTGGAGGAAGGCCCTCGAGAACGTAACTCCTCAGGTTGAGGTTAAGTCACGTCGTATCGGTGGAGCTAACTTCCAGGTGCCAATGGAGGTGCGTCCTGAAAGAAAGATCTCTCTCTCTATGAAGAACATGATCAATTTCGCTCGTAAGCGTTCAGGCCACACAATGGCAGAAAAGCTCTGTGCTGAGATTATCGCGGCATATAACTGCGAGGGTGCAGCATTCAAGAGAAAGGAAGACATGCACAGAATGGCAGAGGCCAACAAGGCATTTGCACATTTCAGATTCTAATCCCAACCATTTAAGAACCTATAAAAATGGCTAGAGATCTTAAATTCACCAGAAATATCGGTATCATGGCTCACATTGATGCCGGTAAGACCACTACCTCAGAGCGTATCCTGTATTATACAGGTAAGACTCACAAGCTTGGTGAGGTTCATGAGGGTGGTGCGACTATGGACTGGATGGTTCAGGAGCAGGAGCGCGGTATCACTATTACTTCAGCTGCAACCACTGCATTCTGGAACTATAACGGGGATCAGTATCAGATCAACCTTATCGACACTCCGGGCCACGTTGACTTCACCGTTGAGGTCGAGCGTTCGCTCCGCGTGCTTGACGGTACAGTCGCTACCTTCTGTGCGGTAGGACGTGTACAGCCGCAGTCTGAGACTGTATGGCGCCAGGCTGACAAGTATGGCGTTCCAAAGATTGCCTATGTGAACAAGATGGACCGTGTAGGTGCTGACTTCTTCGCAGTAATCGACGAGATGAAGGAGAAGCTCGGTGCGCGTGCAGTTCCTATCTGCATTCCTATCGGAGCAGAGGACAAGTTCGACGGTATCATCGACCTTATCGCAATGAAGGCAATGATCTATGACCACAACTCAGATGCTCTCGTAAACTATCAGGTTACAGACATCCCTGAGAAGTATGTGGATGAGGCAAACGCATGGAGAGAGAAGCTCGTTGAGGCTGCTGCCGAGTATGACGAGACCCTCATGGAGAAGTTCTTCGAGGATCCTGATTCAATCTCTGAGGAAGAGGTTATCGCAGCCCTCAGAAAGGCTACCATCGACATGGCCATCGTTCCTGCATGCTGTGGTTCATCATTCAAGAACAAGGGTGTTCAGTTCCTTCTCAACGCAGTAATGCGTTACCTCCCATCACCACTTGACAAGGGTGCCGTAAAGGGTACAAACCCTAACACAGGTGACGAGGAAGTACGCCAGCCTAGCGTCAAGGAGCCTTTCGCAGCTCTCGTATTCAAGATTGCTACAGACCCATTCGTTGGCCGTCTCGCATTCATGAGAGCATACTCAGGTAAGCTCGATGCAGGTTCATACGTGCTCAACACACGTACAGGCAAGAAGGAGCGCGTTTCACGCCTTTTCCAGATGCACTCAAACAAGCAGAACCCTATCGAGTTCGTTGAGGCAGGTGACATCTGCGCAGCAGTAGGTTTCAAGGA
>JAFVSJ010000047.1 GCA_017503805.1 Tidjanibacter sp.
CCGGTGGTCTCCTACTCCTTCAACGAAAGAACCAGTTCGTCTACTCTGCTGACCAGACTCGAAGCGCTCTCCACCATCGCAAAACGCCGCGAACTGATGGCACGCGAAGTACAGGTCGGCATCACCATGGGTGTCGATTCCGGTTCGTCCACTACCAAGTGTGTTATCATGAAGGACAACGAGATTGTCGGAACCGGATGGAAGCCGACAACCGAGGTCTTAAAGAGTGCAGACGATGTAATCGCCGAAGCTCTTGCTGAGTCCGGTCTCAAAATGTCTGATATCGAGGCCATTGGAACTACCGGATACGGACGTTTCTTAATCGGCAAACACCTGAATGCCGACCTCGTACAGGAAGAACTGACCGTCAACTCCAAGGGAGCAGTCTACCTCGCAAACGCCCAGAAAGGATTTGCGACGGTAATCGATATCGGCGGTATGGACAACAAGGCAATCAGTGTCAACGACGGAATTCCGGGCTCGTTTACCATGGGCGGTATCTGTGCCGGAGCATCCGGACGTTTCCTCGAGATGACCTCCAAGCGTCTTGGTGTTGACATCACCGAGCTTGGTGCGCTTTCCATGAAGAGTGCAGGCGGCGAGGATGTTCCGATGAACAGTTACTGTATCGTTTTCGGAACGCAGTCCTTAGTCAATGCGCTTGCCGCAGGATACAAGCCGGAAGATGTTGCAGCCGCATCCTGTCACAGCGTTGCCCAGCAGGTCTATGAACAGCAGCTCCAGGAAGTCGATATCAAAGAGCCGGTTATCATGGTCGGCGGTTCGTCTCTGATTCAGGGACTTGTTCGTGCAATGGGCAGAATGCTCAAGACCGAAGTTGTTGTTCCGCACCACTCGCAGTACATCGGAGCTGTCGGTGCCGCTCTTATCGCCTCCGGCTTTGTCGAGAAGAAGCGGGCGGAGAAGAAGGAGGCATAAATGGCCGGTCTGGAGTACTTCAAAGTCGATTCCACCGAAGACGGCGGCGAGAACTACACGCATATTGCGCGCTCGGTTCTGCAGGACCACAATCTTCTCTCGATTGTGGCAGGTCTTCACATCTACATCGACCCGAAGTATCCGCTTTTTGCGGCCGCCGGAATCATCCGCCCTCCGCGCTCTGCAATCCGCGTCTCTGATGTGGGCAATGTCTTAATCGAGGACGGAAAGGCAACAATTGCTGTCGGAAGCGAGACGTATCTCGCGCCAATGCTTTCCATGCTCTGGAAGCGCCTTGGTCACGACAATGTTGACCAGCCGGACCGCTTTACCGTTATCATCAGCAACGTTGAAATCCCCGAAGACCTGAAGGACTGGATTGTCATCGACCCGTCGGAGTCGCTCTTCAAAGATTTGATTTACGCAATCCAGGTAATCGCTCCGGAAGGCTTCAAGGTTCGCCGTGAAAACTACGGAAAGAACCGCTTCTCCTATGCGGCATCGGAAAACACCGTCCCGCAGAAACTTGCAGACGAAATTATTGCGGACTGCTTTGCAAAGATGGAGGCTGAGCTGAAATGAGTTTAGTTCCGATTACCTACAAGGGAGGAGTCTATCAGCTCGATGAGGTCATCGACTACATCGAGGATTTAGGCGGCTACATTGTTCAGCGGCACAACATCGCAAACGAGGTTATCCTGCAGATTCTCATGCCGTCCGAAGACATCGAACGGCTCAAGGTGTTCTCCCGCCCCTTAGCAGGCGAGGTTTCCGAGTCTCCGCTGGTTGGAAC
>JAFVSJ010000048.1 GCA_017503805.1 Tidjanibacter sp.
AAAAAAAGGATATGATTTTCCGAAAACCGAACTTAGAGTTCAGCTTCGAAGTCTTCAACAGTCAGGGAGGAAACAATGCCCTTCTGCTTCATGATCTCTCTGGTTAAGAGGAAGTAGATCATGGAGAGTGCCTTGCGTCCCTTGTTGTTGGTCGGGATAACGAGATCAACATTGTTGGTCTGGTTGTTGATATCACAGAGTGCGATAACCGGGATGCCGCACTGGACAGCTTCAGTGATAACCTGAGAATCTCCGATTGGGTCGGTAACGATAACGACTTCCGGCTCAACGTACTTCGGGAGTTTCGGGTTGGTTAAGGTTCCCGGGATGAATCTGCCAACGTGGGAGATTGCACCAAGAGTGTCTGCGAACTTCTGTGCCGGGTACTGACCGTACTGACGGGAAGTGACAACGAAAATCTTTCCTGGCTCGTAGCGGGAAAGGAACTTTGCAACCTGCTTGATACGCTCGTCAGTCTTTCTGATGTCGATGATGTAAAGACCGTCGGAACGAACACGGTAGATGAAGTCCTTCATGTCGTTGTCTTTCTGCTGGGTACCGATGTGGACACCTGCAGCAAGATATTCTTCTACAGATACTAATGGTTCAGTTAATTCAATTCCAAGTTCATTGTCGGCCATTTTAGAAATGCTCCTCAATTCTTATAAGTTCATTTAATTTAGCGATGCGCTCGCCGCCGACGACACCGCACTTTAAGAAGCAGCACTCGAATGCAGTTCCTAAGTGTGCAATGGTGGCATCGGTTGTCTCACCTGATCTGTGGGACATGACAGTCTCGTAACCGCAGCGGTGTGCGAGGTCAATGGTCTCAAAGGTATCAGTCAGGGTACCAATCTGGTTCGGCTTGATTAAAACACAGTTGCCTGCGTTCATCTCAATACCCTGTGCCAGACGCTCAACGTTGGTGACAAACAGATCGTCTCCGCAGATGAGAGTATCGCGGTCCTTAACTTCGGCGGTGATAGCGGCAAAGCCTTCGAAGTCTTCTTCCTGAATCGGGTCTTCGACGTAAATCAGGTTGTAGTCATCGATAAGCTCTGCAATATACGCAATCTGCTCCTCAGTTGTACGCTCTGCGTTCTTATAGACATACCGCTGTTTCTCTGCATCCCACATCTCGGAAGAGGCAACATCAAGACCCATGCGGACCTCGATTCCGGTCTCATCGAAAACCTTGTCGGTTGCTTCTTTTACGATTTCGAAGGCTTCAAGGTCAGAAATCTTCGGTGCCCATCCTCCTTCGTCGCCTTTGCCGCATCCCTTGCCGCGCGCAACAAGAATCTCTTTGATGCGCTTGTGTACAAGAGCGTTGGTAAAGACTGCTTCAGATGCGTTTCCAGCGCCGGTCGGGACAATCAGGAACTCCTGAATGTCGGTTGCATCAACTGCGTGTGCACCGCCGCCGATAACGTTTCCGAGCGGAAGCGGAGTCTGGTGCTGAACAAAAGCTCCTCCAAGGTACTGGAAGAGTTCAAGTCCCTGTGCGGATGCTGCTGCCTTTGCGTTTGCAAGGGAGAGAGCAACAGCCACGTTTGCACCGATACCGGAGAGGTTCTCGGTTCCGTCGATTTCGTGAAGGACGTAGTCGAAGCCTC
>JAFVSJ010000005.1 GCA_017503805.1 Tidjanibacter sp.
GACTGTTAAGAACGCCACTTTCATTTCGAAAGATAAAGCTGCTGTACTTGTTACTTCGACTGCAGGTGCTGACATCGTATGGGGTGAGGGCAACGACATCTCGGGTGTTGCTGCCGACACTGAGTTCGCTGTATGGGTAGATGAGGATCGCGCTGCTTACGACGACCTCGTAACCGTTACCGGTTGCTACAAGAAAATCGAGGGCTCGAAAGATGCTGTTGCTGCTTCTGGAGATGAACTGAAAGAGGCATTGAACGAAGCTAATGTTACTGTATATGTTGCAGAAGGTAATTACACTTTCCCCTCAAGCTCCGTTAAAGAGGGTGTAACCATCGTTTGCGAGGAGGGTACCGTATTTACCGGCAATAGCAAACTCAATATCAAAGGTGCTACCGTAGTTGGTGCTACTTTCTACAACCCCAGCGGCACTGCTGTTGACCAGACCATTAATGGTACTTTCAAAGGTTGCACTTTTGACGGTTACCATGCTCTTCGTTGGTGCTATGCAGGAGAGACCGTAGTGTTTGATGACTGCGTATTTAGCGGCGATGTATATGGTGTTCACTTCGATGGCGGTGCTAACGATGTAGTTTTCAAAAACTGCACATTCTCGGGCTTCAATACTTTGGGTGGCGCTATCACCCAGCTCACTCTCGAGGGCTGCACCTTCAAAGCTAATGGTAGGAGTGGTTACAACGGCATCAATATGTGGGGTAACACCAAGATGGTGAAGTGCGAGTTTACCTTCGATGGTACCGTAACCGAGTGGGTTGATGCTGTTGGTGACAACAAGACCTACGAGTTTGAGGGTTGCACTGTAAATGGTGCTCCTCTTACCGCTACTCAGGTTGGCGACTATGGTACCGGCAACACTATCATTGTGAAATAATCACCGTAGCTGATTGGGACTGCTCTTTTGAGTTAGAGTAGACCAAAATTGAAAGGGCGCACACCTCGGTTTCGGGGTGTGCGCTCTGCTTTTTGGGGCATAGTCTAACGGTCAGTCTTTGGGGCTTGGATGATGATGCGTGACAGTTTGTGTCATACTATGCAAAGGAAAATATGCACATTATTTGCGAATATTGATAGTTGGATTGTGCCAAAATTTGCATTATACAATCATTATTATTACTTTTGCAATGCATCAGTTGAAAAATTAAGGGAATAATTGGTAATCTGAGTAGCAAATGCCCATCCGCAACAAGTTGATAATCAGCAATTTGCGTGCGGGGGGGGGTATTTTTCAAGATATTATTGCTCTTCCCTCTGTGGAATTTGTGTAATCAGAGAGGGGCTTGCGTGCCATCGTGAGATTTCCGCAAGGCCTCAATTGTTGATTGCATTGAGTTTTTTTTACCCTTTCCGGAGTAGAGTAAAATGTTTAGTTAATGAATTTTCGGTAAGGGAGTGGGCCCGCCAATTGGCGAGCCCACATTTTTTTATCCCTATCTTACTCCTCAAGCGCATCCTCAAGCAGTCTGCGCCACTCGGGTGGAAACTCCACTGCCCTCTGCGTGGCATAGTCGAAGCAGACCACAACCGTACTGCACTCGGCATTGCAGCCGCCATCGCGCCTATCAACGAGCCGTTGGTGCACAGTCATACTCTTGCAGCCAATGCGTTCGAGCCAACTCTCTACCACAATATCATCCCCAAGGCGGGTCTGGCGCATCATATCGGTCTTGATGCTCACAAGCACAAGGTTGATGCCGCGCCAGTCGATGCGGTCACCCAAAATGGTGTGGTAGAGCTCCATCTTGCCCAAGTCGAAGTACTCCTGCAAGTGGATGTTGTTGATGTGGCCGAGGGTGTCGGAGTCGGCAAAGCGTTGTTGTATGGTGGTCTGTATCGTCATCGTTTGGAGCCTCTTGGACTATCGCAAAATCTTAAACTCTCCATCCTCCTTAATCATCATAATAGAGGATGCCTTACGCGTGGGGTTGCCCTCAAAGCGCGGGTCGACAACCATATCAACCCCCTCCTTGATGCCCTCTGCAATCTCGCTGAAGCGAGTGGGCGTGGTCTCGCCCGAAAAATTGGCCGAGGTCGAC
Source organism: Tidjanibacter sp. (assembly GCA_017503805.1). Lineage (GTDB taxonomy): Bacteria > Bacteroidota > Bacteroidia > Bacteroidales > Rikenellaceae > Tidjanibacter. Next base: position 2,052 of record JAFVSJ010000005.1, read on the forward strand.
ACCAAAGGGCGGCGCAGTCGCGCCACTACGCTACGGCAAAATTCGTGGTCGGGTACTCTCACAGCGAGTGAGCCCTCCTCGGGGATGAGGTTCTCGGCCACCCCAACAGCACCGTCGAGAATAAGCGTCAGCGGTTTGTCGGTGAGTTCCATAAGGTCGTAGGCCACCTCGGGAATGTGGCGTATGTAGCGCCCAACGTTGGCCGGCGTATCGACCAGAACAATCATACCTTTTTTATTAATAGAGCCCTTCAGGCGGTAGATGCGCTCTACAGCCTCGCTATTGGTGGCGTCGCAGCCAATACCCCAAACAGTGTCGGTGGGGTAGAGTATGATGCCGCCTTTGCGCAGCACCTCCACAGCTTTGTTTACCTCTTCGTGTATCATACCTTTGGGTGTTTATGAGTGCAAAGATAAAATTATTTTGTCGCAAATTTTGCTATAAGTAGGCTTTTTATTACTTTTGCGCCAATTGATAAATCTCAAAAATAATCATACAAATATTATCCATACACTATGGGAAGGGCATTTGAATATCGCAAAGCGAGAAAACTGAAACGTTGGGGCAATATGGCCCGCACTTTTACGAAAATTGGTAAGGAAATCGAAATCGCTGTGAAAGCCGGCGGTCCCGACCCCTCCGGTAACACCCGTCTGCGCGTACTCCTCCAGAACGCAAAGGCTGAAAATATGCCCAAAGAGAATGTCGAAAGGGCTATCAAGCGCGCAATCTCCAAAGATACTTCCGACTACAAAGAGATGGTTTATGAGGGCTACGGCCCCCACGGTATCGCCGTTCTCGTGGAGACCGCTACCGATAACACCACCCGTACTGTGGCTAACGTGCGCAGCTACTTCAACAAATGCGGCGGCACACTCGGCACCAGCGGCAGCGTGACCTTTATGTTCGATCACCTCTGCGTATTCAAAACCGCTATGAAAGAGAGTATCGACATCGACGAGCTCGAGCTCGAACTCATCGACCTCGATATGACCGAACTCTTCGTAGACGATGAGAACATCATCAACATCTACGCCAAATATGAGGCTTTCGGCAGCATCCAGAACTACCTCGACGAGCACAATATGGAGATCGTCAGTGGTGAGTTCGTGCGCATCCCTACCGACACCAAGGAGGTTACCGCCGAGCAGCGTGAGGCCATCAACAAACTCATCGAGAAGCTCGAAGAGGATGATGATGTGACCAATGTATACACCACGATGGCCGAAGAAGAGTAAAAAAAGCGTGCCTTGCGGGTGAATTTTTCACCACCTACGAAGGGCAAGTTCCTCATTTACGTCGAGTAAACTGCGGACTTGCCCTTTCTTGTTGGCAAAAAATTCCCTCCGCAAATCACGCTTTTTTGTTTTCAGTCGGTGAGGGCAAATTTTACCCCAACTACGGTGTGCAAGTTCCTCACCTACGTCAAGCAGGCTGTGGACTCGCTCCTTTGTTTGGCACAAAAATCCCCTCCGCAAATCACGCTTTTTTGTTTTCAGTCGGTGCGGGCAAATTTTGCCCCAGCTACGGTGTGCAAGTTCCTCACCTACGCAAAGCAGGCTGCGGACTTGCCCTTTCTTGTTGGCAAAAATATGCAACATTGGCAGTTTTTTTCGCAGGGCGTGCAACGTTTCGGTAGGGTTGTGTGTCTATAATTCAGAAAGGTTAGCTATATTTACAAAATCAAAAACCACACGAGTATGAAAAAGACTATCTTCACAATCTTTGTGGCGGCCATTACGTCGCTCTTCGCATTCACCTCTTGTCAGAAAGAGGCCACCGACCTTATCGTGGGCAAATGGGCTCTCGAGACCTTGTCGATTACCTCCGAGGGCATCACCACTACCGTGGGTAGTGAGATTATGGGAGGTGACTTCTTTTTCACATTTGCAGCCAGTGGCACCTTCACTATGACTATTGAGCCTGCCGACGGCGAGGCCTCCGAGTCGGTTACGGGTAGCTACAATGTTGCCGGCGAGGAGAACCTCACCCTCTACCTCACCGCCGAGGGAGAAACCGTGGCTGTGAATGTCTCCACGCTCAATGAAGATACCCTCGTTATTTCGTTCTCCGAGATGGAAGACGGAGAGGAGATGGCAATTACCATCACTTTCAAGAGGGTTTAGCCCAAAGGGCCATAAAAGAAAATGGGGAGCAACCGAATCGAGAGGTTGCTCCCCATTGTTTTTTGCCGATGGGGGCGGGGGATGAGGCGAACGCTATAGTAATCCCGCTTCGTAGAGGATTATGATTTGCTCTATGAGCTTGTCCTCGCCTTGCGTGGGGTCGTATTGCTGCTTTAGGTTGGCTCTGAAGATGCGTGCGATGGTGTTCCAGAACTTGGCTGCGAACTTGCCACGGAACTCTTCGAGGAGTTCGTAGGAGGTGCGCTGTGTTTCGCGGTCTATGAGTCGAATGAGTATTTTGCCCTGCGAGTAGGTCATCTTTTCGAGTACGGGTGTGTAACGAGCCACGATCTCTTTTTCGAGATTTTTGGTTATCCGCTCGCGCTCTTTTTTGGATGTCACGGTGTCGAGTTGCTGCGTCAGGGCGTTGAAATAGTTGCGAGCATCTATGGCGTAGGGATATACGGCCTTGACGTTCCGGATAAGTCGTCGTTGCTTTTTGATGTTGCCTATGTCGCGGAATGCGATGACGTTAGAGAGCTGCACTACGTAGGCGGTGTCTCCACTTATGGGGTCCACCTCGGTGCCGGCCACATAACCTCCTCTGAAACGCGAGTAGGGCACGTTGTAGCTTTTGCGTTGCTGCTGGGCGAGAGCCTGTGCGGCGACACAGAGTAGGAGTAGCGATATGACGAAAACTCTTTTCATAGGGTTGCTGACTGCAAATATAACGTTTTTTTCGTGGTTCTATTTTCCTCGCCCCCAACTTTCGCCTTTGGCCGCCCGGGAGTTTGTGAGGAAGTAGGTGGGAGTTGCAGTGGATAAAGGCAGATTAAAGCATCCGTAACGTAAAATTCATACGGGATTATTAAAAAATTTGAAAAAATAGTTGTACTTTTGTATGCCCACTCAGCCAAATAGGCAAGCGGACAAGGTTAGAACAGGTTATACATCTAATATATAAAGTACTATGAAACAAGCAATTGCAATCCTTACAGGTGGCGGCCCCGCACCCGGTATGAACACCGTTGTTGGTTCGGTAGCCAAAACTTTCATTACCAAAGGTTATCGTGTTATCGGTCTCCACGAGGGCTACACCGGTCTCTTCAAAGCTGATGCTCGCTACGAGGATATCGACTTCCGTCGTGCCGACGACATCTTCAATCAGGGTGGCTCCTATCTCCAGATGAGCCGTTTCAAACCCACCGATGCCGACTTCGAGAACAACTTCAATCTCAAGTTCTTCCAGGATAACAACATCAAACTGCTCGTGACCGTAGGTGGCGACGACACCGCTTCGACCGCAAACCGTATCGCCAAGTTCCTCGAGGCCAAGCAGTATCCTATCGCCAACATCCACGTTCCCAAAACCATCGACAACGACCTTCCTCTGCCCGCAGGTGCCCCCACCTTCGGCTACGAGTCGGCTATGGACAAGGGCGCAGTGATTGGTCGCGCCGTATACTCCGACGCACGCACCAGCGGCAACTGGTTTATTATCGCCGCTATGGGCCGTTCGGCAGGTCACTTGGCTTGCGGTATTGGTGCAGCTTGCCACTATCCTATGATTGTCATCCCCGAGATGTTCAACAAGACCGAAATCACCATCGACAAGATCGTGAACTTGGTTATCTCGGCCATCATCAAACGCAAACTGATGGGTATGGACTACGGTGCCGCTATGGTGTCGGAGGGCGTATTCCACAGCCTCAGCGACGAGGAGATCAAAAAAGCAGGTGTAAACTTCTCCTACGATGAGCACGGCCACCCCGAACTCGGTAAGGTGTCGAAAGCTCACGTATTCAACGAGATTCTCGAAAAACGCCTCAAAGCTCTGAAGATCAAGGTTAAATCGCGCCCCGTAGAGATTGGTTACGAGGTACGTTGCCAGACTCCTGTTGCAAGCGACCTGCTCTATTGCACCACTCTCGGTATGGGTGTTTACAAACTCTTCAGCGAGGGTAAGACCGGCTGTATGGTTTATGTTGCACAGGACGGTCAGATTAGTCAGCTCTACCTGAAAGATCTGCAGGATCCCGTTACCGGCAAGATTCCTCCCCGCTTGGTTGACCCCGATGGCGACCAGTTCCAGGGCCTTGTGAACAATATTCTTTGCTATATCACTCCCGAGGATTACGAGGCAGCCAAAGCTTATGTGGCCAACCCCGAGGAGTTCGACTTCAAGAAGATTCTCAATTGGTAGTCGATTAGAATAAGAAAAAACCGAGGGCTGAACGTAATGTTCAGCCCTCGGTTTTTGTATGTGTCCCGAAGTTGGGATAGAGCGTCGTTATAACTACTTGAGTTTGTCGATAGCAGCGCAGAGTCGCTCGAAGATCTCCTCTACGGAGCCAACACCATTCACTGCAACGTGCTTGCCCTGTGCTGCGTAGTAGTCGGCAACAACTGCGGTCTGCTCATTGTAGATGCGGATGCGGTTGCGGATAACCTCCTCCGAAGCATCGTCGGCACGACCACTCTCCTTGCCTCTCAAGAGCAAGCGAGTCACCAACTCTTCCTCGGGTACTTCCAGCGAGAGCATCATATCTACCTCGCTATTCCACTCCTGCATCAGCAGGTCGAACTGTTCGGCCTGATAGGTATTGCGGGGGAAGCCGTCGAAGATGCTACCCTCTACATCCTGATGGGTGGCCATAAAATGTTTAACGATTTCTATCACGAGGTCATCGGGTGCGAACTCACCACGAGCGATGCAGGCCTCCACCTTTTTGCCGGCAGCAGTCTGCTCCTGAATCTCGTTTCTAATTACCTGTCCGGTAGAAATGTGGTTGAAACCATACTTCTCAACCAACTTGACCGCCTGGGTGCCTTTGCCTGCTCCCGGAGGTCCAAAGAGTACTATATTTTTCATTAACGCCGAAATGTGATTTTCACGAGCGCAAATATAGACAATTATATCCAAAGTCAACAACGGGTTAGTAAAATAATTTATTATCTTTGCAACAAATTGTTCCACAACTATGACTAAACGTACTGAAATTTCGGCCCTCGGACAGTTTGGGCTCATTGAACGACTCACAGCAAACTTTGCAAAGACCAATAATCGCCACTCCGTAGTAGGTGTTGGTGACGATGCGGCTGTTATTGACGCTGGCGAACACTATCTACTCCTTTCGACAGAGATGTTTCTCGAGGGTGTTCACTTCGATCTCACCTACTTCCCCCTCAAGCATCTTGGCTATAAGGTCGTAGTGGCTGCTATGAGCGATATTATTGCGATGAATGGTAGACCCACACAGCTAATGCTTTCGATTGGTGTTTCGGCACGTTTTTCGGTGGAGCACCTCGAAGAGCTCTATTCGGGTATTGAGGCTGCTTGCAAGGAGTATGAGATTGACCTTGTGGGAGGAGATACTACCGCCTCTATCAATGGCCTTTCTATTGGTGTGACCGCCGTAGGCGAGGTTGCCAAAGATAGACTCGTACGTCGCTCGGGTGCACAACAAAATGACCTCGTATGCATTACAAGCGACCTAGGTGCCGCCTATATGGGTCTCCACCTGCTCGAACGAGAGCGCATTGCCCTTGATGGACATCCCAATCCAAACCCCGACTTCTCGGGCCACGAATATATCCTGCGCCGTTGGCTCAAGCCCGACTTGCGCCTCGATATTATCCGCGCTTTGGAGGCTGAGGGCATAGTTCCTACCTCAATGATTGATATTACCGATGGCTTGGCATCCGATGCAATCCAACTGTGTCGTGCATCGGGGTGCGGCGTAAGGCTCTATTTGGAGCGTATCCCCATCGCTGCCGAGACCAGAGCTATGGCAGATGAACTCAATGCAGACCCCATCGTAGCGATGCTCAATGGAGGAGATGATTACGAATTGATGTTTACCGTTCCACTCGAAATGCGCGATAAGATACTCCATTTTGGAGGCGTGGATGTCATCGGTCACGTCACTCCACGAGGTGCGGTTTTGGTCACTCCCGAGGGGGGTGAGTTGCCACTTACGGCACCCGGCTTTGCGCGAAAAGAGGAGTAGACGTAATAGATACCTAACATAAAAAGTGAGTACTTTCCGTTTGGGAGGGTACTCACTTTCTTATTTCTTAATCAGGCGGTTGCCGCCCTGTAATATACTATTCCCTGCAGACACTCTCGGCTCGGTCGGTGTAGAGGATACCGTCGAGGTGGTCTATCTCGTGTTGGAATATTACGGCCGTGAAGCCATCTATGCGCTCACGATGTTGCTTATACTTCTCGTCGCGCCAACGAATCTCTATGGAGGTGGCTCGTTCTACTTCACCTCGCAGAGAGGGTATCGATAGACATCCTTCGCCTCCGATAGTTACCTCTGGGCCGTAGGAGATGATTTCGGGGTTGATGTATATCTCGAAGGGCTCGCCCTCCTTGTCGAATCGTTGTACGGCAACCACACGTCGCAAGATGCCCACCTGTGGGGCAGCTATTCCCACACCGCTGTTGGTTGGGTTATTTACGGTGGCGAGTAGCGAGGCTGCAAGCATATCGAACTCTTTGGAACCGACCTCCCTACGAGTCAGTGGTTGGGATGCCGTGCGCAGCAATAGCGAGTCGGTCTTATTATCAATGGTCGTAACTCTCATAATCCCCGAGTTGCCCTCTCGGATGAGCTCTTTCTCTCCAACGCTCCAACCTCTCGAGCAGGAGGAGAAAAGCACTATGGCGAGGAGGCAGAGTAGGGTAGTTGCGTTGTGTCGCATAAGTATTGTGTTGAATTTGATGTGCAAAGGTACCTAAAAATTCCTAAAAAGAGTATCTTTGTGGCAGATAAACGACAGATAGTTCAACTATGAAACGATTGGTAATATTCGACCTTGACGGCACCCTGATTAACTCCATAGCCGACCTCGCGGTAGCGGTCAATCTTGCCCTCAAGTCGTGTGGCTACCCAACTCATCCCGAGGAGGCCTACAAGTTTATGGTTGGTGACGGCATCAATAAACTATTTGAGCGAGCTTTACCCGAGAGTGAGCGCACCGAGGAGAATATCGCACGCATACGTAGCGAGTTTATACCCTACTACGAGGTGCACAATGCCGACTTGAGCCGCCCCTATGAGGGGATTACCGAACTGCTCGCAGAGTTGCAGAGGAGAGAAGTAAAGATGGCGGTAGCCTCCAATAAGTACCATTCGGCCACTTGCAAACTCATTGCCCACTACTTCCCCGAGATTGATTTCTATCCTGTCTATGGTAATCGGGAGGGAGTGCCTGTGAAGCCCGATCCGCAGATTGTCAGTGACATCCTTGCTGTGCTTGACATTCCAAAATCGGATGTTCTTTATGTGGGCGACACTAATGTGGATATGCGTACTGCCATCAATGCCGGTGTGGATTGTGTTGGTGTGGCGTGGGGATTTCGTCCCAAAGAAGAACTTGCTGCTCACAATCCTATGGCGCTCATCGATTACCCATCGGAGTTACTCAACTACTTATAGAGCTACGGTGGGAGGTGACGGAAAAGTTGCTGCATCGGCTTTGTTGTCTGCAATATTGTGCTAACTTTGCAAATGTAACGATGGTACAACATAAAAGGAATACTATGAAAGAGAAAATAAAGCATATAATCACCCGTTTGCTTGTGTGCGCACTTTTGGCTGTGGCTATGGTGCTCAATGTGGGGTGCGGGCCCGATAATGTGATAGAACCAGAAACTCCGTTGATTGTGGCGCAGACAATTACCAATGGTTCTGTAGGCGTTTCTGCCGAGCCACGAGACCTTGTCATTTTGTTCGACCGTGAGGTTATTTTGGTTGATGCTGCGGCTGTAACTCTCTCACCTGCTGTGAACTATGAGGTGACCGTGGAGAAAGATATTCTCATCATCACACTTCGTGAGCCACTTGAGTATCTTACTGATTACTTGCTTGTGATAGGCGAGGGCACCGTAAAAGACAAACTTACCGACGGCCCCAATCTTCGTAGAGAGATTGCCTTCACGACAGAAAAAGGCCCCTATGTGCCGCCGACCGAAAAAACTATGGTACTCGTTAATCCCAATGCGACCTACGAGGCCCAGCAAGTCTATACATTCCTCTGGAGTGTCTATGGTAAGGCATCGCTCTCGGCAGCAATGGCCAATCCGGGATGGAACCGAGCTGAGTGCGAGTGGGTATATGAATGGACGGGCCACTATCCTGCTATCGCATCTTTTGACTATCTTCATTTGCATTTGTCGCCCAATGGTGGAGTGGACTACACTGATATAACTGAGGCACAGGAGCATTGGCGTGCAGGTGGTCTTGTCTCAATAGATTGGAATTGGATGGTCCCTCTCGGTGAGACCTCCAAACAATACGCCACTGAGGCTCAAAAGACGGGCTACAACCTGAAGAATATCGCAAAAGAGGGGAGTTGGGAGTGGAATGTAATGATGGCAGGACTGAAAAAGGCAGCAGATATGTTGCTTCTGCTTAAAGATGCTGGCATTCCCGTAATATGGAGGCCTATCCCTTGTGCTGCGGCAAAGGTGTCGTGGTGGGGTGTTGCTGGTGCAGAATCATACATCAAACTATGGCAGACTATGTACGACTACTTTGCCGAGCGCGGAGTAGATAACCTTATATGGGTGTGGAGTTCTGTGGGTAATGATTTCAAGTACTACCCGGGAGAGGAGTATGTCGATATGGTGACAATCACTATTTCCAATAAGTTGTATCCCAAAGATGTGTTGTCGCTGTGGAATAGTGCCAATGCGCTCTTCCCTCACAAAATGATCGGCCTTGCAGGCTTTGGCAATCTCCCGACAATCCCTTCGATTCTCGATGCCGAGGCGCAACTCAACTACTTTATGCCATTGAGCGATAAGTATAATGACTACACAGAGGGCTATGCTCACTCTTATGCTACTATGGAGTGGTGGAAGGCTACGATGGCGGATGAACGCATTCTCAATCTCAACCACCTTGTGCGTAATAAAACGCTCTCGCGTATTAATAGAAAATAGGTAGGGCGTTTTCTCTGATTACAAACGGTGTCAAGACAGACTACGGCTTGGCACCGTTATTTTGTATTCCGCTTTTTTGCCTTTGGGTTTTATTATGCTCCAAAATATGGTACGCATATATGTCACACAAAAAACGCCTCCGATATTTCGGAGGCGTTTTTCTTTATCGGGTCAGACTCTGACTACTCCTGTTTGAGAGCAGCCTGAGCAGCAGCCAAACGTGCGATGGGCACGCGGAAGGGCGAGCAGCTCACGTAGTCGAGACCTGCCGAGTGGCAGAACTCAACGCTCGAAGGCTCACCGCCGTGCTCACCACAGATACCACACTTGAGACCCTCTCGGGTGGTGCGGCCCTTCATAACGCCCTCGCGTACAAGGCGACCTACACCATTGCGATCGAGAACCTTGAAAGGATCTGCTTTGAGGATATTCCTGTCGAGGTATACGGGGAGGAACTTACCGATGTCATCGCGCGAGAAGCCGAGGGTCATCTGGGTAAGGTCGTTGGTACCGAACGAGAAGAACTCTGCAACCTCTGCAATCTGGTCTGCAGTTACGGCTGCGCGAGGAATCTCAATCATAGTACCTACCATATAGTCGATCTTGTCGTTGCGCTCTGCGAAGATCTCACCAGCTACGCGGTCGATGATGTTCTTCTGGTAGCGGAGCTCTTTGTGGTTGCCTACGAGGGGAACCATAATCTCCACTTTCACGGGCACGCCTTTCTCCCTTACGTTCATAGCAGCCTCGAGGATAGCGCGAGTCTGCATCTCGGTGATCTCGGGATAGGTGTTACCAAGGCGGCAACCACGGTGGCCGAGCATGGGGTTAACCTCTGCAAGAGCCTCTACTTTGGCTGCGATCTTCTCTACGCTTACGCCGATAACCTTTGCAAGCTCCTCCTGCTCTTTCGCGGTGTGGGGAGCAAACTCGTGCAAGGGGGGATCAAGCAGACGTACGGTCACGGGCAGACCCTGCATAGCCTCGAAGATACCCTCGAAGTCCTCACGCTGCATAGGCAGCAGTTTGGCCAAAGCTACACGACGACCAGCCTCGTCATCGGCCAGAATCATCTCCCTTACTGCGAGGATACGGTCACCCTCGAAGAACATATGCTCGGTACGGCAGAGACCGATACCCTGTGCGCCGAAGTTGACAGCCTGTTTAGCATCGCGGGGCGAGTCGGCATTGGTGCGAACTTTCAGACGAGCATATTTGGTGGTGAGGTCCATCAGTTTGGCGAAGTCGCCGCTGAGCTCAGCCTCTTTGGTTGCTACCTGACCGAGGTAAACCTCGCCGGTCGAACCATTGAGCGAAATCCAATCGAACTCTTTGATTACCAGACCGTCGATCTCGATGGTGCGGGTCTTGTAGTCGATCTTGAGCTCACCTGCACCCGAAACGCAGCACTTACCCATACCACGAGCAACTACGGCTGCGTGCGAGGTCATACCACCACGTGCGGTGAGGATACCGGCTGCATCAAGCATACCCTTCAAATCCTCGGGCGAAGTCTCGATACGTACCAAGATAGCTTTGATGCCGTGCTCGTTGAGGTATTTCTCTGCATCCTCTGCGAAGAATACCACGGGACCGGTAGCAGCACCGGGGCTGGCGGGCAGACCCTTGGTGATAACCTTGGCGCTCTTGATAGCCTGTTTGTCAAATACGGGGTGGAGAAGCTCGTCGAGTTTCTCAGGCTCCTGACGCAAAACTGCGGTCTGCTCGTCGATGAGACCCTCCTCGAGCATATCCATAGCGATCTTCACCATAGCGGCGCCGGTACGCTTACCGTTACGAGTCTGGAGCATCCAGAGTTTGCCATCCTGAATGGTGAACTCCATATCCTGCATATCTTTGAAGTAGCTCTCCAGGTGGTCTTTGATGTCGCAGAGCTCTTTGTATACCTCGGGCATAACCTCCTCGAGCGAGGGGAACTGAGCGGCGCGGGTAGCCTCATCGATGTTCTGAGCTTTTGCCCACCTGCGCGAACCCTCGAGGGTAATCTGCTGGGGAGTGCGGATACCTGCAACCACGTCCTCACCCTGCGCATTCACGAGATACTCACCATTGAAGATGTTCTCACCGGTAGCAGCGTCACGCGAGAAGCAAACGCCGGTAGCCGAGTTGTCACCCATATTACCGAATACCATTGCCATAACGCTAACTGCGGTACCCCACTCCTGAGGAATGTTGTTGAGTTTGCGGTAGAGGATAGCCCTCTCGTTCATCCAGCTGCGGAATACTGCGCAGATGGCACCCCAGAGCTGCTCCCAAGGATCTACGGGGAAGTCCTTACCGGTCTGCTCCTTAACGGCTTTCTTGAAGCGAACTACGAGCTCTTTGAAGTCCTCTGCGGTGAGCTCTGCATCGTTCTTCACGCCTTTCTCCTCTTTAACCTCCTCGATGATAGCCTCGAAGGGGTCGATATCCTGTTTGGAAGCGGGTTTCATCTCAAGAACTACGTCGCCGTACATCTGTACGAAACGGCGGTAGGAGTCCCAAGCAAAACGGTCGTTGCCCGAACGAGCAGCAATGGCCTCAACGGCGCTGTCGTTCATACCGAGGTTGAGGATGGTATCCATCATACCGGGCATAGAAGCGCGAGCGCCCGAACGTACCGAAAGCAGCAGGGGCGAAGCCTCGCCACCGAACTTCATACCGGTCGACTCCTCGATGTTTTTGATAGCTGCCTCTACATCGGCTTTGATAAGCTCGATAACTTTAGCCTCACCCTCTTTGTAGTACTCGGTACATACCTCGGTGGTGATGGTAAATCCGGGAGGCACGGGCATACCGAGCAGGTTCATCTCTGCAAGGTTAGCACCTTTACCGCCAAGCAACTCTCTCATTTTACCGTTACCCTCAGCTTTCCTATCGCCGAAGGTGTAAACTCTTTTTACGTTTGCCATAAAGTAAATGTAATTGTTGTTAAACTGTGTATGTGTGTAATAAGTTTTGTCGTGCTTTGGGTAGTTGCGAGAGCTAAATGTCGCAATATAAGCCTACAAATATAATATTATTTTTCGAAATTCCAAAATCCACTGCGATTGGGTGGTGGAATATCGTGTTCGGATGGTGAAAGTTGGCAATTAGCCGAGTGGTTTCAGGCATTATTATGCGAGATATGGTTTGAACGGATGAAAAAGTGTTCTATTTGTCGCATTGTGAAAATAATTTGTTTGTGCCCTCGTTAACTATGCGTCACATTGTTGTTTGTTTCGCAGCAAGATACATTGTGGCCGAATAGACACCTTTGAATACTCAAACAAAAATATATGAAAACACTTCCCCATATCGCGACTATCTCGACCAATTCGCTTGGCAATTCGCTTTTTGAATGTATAACTTTCGATCGTAGAGCGAGTAAGGAGCCTATGACTACCCGAGATACCCCCGTTTTGGTACAGGCAGGAGTTGTGTGTTTGTGCTTGCGTGGCAGCGGTACATTCTTGCTCAACGACAAGGAGTATTGCATCGGGCAGGGAGATATGATGACCATAATGCCCAATACAATTATATCGGCCGTCTCCTCGTCGGATGATTTCTTGGGCTACATTGTGGCTGCCAATGTGAAGTTTATGACGAGCATCAATATGTCCGAATTAGTAAAATGCTTTGTCTACATCTCTCGAAATCCTGTTCTGCACATCTCCGATGAGCAGATGAATATCCTCATTGACGAGGCCGAGCTGCTGCGCAGTAGAGGTGGCGATGCCGAGGCGCCGTTCCAAAAGGAGATAGGTAAACATCTGCTGATGGTACTCTGCTACGAGATTTATTCGCTCTACAAGCACTATGTCGACGATATGCCCGACGAGGTTATGGCTAACGGCCGTCAGTCGGTCATCTGCCGTGAGTTTTTGCAACTTGTAGATGAGTATGCCGCCTCACATCGTGATATGAGTTTCTATGCCGACAAACTTTGCATTACTCCCAAATATCTTTCGGTAGTAGTTAAGAAAGTGTCCGGACATTCGCCCGTGGAGATCATCGATCGCACCGTGATGCTATATGCCCGCACCTTGTTGACCAATTCCGATATGACTGTTCAGCAGATTGCCGCCGAACTAAACTTTCCCAATCCCTCCTTCTTTGGCCAATATTTCAAACGTCACGAGGGTATTACGCCAAAGCGTTTTCGTAATAAAAAACACCGCGATTAATCGTGGTGTTTTTTGCTTTAGCTAATCGCCTAAAATATGCTAAATTTCAATAGCTTGGCATTTTGTATGTAAACCTTTACTTATGGAGTAGATAAAGGCGTAGCATATTGATTGCAGCGCTTGCGGCGCGCTCGATATTCACGGCCCTAATCTTGCCGTGTTGTACCACTTTCGATATTGTTCCATCCGGGGTTGCTACGGCCATCCATACCGTACCTACGGGCTTCTCCGGAGTACCTCCTGTGGGGCCTGCTATGCCCGTCGTAGAGATGCCGTAGGTGGTGCCGCACAGTCGCCTTACACCCTCGGCCATCTGACGTGCTACCTGCTCGCTGACGGCTCCATAGTTTTCGAGATTCTCGCGACTTACGCCCAATACATTCTCCTTGACGCTATTGTCATAGCTCACTACTCCGCCCCAATAATACTCTGAGGCTCCACTCATAGCTGTGAACTTCGCACTGATTGTGCCACCTGTGCAGCTCTCTGCCGCAGCGAGAGTTTCGCCACGCTCGATGAGCATCTTTGCCACCGCACTCTGTACGGTCTCATCCTCCCAGCCCACAAAGTGGTCTCCAAGAAGCGGAAGAAGTTGGTCGAACCACTCATCAATCTCTCTCTCTGCCGTCTCTCGCTCTACGTCGTATGCCGACAAGCGCAGGCGCAACTGTGAGGGAGAAGGTAGGTAGGCGAGGTGAAGATGGGTTGGGAGGCTCTCCTCCCATTCGGCGATGTGTGCGGCGAGCATACTCTCGGCCATTCCGAATGTAATAGCTGTCCGATGTACTACGGCCGAAAGGTTGAAGCGCTCCTTCAGGCGAGGGATAATCTCTTCCACCATCAGCGCCTCCATTTCGAAAGGAACGCCCGGCAGTGAGATGACAACGTGTCCATTGCGCTCAAACCACATTCCCGGGGCAGTGCCTTTGAGATTAGGGATTACGGTGCAACATTCGGGAACGAGAGCCTGACTCTGGTTGAGTTCGTTGAACTCTATGCCGCGTGCGGCCATCATCCTCTCAACCCTATGGTAGGTCTCATCGTCGCGTATGAGTTTCGAGCCAAACAACTCCGCCAAAACCTTCTTTGTGATGTCATCTTTAGTGGGGCCAAGGCCGCCTGTGATGATGGTTACATCGCATAGTTCCAATGAGTTGCCTACGGCATCGAGAATCTCATCCCTGCGGTCGCCAATGGAGAATTTGCGCCTGATGGAGATGCCCACTTCGCCGAGGAGAGTGGCGATGCGTGCCGAGTTGGTATCGATGATTTGGCCGATGAGAATCTCATCGCCTATGGTTATGATGTCTGCTCTCATAAAAGGATATGTGTGTTTGCTATTTGTTTTTGGTTTTAGCCGCTTCGGCCAATGCTTTGCAGGTGCGGCCGGGGAATGCAGGGCCGTGGTATACCATTGCTGAATAGCACTGCACAAGGCTTGCGCCTGCATCCAAAAGTCGTTGTGCGTCGGCTGCCGACATTACACCTCCTACGGCTATCACAGGGTAGCTGAAGTCCATCTTGCTGCATACATAGCGCACCATCTCTTCGGTGCGGTCAATCAGCGGCGCGCCGCCCATTGTGCAACCCGCCATACGGCCTCGTTCGCGTTCGCGTGTGGCACCTTGCCATTGAGTAGAACAGTCGCTCACAACAAGGCCATCGAGAGGGGTGTCTACAAGTATCTTGACCATATCATCTACCTGTCGGGTGTCCCAATCGGGAGAGAGTTTGAGCAGTATGGGGCGGTAGTCGTTTTGTCCTCTGCGGAAGTCAAACATCGCTTCGAGAATCTCCTCTACGAGAGCCTTGTCCTCGGAAGTGTAATTCTCGGGAGAAGTGACTATGGAAGAGATGTTTACGGTGAAATACTCTACATATTGATAGAGTGGGCGGAACGTTCGCAAATACTCCTTGGCGGCATTCTCTCTGGCGAAATGGTTGTTGGGCGCGATGTTGGCACCTACTACCACGCGCTTGCCGTGTGCCCTGCGTCGAAGGTGGTCTATGGCCTTCTCTATGCCACAATTGGGGTGGCCCATACGGTGTAGGAGCGCCTTTTGGCGTGGCAGTCGGAACATTCTCGGGCGGATGCCACCCTGTTGTTCTTTTGGGGTGATGGTGCCAATCTCCACAAAACCGAAACCGAGTGCGCCAAGCTGTCTGTAGAGTTTGCCATCTCTGTCTATGCCTGCGGCTGCGCCTATCGGGTTGCGAAATCTGACTCCGAATACCTCTCTTTCGAGAGATGGGTTACGGTAACCGTAGATGTGTGCTAGAAGCCACTCGCCGAGGCGTGTGTGGCCGAATAGACCGAGTGTTCCGAGCGAAATATTGCGGACACGTTCGGCGGGCAGCAAAAAGAGTAGTGGTCGAACCACGCTGGTGTAGAATGACATCTCTTTGGTGGGACTATGGTTTGTTGTTATGAATAGTCGCGGTGGCCTCTCTTGCAGAGCAGAGTCGCCTTGCATCACGCAAAAGTAATAAACATTCGTGAGATTATATCACTGTCGCCACATTTTAGTCCAAAAAATGGGCTGTAGGTGGTCAATCTCCCGATGGATTTTTGTATCTTTGCAAATTATGAAGATACTCGTAGACCAATTTGTCCCCTATGCCGTGGAGGTTCTCTCCCCATTTGCCGAAACCTTCAGTGTTGACGGCCGAACGCTCACCCCTGCCGATGTGGCCGATGCAGATGCGCTCATTGTACGCACCCGCACTCGTTGCAACGCTGCGCTACTCGATGGAGCCGATAAACTCAAGTTTGTGGGTACTGCCACCATCGGTTACGACCACATAGACCAACCCTATCTTGCCTCTCGCGGGGTGAAGTTTACGAGTGCAGCCGGGTGCAACTCGCGTGCTGTATTGCAATGGGTTGCAGCAGTTCTCGCACATCTTTCGGAGGTGCAAGGATGGCATCCCGAGGAGCGTACTCTCGGGGTGGTAGGAGTGGGCCACGTTGGTTCACTTGTGGCCGATTATGCACGCAGTTGGGGATTTAGGGTGCTTTGCAGCGACCCTCCACGCGAGCGGGCCGAGGGGGTCGGAGAGGCTGACGGTTTTGTGCCCCTCGAGAGGTTGGTGCGCGAGTCAGATATCGTCACATTCCACACTCCTCTCATCCGAGAAGGAGAGTGGCCCACTTTCCATTTGGCCGGAGAACAACTGCTCTCTTGGATGAAGGATGGAGGAGTGCTACTCAATGCCTCGCGCGGAGAGGTTGCCGATACGATGGCTCTGTTGCGTCACAAGGAAAGGTTGACATACTGCATTGATGTCTGGGAGGGAGAACCCGATGCTATCAATCGTGAGTTACTCGAGGTCGCACTCATTGCGACTCCCCACATTGCAGGATATTCCGCACAAGGTAAGGCTAATGCATCGGCGATTGTTATAGATGCACTTGCCGAGAGACTCGGCATAGCGGAGTTGCGTGGTTGGTATCCTGACGGTGTGCGCCGCAGCTCTCCGAGGTGCATCAGTTGGAATGAAATGAAAGCGATGGTTAATGACTATTGCCATCTGTCTGAGGAGAGTGCGAGGATGAAATCCTACCCCGAAGAGTTTGAGAATAGACGCAATACCTACCCATTGAGGGAGGAGTTTTTTTAGTGAGCTTTAGCATAGGTGGAGAAGGAAACCAATATATATGAGGTGCTGAAAAAGTGGTGGGGCTATAGTGAGTTTCGCCCGGGCCAGCGTGAGGTCATAGAGAGAGTTATGGCCGGAGGCGATACGCTTGCGCTGATGCCAACCGGTGCCGGAAAGTCGCTCCTCTACCAAGTGCCCACGATGGCTCGTGAGGGTATCTGCATCGTGGTGACACCTCTGGTGGCTCTTATGAAAGATCAGATAGATAATCTGCGTCGTCGAGGTATAAATGCTGTGGCTATCCATAGCGGACTCTCGCCACGCAATATTGATATTGCTCTTGATAACTGCATCTACGGCGATGTGAAATTCCTCTATGTAGCTCCCGAGCGTGTGCGCAATGAACTTTTCCGAGTCAGGGTGCAGAAGATGAAGGTGAGCCTCCTCGCCATTGATGAGGCGCATTGCATTTCGCAGTGGGGCTATGACTTCCGACCAACATACCTCGAATTGTGGATTTTGCGCGATTTGCTTCCTGAAGTCCCCATCTTGGCACTTACGGCCTCGGCAACCGATAGAGTTGCTACAGACATAATGAAGCACCTCCACTTTGGAGATGGAAAGATTATCAGAAGTAGCTACGCACGCCCCAATGTGTCGTTTGTGGTGCGCCATTGCGATGACAAAAATGAACAACTCTATCGTGTATTTTCCAAGATTGACGGTGCTGCCATAGTCTATGTGCGTTCGCGTGAGAGGGCCTCACGGGTCTGCGAATGGCTCACCGAGCAGGGATTCAGTGCACAATTCTACCACGCAGGCTTGCCCCACGAGGAGCGAGCAATACGCCAAGATGAGTGGCAACGTGGCGAGAAACGAATTATGGTCGCCACAAATGCCTTCGGTATGGGTATAGATAAGAGCGATGTGCGAGCTGTTGTGCACTACGATATGTGTTCCTCGCTCGAGGCCTATTATCAGGAGGCGGGTCGTGCCGGTCGTGATGGGAAACGTAGTTTTGCGGTGCTGCTCGTAGATGGTGATGAGAAAGTCTATTCCTCCAAAAGAGTTGAGCTTGATTTCCCGCCGCTCGAAACGATCAAATGGGTATATGACACCATCTGCGCCTCGATGATGATTCCTTATGGAGAGGGAGCAAGAACTGGACACGAATTCAATCCCTATGAGTTTGCAAGAGCTCATAACCTCACGGTCGATATGGTGCGTAACAGCATTAAACTGCTCGCAATGAACGGATATATGACCCTCTCGGAGGAGCGCGAGAATCGTGCCCGATTGATGTTTTGTGTTTCGAGAGAGGAGCTTTACGACTATCGTATCCGCAACAATATCTCCGAGCGTGTATTATACACGGTTATGCGTCTCTATGAGGGTGTGTTTTCGGAGTTTCGCCCGATAGATGTGCAGCAGATTGCAGACTACAGTGGGTGTACAGTGGAGCAGGTAAGGGAGGAACTCAAGTCGCTCTGGCGACAGCACCTGATACGCTACGTGCCGAGTAGCTACTCACCCATTCTCACCATACTCTGTGACAGAGTGCCGATGAAAGATCTCTATATTGCTCCCGACAGTTATCTCCATCGTCGCGAGTCGGCCGAGGAACGTATGGAGGCAATGATGACCTATGCGATGCTCGAGCGTGAGTGTCGAAGCAGCTATATCCAAGATTACTTTGGCGAACACGATGCCGAAGAGTGTGGCGTTTGTGACAATTGCATAGAACGTCGCAAGCGCAAAGGTAATGCAGTGCAACTTGGAGAGCAGGTTACGGCCGAGAAAGTAATGGCCGCCATTGAGGAAAATGAAGAGGGTATTTCGCCACGTAATCTTGTCCGCAAGTTCTTTGCCTCGACCGAAAATGTGGCCGAAGTGGTGGAAGAACTGCTGATGGAAGAGAAAATTTATACGGACAAAAGAGGAAATCTCCGCATAAAGAGATAATTTTGCAGCCGATTTGGTATGAAAGAGCAATTTCAACATAGCATTACTCCCGATGAGATAAAGGATCTCCCCGTAGTTGGATTCGAGGGTAGGGTGGTAGTGGTCGATACCGTGGAACTACTCGAGCAGGCTTGTGCGTATCTGGCCGAGGAACCCATTATTGGTTTCGACACCGAGACACGCCCCTCATTCAAGGCCGGTGTGAGCTACAATGTGTCGCTCATCCAGCTTTCAACTGCCGACACTTGCTACCTTATCAGACTCTGTTCAGTCAAGATGGAGCGTTGTCTGATGAAGATACTCGAGAGCAAAAAGACACTCAAAGTAGGTGTCGATGTTCAGGGCGATATACGCAACCTCAGCAAGATACGCCATTTCCGTGCAGGAGGTTTCGTGGAACTGCAAAAGGAGGTTGAGGCATTCGGTATAGAGGATAAGAGTTTGCGCAAGATGGCTGCTATCATTCTCGGGGTGGGAGTCTCCAAGGCCCAGCGTTTGAGCAATTGGGAAGCCAAAGAACTCACGGCTGCTCAACTGCGTTATGCTGCTACGGATGCGTGGATTTGCCTCGAAATGTATAATAGACTTCAAGCATCAAGATAGATGAAAAACTATAAACAGATTTTTCTCAAAAAAGGCAAGCAGGAGTCGCTGCTTCGTAATCATCCGTGGGTGTTCTCTGGCGCAATAGCACGTGTGAGTGCCCCCATTGAGGAGGGTGAGATTGTAGATGTATTCACTGCCGAAGGCGATTTTATTGCACGAGGCCATTCGCAGGTGGGCTCCATTGCAGTGAGGGTGCTTACTTTTGAGCAGGAGCAGATAGACCAAAAGTGGTGGAATAGCCGAATCGCTTCTGCACTTGAGGTGCGTCAATCGCTCGGGCTAATTGACAATCCGCAGACCACTTGCTACCGCCTTGTCCACGGCGAGGGTGACAACCTACCGGGACTTGTGGTAGATGTATATGGCTCTACGGCTGTTGTGCAGTGCCATAGCGTGGGTATGTATATGTCGCTCGAGAATATTGTTGAGGCACTCAAGGTAAACTATCGTGAGAAACTGACCGCTATATATAATAAAAGCAGCCAGACTCTCCCCTTTAAGGCTGAAATTGATGATGCCGACGGCTACCTTTGGGGTGAGGGACAAGGCGAAGAGGTAGTGCTCGAGGGAGGCCATAAGTTTGCAGTCAATTGGGCCAAGGGACAAAAGACCGGCTTTTTTATCGACCAGCGTGCCAATCGTGAGTTGGTTGGTAGGTATGCCAAAGGGCGCAATCTGCTCAATACTTTCTGCTATACGGGCGGTTTTTCCATCTACGGTCTGGCTGGTGGCGCAAAGAGTGTGACCAGTGTGGACAGTAGCGGTATCGCCATCGAACTTGTGGACCGTAATGTAGAACTCAACTTCCCCGAGGGTGCACCACATAAGAGTGCTGCTATGGATACTTTCGACTTCCTGCGTACGGTTGAGGATGGAGAGTATGATATGATAATCCTCGACCCGCCTGCCTTTGCGAAACACCACAAGGTATTGGGTAATGCCCTTCAGGGCTACAAGCGACTCAATGCGAGGGCGATGGAGAAGATTGCAAAGGGTGGTATATTGTTTACATTCAGCTGTTCGCAGGCTGTGAGCAAAGAGCAGTTCCGCTTGGCTGTATTCTCGGCAGCTGCTATTGCAGGTCGTAAGGTGAGGATTCTTCACCAACTCACCCAACCTACAGATCATCCGATAAATATCTATCACCCCGAGGGTGAGTACCTCAAGGGTTTGGTGCTCTACGTAGAGTAGGGTATGATGATAAAAAAGTTGAGGGTTGCCGATGCAGATACTCGGCAACCCTCTCTCTTTGTGGTTTGGACTGTGGTAAAGGTGCTTTAGAATCGCCAGCCGACCGATACCTGAAGCATACCCGAGTAGATGTCGTCTGCATCGGGAGTGAGTTGTGTCAGACCGTAGCGATAGCGACCTTCGAGAATGAGTCCGAAGTCGAAATCGTAGGCCAAACCGGCAAGGAGTTGGATGTTGAATTTGTTGAACATACCCTTGACACTCACCTCTTTGTCGTCGATCTTCGCACCTGTGTGAATGAGATAGTCGAACGAAGCACCCATCTGGAGGTTCAGACCATCCATAAGGTAATATTTACCGAGGATGGGCATAGAGATGTAGTTGAGGGTAACGGATGTGTCGGTGTTTTCGCCATCGACTTTGAAACCCTGCATCGAGAAGAGCAGGTCCGACTCAATAACGAACCAATTGCACGCCACGCTCTCGAAGAAAAGACCGGCCGAAAAACCCGGTTTGAGCTCGGCATTGGCAAAGCCGTTGGCAGTCGAGAGGGTCATACCTGCTTTGGGACCCCACGCCCAACCTTGGGCCGAAAGTGTACCGAAGGAGAGGGTTGCGGCTGCGAGAAAGAGGATAAACTTTTTCATAACAGTGTTGTTTTTTGTGTTTGTTATTGGTTTTACTTTGTGTTGGCGGAACTTGATGTGTCCGACAACCCTTTGGCCCTACTCTCGCAAAATAAATGCCAAAATGGAGGGGCTGGTTACTATGGAACAATGGTGGCTGATTGAATCGGTTGCGATGTGAATTTGGCTACGATTGCACAAAATCCAAATCGATGTGCTATATTTGCAAAAAAATATGTCACCAACTAATATCTTAATGTTGCTATGCAAGAGAACAAGACAATAGAAGAGTTGAAACGTGAACGTATGGTTACGACACTGCGTCGAATGTGCTATTGGCTCTGCGCCATAGGTTCGCTGTGGGTTTCACCCGCAGTGGCTCTCTTTATGGGTATTGCCATAGCGCTGACTATCGGTGCCCCCTATACCAAGTCCAACAAAAAGGTTTCGAAATATCTGTTGCAGATGGCGGTCGTTGGACTCGGCTTTGGTATGAATCTTCATAGTGCTCTGGCGGCCGGCAAGGAGGGTATGCTCTTCACGATTGTTTCCGTAGTGGGTGTTATGACTGTGGGTGTACTGCTCGGAAGAGTGCTGAAGGTAAACCCCAAGAATGCTTACCTTATCTCGTCGGGTACGGCTATCTGTGGCGGTAGTGCAATCGCAGCCGTAGCACCTATTATTGATGCCGACGATAATGACACTTCGCTCGCTCTGGCTACAATATTTATTCTTAATGCCGTAGCTTTGTTTATTTTTCCCCCTATCGGTGAGGCTCTCGGACTCTCGCAGCAGCAGTTTGGTACTTGGGCTGCCATTGCAATTCACGATACAAGTTCGGTGGTAGGGGCTGGTGCCGCCTATGGTGAGGAGGCACTTCAGGTAGCTACTACTATCAAACTCACCCGTGCACTTTGGATCTTCCCACTTGCGTTGGTGTCGGTGTTGATTTTCCGCTCAAAGGGCAAGAGAGTGGCTATACCTTGGTTTATTCTCTTCTTTATCGTGGCGATGATAGCCAATACCTATCTTCCAATTCCCGAGCAACTTACGGCAACCATCGTGAAGTTCTCGAAGAAGGCATTGAGTCTTACACTCTTCCTTATCGGTTGCGGCCTCTCCATTGGAACCATACGCAAGGTGGGCGTGAAACCTCTGCTGTTGGGCGTGATTCTCTGGGTGGTTATCTCGGTGGTTTCACTGCTTGTGGTGCTTTAATCATTTATGATTCTGATGCATTGCCACTCGGTTTAGTAAAATCGAGGCAACCCGTTGTGCCCATCTCTCTACCGTTTTCAGATAAGGATGGACTACAAGCGGATTGCCTCTGTCGGGTAGTTTGATGTAGCCCGACGGGTATTGGGAGGGGAGCTAATTGATCTCGACGATGGTTAGGTCGACATCCCAAAATGGTGCTGCGCACCTGCGGAGCATCTGTGCGATGACTACATCGTCGAGGCGTGAGTAGACTGCATCCCACACGAATTCCTGCATTGAGCCGTAGACCATATTGACCTTTTCTGCCAAACAGTTATAAAAGTCTTCTTGAGAAATTGCGCCCAACCCATCGGGAAGAATCTCTTGTCGGACTAATTCCTTGTAGGGAAATAGATGACGCAGGCGAGAGGGAGAGGCTTTTATTTCGGTGACAATTGTAGCGATGACCACTGTCTCGACACTATCGCCCACCATAGGCATCTCAATAAATTCCACATAGGAGGGATATTGATTTTCGAGCACATCGGTTACTCGATTTGCAAAGAGTGCAAATTCTTCTTCGGAGAGTGCGTTCAGATAGGCCAGCTCGCGCCATTCGCGTACCATTTCGCGTGTGGCTTTACGCTCCTCCTCGTTCCACTTTTTGTTTCCGGAGCAGGATGTTAACAGGAGTGTTGTGGCGATGAGTAGTGCTGAGACTGCAAGGAGCACTCGTTTGAGCCGTCTGATTCTGATGCGGTGTGTTGTCGTGGTTTTTCTCATAGTGATGTAGGTTTTTGTTTACGGCTATTACCCCGCAAACACTGCGCCAAATATCCATCGTAGTGGAAATAAAAAGATAGCCCCACCATAGGCAGGGCTGATAGATAATTATCTGTATTGTCTCACGGGTTAGCCTATGTGGCTCTCTACCCAATTGGTCAGTTCGATGTAGTCGGCCACTGAAAGGGCCTCGGCTCGCAGCGAGAAGAAGTGGTGCTCTTCACCACCAAAATCGCCAAAGATGGCACGTAGAGGTGTCTTGAGCATCTTGCGGCGCTGACTGAACGATGCTTTTACGACTTTGACGAAAAGCTCCTCATTACAACCCAACTCCTTTACCGAATTGCGTGTCATTCTCACAACGGCGCTCTTAACCTTAGGAGGTGGGTTAAACACATTCTCGTGTACGGTGAAGAGATACTCGATGTCGTACCAAGCCTGCATCAACACACTCAAGATGCCGTAGTCACGGTTGCCTGCGGGCGAGGCAATTCTCAACGCCACCTCCCTCTGTACCATACCTACGACCTCGGGAATCAAATCCTTGTAGTCGAGCACCTTGAAGAATATTTGCGAAGAAATATTGTAGGGGAAGTTGCCGATAACCTTTAGTCCGTCGGGGAACATCTCGCCGAGAGGAAGATTGAGAAAGTCGCCGTAGATGAGGCGAGGGGTGAATGCCGGGTAGTGGATGTGGAGATAGTCTACGCTCTCGCCATCAACCTCGGCACCCCACGTTTCGATGTCGGTGCGCTGTAACAGGAACTGAGTGAGCACGCCTGTGCCACATCCCACCTCGAGCACCCTGCCGCCACTACTCATAGCCTCGGCAATACTGCGTGCCACCCCCATATCGGTCAGAAAGTGCTGACCGAGAGCTTTCTTTGGGCGCACGTAGTTGGGGTCCTTGGGGTGAGTAGCTCCATTGCGATTTGGGTTTCTCTTCCCTCTATTGTCGTATCTTTTGTTTTGCATAGTGCTTGTTTTCTATTGGATAGGTAGGATTCTCTATTAATGTCCCTGCTCACAGAGGAACTTGATGCGCACCAGACGTACCTCCTCCTCGGTGTAGTCGTCACCCAACTCGTCCATAGCCTCGTCGAGGCGGTCGGTCTCGGCATCCTCCTTGAAGTAGAGGTAGATGTCTTCGGCCTTGTCTTCGTCGACTACCTGGTCTATGTAGTAGCTGATGTCGAGTTTGGTGCCGGAGTTTACGATCGACTCGATCTCGGTGAGCAGATCCTCCATCTCGAGATTCTTGGCGTGGGCAATATCCTCAAAGTCCATCTTGCGGTCGATGCTCTGAATGATGAAGACCTTGTTGCCACTCTTGTTACCAACACTCTTGACAACCATATCTTGCGGACGGATAATCTCTTTATCCTCCACGTAGGCCGCAATAAGTTTGATGAACTCGGCACCAAATTTCTTTGCCTTACCAGCACCCACACCGCTGATGTTCTGCAACTCCTCGATGGTTATGGGATACTGGATAGCCATATCCTCCAGCGATGGGTCTTGGAAGATTACGAATGGCGGTAGGTTCTGTCGTGTGGCGACCTTCTTGCGCAAGTCTTTGAGCATAGCAAAGAGTTCCTCATCGGCTACGGCACCCTTACCTGCTGCTGCGGCTATCGCATCCTCGTCATCCTCATCGCTGTAGGTGTGGTCGAGGGTGACAGTGATGGGGTAGGGATGGTCGAGGTACTCGCTGCCTTTTTTGCTGAGCGAGAGCAGACCGTAGTTCTCAATGTTTTTGTCAATGAAACCCTCGATGAGTCCCTTGCGAACGATGGCTCCCCAGAAACGCTCGTCGTGGTCGGAACCCACACCGAAGTTCTCCAACTTGTGGTGGCCATAGGACTTGACCATAGAGGTCGTTTTGCCCACCAAAACCGAAGCGAGGTAGTCGGCCTTAAACTTCGGACCTATGGTCTCAAGCATCTCGAGTGCAGTGACCATCTGATTTTGGGCATTGATTTTGGGCTTGGGAGCTATGCAGTTGTCGCACGAACCGCAGTTCTCCTCCGTATATTCCTCGCCGAAGTAGTGTAGCAGATTCTTGCGGCGGCACACCGAACTCTCGGCATAGACCACCGTCTCCATCAGCAGTAGTCGACCAATCTCCTGTTCGGCTACGGGCTTACCCTGCATAAACTTCTCCAGTTTCTGGATGTCCTTGTAACTATAAAAGGTAATACACCTGCCTTCGCCACCGTCGCGACCTGCACGGCCGGTCTCCTGATAGTAACCCTCGAGACTCTTGGGAATGTCGTAGTGTATGACGTAGCGCACGTCGGGTTTGTCGATACCCATACCGAACGCTATGGTTGCAACAATTACGTCCACATCCTCCATCAAGAACGCATCCTGATTGTTGGCCCTCGTGGCTCCATCCATACCTGCGTGGTAGGGGAGAGCGCGGATGCCGTTGGCCACGAGCAACTCGGCAAGTTCCTCCACTTTCTTGCGTGAGAGGCAATAGATGATGCCGCTCTTACCAGGATTCTGCTTGATGTAGCGAATAATCTCTTTGTTGACATCCCTCTTGGGACGAATCTCGTAGTAGAGGTTGGGACGGTTGAACGACGATTTGAATACCTTGGCATCCATCATTCCGAGGTTCTTCTGAATGTCGAACTGCACTTTGGGTGTTGCTGTTGCCGTAAGGGCAATGATGGGGGCTCGGCCAATGTCGTTCACTATGGGGCGTATGCGCCTATACTCGGGGCGGAAATCGTGGCCCCACTCCGAGATGCAGTGTGCCTCATCGATTGCGTAGAATGAAATCTTGATTTTGCGAAGGAAAGAGATATTCTCCTCTTTGGTGAGCGATTCGGGGGCGAAGTAGAGAAGCTTGGTTTTGCCTGCCAACACATCGTTTTTGACCTGCGTGATGGCGGCTTTGTTGAGCGAGGAGTTGAGGAAGTGGGCTATGCCCTCCTCCATACTGAAGGTTCTCATTGCATCGACCTGATTCTTCATCAAGGCGATGAGGGGAGAGATGATGATAGCCACGCCATCCATCATCAACGCAGGCAGCTGGTAGCAGAGACTCTTGCCACCACCCGTAGGCATCAGCACAAACGTGTCGCCGCCGGCGAGAACGTTGCGAATGACCCCCTCTTGATTTCCTTTGAATGTAGTGAAGCCGAAATACTCCTTCAGCTTCGCCAAAAGTAGCTCACTACTGATAGTTTTTTCCTCCATACGAATCACTCTTTTCGCAAATTGCAATACCAAGATAGTGATTTTTTCGGAAATTGGAGTAACTTTGTCAAAAATTTTCCGAAAAATGAAGTTGTACACCTCCGATTTAGTGAAGAAATACAAGAGCCGCACCGTCGTAAACCACGTTTCGATCGATGTGCAGCAGGGTGAGATTGTGGGCCTTTTGGGCCCTAATGGTGCCGGCAAGACCACTACCTTTTATATGATAGTTGGACTTGTTAAACCCAACGGAGGCCGCATCTTCCTCGAGGACGAAGATGGTACTACAACCGAAATCACCAAGATGCCCGTCTATAAACGTGCCCAGATGGGTGTGGGCTACCTCGCACAGGAGGCCTCCGTCTTCCGCCAGCTCTCGGTGGAGGATAACCTGAGGGCGGTTCTGGAGATGACGGGCTACTCCAAGGAGTACCAACGCCAGAGGGTGGAGGAGCTGCTTGAGGAGTTCCGACTGCAGAAGGTGAGGAAGAATATGGGTATCCAACTCTCGGGTGGCGAGCGTAGACGTACGGAGATTGCGAGGGCTGTGGCCATCAATCCCAAGTTTATCTTGCTCGATGAGCCCTTTGCGGGTGTGGATCCCATCGCTGTGGAGGATATCCAGAGCATCGTGCGCACGCTTAAAGATAAAAATATAGGTGTGATTATCACCGACCACAACGTTCACGAAACCCTCTCCATTACCGACCGCACCTACCTGCTCTTCGAGGGCAAGGTGCTCAAGGCCGGTAGCGCCGAGGATTTGGCCAACGATGAGGAGGTGCGCCGCGTCTACCTCGGCCAAGACTTTAAGCTCGATAGGTAATCCCGCATTTTAATATCTACGAGAGACACAAACCTACTGTTCCGCCTGGGATGGTGGGTTTTGCGATGTTTAGGTGGATAAAAAAGCAGAAAAATTTGTGGCGAGTTTTGTGGTTTGAAAATTATTTGTATCTTTGCGCCCGCATTTGGTATGCAAATAACTAATTAAACAAAAAAATTATGAACAATTACGAAACCGTTTTCATTGCCACCCCCGTTCTCTCGGAGGCTCAGCTTGAGGAGCTGTTTGGCAAATTCCAAGGTGTCATCACCGAGAACGGCGGTCAGATCGTAAATGCAGAGGCTTGGGGTTTGAAAAAACTCGCTTATGCTATCCAGAAGAAGACCACCGGTTACTATTTCCTTATCGAGTTCACCGGCGAGGGCAACCTCATCGAGACTCTCGAGAAACAGTATCGTCGCGATGAGCGCGTGATCCGTTTCCTCTCGTTCCGTCAGGACAAACACGCAGTGGAGTACTCGATCAAACGCCGCAACAAACTCGCAGGCAAAGTAAATGCTGAGGCTGTAGAGGCTGAGGCTAATGTTGAACCCGAAGTAGCAGAGGAGGCATAAACTATGGCAGCACCTGTAAAAAACGATAGCGAAATCCGCTACCTCAACCCCGTTTCGGTTGACGTTAAAAAGAAAAAATATTGCCGTTTCAAAAAGAGCGGTATCAAGTACATCGACTATAAGGATGGTGAGTTTCTGAAGAAATTCCTCAACGAGCAGGGTAAAATTCTTCCCCGTCGTCTGACCGGTACTTCGCAGAAATACCAGAAGAAAGTGGCTCAGGCCGTTAAACGCGCTCGCCACCTCGCAATTTTGCCATTCGTAACCGATATGATGAAATAATTAGAGAAGGAGGACAAAATTATGCAGGTAATTCTTATCAAAGACGTAGAGAAATTGGGTTATGCTAACGATATCGTTGACGTAAAACCCGGATATGCAAACAACTTCCTTCTTCCCCAGGGCTACGCTAAAGTAGCTACTGAGTCGGCTAAGAAAGTTTTGGCAGAGAACATTCGCCAGAGGGCTCACAAAGAGGCTAAACTCCTCGCTGACGCTCAGGCACTCGCAGAGAAAATCGAGAACCTTCCCCTCACCCTCACCGCTAAAGCAGAGGAGGAGAAGATCTTCGGTAGCATCACTTCCGCTGACATCGCTGCAGCTTTGGCAGAGAAGGGTGTAGAGGTAGACCGCAAGGTTATCGCACTCGACGCTGTTAAAACCCTTGGCGAGTACGTGGCTACCGTTAAGCTCCACAGGGAGGTTAAAGCAACCGTTCACTTCTCGGTTGTAGCAGAGTAATCTTTTTAATACAGACAAGACGATGAAAAATAATATCCATCCTAAAAATTACCGTATCGTTGCATTCAAGGATATGTCCAACGATCACGTTTTTCTCTGCCGTTCGGCAGTGAATACCAAAGAGACCTTGGAGGTGGACGGCGTTGAGTACCCCGTTTACAAAATGGAGATTTCGAACACTTCGCACCC
The DNA here is from genome assembly GCA_017503805.1 of Tidjanibacter sp. Lineage (GTDB taxonomy): Bacteria > Bacteroidota > Bacteroidia > Bacteroidales > Rikenellaceae > Tidjanibacter. Next base: position 30,805 of record JAFVSJ010000005.1, read on the forward strand.
CTTCTACACCGGTAAGATGAAACTCGTTGATACCGCAGGTCGCGTTGATAAATTTATGCAGCGTTACGCTCGCTACAAAAAGACCAAATAATCACGACGGTCTATTGGCTAAAGCGGATTCCACAGTTGTTGTGGAGTCCGCTTTTGTTTTGGCTTATACTCGATTGAGGAAATGTCTAATGAGGGGTGCTCGATAGGGCACAAAGAAAAACTCCACCTGCATAGAGCAGATGGAGTTTTGGTTCTGGTGGATTGCAGAGAGGGAGATTACTCCTCGTAGTCGAGTCCAAGCAGTCGGCACATAATCTTGGGTAGGTCGGTATTGTCCAATACGCCGCTAAAGTTCTCTGCTCCTGTGCCATAGGCAAAGATGGGAACCATACCTCCTGTGTGGCCTCCGGTGGTCCAAGCAAAGTCTACCTCGAGGTCGTGAATGTCGAATTTGCGGTTGCCGTTGACAATGGTCAGGCCGCCCGTTTCGTGGTCGGCAGTCACTACCACGAGGGTGCCGGGGTGTTCGTCGGCATAGTCGAAGGCTACATTCACGGCAGCGTCGAAGTCGTAAATCTCCGCCAACATACCCTCCAAATCGTGCCCGTGGGCCTTGCCGTCAATCTGCGAGCCCTCGACCATCAGGAAGAATCCGCTGTCGCTCTTCTGGGCATTATTGGTGAGAATCTCGAGCGCTTTGGCTGTGGCGTTGGGCAGAAAGTCGCCTCTACCGTGGAGGTAGGAGGGGGTGGAGTCCTCGGTGGGAAGTACTACTACCTTGCCACTTTCAACTGCCTCAATCTCTGCAAGTTCTTTGGCGACTACATAGCCGCGTGCCGAGAGTGTGTCGAGCAGATTTCTACCATCGCCACGCTGGTCGAAGCGCTTGCTGCCGCCACCGATAATTACATCGACCTCATTGCTGATGTAATATGTTGCAATGTCGTCTTCCCAATGGCGATTGGGGACGTGGCCCACGAAAGTGGCAGGAGTGGCATTGGTCACGGGGTAGGTCACGACTATGCCTGTGGGCATACCTGCGAGCTCGGCGCGTTCACGAATCGAGGGATGTGCTACGCTGTCGGGAGTCATACCTATCATACCGTTGTTGGTTTTGTGACCTGTAGCGAGTGCGGTGCCTGCGGCAGCAGAGTCGGTGACGCGGCTATTGGCCGAATTTGTCTTGCAGAGGCCCACATAGTCGGCCCTCTCCATATTGAGGGGCTTGTAGTCCTTGGCAATCTGGGCGGCAGAGATGTGTGCCACGCCCATACCGTCACCAACCATATATATAATATTGGTAACCTTCTCTTCCCGCTTGTCAAACTTCACTAAAACAAGGAGGCAGAGGACTACCAAAAGGGTGATTCGTAGGAGTGTGCGGAGTGTTTTTGGGTGTTTTTTCATAGTCGCTATGTGGTGATAGTGGTTTTGTAGTGGATAATTACTACTACAAAGATAATATTTTTGAGTTCTCGTTATGCAAATTGTTGTCGTAAAAGGTGATAATTATGTCAAATATGTGTAACTTTGCACCAATGGTGCAAACAAAATAGCTGCCCCAAAGCAGTCAAAATATGACATTACAAACCCGAACAACCTACATTAAGATATAAGTAATCCAAAAAATATCCATAGATGAAAAGAGCTATTATTATTCTTGCGAGCCTTCTTGCGCTCGTTTCCTGCAAAGAGGCTCCCAAGCAGCAGTCCTCGCGCGAACGTATCTACAAAACTATGGTTGTGGAGGCAGCCGATAGGGTGCTCACGACCGGATATGCAGCCACTATTAGCGGCTGTCAGACCGTGGAGATTCGTCCGCAGGTGAGCGGTATGATTACCGACATCCTTATCAATGAGGGCGATCTGGTAAGCAAAGGTCAGGTGCTGTTTGTAATCGACCAGACTCCTTACAAAGCTGCATACGAAATTGCACAGGCTAATGTGAAGAGTGCCGAGGCAAGTCTCTCAACTGCACAACTTATTCTCGATAGTAATAAGGAGTTGTTTGAGCAGGGGGTAGTTTCGGAATTTGACCTGATGACCTCTCGCAATGACCTCGTAGAGGCAGAGGCGCGATTGGCTCTCGCACAAGCAGAGGAGACCAATGCTACCAATAACCTCTCCTATACAGAGGTGCGCTCACCTGTGGATGGTGTGGCAAGTATGATTCCCTATCGTGTGGGTGCGCTTGTGAGCAGTAATATTGCAACCCCTCTGGTTACCGTTGCCGACGACAGCGAAGTCTACGCCTATTTCTCTATGGCAGAAAATACTATGCTCGACCTTATTCAAGAATATGGCTCGCTGAAGGAGGCAATCCGCCTGATGCCCGAGGTGGAACTTATTATGAGCAATGGTAAGACATACGGCCGCAAGGGGCGCATCAATGCAGTGAGCGGTACCATTAGTGCCACTACGGGTGCAGTCAGTCTTCGTGCCAGCTTCCCCAATCGCAGCCGATTGTTGCGCGATGGTGGTAGCGGTAAGGTGGTGATTCCTCAGGTGATGAAAAATAGTATAGTGATTCCTCAAAGTGCCACTTTTGAGTTGCAAGAAAAGGTGTTTGTCTACAAAGTTGTGGATGGAATCGCGGTGTCGGAAGGTATCGAGGTGTTGCCACAAAATAATGGTGTAGAGTATATTGTGGTTTCTGGTCTTGAGGTTGGCGATGTGATTATCGCCGAGGGTGCAGGCCTTGTACGCGAGGGTGCAGTAGTTAAGACCGAGGCTGATTTGGTTGCTGAAACTACTGCCGAGGAGAGCGCCAAAGAGGAGAACATAGTTGAAGAGGCAGAGTAGAGGAGGGACGGAGTATGAATATTAAGACATTTATCGATAGACCAATCTTTGCAGGTGTAATATCGGTTATCATCGTACTGATTGGTTTCATCAGCCTTGTGGGACTTCCCGTGGAGCAGTTCCCCGAGATTGCGCCACCCACGGTGAGCGTGTCGGCAAACTATGCCGGTGCCAATGCCGAAACGGTACAGAAGAGTGTGGTTATTCCTCTTGAGGAGGCCATCAATGGCGTGGAGAATATGATGTATATGACCTCGTCGGCAACCAACAACGGCTCGGCGAACATACAAATCTATTTCCGTCAGGGCACCAACGCCGATATGGCGATGGTTAATGTGCAAAACCGTATCGCTTCGGCTCAAGGTCTGCTCCCTGCCGAAGTTACTCGTAGTGGTGTGAGTGTAAGGAAACGTCAGACAAGCCGAATCAAGACTCTCGCTATCTATAGCCCCGATGACTCGTTTGATGAGAGGTTCTTGAGCAACTATCTGAAAATCAATATTGAGCCACGTCTTTCGCGTATCGCAGGTGTGGGTGAGGTAGATGTGCGAGGTGCCGACTACTCATTGCGTATTTGGCTCGATCCTGCCAAGATGTCGAAGTACTCCCTTATGCCCTCCGACATTTCGGCTGTGCTTGCAGAGCAGAACTTGGAGGCTCCCACCGGTACTCTTGGTGCTGACTCGCGCAATACGTTCCGCTATACGCTCAAATATCGCGGCCGCTACGACCGTGAGGAGGATTACGCAAATATGGTTATCCGTGCCGAAAGTGATGGTACTATTTTGCGACTCAAGGATGTGGCCACCGTCGAACTTGGTTCGATGAGCTACGACTACCTCGGTAAAGTAAATGGTCACCCCGGTACTACGCTGATGATTTCACAAACTTCGGGTTCTAATGCCAATGAGATTATCGAGGCTATCGATAAGGAGGTAGCAGAGATTCGTAAGTCGCTCCCCAAGGGTATGGAGATTGTCGACCTGATGAGTACCAAAGACTTCCTTGATGCATCTATAGCAAGTGTAGTGGAGACACTTATCTTGGCAATCATATTGGTTGTGTTGGTGGTATATGTGTTCTTGCAGAGCTTCCGTTCGACACTCATTCCCACTATTGCGATTATCGTGTCACTCGTCGGTACATTTGCATTCCTGATGGTGGCAGGATTTAGTTTGAATATGATTACGCTCTTTGCACTGGTGCTCGTAATCGGTACGGTTGTGGATAATGCCATCGTAGTGGTGGAGGCTGTGCAGGCGAAGTTCGATGCGGGCTATATTTCGCCTTATAAGGCCACGGTGGATGCAATGCAGGGAATTTCTACTGCGCTGATTGCTACTACTTTCGTCTTTATGGCGGTGTTTATCCCGGTATGTTTTATGGGTGGAACGACGGGTACTTTCTATACCCAATTTGGTCTTACTATGGCGGTTGCTGTGGGTATATCGCTGCTTAACTCCATTACTCTTTCACCAGCCCTCTGTGCTATCTTGATGAAGCCCCATATTCCCGATGAGAATGGTCGCTTGAGCTTCTCTGCAAGGTTCCACGTCGCTTTTGATGCCGGATTCCGAGGTGTTGTGCGCCACTATAAGAAGGGGGTGAAATTTATGCTCAAACGCAGGTGGCTTACGGTAATGCTCGTTGTGGTGGCTTTGGGAGGTCTTTTCTACTTCTTGGAGAATACTAAAACGGGTTTGGTGCCCAAAGAGGATATGGGTTCAATAAACATTGACGTACAAACCCCTCCCGGAACCAACCTCGGAGAGACCGTTCAGGTTATGGAGCAGATAGCAAGCCGTCTCAATGGTATTGAGCAGGTGGAAACCTACTCCTATACTACCGGTTACGGTATGATGTCGGGCGCAGGCTCGTCGTGCGGTATGTTTACCGTGAAACTCAAAGATTGGGAACTACGTGAGGGAGAGGGCGACGATATCGACTCGGTGATGGAGCGCATTTACGACAGCACCGCAGATATTACCTCGGCCAAGATTCTCGTATTCACTCGTGGTATGATTCCCGGTTATGGTGCCAGCGGTGGTTTTGAAATTTATGTTCAAGACCAGAAGGGTGGTACTATAGACAACCTCAAGGCAGTAACCGACGATGTGATTGCAGGACTGAACGAGCGCCCCGAGATTGCTCGCGCCTCTACCTCTTTTGACACGAAATATCCCCAATACCTAATTGAGGTAGATGCCGCAAAATGTAAGCGTAATAAAGTGTCGCCGTCGAATGTATTGAGTGTTATATCGGGCTATGTAGGTGGTAGTTACGCCTCCAATATGAACCGTTTCTCTAAGCTTTATAGGGTGATGATTCAGGCTAATCCCGAGAGTCGACTCGATACCGAGGCGTTGAGCAATATGTTTGTGCGCAATTCCAATGGCGAGATGTCGCCGATTGCCCAGTATGTTACTCTCACCCGTATCTACGGCCCACAATCTATCTCGCGTTTCAACCTCTTCTCGGCTATCTCCGTCAACGGTCAGGCCGCCAATGGCTACTCGTCGGGTGAGGCGATTGCGGCTGTGCGTGAGGTGATGGAGGAGCGACTCCCCGCAGGCTATGGTTATGAGTTCGGCGGTATGTCGCGAGAGGAGGCAGCATCGGGTAGTTCTACGGCCATAATCTTCGTGATTTGCGTTGTGTTTATCTACTTGATTTTGTGTGCTTTGTATGAGAGCTTGTTTATCCCTATCGTAATCATCCTCTCTGTACCATTCGGCTTGGCCGGTAGCTTCCTCTTTGCCAATATGTTCGGATTGGAGAATAACATCTACTTGCAGATTGGCCTTTTGATGCTTATCGGTCTGCTGGCCAAAACGGCTATCCTATTGACAGAGTACGCTTCGGAGCGTCGCAGGGCAGGAGCCTCGATTGTAAGTGCGGCTCTCTCGGCTGCCAAAGCTCGTTTGAGGGCCATCTTGATGACCTCACTCACGATGGTCTTTGGTATGCTCCCGATGATGTTTGCTACCGGTGTTGGTGCCAATGGCAATATCTCCATCGGTGTGGGTACAGTAGGCGGAATGTTGATTGGTACTATTGCACTCCTCTTTGTGGTGCCGACACTCTTTGTGATATTCCAATCCATCGAGGAGAAGGTGAGTCCCAATAAATTGAAAAAGAGTCAATTAATCGAAAATGAATAGTCCGATGAAGATGAAAAAATATATTGTAATCGTAGTGGCTATGTTCTCGTTGGCAAGTTGCGGACTTTATGGAAAGTTTGAACGCCCCAATGTGAGCAATCTCCACGAACTCTATGAGGCCGATACGACATATACAAGGTTGGCAAACTACTCCTGGAGAGAGTTCTTTGCCGATACACTGCTGCAGAGTTATATCGAACGCGGACTCGAATATAATATCGATATGCGTACAGCAAGACTCAATATCGTGCAGGCAGAAGCGGCACTCGAGGCAGCTCGTTATGCCTTCTTACCCTCGGTGAGTGCTTCATTGCAGTCGACTCTTGCTGGTGGTAGTGGTTCTACCTCTTTCGACTATTCGCTCGTTCCTACAGCAAGTTGGGAGGTCGATGCCTTCGGTAAGAATTGGAATGCAAAGCAAGGTGCAGAGGTGGCACTCGAGCAGAGCCTTTTGGCAGAGCAGGCCGTGCAGAGCAAACTGATTGTGACCATTGCCAACAACTACTATACCCTCCTTATGCTCGACGAACAGCTCAAAACGAGCCGTCATACACTTACGACTTGGGAGGAGAATATCCGAACGCTTACCGCTCTCAAACGGGCGGGTAAGGCGACCGAGGCTGCTGTGCTTCAGGCCAAGGCTAATAAGTTCAGCGTGGAGGGCTCTGTGCTGACTCTTGAGCGACAGATTGTAGAGCAGGAAGAGGCTCTGGCAACTCTTATGGGTGTGTTGCCTTTTGAGATTAAACGAGGTACTTTGGACGATCAAACTTTCCCCGAAGAGTGGTCTGTAGGTGTCCCTCTGGAACTCGTCTCGCTGCGCCCCGATGTGCTTCAGGCAGAGGCTAATCTGGCCACAAAGTTCTACGCCTATGGTGAAGCTCGCGCAGCATTTTTCCCTACGATTACCCTCACCGGTTCGGCCGGATGGGTGGATGCTCTGGGCAATGCCATCTCGGATCCCGGAGCTTTCATCTTGAAACTCGTTGGTGGCATCGTTCAGCCCATCTTTGCACGCGGTACAAACGCTATGCGCAAGGAGATTGCTGAAACCCAGCACGAGGCAGCACTGCTGCAATATAGGCAAACGCTGCTAAATGCTGGTGCAGAGGTGAATAGCGCACTGAAAATGTGGCAGACTTCCAAGGAGCGCTATGCTATTGACTTGAAACAGATTGTGACTCTCAAGGCTGCTGTTTGGAATACCCAGCTGCTGATGAAATATGGCTCGGCAAGCTATATTGAGGTGCTCACCGCACAGCAAAACCTGCTCAATGCAGAGCTTGCTCAGTCATCTGACCGATACTCCGAAATTCAGGGTATCATCCGACTCTACTATGCTCTCGGTGGAGGTGTTGAGTTAGTTCAACCGAGTGTAGAAGAATAGTGGCCGGCAGAGGATCTGCCCACTTGCAAAAATCCCGCATAAGGCTCGCCTTTTGTGGGATTTTTTGTGCTTTGTTGTAGGGTGATTGGTGGTATGAGATTGTGGCAATCCGACTCTCATCGGGTAAGTTTTACTATTTCATAGTAAGAATTCGAGTTTAAGGGGTGAAAAATCGAATTCTTTTTCGTATGTTTGTAGATTGAATAGCTATGGAGCGATAATTAGTAATAATTAAACATATTAAATCCCAAAACAATGACACAAGAAGAACTGTTCAAAAAGCTGATTGCTCACTGCAAAGAGTATGGTTTTATCTTCCCCTCGAGTGAAATCTACGACGGCCTCAGCGCTGTCTACGACTATGGTCAACTCGGCGTGGAACTCAAAAATAATATCAAAACATATTGGTGGGATTCGATGACTAAACTGCACGATAATATCGTTGGTATCGATGCCGCCATCTTTATGCACCCCCGCGTATGGGAGGCAAGTGGTCACGTTGGTGCATTCAATGATCCTCTGATTGATAACAAAGATTCCAAGAAACGTTACCGTGCTGATGTGCTCATCGAGGATTGGATCGCTAAACAGGATGAGAAAATCGAGAAGGAGTGCGCCAAGGCTGCCAAACGTTTTGGCGAGAGCTTCAATAAAGAGATGTTCCTCCAGACCAATGGTCGTGTACTAGAAATCAAGGCTCGTCGAGATGAGGTGAATCAGCGTATGGCCGATGCTCTCAATGCAAACGACTTGGCTGCTGTGCGTCAGATTATCCTCGATTGCGAAATCGTATGCCCCATCTCCGGCTCGCGTAACTGGACCGAGGTGCGTCAGTTCAACCTTATGTTCTCCACCCAGATGGGTTCGGTGGCAGAGGGTGCCAATACCGTATATCTCCGTCCCGAGACCGCACAGGGTATCTTTGTGAACTTCCTCAATGTGCAGAAAACCGGCCGTATGAAGATTCCTTTCGGCATCGCACAGATTGGTAAGGCATTCCGAAACGAGATTGTTGCCCGTCAGTTTATCTTCCGTATGAGGGAGTTTGAGCAGATGGAGATGCAGTTCTTTGTTCGTCCCGGTGAGGAGATGATGTGGTGGAATAAGTGGAAAGAGACTCGTATGAGCTGGCACCGCGCACTCGGTTTTGGCGACGAGAACTACCGTTTCCACGACCACGAAAAACTCGCTCACTATGCCAACGCCGCAACCGATGTGGAGTTCAACTTCCCCTTCGGTTTCAAAGAGGTGGAGGGTATCCATTCCCGTACCGACTATGACCTCGGTCGCCACCAGCAGTATTCGGGTAAGAAGATTCAGTACTTCGATCCCGAAACAGGCGAGAGCTATGTTCCTTATGTGGTAGAGACCTCTATCGGCGTAGACCGTATGGTGCTTCAGGTACTTTCGGCTGCCTATAAGGAGGAGCAGCTCGAAAATGGCGAGACCCGCACCGTACTCTCCATTCCCGCACCTTTGGCACCCGTTAAGGTGGCCGTTCTGCCCTTGGTGAAGAAAGATGGCCTGCAGGAGATTGCTATGGACCTCGTTCATAAACTCAAATTCAGCCATAATGTGCAGTACGACGAGAAAGATAGCATCGGTAAACGCTATCGCCGTCAGGATGCCATCGGCACCCCATTCTGTGTGACAATCGACCACCAGACCAAAGAGGATGGCACAGTGACCATCCGCGAGAGGGATACTATGAAGCAGTATCGCGTGAGCATCAACGAACTGGAGGCTATCGTGGCCGAGAAGGTGGGTATGCGTCAGCTCTTCGAGAAGCTCGTGTAGCGTACCAAACGTAATTGTCAATAAGCGAAGTCTGCGAAGAGATGAAAACCGCAATTTTCCCCGGCTCGTTTGATCCGTTTACATCGGGCCATCAGGCACTTGTGGCCGAGGGACTCAAGATATTCGACCGTCTGGTGATCGCTGTGGGTGAGAATCAAGACAAGCGAGGACTGCTTACCACCGAAAACCGCAAGAGGCTCATCGCCGATCTTTATAAGGACGAGCCCCGTGTGGAGGTGGTCAGCTATCACGGACTTACGGGTGAGTATTGTCGCGATAGGGAATTGAAGTTTGTGCTGCGCGGTATGCGTAATACGGTCGATTTCGACTATGAGCGCAATATGATGCAGATTAATCAGAGGCTCTATCCAGAGATTACAACCGTGCTGCTTTTCACTCCACCCGAGTATGTCGCCATTTCGAGTAGTGTAATCCGCGAGATACTCAGTTTCGATGGAGATGTGGCGCAGTTTATGCCCGAGGGTGTCAATATTAAGGATTATCTGTAGTGAAGATCGCCAATGGTGGCGAATGATGAATTAATAGAAAGTTTAGTAAAAGAAACATAATTGGAAATGCAATTTTCTGCAGAGATGATTGCCGCCGGATTGGGTGGCGAGATTGTGGGTGATGCAGGTGTCACCGTCAGTGAGTTTGCAAAAATTGAAGAGGGTAAGCCGGGAGCGCTCTCCTTTATGGCCAACCCCAAATATGAACACTATGTCTACACGACCGAGTCGTCGATTGTGATTGTCAACCGTTCGTGGGAACCCAAACAGCCCGTCAAGGCTACCCTCATTAAGGTTGACGATGCTTATGGTTGCTTCGCCAAGTTGCTCGAGATGTATGTGGCTTACAAACCTCGCAAGAAGGGCATTCACCCTACCGCAGTGGTGGCCGATAGTGCCAAAGTGGGCGAGGATTGCTACATTGGTGCCTATGTAGTAGTAGATGAAGGTGCTGTCGTTGGCGACGGTGCGAGCCTTTATCCTCACGTCTACGTTGGCGACGGTGCCAAAGTAGGTGCCGGAACTACACTCCACTCGGGAGTGAAGGTCTACGAAGGTTGCAGGATTGGCCAGAGGTGCGTGATCCACTCGGGTGCAGTCATCGGCTCCGATGGTTTTGGCTTCGCTCCCAATGCCAAAGGCGAGTATGACAAGATTCCCCAAATCGGTATCGTGACCATCGAGGATGACGTTGAGATTGGTGCCAATACGACTATCGACCGTGCAACTATGGGTTCGACCGTAATCTGCAAGGGCACTAAGATTGATAACCTTGTGCAGATTGGCCACAATGTGGTTGTGGGTGCCAATACGGTTATGGCCGGTCAATCGGCTATCGCAGGCTCCGCCAAGGTGGGTAAAAACTGTATGATTGGTGGTCAGGCCGGTATTGTAGGCCATATCACCGTAGGCGACCGTACTATTGTAGGCTCAAGCTCGGGTGTGACATCGTCGGTGCCCGAGGGTTCGCAGATTATGGGTACATTTGGCATTGATGCAGGCCGCTTCCGCAGGGTAAACGCAGTTTATCGCAATCTGCCCGAGCTCCAGCGTGCTGTGAGGGAACTCAAAAAAGAGGTCGACCAACTCAAAGAGAGGTAGTCGCTGTCGGATGACCATATCGAAACCGAGAATGAACTATGGCAGCAGAGATACATAATCGCATAATTATGGGCATAGACCCGGGTACAAACCGTATGGGCTACGGTGTGCTCGAGGTGTTGGGCAAAAATAAGCTGCGTGCTGTGGTTATTGGAGATATAGATATGGTTAAGATGAAAGATCCCTACGATAAACTCAAGTATATTTTCGACCGAGTACTCTCGCTTGTGGACGAGTATCGGCCCGACGAGGTCGCACTCGAATCGCCGTTCTTTGGCGAGAATGTGCAGAGTATGCTCAAGTTGGGTAGGGCGCAGGGGGTGGCAATGGCCGCTGCTTTGTGTCGTGGCCACAAGGTGTTTGAGTATGCTCCCCGAAGGGTGAAGCAGGCTATAACGGGCAATGGTGGCGCAGCCAAAGAGCAGGTGGCCGCAATGCTCAAGGGTATGCTCGGAGTGGAGTATAACCCCAAGCGACTCGATGCTACGGATGGACTTGCGGTGGCTCTCTGTCACTACTTTGAGAGTTCGGCCCATGTGCCACACGTTAGCCAATCGGCCAAGAGAGGAAGGAGCAAAAGTTCTTCGTGGGAAAACTTTGTGGCCGGCAATCCCGATAGGGTGGTGGCTACGGGCAGGGGAAATATCTTGAAGAAGAAATAAATGATAATTATTTATATATCAATTAATAAAAAGATTATAGGTTATGAAAAAGATTCTGATTGCAGTTGCAGTTGCACTCTTGGCAGTGGGCTGTAATACGACTAAAAAGTACGTTGTTGAGGGCTCGGTTAGCGGCCTTAATGGAGAGGTGCTGCTGGTAGATATGAATATGGCAGATACGCTCGCTATGGCCAACTCCGTTGATGGTACCTTCCGACTTGAGGCAAAGAGCGAGACTCCTATGTTTGCCACACTTATGCTCGATAATGAGCCTGTGTTGCCCATCTTCCTCGATGGCTCGCCTATCAAAGTAGAGGGCGACTTCGCTGCCCTCGAGGATATTGCTGCAAGTGGCACTCCCGCCAATGAGGCTTATGCAGAGTTTAATGCAAAACAGTGGGAGCTCATTACTCCTCTGATGAGTGGCGAGGCTTCCGAGGAGGAGGCCGTGAAACTCTATGCCGAGATGCGGCAGTACATTGACGAGAACTACAAGGCTAACCAGAATAACTTGTGGGGTGTTTATCTGTTTGTGAGCAGCCGCTTCATAGAGTACACTCCCGAGGAGATTCTGGAGGTGGTGAATGGCTACCCCGAGGAATACCGCGAGATAGAGGAGGTTAAGGCTATTATAAACTATGCAGAGGAGGCACTCCGCACCGAGGTGGGCCAGCCCTATATGGACATCACTCTGCCCAATGTAGAGGGCGAGGAGGTGTCGCTCAAGTCGGTAGTTGAGTCCAATAAAATCGTGTTGCTCGATTTCTGGGCATCGTGGTGCCGTCCTTGTATGGGTGAGCTCCCTTACCTTGTGAGAGCCTACGAAGAGTTCCACGATAAAGGCTTCGAGATTTATGGTGTGAGCTTGGATGAGAATGCCGAGGCCTGGAAATCGGCTATCGAAAAGAATGGTATGAAGTGGGTGAATGTAAGCAACGTGACAGGTTGGGATACCCCAGCCGCCAGAACCTACGCTGTTACCTCCATCCCCGCCAACTTCCTCATCGACTCCGAGGGTAATATTGTGGCCAAAAACCTACGTGGAGAACAGGTAATGGAGGCTATTGCGGGTGCCTGCAAATAGGTTGAAACCAGAGAACTAACGTGAACTCACATAAAACTGTAGAACCTATGAAAAAGATTGTGATGATCGTTGCCGCAGCTATGGCAATGATGAGTTGTGGTGCAGAGTATGTCGTTAAGGGCAATATCGCCGGTTATGAGGGCGAGGTGAAACTTATGGCAAACAAGAGCGATGTCTGCTTTGGTACGGCTACCACCACTGATGGCTCTTTTGAGATTGTTGCAGATGTTGATGCACCCACCTTTGCAAACATTGTTTTGAGTGACAATAAGAGCAAGATGGTCTTTGTGGAAGAGGGTGTTGTTACCGTAGATGGTACGGCCGAGAACTTTAGAGGCGCTGTTGTTAGTGGCACTCCCTCGAATGACAATATGAATGCATATCAGACCGAGAAAAAGGAGTTAATGGAGGCTTATATTGCCGCTGCTACTCCCGAGGCACAAGCCGAGGCAGAGGCGAACTATGACAACCATACAACCGCATCTTATGAGAATAACAAAGACAATCTCTTCGGTCTTTATTTGCTTGCTACCCAAGTTTACTACACTATGACTCCCGATGAGATTCTTGCTGCAACCGAGGCTCTGCCCAGAGCACTTCGCAAATCTCAGGCAGCCGTTACACTCAAAGAACACGCCGAGGGTATGAAACGTGTAGACGTAGGCCAGAAATTCATTGACCTCGAGTTGCCCGATAAGGACGGTAATATGATTAAGCTCAGCGATGTGCTTGCAGCCAATAAATATGTTCTGCTCGACTTCTGGGCTTCGTGGTGCGGTCCTTGTATGAGGGAGGTTCCTTTCCTTGTTGCAGACTATGCAGAGTATCACGCAAAGGGCTTTGAAATTTATGGTGTGAGCCTTGATCGTGATCGCGAGCCCTGGGTGAAGGCTATGGAGGTTAAAGAGCTTGTATGGCCCAATGTGAGCGAGTTGCAGTATTGGAATGATGCTTCGGCAAAGACCTATGCCGTAAGGAGTATTCCCTCGAACTTCCTCATCGCTTCGGATGGCACTATTGTCGCTCGTAACCTGCGTGGCGAGGAGTTGGGTAAGAAACTCGCAGAGTTGCTCAATTAATTCTTAATATTGAGCTGTAAAAAAAAGGAGGCAATTTAGCCTCCTTTTTTTGTGACTGAATCTAAAGAGGGGGTAGTCCTCGTATCAGACTCATTTTGAACTTATAGAAAACAAAAAGAGGTTTCCATTTGGAAACCTCTTCGAGTGACACCGACAGGACTCAAACCTGTAACCTTCTGATCCGTAGTCAGATGCTCTATTCAATTAAGCTACGGTGCCGAATTGCGAGTGCAAATATACGGCATTTTTTTGTTTCTGCAAGCATTTTTGCAAAAAAAATGCAATTATTTTTAAGCCCCACTCATTTTCAGTTGGTTACGTTCGAGCCAAAAATGAGTGGGGCTCTACTCTTGCATTAGAGCATAGCCAATCGGTCGAGAGCCATCTCTATCATCTGCCTTACGAAGGGCTTGTAATCGGTATTCATATCCTTCACAGCCCTCTGTGCAATGATGGTGCAGATGGTGCCTGCACGGTGGCCCATAAGTTTGCCAAGACCAGCCAGCGCACTACTCTCCATCTCGAAGTTGGTAATCTTGCGACCTTCGTAGCTGAAACTCTCAATTTTTGCATTGAGCTCCTTGTCGGCAGGTGCTATGCGCAACCAGCGGCCCTGTGGCCCATAGAAACCAGGGGCAGCAATGGTGATGCCCTCAACGGTATGCTCTTTGAAGTGTTCAAACAGAGCCTCGTCGGCATTGATGAAATAGGGAGCGGGGAGTTGGGGATTCCAACCGGTGTGCTCCACAAATGCTTTCTCAATAGCCAAGTCGCATACGCCATCTCGGCCGGCGTAGAAGTTGAGTAGACCATCGAAGCCGATGGAGGTGCGTGCAAATACAAACGAGCCCAGGGGAATGTCGGGTTGGATTGCGCCCGAAGTGCCGAGGCGCAGCAGAGTGAGTTGGCGTTTCTGCTCTTTCTCGGTGCGGGTTTCGAAGTCGATATTGGCCAACGCATCGAGCTCACTAACAACGATGTCGATGTTGTCTGTACCGATACCGGTCGAGATGACCGTCATACGTTTGCCTTTATACTTGCCCGTGATGGTGCGGAATTCGCGGCTGGCGATGTTGCACTCTTTCTCCTCAAAGTAGCTCGCAACCATCTCTACACGACCGGGGTCACCCACGAGAATGACGATGTCGGCGAGGTGCTCGGGTTTGATGTGGAGGTGGAAAATCGAACCGTCGGAGTTGATGATCAGTTCGGATGTTGGGATTGTTCTCATAATTTTTATGCGCTTAATTTTTTTATGTTATCCAAAGTTTGTAAATTTGTAACTCTGCCATATACTTCGGCAGATACTACTACAAAAATAGTGAAATTTTGTTAAATGAACCCCTATTTTATGGAAAAGAGTAATCAATTTGTTCAGCAGAATCGCGAGCGCTTCCTCGAAGAACTCTTCGAACTGCTCAGAATCCCCTCCATTAGCGCACAAAGCGATCACCGTCCCGATATGGTACGTACAGCCGAGTGGTTGCGTGAGTCGCTCCTCAAAGCAGGTGCAGACCGCGCCGAGGTAATGCCTACTGCAGGTAACCCCGTTGTCTATGCCGAAAAGATGGTTGATCCAGCAAAACCCACCGTTGTGGTATATGGTCACTACGATGTTATGCCCGAGGATCCCAAAGATGAGTGGCGCACCGATCCATTTGAGCCCGTAATCAAAGATGGTCGTATATGGTGCCGCGGTGCCGACGACGATAAAGGTCAGCTCTTTATGCACGCAAAGGCATTTGAGGCTATGGTGGCTACGGGTGAGCTTCCTTGCAACGTGAAGTTTATGCTCGAGGGCGAAGAGGAGATTGGTTCCCCCAGCCTCTATGCTTGGTGTGAGGAGAATAAAGAACTTGTGAAGGGTGATGTTATCCTCATTTCCGACACGAGTATGATTTCAATGGATACTCCCTCCATCACTTGCGGTCTGCGCGGTCTGTGTTATATGCAGGTGGAGGTGACCGGCCCCGATCACGATCTGCACTCGGGCCTCTATGGTGGTGCTGTTGCCAATCCGGCCAATGTGCTTGCCAACCTCATTACCAAACTTGTTGATGAGAATGGCCGTGTTACCATCCCCGGTTTCTACGACGATGTTCGCATTCTCACCGAAGAGGAACGAACCAACTTCAACAAGGCCCCCTATGATAAGGAGGAGTATATGAAGGGTGTAGGAGTAGAGGAGCTTGCTGGCGAAGAGGGCTATACAACTATCGAGCGCACCGGCGTGCGTCCTTCGCTTGATGTGAATGGTATTTGGGGTGGCTACACCCTTGAGGGTACCAAGACCATCATTCCCTCGAAGGCTTATGCAAAAATCTCTATGCGTCTTGTCCCCGACCAGAATTGGGAGAAGATAGCTGTGCTCTTCGAAGACTACTTCCGTAGCATCGCGCCCAAGTGTGTGAAGGTGGATGTGAAGGCTTTACACGGAGGTCAGCCATACGTTTCGCCCACTGATTTGAAGGCCTACAAGGCTGCCGAGGCCGCTATCGTGGATACCTTCGGTAAACGTCCTCTGCCTTTCTACTCGGGAGGTAGTATTCCCATTGTGAGTGGATTTGAGCGCATCTTGGGGATGAAATCTATCCTCATTGGCTTCGGTCTTGGTAAGGATGCTATCCACTCGCCTAATGAAAGTTATGGTCTCGACCAATTCTATAAAGGCATCGATACGATTATCCGCTTCTATAAACACTTTGCCGAGTAGGGGAGTGTAGGCGCGACAGTTTGTCGCAAGGGTTTATAGGGCGAGTCCTTGTCTTGCAGGTTTGCAGATGAGGACTCGCTCTGCCTTTTGGCAGATGCAGAGTGGGGCGATTTGTTTGGAAGGAGTGATAATTTTGCACTGCCAATTTCGGATTTTCGATTTTTATTTATATTTTTGAAAGTTAAATAGGGTAATTGTACGCGCGTGCGTGTGTGCGAACTCGCGTGCGAACCGCATAAAAGTGTAAATAACAAACGTAACATAATAAAAATCAAGACTATGAAATTTACTATTTCCTCTTCGGCACTCCTGTCGCTTCTCTCGACAACAGGTAAGGTTGTCAGCAGCAAGAATACTCTTCCCATTCTCGACTATTTCCTCTTCGACCTCAAGGATGGTAAACTCAAAGTGACTGCATCCGACCTCGAAACTACCCTTGTGGGTACTATCGCAGTAGAGAATGTAGAGCGTGAGGGTGTGATCGCAGCCCCCGTGAAACTTATGCTCGACTCGCTCAAAGAGTTCTCCGAGCAGCCCCTTACCATTGAGGCCGATGAGAACACTTGGGAGATTACCATTAGCTGGAAGAGCGGTTCGCTTAGCATCCCCGGCTCTTCGGGACTCAGCTACCCTGCACTTCCTGCACTCGGAGAGGATAAGTGTGAGGTTGAACTCGATGTGGATATGATGATCGGCGGCATCAACAAAACTATCTTCGCTACTGCTGATGATGACCTCCATCCCGTAATGAACGGTATCTATGTGAACCTTGCCAAAGGTGTGGTGACTTTTGTTGCTACCGATGCTCACAAACTTGTTAAGCACACCTGCGAGGAGGAGGCAATGGCTGCCGAGGCTTCGTTCATTCTGCCCAAGAAACCTGCGAGCCTGCTGCGCGGTATTCTCCTCAAAGAGGATGACGCGGTGAAGGTGGCATTTGACAAGAAGAATGTGATTTTCTACCTCAAGAACAGCACCCTCGTATGTCGCTTGGTGGAGGGTATCTACCCCAATTACAATGCAGTTATCCCCACTGCCAACCCCAATAAAGTCATCGTTGACCGAGTGGAGATTCTCAATGCTATCAAGCGCGTAGCTGTATGTTCCAACCAAGCTACCAACCTCGTGGAGTTCAATATCAACAACAATAGCATCAACTTGGCAACCAAAGATATAGATTTTTCCTACTCGGCTAACGAGTGCGTATCGTGTGCCTATGAGGGTACCCCTATCGTTATTGGTTTCAAGTCGACTTTCTTGGTGGATATTCTCTCCAACATTGAGACCCCAAGCGTAATTATCGAACTTGCAGACTCTACCCGTGCGGGCGTGTTCAAACCCCTCTATGACGAGCCTCAGAGCGCCAACACGCTGATGCTGTTGATGCCTATGATGATCAATGCATAACAATCTATCCGATAAGTTAAACGATGAAACTTAATCTGAAAAATCCGATTGTCTTTTTCGATCTCGAAACCACAGGTGTAGATGTCGTCAAAGATAGGATAATAGAGATTTCGCTTGTCAAAGTTATGCCCGGCAGCGATGAGCCCATTGTCAAGACCCGTCGCATCAAACCTATTGATGACAATGGACAGGTGATGCACATCCCCGAAGATGCTACGGCAGTTCACCACATCACAGATGCCGACGTGGCCAATGAGCCCACCTTCCGCCAAATTGCAAAGTCGCTTGCCGACTACATCAAAGGTTGTGATTTGGGGGGCTTCAACTCCAACCGTTTTGATATCCCTATGCTCGCAGAGGAGTTCATCAGAGCCGGTGTGGCCATCGACCTCAAGAAGAGAAAATTTGTGGATGTGCAAACTATCTTCCATAAGAAAGAACAACGCACACTCACTGCCGCATACAAGTTCTATTGCGACAAAAGCCTCGATGATGCCCACTCGGCAGAGGCAGATACGCTCGCAACCTATGAGGTACTCAAGGCACAGCTTGATCGTTACGAAGATCTGCCCAACGATATCTCGGCGCTTGCAGAGTTTAGTCAGATGAGTCGCACTGCAGATTATGCAGGACGCATCCTCTATGACAATCAGGATAGGGAGATTTTTGGGTTCGGTAAGCACAAGGGTCGTCTTGTGGAGGAGGTGTTTCGCAAGGAGCCTTCATATTATGATTGGATGATGGAGGGCGACTTCCCGCTCTATACGAAGCAGGTGATTACCCAGATAAAAACCCGAATCAAGTAGCTTGCAACGCGCGGCGCAAGACATATTTACGAAGGATAATTGAACTATAGAATGAAGAAATTAGTAGTGCTCATAGCCCTTATGGCAACATTTGCGGCAAATAGCCTGGCGCAAGACCAACGCTCCAAGGTGGTGCTCAATGTGGATTCGCGAAACTACTATATTCACACCGTGAGTGCTGCCGAGAGTGTGGCCGACATAGCTTCTCTCTACTCGATTACCGAGAAGGAACTCGTGGAAGAGAATAATCTCGACCCTGTGGCTCCTGCTATCGAAGAGGGTGCCCTGCTACGAGTACCTTGCTATGAGCGCACAAGCCGAATGCAGCCTAAACGCGGTGATAGCCGATTTGACCGCCATCGAGTGGCGGGAGGTGAGTCGCTCTTCAAGGTGGCAGTGGATTTTGCCATCGCTTTGGATACGCTCATCGAGGATAACCCCGGACTCGATATCACTAACCTTCGTGGTCGCTCCTCAATTAGCGTGCGCCGTAGCGCGCAGGGGAAATGCCAACTTCCAGAGATTGAGCAGCAAAGTCGCAGGTATGCTGCTACACTGCAGAGTCTCTCCAATGAATATGACTACCTTACCATAGAGGAGGGTGACACGTTCTACTCGTTGGCACTGCGATTGGGCGAGGATGTAGACAAACTCATTTCGCTCAACGGTAATCCGCAGCTGATCTATGTGGGGATGACTATCAAAGCAAATCGTAAGGTAGAGAATAATGATAGCCTGTCGGATGAAGTGCTTGGCGATGAAGTCGATGAACTGTCTGATAATTTTGTGATTGAGTGCGAATGGCCTGATGATTACGACAAGATCTCTCCAGATGAGCCTCTGCGAGTGGCTGTGATGTTGCCGTTGAGTGATACACTCGGGCGCGTAAGGGGTAGCTTTGTGGAGTTTTGGCAGGCTGCAGTGTTGGCTGCCGAAGAACTGAACGAAGAGTATGAGGAGCGTGGAATGAAAGGTCGTGTGGAACTTGGACTCTTTGATACACAAAACTCCGAAGAACGCGTCGCCGAGATTATGAATGATTGGCAGATGTCGATGTGGAATCCTTCGCTCTTCATTGGGCCGGTGTATGAGAAGAACGTGGATCCCGTGATGGACTATAAAGTCAAACGGGGCCGCGATATCCCCATCGTCTCACCTTTGGAGTCGACAACAAAGGGAGCTTACGGTCGTAATTATTTCCGTATGGCACCCACCTCGAAGAGCAGGGTGGATAAACTCAGTAGCGTTGTGGGGCCCGAAACCAATGTCATTATGGTCTACACCGCATCTTACGACGAGGATATGGAGCGCGAGATGCTCGATGTTCTTGGCGATCACCCCTATGGTAAAGTTATCTATGACGAGGCATTTGTAGTGGATTCGCTCAATAGTCGCCCGATTGAGGAGTTGATGGCCGAGGAGGACAACCTATTTGTGGTCTTGGCCGACAATGAGATTGATACAGATCGCTCGCTGGCAATAATTAGTTCGATGATGAACTCGCGCCAACCCAAATATGGAATGAGACGTGTGCCTATCAGGGTAGTTGGAAACTCATCGTGGGCAAAATATAAGAATATGGATAAGAACCTGCTCTTCAAACTCCAGGTTTGCTATTTGGCTCCCTACCACGCAGATAGGGGCAATGAAAGAGTGAGAGAGTTCGACCGCAAGTATATGGCCGCATTTGGTCGTGCACCATCTATGTTTGCATATAGGGCCTACGATACTGTCAGACTTTTTGCCGAGTCTATCTATGCGGGAGGCGATTTAGTGTCGGAACTCAATGGGGCCGTAGTGCCTTTGTTGCAGACACGCTACAGTTTCTCAATGGAGGATGGCAATATGGTAAATGACTCTTGGGCTTTGGTTACCTACCTGCCAAGATATACGATTGAGGTGAGATAGATTGAACCATAGGTCTATAATAATATAAGGATGACTTCCAACGCTGGAGGTCATCCTTTTTTTTTTGGGGGGGTATTTTGATAGGTTTAGAGCGAAAGAATTTGCTCGACGGTTACCGCTGTGAAATCGTTTATGATGAGGTTTGGTTTGGCCGCCTCGATGCGTTCAATGGAATGCGTGGTTGTGAGAGCAATGACTTTCATACCTGCTGCTTGGGCTGCCGCAATGCCTGCAACAGCATCCTCAAAGATGATGCACTCCTCGGGCTGCAACCCGAGCTCAGATGCGGCGGTGAGGAATATCTCGGGGTCGGGTTTACATCGAGTTACCATATCCCCACTAATGCGTACCGCAAAGTAGGGCTCAATGTGACACTTGTCAAGTACGAATGCGACATTCTCCTTCGGTCCCGACGAACCGACTGCGCACTTGATGCCCTGCTTCTGTAGGTCTTGGAGCAGCTGATGCAGACCTGCAACGGGGGCTATCGTGGGCGTATATATCTCACGATAGAGAGCCTCCTTCTCATCAGCAAGTGCGGTAATGCCCTTTGCGGCAATAAGGTCATCGGGGAAGAGGGCGCGGATGATATCATCGTTGCCTCGGCCATTGAGGTGGGTGAAATCTGCTCCATCCTCTGCTCTGAGGTTGTAGCGCTCTGCCATAGCTGCAAAGGCTTGGAAGTGTACGGCCATATTGTTGACCAGCACACCATCCATATCAAATATTACTCCTTTAGTCATTGTTGTCTCATAAATTTGCTACAAATTTAAGCAAAATTATTACCTTTGTCTTTGTTGAACTAAAAAATAGAGTGGCTATGTCGGATTTGCAGGCACTACCCGAGAAAACAGTTGAGCGTCTGAGTGAGTATAGACGCACCCTGTTGCGTTGTCAAAAGCAGGGTATTACACACATATTTTCGCACGTCTTGGCAGGACTCCACGGACTTACGGCAGTGCAAGTGCGTAGGGATCTTATGCTCATAGGTTTCTCGAGCGATACGAAGAAGGGTTACGATGTGAGTGTCTTGGCAGAGTTTATCGGTGAGATACTCGACACGCCACAGCCAATGAATATCGGTGTGATTGGTATGGGCCACCTCGGTCAGGCCATCACCAAGTACTTCAATAGCAAGGGGCTGAATCTTCGTATTGTTGCAGCCTTCGACGTTGATGAGAATAAAGTCGGCAGCATTATTGACGACATTCCCTGCTTCTCAATGGATGAACTTGCCGCGAAGGTCGAGGAACTCGAAATCAATATTGTGATTCTTTCCTGCCCTACGAGAGTCGCTACCGATGTGGTGTTGCCCATAGTCAATGCCGGTATCAAAGGGGTGCTTAATTTCACCTCCAAGCCGCTTAACTTTCCTCTCGGTATAGTGGTAGAAAACTACGATATAACCACCCTGCTCGAAAAGGTCGCATACTTTGTTAAGGAGCAGGAGCGAACCGATATTTAACACCATAGAAAGCGCCCCTCCACAATGCGTATTCACCACGGTTTCGATAATCTCCCCACTATTGTTCGCCCCGTCGTTACGATTGGGTCGTTCGATGGTGTGCACTTGGGCCACGTCGCTCTCATTGGTGAGGTTACGGAGGAGGCACAGCGCATCGGGGGTAGCAGTGTGGTGGTTACATTTACACCCCATCCACGTCAGGTTTTGCCCAATGGTGGTGATTTTAAGCTCTTATCATCGCCCCAACACCGAGCAGAGCTTCTTGCAGCTTGCGGAGTGGATGAACTGATAGAGGTGGAGTTTAATCTTGAGTTTGCTGCACTTACTGCCGAGGAATTTGTGCGTCACTATCTTGTTGAGAAATTGCACATTCACACCCTTGTGGTTGGATATAACCACCGCTTCGGCCACGAAAAAAATCTGCCCTCCAACCATTTTGAGTTGCTTGGCGAGAGTTATGGCTTCAATGTGCTCAGAGCCTCTGCGTTCACTTTAGATGGAGGTAAAGTTAGCTCCTCAGTTATAAGGAAACTCATAGAAGAAGGAAATATAGAGCGAGCTGAACAGCTACTTGGCCATCCGCTTTAGACGAATAATATATGATAGAATTGTATGGATAAGATTATTTACGAGAAGGATATCCACCTCAGAGTACGCTACAAAGAGACAGATCAGATGGGAGTTGTTCACCACTCCAATTACCCGGTTTATTATGAGTATGCTCGCACGGAGTTGCTGCGTGAAAAGGGTTTTACGTATAAAATGATGGAAGATGGTGGTGTGATGATGCCCGTACGTGAGGTAGGTATGAAATTTCTCACCCCTGCCCGTTACGACGACCTGCTGACGATCAAGGTGATGATGCATAACATTCAGGGTGCAAGGTTGCGTTTCGACCACGAAATACGCAATGAGGCAGGAGAGTTGGTTAATACAGGTTTTGTTGAACTTGTTTTTGTCAATTCGGTTACACGTCGTCCGTGTCACGCTCCCGAGTGGTTCCGCAATCTATTTGAGTGCTAACCACTTGTGTTTTGTATAAACAGAAAGTAAACAATAAGCCTCGGCCTGATATAAAGGGCCGAGGCTTACTATTGTTATGCAACCTTATGACTATTTGCCGCTAATGTCCGATGGAATGTCTGTGCGAACATAGTCGCATACCTCCTCGGGGTCATCCAATGCAACAAGTCGCATTGTCGAGGCTGTGAGTCGGTCTATGATGTAGCGGTGATTCCACGAGCCCACACCGTGGTCGTATTCTCCACGCAGAACATACTTTTTGATGCTCCCATCGAGGTAGAGATTGAACCTTCCGGTGATGACGCGGGTATCTGGGCTGTCGATGTTTTGGTAGAGAACGTAGGTCTGCTCTGCGCGATCGAAGTCTATGTAGACATAGTTGGTCGATTGCAGGGGAGCATCGTTCCACTTATTGAGCATCCAACTGCCCGATATGTTGTTGATAGTTACCTCAATTTCGGGTTCCTCTTGAGGGGTAACTGTGGAGGGCGTACAGCTATGTATGCCTAAAAGCAAGGTGGCTGCAAACCATAATTTCATCAATCTTTTCATTTCGTCTTATCTGTTTTTGTTAATTCTCTGCTTCCTTTATTTCTATCTTTCGGTTTCGGGGAGCTGTGTCTACTCCTTTGAGGTATAGTACTTTGTGACTTTGGGCATTGAGTACGCCGGTTTCAATCACCAAATCTCCCTCCTCAAGAGGCTGTAGTGTCGTAGGCTCGGTGTGGGCCTTCACTCCTCCGAGTGAGAGATTGTTGTCTTGGGTGATTGTGAGTGGGGTAGAACCGCCATTCATCACAGCTATTCTCACCAGACTCTCACCATCAACCATCACCTCCTTGCACTTGAGTCGGAGTGTTCCACACGTGTGGGGGTAGTCTCCGCTGCGATCGGCCGAGGCAGTAACCATTCCTACAACTCTAACTATCGCTGTCGGGTGTGTGTTCGAGAGGTCGGTGTAGATGAAAATCTTCTGTTCTACCTTGCCGGCGTGACCTTTGGGGTGGTAGACAATCTCTATCTCGCCCCTCGAAGCGGCCACCGCCTCACGTTTGTTCCACTTGGCCTCCAGGCAGTTGCAACTTGTGGTTATGCGGCTGATGGTTAGTTTCTTATCCGTTTGTTCGCTCCATTTTATTCGGCCGCTCCACGCTCCGCCGCTCTCTTCTATGATGCCGAATGAGATAGCCTCTCCGCAATCAAAGACCATCTTGGCTCCGGTGGCAAGTGTGGGGTTGTTTGCCTCTGTGAGCTGTTCTTGTGGGATGATGGTGATTTGGGCGTGAGAGTGCGTTGCAAAGAATATTGCCGCAATTACGACAAAGGCTTTGCTCCACAAACCTCTCTGACTCATTCTTCTCATCGTCGCCATAGATAGATTATCTTACGCCTTGGGCTCGTATCTACAACCAACCATTGTTGGATGCTCCCTTGCGAACTGTGATGGTAAACTCCGCGTTGTCGGTTTCGCTGCCACTGACAATGAGCGAGGCTTTGGTTGTGCCGCTCTTCTTACCCTCGAAGATGAGCATACCGTTGCCCTGATTCGTGCAAGATGCAACTTCACCATTCTCAATCTTTACTTCGTATTTGAGCGAGTTGCCATCCACATAGTATCGGTCGGCTCGAATCGCCATCTGGCCACCCTCTTCGATATAGAGGTTGGGGAACTGCATAGGCGTGGTCACTCCATCAATGAGTTTCAAAAGCGCAGCCGCATTAATCTGTCCGGCACCCATCTGGCCTTTGTAGGGATTCAAGTCGAGTTTCATAGGCTGAAGAGGGCCAATGTCGGCAACATAGCGATAGTATTCTTTGCTGCCAACGCAGTATTGGTCAATACTCTGTGCGCTCTCATACATCATTGACTTGAGTTCATCGGGAGTAATCTGCACACAACGTTGTGCGGCATAGGCAATGGCCAAGGCTGCAACGCCCGAAACGTGGGGACAAGCCATAGAGGTGCCCTCCATAAAGCCATAGCCGCTGGGACTAACGTTGTAGGGGAGAGTGGAGAGAATACAACCCACCTCGCCGTAGTTGTGATTCTCATCTACATAATCCCAATAGTAGTCTTGGTCGCCACCGGGAGCCGAGATGGAGGTGCCGGGGCCGTAGTTTGTGTAGACTGCGGGGGTGAAGTCGGCTGCTGTGGCAGCTACCGAAACTGCAAAGTCTGCAGCTCCAGGATAACCCGCTTGGGGTGCATTTTCGTTACCTGCAGCAAATATTGCCACACCGCCTGTGATGGGGCCATCGGGAGAACCGGCGTTGTGAACAAAGTAGTCAAGTGCCTCATACTCAAGTGGCGAGCCCTCTTTCCACTCCTCTTCGGTGTGGAATCCCTGCTCTCCCCAATCGTAAATATTGGCTTCGCCCGAAACGTAACCCCAACTACACTGGAGTACTACAGCGCCATTGTCGGCCGCATATTTCATTGCTCGAGCTACGGCAAGCACACTGCTGCCCATATTACCCGAGAAAATCTGGCACGACATCACCTTAACACCACCTTTGCCGTTGTTGCCACCTGCGATGGAACTGATGCCTTCGCCGTTGTTGTTGACAGCAGCAATAACTCCTGCAACGTGGCTGCCGTGACCGCTGTCAAGATAGTCGTTGGTGGTGATTTTACCCTGATCTTTGACAAAGTTATAGCCATTGACATCGCCCTTATAGCCGTTGCCGTCGTTGTCGTTGTGAGAGCCATTTACCTCGTTTTCGTTCACCCAGATGTTGGCTTTCAGATCGGGGTGGTCTACAAATACGCCCTCATCGAGCACTGCTACGATGATATCCTCGTGGCCGGTACACTTCTCCCAAGCCTCGGCAGCCTGAATGTCGGCATCTTTCACCGACTTAACAACGCCTTCCTTCACGAAAAGGTCGCCATTGTTGATGAGATTCCACTGCGCACCGAGCAGGGGATCGTTCATAGTGTTTCCACTGCCAATACCGGAATTTGCACGCGTGAGTTTGTCGGCGCTCAAAGGTACTGCCTTGCCCGTATAGGCACGTTTGACGGTCCTATTGAGATCCACGCGCTGAATCTCGCCCAAACCCCTCAATTTGTTGGCTACCGACTCGGCACTCTCGCCCTTGAATCGTACAACGTACCAGAGGTGCAGACCACTTTTGCGAGTAATATCTTCTCTCGAAGAGTCTACGGGGAATACGCGTTCAAGTTCGTAGCCCCCAATAGCCTCCAGCACCTCGTCCACGCTCGGGATGCCACTACGGGTGAGGTCTGTGCGTGTGGCAATCATTGCCTCAACCTCGGGAGCAAACTTGACCATCAATTCGCCCTCAACATAAGGAGCCTCGGTGATGGGGCCGTCTGTGGGGTCAGACTTCAGGTTGATGTCGTTTTGGCATCCGCCGAGGCAGAGCATTGCGGCGAAGGCTACTACTGAGATTAATCTTTCTCTATACTTCATATATTAAGTGTTGTTTCGGTTTTACTATCGTTTGCTATCATTCCTCTACGACTTCATCGGAGGGTTTATTCTTGTAGGTGTACTCCTTGTAGTAGTAGTCGAGGTTTACGGGCTCGTTCTCGAAACCTGCCGAGTTGCCAATAGTATCTTTACCCTCTTGTGTGAACACAAGGCTGTAGGGAATCCACCAATCGAGCATAGGGTGGTAGAGCAACCAATCGGGAAGTTTTCCCGTGAGGCGGTTGAAGTTGATGCTGAAGAACTTGGTCCTCTCCATCACCTTCTTTACCCTACGGTCAACCAGTAGGCGGGGAAGGGTGTCATTCGATGCTGCCCAATCCTCCTCTGTGTATACGGGCACCTCGGGGTCATCCTCAAATGTGGGAAGTTCTCCCTGAAGGTAGTTCACCGAGAGGTTGAGTGTGTCGAGTCCCCATTTGATAAGCTCGGCAGGGAATTTCTCTTCCTCAATAAAACCACCCAAGTTGGTCTTGACCGTATTGCTCAAGTCGTAGACTACGCTACGTTGGTTGGCATTGAGGATAAGGGTACGCAGTTTGGGAAAGTTCTCCTTGGTCAATACCTCGGGTACTTTGCTGAAGTTGTTGGAACCCAAGTTGAGATACTCGAGGTTTTTGAGTTTGGCAAAATTCTCGTCGAGGTCTACCAGACCGTGTGCACCAATGGTAAGTCTTTGTAATTGCGTAAGTTCCGTAAGCTCATTGCCGACGTGGAGGCTACGCAAGAAGGTGTTGGTATTGCCAAAGAAATAGAGGTCAATGGCTGCGGTCAGGTATTTTACCTCGAATGGGAGTTCCTCATCTATGTTGTAGATATAGAACTCTGCACGTTTTACGCGGCCTTTTTTGTCGGGAGTATAGTCGCCGTGGCTCTCATCCCAGAGCTCTACACCCGACCAGCGCTCCATAGGAAGCGAGGTATCCCAACTTACAAGTGTGCCGAGCGTGCGCTGAATGCTTATGAGTGCCACAGAGTCGCCTTTGCGGGTATTCTCCTCTATGGGCTCGGCAGAGTGCTGGCGCACATTGAGGTTATCTTGGCGAGCAAGAGCAACCTCATTCTTGGGTATGAATTTCACCTCGGCATTGCGTTCGTTGGGTTGAGTATTGATATCCCACTCAAACTCTACCTCCACCTGGCGTGGGCGGATGCCTCGGTTCAGATTTAGGTTGTAGCTCTTATTGCTCAACCAGCGCACATTGGATGGAATCTCCACGTTGAAGTCGACATTGGAGGTTACTATAACGCTGAAATTGCGTTTTCCCTGTGGCTCGTAATTGCTGATATTCACCTCCTTGCTCTCAAGCTCAATAGAGTAGGGGAAGCCCTCTTGTTTGATCTCTATGGTGCGCTCCTCGAGTGTTTTGAGGTTCTGAATGAGCACTGCTCCCGTACGTGGCGTAGCCATCAGGGCCGAATCAATCTTGATGCTACAATCGGCACTACCACGGCCGTTTGCAGGCGAAATCGTAATCCACGGGTTGTCGGTAGAGGCAATCCAATCCTCGTCGGCAGAGATTCTCACCTTCTCGGTGCCGCCCACAGGGCCAATCTCAATCTTGTCGCAATCCGAGTTGAACTCGATGTTCTCGGGTTGCACACAGCTCACAGCCAAAAGTGAGGCTGCAAACATAATATATCTGAAAACTCTTTTCATATTCATTACAAATGGTTGTCGCGATTTCTACTCGAGCATTGCGCTACAATTCAATATGTTCTGACTTCTATCGTAGATGAGGATATAGGCACCCACACTCCACGCATAGCAGATGTCCGAGGCATCGAAAGTGATGTTGGGATTATCACTAATATCGAGGTAGTAGATGAGTGTAGAGATGGTATCCTCCACTACACGGATGTCATTGGAGCCCAAGTAGAGGCCACGCAAACCGCGGTGTTGACCAATGCCGGTAGGCCACTCTCTCATACAGCGATTGCCATTGGCATCCCTCTGGCTGCGCAGAGCGAATACCGTCAGATCCGAACTATCCAGCGGTTCATAGGGAAACTCGCTGAAACGGTTGAAGGAGAGGTCAACGCCATAGAGGTAGGGAAGGTTGCCTGCGTGCATCTCCCAGGGCAGGTCCGATAGGCGGTTGTAGGAGAGGTCCATAGAGGTCAAAGCAATAATGTTTTTGCTGCTGAATGAACCCTCGGGAATCTCTTCTATCTCGTTGGCTCGCAGAATGATATATGCTACTGTTGACTCGCTGTCGGCAAGTACTTTGGGGTATTTGCGGAATTTGTTGCTTGAGAGAGTGAAGGTTTCTACCTTGATACCACGATAGGAACCATCCTCCTCCCCCTCAAAACCATCTATCAGGTTGCCGGCAAAGCTTACGGATGCCATTGTGAATGTGCTCTTGGCATTGAAGATGTTGGGCACCTTAGTCAGCAGGTTGTAGTTGACCGAGAAGGTCTCCACATCGTCGTAGCCACAGAAATAGCCCTCTTCGTCTTTGGGAAGTGAGGTGAGGCGGTTGTTGTCGAGGTAGAGCTGCACAGGGGCGA
This sequence comes from Tidjanibacter sp., assembly GCA_017503805.1. Lineage (GTDB taxonomy): Bacteria > Bacteroidota > Bacteroidia > Bacteroidales > Rikenellaceae > Tidjanibacter. Next base: position 59,669 of record JAFVSJ010000005.1, read on the forward strand.
CCTCTTTGCCGAGTGGGTGAATAGTCTCGATCTGGTTGAATGCGAGATCGAGCAGACCTACTTTTTTCATATTCGCAAACGAACGAGGCAGCTCTTTGAGTCTGTTCTGACGGCAATAGAGAATCTGGATTTTCTCTTTGCTCGGACCATTCGCGATAGCGTCAATACCTTTGTATATCTCCTCTGCTGACCATTGCGCGTTATTGGCAATATTCATCGATACCAATTCCGGCATACGGGCAATGACCATAGGGAACTCTTTCATCTTAGAGCAATTGTAGAGCTCAAAATCTGTAAGCGATGTTAGTTTTTCCATCTCGTCTGGCAACGATGTGAGCTCTCCATTGGCGATGTAGAGATACTCAAGTTTGGAGAGGTTACCAATCTCTTTGGGCAGACTCTTCAGACCATTGCAGATGGTACCGTGTGAGGTATCCATAGGTCGGATGTGTTTCTGATTGCCGCTCTTGGTGTCGATAATGTCTCTCTCGTTCATTGTCGCGTAGAGTCGTGTTGCATCTACCGAGATGTTGTGTTCGGCAAGAGCTCGAGCACAAGGCTCCGACATCTGCACCGGAGTGTGAAGCTCGCGCAACCACTTGCCGTGTAACTCCATACGGTTGCGGCTACGTTCCTCGAGAGGGAGTTTTGCATCTATCGTTGGATCATAAGCAAAGTTGTTGTCGTTGTGGGTACCAAGGTAGAGCTCTACCAACTCGGTTAGCTGTCCGATGGCGGGTGAAAGATCGCCTCGGAAACCGAAGTTGCTCACATCCAATCGAGCTACTCGACCATTGGAGTGGAGTGCTACACCGGGTTGATTACCCCATAGATCCACATCACAGTTGAAGTTCCAATTGGTGCCATTGCTGTATTCTTCACCAACGTAATACCAATTTTCGCCATCGAGACTCTCCCAGATGGCTTTTAGCGCGTAGTAGTCCTGAATGTAGTCATCGGCCTCGTAGAGAGCAACATTCACCTTTGCATCGGTCGTCTCGTTATCCCTTACGGAAAACTCACTCTTTGTGGGATTGGCATTGGTTTCGAGCAGAATCTGGCTACTGTCGAAGGCCTCATATTTGGTTACTTTGTAGTCACCTGCGGGGAGCCAAAGCAGTGTGTCACAGAGGGCAGAGGAAGTTTTATAGCCATCCTCCACCTCATCTTCTGTGTCGAAGTGGAGGTCAAATGCGCAGGGAAGTTTTGTGAACTCCACACTTTCGCCCGTGTATTTGTTCTCCACTGTGATGTTGATTTTGTCTATCTCATCGAAGGTGTACTGTCGGCTCACCGAGCGTGTGCCTTCAAATTTGCTCATATCCTTGCGCAGAGCGAAGCGCACCATACCTCGTGCTACTACATCTACTGTCACATCGTGTACTACCAATCCGCCGCCCACGATGGAGAAGGTGCTCTCTCCACTCGGGGTGCCGTTGTAGATTAGCTCATCCTCGGCATCGTAGAGTGAATAGGTGATGAGTTTGTAGTCGCCCACCAGGAGTTTCAGTTTATCGCTCCTGAGTCCCCACTCGCTATTGTAACCTTCGCCACCATTCAGGACAAGTGTTTGCGCAATCGTAGTGTCGCCATATTCGAGAGTGACTTTCACCTTGTAGGCATCTGCCAACCACTCGAGTCGCTCCACAACTGCTCTTGTAGCATCTGTTTCGGGAGCTACATAGGAGGCTTTCTTGTAGAGTTTGAACTGAACGTAGCCGTAGCCATCGTCGAGGCTCTGCTCATCAGCCACGGAGGTGCAGCTCATAGTTAGGAACATAGCGCACGCCGTAAGCCATATCCATATTTGTCTGATTCTCATACTGTTGTTTCTCGGTGATTTGATAATTTGTGTACCTTTTTGGCATTACTCTGCATTGTAGACTACAATCAGCTGCAGAATAACATTATAGTTGTCGGAGCCATAGAAGGAGATACGGCCTTTTCCGGACTCTTCGCTTGTGATCTTCACGATGGTCTTTGTGCCCTCCAACTCGCACTCAATCCAACTCTGGTAGGGGTATGCGAATGAGTACTCGGGTACAGAGATAGCCATAGTTTTGCAACGCGAGGTGAGGGTGAGCCTATACTGAAGTATACCCATATAGTTCTCCTCTTCGCTAAAGTCATCGTCGCCTTTGACTATCTCCTCTAAGCGTGCGCCATTTAGGATTGCTTCCTCGGGGTTGATGAAAGTGACATCACCATCTACGCCCTCATAGGGAGTGAAGTCGGGATCTACTACAAAGTGGATGAGTGCATAAGGCTGATTGTCACTATTGTAGAAGATTATGGTCGCCTCGTTCTGATTGTTGCTGCCGGGCATCGTATTGGGATGTGTTTCAAGACGGCTCTTGATAAGGTAGCTGTTCTCTGGCGACCCCTCATCCTCGGACTTGTTGATGGTGAGCCAGCAACTTTCGGGGTCGTAGGTCGAACCAGCTATGCCCGAGTAGCCATAGATAAGATAGCGCGAGAACTCCTTGTTGAAGATTAGTTCATCACCCGAGTTATCATTCCTGTAGGTCAACTTATAGGCGTAGGGAATTGATGCCCAAGCACCCTGCCAAGGCCACGCGCCTGTATTGATTTTTTCTAACTTACCTCCGTGTGCCGCCATAATATCCTCATCTGCCACCACGATTGCTTCGCTGGTGTCAACGATTTCAATGCCGGCCTGCGAGATTTCGCTTACCACATATTTTGCCCAATCGGTGGTATTTTTGTCCGAGAGAGGTATGGCCACGATAGCACCCTTGCGCTCCTCCTCGCTTTCGTTTATCTCTACATCGAGCTGTATGGTACGATCCCAGATACCGATTTCGGTTGCCTCCGCAGGAAAGTCACTTACAGTCAACAGCATCCAATCATTGCCTTCTTTGGTCAGGCTGCCGTCGCTATTGCGGTTGACTGCAAAGATTTCGGCACCTTTAGGAGAGCGGATGCGACCATTGACAAACTCTACATAGGAACCCGATGTGGCTTGGTAGCACTCGCCCTCGGCGTTGAAGGTAATTGACGATGCGAGATCTACGTTGCAGGTGCTGCCACAACCCTCTATGGCGGTATTGTAGCTTTTAACTACGAGAATGTCGTCACTGTTGATAACACCATCGCCATTACGGTCGCTGGTGTCGCAGAAGTCAATCTGTGCCTCGGTATCCTCGAGCGGGAGTTTGTTGACGTTCGTACGCAGGAAAATCTCTGTACGGCCGGCCGAGCCATTGGTCTTGCTTGCGTCAATCCACTCGGGAGTATCAATGCCAAACGACCACTTGAAGTTGGACTCCACGACGATGCGCTGCATCCATTGCTCGTTGCACCATACCCAACCGATGTTGTCTATCGACGCAGCGGTGTCGTAAACCCAGTTGCCATTCTCGTCGGTCACAAACATCTCCTCCGTGGAATCGAAGCGAGCGATATATACCGCCAATTCACGCTCTTTCGAGCCGCGAGTGAGCTCTGCAATCACTTGTGTCTCATCGCCCATAGTCATCTCAATGGCACATACCCTCACATTGTCGAACTCCTCATTCTCGGCCACACCTACGGTAATCTCGTGTTTACCGGCCTCTCCATTGAGGGTGTAGCGTTCGCTCTCGCCTACAATGAACTTGAAGTAGGTAGCTACGTCGGAAGGGATTTTGAGACTCCATTTCATATTGGGCTCTATGGTCATTTTGAACTCTTCGCCTGCTGCCACATTGGCCGTAATCTTCTCGGGGAATTTCGGGAGCGTAATTTCTTCCTCGGTCTGATTGCAACCAACCAATCCGAATGTAAGTGTGGCGAGCAGCGCCCACATAATCTTTGCAATATTGCGTTTCATATCTTCTCTATATTTTATTTATTATCATTCATTTAGTTATCTCGTCTACATTTGCGCGAGGATGTCTTCTGCCTCCTCATCGCTAATCCATTCCACTACGTTGTAGAAGTGGCCTACGGTGCCAATACTATCCCCGAGGTCCTCGATGTAGACGTGCATCCAGAGTACTACAAAGTTCTGACACGCATTGAAGTAGGAGTCGTAGTAGGGGCTTGTTGCGGCCAAAATGTGGTTATCACCGTGGAACATTCCGAGTACCGAACCCTCGTCGCTGATGGTCTGCTCGGCCATAGATACGAGAGGAAATTCGGGGTCGTCACCACTGAAACTCATCTCCACATCGTAGCCGTCGTAGAAGCAGTTGCGCAAAATTACAGTATTGCTTTTGGTGGGGTGCAGCTCACTCTTAACAACTCGTTGGTAAGAGATATTCTCGCCCGGGTAGTTTTGGAGCATCATTGAGCTCACAAGGCACCAACCTGTAAAGTTGTTGATGTCGTAGGGGCAGCTTTTATACATCACCACCTTGGTTTGAGTACCATCCGTATAGAGGTCATCCCACTCCATCTCCTCGGGTACAATAAGTTTAAGTACGAAGCCGAGTGAGTCGGTAGGGGTGATATTCTCGTATATGCCCTTAACCCTAACCTCGCCTGCGAGTTGGCCTGCGGGGATGGTTACACTGTTTGAAAGGAGGCGGTAGTGGAGTCCCTCGATGGCATTACTACCCTTGTCGATAACCTCCACACCAAAAGTACGGTCCTTTTGCGATGCAACCGTTGCGGCTATATCAACGCAGAAATAGTCCTGATTTTCCTGCACAAGGAAATACTGCTCCTGCTCGGAGAACATCACATACTCCTTGTCGTTGTAGGTGGTGTATTGCTCGTCACAGGCGATAGCTGCAAAGGCAAGCAGGGCTGACAATATAATAATAGGTGTATTCTTCATAGACTTATTCTCTTTATTAGGTGTACACTGCTTTGGTTAGTTATTGCTCTTATTGGGTACAACCTGCGAGCCAGGAGCCTCCAATTCGTGTTGGGGGATGGGCCAAACGAGGCGCGGATCGTCGGCTTTAACACTTATTGTGCTACCCTCCGAGAGGGAATGGAGCTGGGAGGTACGTGTGAAACCCTCTCCGTTGTTGTAGAGTGTACCCCAACGTTTCAGATCCTGCAGTCTGTGTCCCTCCATATAGAGTTCCCTAACTCGCTCTTGGGCAATCTGCTCAATATAGTTATCGGCAGAGAGTGAAATGGAACCTCCACCGCCGCTAAAGCGAGAAGCACGCAGTGTATTCATATCGGCTGATGCTTTCGAAAAGTCGGGAGTGGCTTTGCGACAGTAGGCCTCGGCACGAATCAGATACTGCTCTGCCAAGCGGAATGGCTTGGGCATCGAAACGTGGTAGATGTAGTTGCCGATAAAGTTCTGGTTGCCATAGTACTTAACCAATAATGGCCAAGTGAGTCCGTGGTCATAGCCAGTTGTGAGGGTGGCGAAATAGGAACTATAGCGCATATCCCCCGATGTGTAAAGGTCGAGCACCCACTGTGCGGGAACATAGTCGGGATAGTAGTAGGTATAGTCGGTAGTGAAGTTGAGAAATACTCTACCGAGGGCACCACCGTAGGAGGTTGGGGTAAAGCCAACCTGCCAGATAGTTTCTGTGGCAAGGTCGTAGTTCCACATATAGTCGAAGAAGGTCATTGAGTTGGTGTACATCTGGTTTGCCGCCGAGAGAGAGTACATACCAGACTCGTGGTCAATAACCTTCGATGAGTGCTCTATGGCTGCATCCCAATCCTGCATATAGAGTGCCACCCTCGCGTGCAATGCGTGGGCAACTGCATTGGTCATATAGTAGCTCGAGTAGACATCATATTGATTGTCGAGAATCTCTTCGGCACGCTCAAGATCATCTATGACAAACTCATAAGACTCCTTGAGGGATGCCCTGATGCTGGCTTCCTCCTCCGAGTAGCCCTTGCGCAACACAACACCGAGTTGTGTGTCGGCTGTGGAGGGATTATAGGCCTCACAGTAGATTTTGATCAGCTCCGAGTAGCAGAGTGCTCGGATGGTGTATACCTCTCCCGTGTATTGCTCCAAGATGGTGATGTTGTAGTCATCAGTCTGTTTGGCTATGATGCTATCAATACGCTCGAGATAGAAGTTGCAGTTGCTGATGATGTTGTAGAGCGCTGCGTAGACAGCCTCGACTTCGCTATTGGTGGAGCGAATATCCCATAGCCAATGCTGTCCGTAGGTATTGGAATAGCCCTCCACAGCGTATACCAAGTCGGTCTGGATGTCCGGGAGTAGAGTGAGGTAACCACTCCAGAGGGCACTGCTCTTCATCATAGAGTAGATACCTGTGACGGTCTGCGAAGCATCCTCGAAACTCTTCATCGCATCATCTACGGGGATGGCAGATTGGGGCAATTTATCGAGGCAGGATGTGGTGGCAACCATTGTGGCAACTGCCACTGCGAAGTATTTTATGTTATTCAAAATTTTCATCTCTCTGCTCTTTCTTTAGAAGGTTATGTCGAGGCCGAATGTGAACTGACGAGCCATTGGGTATTGGGCTGCGTAGATATTGGTGGTGCCTTCGGGGTCAAGACCCGAGAAGTGTGTGAACGTCAGCAGGTTTTGTGCTTGAACATAAACCCTCACGCTGCGGAATATGTCGTTGCGCTCAAGCCACTCCGAAGGAAGTGAATAGCCAAGCATCACATTTTTGAGCCTTAAGAACGAAGCATCTTCAAGCAGTCGGCTGTCGAACTCGGTGTACACACCGTGGCGAGGAATGTCGGTCACATCACCGGGATTCTGCCATCTCTCGAGCAGACGGCGCGATTGGTTGTAGGTGGCAAAACGGCCGTTCGACTCATCGAAGTAGCGGTCGTTGTTGAGCATCCAGCGGTCACCAACCCAACTGAACTGTGCGCTGAGCGAGAGTCCTCCCCACGTGAGTGAGGTGCCGAAACCGCCTTGCCAAGGCGCAATGTAGGTCTTGCCGACCAATACCTTGTCCTCATCGCGGAGCTGGGTCGTGAGGTTGCCATCTTTGTCGTACCAGAGAGCGTCGCCATTTGCCGGATTGACACCTGCATAGCGGTTGATGAAGAACTCACCGAGAGGATGGCCCACTACAAGTTTGGTATTGGTGCCCGAGCGCTCATACTCCTGAACGTCATTGTAGAGCTCGGTAATCTCGTTGTGGTTGTAGGAGATATTGGCGTTGGCGGTCCAGAGGAAGTTGTCGGTAGCGATGAGGGTGGCGTTCAGATTCAACTCTACGCCAGCATTAATCATCTCGCCTACGTTGTCCCAATAGTATCCAAATCCGCTTGTGGAGTAGGGGACGGGTACCTCCATCAGCATATCGCTCGTCTGTTTGTAGTAGAACTCGAGGTCGGCATTCAGACGGCCCCAGAAACCTGCGTGGAAACCTAAATTGGTGGTCCACGGTTTCTCCCAACCGAGATTTTCGTTTCCGGGTTGCGCAAGGCCTACGCCAGCATCATCCATATAGTCGGCACCACCGCCCACCAGGGCCAAGTGCTCATAATTGGGGATGGAGGAGTTGCCACTCGTACCTGTCGAGAACGAAATCTGTGCGTTGGTGAGCCAATCGGTGTAGGGGAGTACAAACTCTTCCTTGAGCATATCCCACATAAGTCCCATAGACCAGAATGCACCCCAACGGCGCGACTTACCAAAGCGTGAGGAGCCGTCGAGACGGAAGGCTGCCTCGGCATAGATGCGGCGGTCGTAGTTGTACTCGCCTCGGGTGAAGAACGATACGAAACCGTAGTCGGAATCGGTGGTGTCGTCCCAAGATGTCACACGCGTACCATTCGAGATGCTTGTAAGGCGGTCGTTGTTCTGACCTTCGGCAAGGAGACTGAAGCCTTCGTAGTGGTAGTCAACACCCTCTTGGCCGAGCAGGAAGGTGAAATTGTGGTCGCCATCTATGTCGAATGTGTAGTTTGCCGTGTTGGTTATGGTCAGGTTGTAGCTATCGGTCGAACTGCGCGAGGCCGAGCCGTTACCCTGATTGGGCATATAGCTGGGGTAGGACTTGCCAAAGCCGGTGGTGTGGGAGTAGTCAACGCCAAATTGCGAACGCAGGGTGAGCCCTTTGATGGGGGTGGCCTCCACAAAGAGGGTGGAGAGCAATTTGTACTTCTGATAGTGTACAGGGTTGTTCTCGAGCCACTCGAGGGGGTTCTGACCATTACCCTCCCAACTACCGTCGGAAATGGATGCGATGGAACCATCGGCGCGGCGAGGATTCCAATAGGGGAGCATAAAGCGCGCTGCCGAGATGGGGGTTACGAGAGTGTAGGCACCCTCATCGGCCTGCTGAATCTTCTGGTAGTTGAGCATTGTGTTGGTGCCCACCTTGAGCCAATCGGCGGCTTTGCGCTCGATGTTTGCCCTCATCGAGAAACGCTCAAATCCCGAGCCGATGGCGGTACCGGCCTGATTGTAGTAGCCTCCCGAGAGGTAGTAGTTGGTCTTCTCGTCTGCACCCGAGATGGATACCTCATAGTTTTGCAGAGGTGCTGTGGGGTTGAAAACCTCATCCATCCAATTGATGTCTATCTGGCTGAGTTGGTCATAATTTTGGCCGGCAGTCATACCTGTCTGTTTCTCATACTCGATACGCTCTGCGGTGGTCATAAGGTCCCACTTGCTGGTGTCGGCCTGCGAGAAACCGAGCTGCATACGGTAGTCGATGCGAGGACGATCGGCAATGCGGCCACGTTTGGTGGTGATGACAATCACACCATTGGCAGCACGCGCACCGTAAATGGATGTCGATGAGGCATCTTTCAGTACCGAGAGCGACTCGATGTCGGCGGGATTGATGGTGTTGAAATCGCTGGCCGAGATGGGCACGCCATCGAGGATGTAAAGGGGGGCAGTGCCCGAGTTGATGGAGTTGGTGCCACGAATGGTCATCACCGCTGCGGCGCTTGGCTCACCTGTGTTGGAAAGCACCGAGAGGCCCGCAACCTGACCTTGGAGTGCCTGGTCGAAAGCTGCAGTGGGGGTATTCTCCACCTTCTCGGCTTTGACGGTCGAAACGGAACCGGCTACAGTGCCTTTCTTGCGTACGGCATAGGCGATGACAACAACATCGTCTATCACCTCGCTTTCGCTCTCCATTGAGAGATTGTAGATTGCTTCGGTTGCGCCAGTGGGGACTATCCAAACAACCTCCTTGTAGCCCATATAGGAGAAAGTGAGTTTGGAGCCTGCAGTGGCCGAGATTGTGTAGGTGCCATCGATGTAGGTGGTCACGCCGTGCATAGTTTCGGTAAGGATGGTTACACCGATGAGTGGCTCGCCGTTGGCCGAATCGGTTACCTTGCCGCTGATGCTAACCTGCTGATCTTGAGATTGTGCAAAGATCAAAGCAGGGAGCAGCACGAAAAGTGCTGATAGTAGTAGTTTTGTAAGGTGTCTTTTCATACGCCACAAATATAGGCATTATTTTGTGGCAGATTACTAATAGTTACCTATTTTAATAATATTTTATTAACATTTCTCACATAATATGTTTGACGAAATGTGCGTTGAGTGGCAACTTTCGGGGGTTAAATTCACTGCTAAATTGTTTGTATCTTCAAGAGAGTTTCGTATTTTTGTGTCGATGAAGTAGCTTAAAATCCTTTGTATATGAAGAGAATTATATTGTTGTTTTTGACACTAATCCTTGCACTTGGAATCTCGGCACAAGAGGTCGTAGAAAAGCAGGCTTACACATTTGCACACCGTGGCGAAAAGGAATTGAAAATTGACCTCTATCAGACATCGCCTGAGGTGCAACCCTGTTTGGTCTATATCTTTGGCGGAGCGTTTGTTACGGGTGTTAGGGACGAGCCTGAAGTTGTAGAGGTCTATGAGTATTTTGCGCGTCGTGGATGGAAGGTGGCAGCGATCGATTACCGACTCGGACTTGTGCCCCTTATCGAGGAGCCTGAGGTGGATCGCTCTTTGCTCGATTTTAGAGCGATGCTGATAGATGCCATTGATATTGCTGCGCAAGATTTGCTCGAGGCTACAGCCTACCTCGTCTACAATGCAGAGCAACTCGGTGTGGATCCTGCAAGGATTGTGACTTTGGGTTCAAGTGCGGGTGCGATCACCGCCTGTCAGGCCGAGTGGGAAATTTGCAATGGAGGTGATAGCGCTGCTCTCTTGCCTGCAGATTTCAACTATGCGGGAGTTATCTCAATGGCCGGGGCTATCTGTGAGGCAACCCGCAAGCTCGAGTGGAAACGCAAGCCCTGCCCAATGATGCTCTTCCACGGCGATGCGGATCGCAATGTTCCCTACGGAACGCAGTCGCTCTTTGGCGTAAGGCTCTTTGGTTCGGAGAGTATAGCCGAGTCTCTCAAGAGGCACGGTGCTCCCTATTGGTTCTATGATGCCTACAACGTAGACCATAGTCTTTCGTGGCGACCGATGTACTTTTTGCGCAATGAGATGGAACGTTTCTTGGAACGAATGGTTTTCGGAGGAGAGCCCCTGCAAATTCATCAGGTTGTTGACGACAAGTCACTGCCCGACCTCGAGAGCGACTTCGGTATGAAAGTCTATATCGAGGCCAACTTTACCCCCGAAATCCCGAGGGGTGTGGAAGCAGCAGAATATTGAAAAATCCCCCGAAACAGCCTCTTGAGGATAAATATAACCTCAAGAAATTGGAACTTTGAGTCGCATTTTGTATATTTGCCTAAATATAACCCCTTAACCTATTGCCACTATGATTACTCCGAAGAGAAGGTTGCAGTCCGAGGGAGGTCTGCGCGAAAATGCTACCCCCTATGACATTATCCATCGTTTCGAGAAAATACCTACACGAATCTATTCCGGAGAGGACGTGGCGGTGAAGAGTATTGCAGACCATATTGTCAACGCAATCAATGACTTCGCCCAAAGTCCCGTCGATGACTTCAGTATGGAGGAAAAGACCTTCTCGCTCGGCCTTACTACCGGCCGTACGCCGATAGGTCTTTATCGCGAACTTGTGTCGCGCTATGAGGCGGGCGAGGTGAGTTTCCGTCGCGTGTCGGTCTACTCGCTTGATGAGTTCTATCCTATGTCGCCCAACCAACCCCAAAGCCGAAACTATCGCATCCACGAGGAGTTTATCAACAAGATTGATATCCGCCCCGAGAATGTCCATCTGATTACAGGCGATCTCGATGAGGATGAACTTGTGGATTATTGCAACGACTACGATGATTCGGCAAGCGAACTCGACCTGATTGTCATCGGAGTAGGTGAGCAGGGACAGGTGGGTTTCAATGAGGCTGGCTCCAATGTCAATAGTCGTACCCGCCTCGTGCAACTCTCTCATCAGTCGCGCGTGGCACAGAGCTCGCTCTTTGGTGGTTCGGTGGCAAATACTCCTCATATGGCAATCACTCTTGGCCTCGGTACGGTACTGGACGTAAAGCGAGTGATACTGATGGCTTGGGGTGAGGATAAGGCTGAGGTTGTGCGTGATGTTGTCGAGGGAGAAATCACCTCTATGGTTCCCGCATCGCTTCTTCAGCGACACGAAAATATTACGGTCTTTGCCGATGAGGATGCTGCCTCTCTGTTGACTCGCTGGTCTACTCCTTGGCTCGTTGGCTCTTGCGATTGGACTCCGCGATTTGTGCGTAAGGCAGTCACTTGGCTCTGCGCCAAGGTTAATAAGCCGATTCTTAAACTCACCTATAAGGATTATGTGAAGAATTCGCTCAGTGAGTTGCTTGAGCAAAGGGGCCCCTATGACAAAATCAACATCGAAGTCTTCAATGACGTGCAGCACACGATTACGGGTTGGCCCGGAGGCAAGCCCAATGCCGATGACTCCACACGTCCTGTGAAGTCGTTGCCATTCCCCAAACGAGTGGTGATTTTCTCGCCCCATCCCGATGACGATGTGATAGGTATGGGTGGTACTTTCCACAGACTGATTACGCAGGGTAGCGAGGTGCACGTGGCCTATCAGACTTCTGGCGATGTGGCTGTGAATGATGATGTTGTGTTGCAAAATGTGGATACTGCACGCGAACTCGGATTTGAGGATAAATATGAACGAGCCAAGAGTATTATTGCGACCAAACATAAAGGGAATCCCGAGCCCAAGGAGTTGCTCGAACTCAAAGCTGCCATCCGCAGGGCTGAGGCAAGAGCTGCCTGCCGTTCGCTCGGACTCAACGACCGCACCAATGCCCACTTCCTCAATATGCCATTCTATGAGACAGGCACGATGAAGAAAAACGACCTCTCGGCCGAGGATGTGAAACTTATTGTAGATTTATTGAGCGAGATTAAACCTCATCAAATATATGTTGCAGGCGATTTCTCCGATCCTCACGATACACATCGTCGCTGCTTCAATGCAGTATTCCAAGCTCTCGAGCAACTCGGCGGAGAGGAGTGGACAAAGGAGTGTAATATTTGGCTCTACCGCAGTCTCGGACAGGATTGGAGTCTCGGTATGGTAGATATGGCTGTGCCTTTGAGCCCCGGTGAACTTATGGCCAAGCGTTATGCCATCTATCGCCACCTCTCACAAAAGGATATTATCTCTGTTCACGGCTCCTATAAAAGAGATTATTGGCAGTCTGCCGAGGAGCGCACTATGAACAATGCCCGCCTCTACGATCAACTCGGTATGGCCGAATATGAGGCACTCGAAATTTTTGTTAAAGTACAGTAGCGATATTGGACTATAAAAGAAGGACTTAAACCCGAGTGGTTTAAGTCCTTCTTTATATTATTGATTTTTGCCTTTTAGTTGACAAAATCCTCGAGTCGCACACGCTCGTAGTGGTAACCTCTACGGCTGAGCTCCATAGTCACACCGGCTCGGAACATAACCTTTGCCGAGCGGGCAAGAATATAGAATGCTCGGGTAGTTTGGTGCTCAATATTCTCGTGTTGTATGGCTGTCATTACGGTGTGTGCAAGTGTGCGCATCATATCGTCAACGGTTGTGCGCACCTCGCTTTCGGGGGTGATGTTGAGAATCTCTTTGAGGATATATTCGTCTACGGTGTCAAATCCGCCACCTTTGTTTTTGAAGCCAACATAGGAGTCTCGTTTGTGTGCCTCCCAATTGGTGTCCCAAAGTGCGGCCAAGGCCATACCATAGAAGCCCGCAACTGCAAATGTGAAAGCGGGGTAGGAGTTGACCTGCGTTACAGCGTCGGCCATATATTCGGGGGCATCTTCGGTCCAACGCTCCTCGAGCTCTTCGACCAAAAACATACCGCCTTCGGTGCCGCAAAGAGATGCGAGTAGTTTTTCGAGTCGCTTTTCGTACTCGTCGAGATATTCTTTCTCTTCCATCGTGATTTTGATTTTGGATTTTTCTGGCTGCAAATATCGGGCAAGCCAATGAGAAATGCAAATCTATCTCTGTTGTCGCCACTTGCAAGTTGCAGTAGCCACTATGAAGTACCCGGCTGCATTGTACCAGAGGGTGTCTATCTCGGAGGAGATGTGTTCTACTTCTGCCCCCATTGAGCTTGTGGCAATATGCGCACGGATTGCAGCTGTGGATGGAAATATCTCTGCAATGTTTCGCCACACACCGGGTATCTGTTCCGAGGGGAAGGAGATGCCACTCAAAAAAAGTAGACCAACGGAGAAAAAAGTTATGAACAATAGTGGTGAATCGCTGTCTGCGAAAAAACGTCCAAAACATTCGCCAAATAGTGCAGTGGCAATCAGAAACGGAAAGAGGTAAGAGGTTGTGGTAGTGATATGTGATGTGTGAGGTAGGTCGAATATGCGTGGCAAGAGGGCAAGAAGAAAGAGCGATAATAGAGAGTAGGTGGCAGCGTAGAATGAAACTCTCCCCAGAATCTCAAATGCGCAGCTGCAATAGTTGGGATGGGGGCCACGAAGCAGAGTTTGCCCTCTACCACGACGTGCTCCTTGCTGCATCGAAATGACCATAACCATAGTTTGAAAGAGTATCAATATTAGCACAGGTGGTAACAGGTAGTCGGCGTAGCCCTCTGTAGGATTATAGAGGGCATTGCCTATTGCATTGATTGGGCCCCTATTAGTGAAGTCTGCCACCAATTCGGGTGGAAGTTCCCACGCCAAATCCGCCTCTATCTCTCGGTCCAGCGCAAGCATTGATTGGAGTGTGGCCTTGGCAACTGCCTCGTAGTTGAGTAGTTGGGCCGTAGAGGCAAGGGTGACAAAAATGGCCTGTTCGCCTCGACCTATTCTTTGGGCCATATCTTGAGGAAGGTAGATTATGGCCTCGACACTGCCGCTTATAAGTTCGTGGCGTGCGGCAAGGAAGTCGGATACAACATTTCGGACCTCCACTTGCTGTGTGCTGTTTAACTTTCGTATGTAGTCGCGCGAGAGATGGTTGGCTGCATTGTCCACAACCACGACAGGACTATCTCTTACAATATTGGGACGATATAGTAGGTTGTAGAGCAGGCCATAGAGAATCACACCGCCTATGATAACCAATAATGAGGACGGCGAGGTAGCTACTGAACGTAGCTCTTCACGCAATGAGAGCGCTGCAATTCTAAGAGGTCGTGCGAGGTGCATATCTTTCGGAGGTGGCTAAATGACGTAAACGACGAAGGAAAATTAAAGGTAGCAATGAGAAGAGATGCAGAATAGCTATATGGATGCAGAGTATAACAATGGTTGACCCGCCATACGGCAGGTCCTCGGTGAGGGTGGTGAAGTGACGTATGGGGAGCAGATAAGCAGATAGCTCAAAGGGTGCATAAAACTCTCGGAGAGGAAAGGTTACCCCACTGAGTGTGGCACCGAGTGAGCCGATCATCGAGCTGATGCTCAGGGAAATATCCATTCGGCCAATGCAGGCATATATAGTTACGCCTATCCCCTGACTCGCCACAATTAGCAGTAGTGCATAGAGGATGATTTGCAGCGCAAATTGTGGAGATGGTGTGTGCGACAGTGAGGTAAGGAGGAATACAGATATGATTGTGGAAACCCAGAATAAAAAGGTGTAAGGGGCTATTTTCCCAAGTGTAGCCTTTGCCATATTATTCCCCGACTGCGATATCCAATCTCTACCTCCTCCACTTTCGATGTCGTTGCCTAAAGAGTAGACTGTCACCATCATTACAACTATTTGGAGCATAATGAAATAGAATGGCACTACGAGGTAGATGTTGAAGTTTAGAGTGGGGTTGAACAGAGGGTGTGTGGCCGCTTCTATGGGAAGCAGAAACTCCTCAATGCGTGTTGGTGCAATTCCACTTGCCTTTCCGACCTCAACGAGTGGTGAGAGTGAGATGGTTGTGAGCAATGTCTGCAAGGTAGATTGAACTGTAGTGCCGATACTCAGATAGGCATAGTGGTAGTAGTATGGTAGAGAGGTGCTCCGCCCCGAAACAATATCATCGCTAAAGCCTTGCGGGATGATAACTATGCCGTAGATCTCTCTGCGTTTCAGAGCATCGAAGGCTTCAGGAAGTGTAATGGTGTCATTTGATGTCTGCAATGATGGGGAGGCATCCAATGTCCTGATTATCGAGCGAGATGTTGATGAGAAGTCGTTGTCAATCACAGCAATGGGTAGCTCTTCCATCCGCCCATTGCCAAATATTGAGCCGATAAATAGTGCGCAAAATAGTGGAACTCCGACCGACGCAACAATCATCATTGGTCGATTTGCTATTCTGCGCCACTCGCGCGATATGCTCCCACCAATTCCCATAAATAACTATCAGCTACCAAGTTCTATAATGATACTCATTCCGGGCCTTACATTAGCAATCGGCTCCGTTGGTCGCGCGTGTACCTCGAATGTGCGCATATCGTACCCGTTCTCGGGTAGTGAGGTGTCCCAAGTGGCATAGTCTCCCAGAGGTGCGATGTAGTCTACTCTCCATTCTGTGGCCTCGAGCGCAAGGGCAGGGATGTTGCCCCGCAACACGCCCCCGAGCCGAAAGTGAGGCATCAAATCCTCGCGCACATTGAAAACTGCATACGGAGACGTGAGTTCTACGATGCTCATCAGAGGTGTGCCCGTACCCACGAGTTCACCCACCTCGGGGTATATGGCAGAGACGACTCCGTCAGTCGGGGCTGTGAGATGGCTGTCTGCCAACAATGCAACCACCTCTTCGGTAGTACCTGCTGCTGCATCGGCCACATACTGCGCACTCTCTTTGTCGCGTTTCTGTGCTCCTTTCTTGAGAAGTATATATTGCTGATATGCAGCCTTTTCACTTGCCAAAGCTGTGTTATGGAGTGCTTCAACCTCGTCTTTGCGTTGTAGTGACACAACTCCTTCCTCGGCGAGGCGTTTTATGCGCTCATAGCTCTTTTGTGCAAGTTGGCGCTGGGCCTTTGCACCGAGCCACACCTCCTTGGCGGCCTCGATAGCCTCGCTTGGTGCCCCCTCGTCGGCCTTTTGACTCTGTGCGCGTGCAGCCTCCTCGAGCGAGTAGGCCTGTGTGTATTTGGCCTCCACCTCGGGAGAATAGATGGAAATGAGCGTGTCGCCACGACTAACTTTGTCGCCCTCGGCAACGTATAGGTGTGTGACTCTGCCGGGCAGCTTGCCTGCAATACGCAGGTTGGGTGCCTCGATAGTACCCTGAATACGTAGTGGAGTATGCCTCATCGTAGCGAGCCCAATAATCGAAAGAATAGCGATGATTATCAGTGCTATAGGAAAAAGTACAATGGCAAACTTGAGTGAACGTTTCATTGCTGTGTGAGTTGGTTTTGATGTTGTGGCGAAAGATAGTCGGCGGTGGAATGGCTCATCCCTGCGAGCCAAAGCAGTGTGGCGAGAGAAGAGTTGGCGGTGAAGATGGCCACTTGGCGCGAAATGCGGGCCTCGGAGAGTAGCAGAGCTGCATCTACGACCTCGCTACTTGTGGCCACACCCTCGGCAAAAGAGAGTCGCTTGATGCGCAATAACTCTTCGGCAAGTGCGATGCTCTTCTCGGTTCCTGTTACTTCGAGTAGTGCGCTCTCGGTTGTGTGGTAATATTTTTCGATTGCTACGGCAAGGTCTGTAGCGGCTTTAGTGCGAGTGGTCTCGATTGTGTTAATTCGATTTTTCCAACCGGCAATGGCACCCTCGCGTGCGAGTCCGTCGAAGAGTGACCAACTGACTCCGACTCCCACAAAACCTCTCGGAAATATCTCTCCGTCAAGCCCCTTAGACCATAGGCGGTAGTGGCCGAGCAGTGCAATCTCGGGCAGGTAGCGCGAACGCTCAATGGTGAGATTATTGTGCGCAATCTCACGTCCGACATCGAGTTGTGATATTGTCGTTGTGGTGACAATGCAGTCGAGGAGATAGCCGAGCGATGGCAGTGACACGAGAGGGGAGAGAGGGGTAGTCGTGCGGGGAACTGATGGAGCATTTTCGCCAAGCAGGGCCACAAGCGCCCGACGTGCAACTATTACATCGGACTCGGCAGCTGCGAGCTCAATGTTGGCTTGTTCGCAGTTTACCTCCGCCACGAGTCGTTCGGCCGTGACTATCATTCCCTCCTCCTCGAGTCGCTGGGCATCGTGAAGATGTTGACGAAGTGTGGTCACGGCCTCGCGTCGTAATTCTACTACGCTTTCGGCAAGCGAAAGGGTGAAATAGGCTGTTGTGACCTCCGCTATAGTGCGAGAGAGACTCGCGTCGTATTGCAAATGTCCGAGTTCAACCATAAGGTCTCCTATGGAGGAGGCTTTCAATCGTCGCCCTCCGCTGAATATGGGCCAGACCAAGTCGGCACCGACAGAGGCGGTATTGCGCGGTACAAGTGAGAGCCCTATAGGTGTGGCAGCAATATCGCCAACTATCTCTGCAAGCTGCGGATTGGAGCCAATAAGAGGTGCCAACGTGGGGAGTAGACCACTCCCCATTTGGCCGAGAGAGGTCTCTATACCTATAGGAGATGTTGTATGGGTGTATTTGCCTGTGACCAAGAGGGTGGGAAACCACGTGGAGTTTAGCTGTTTACGAGTGGCCTCAGCCGAGCCGATAGCTGTCTCTGCAATGGCCACTGATAGGTTGTCTGCAGCGGCCAACGATAGTGCCTCGCGCAACGATAGGGGAGTTGTTGTGGCGCAGGATTTGGCAGCTGAGCCTTGAGGAACTTGAGCCGATGCAATCTGAAGGAGTTGTGGCGCAATGAGTATTAGTATTATTTTGGCGAGCATAGGAGAGGTTTTGATAGTTTGACACTCAAACTGCATACCAAACTAATGCCCCTATGAGAGTTCTATTTGGCGCGTATCAAGGTTGGAATTATTGTTCATTTGATAGTAATAATTGTTAAAACCCCTTAAGAAGATTGCAGAGAGGGGAGTAGGTGTGGAAAAATATACCTATATTTGTATGTGATAAAGTCACTCGACTGAAAACAATTCGAATACTAAATAATACAAAAACAACAACGCTATGAAAATCGTTACTTTGGGCGAAATTATGTTACGCCTCTCCCCGGCAGGATTGAATAACCGCTTTGTGCAGGCCGAGCAATTTGATGTGGTCTACGGAGGTGGCGAGGCCAATGTGGCAGTAAGCTGCGCTAACTATGGCCACGATGCCTACTTTGTGACCAAGTTGCCGAGCCACGAGATCGGTCAGTCGGCCCTCAATGCGCTCCGTCGCTATGGTGTCCACACAGATTACATCGCTCGCGGTGGCAACCGACTCGGTATCTACTACCTCGAAAGCGGTTCGGCTATGCGCCCCAGCAAAGTGATCTATGACCGAGCAGGCTCTTCGATAGCAGAGGCCTCGGTGGAGGATTTCGACTTCGATGCTATTATGGAGGGTGCCGATTGGTTCCATTGGTCCGGTATTACCCCCGCAATCTCCGACAAGGCTGCCGAACTTACCCGTTTGGCTTGTGAGGCTGCCAAACGCCACGGTGCAACTGTGTCGGTTGACCTTAATTTCCGCAAGAAACTATGGACCAAAGAGAAGGCACAGTCGATTATGCGCCCGCTGATGCAGTATGTTGATGTCTGCATCGGTAACGAGGAGGATGCCGAACTCTGTCTTGGATTCAAGCCCGAGGCCGATGTAGAGGGAGGTAAGACAGATGCGGAGGGTTACAAAGAGATCTTCCGCCAGATGAAGGAGCAGTTCGGATTCAAATATGTAATCTCCACCCTGCGTGAATCCTTCTCGGCAAGCCACAATGGTTGGAAAGCTATGATTTACAATGGTGAGGAGTTCTATGTCAGCAAACGTTATGACATACTTCCCATCGTTGACCGTGTGGGTGGTGGCGACTCCTTCAGCGGTGGCGTTATTCACGGCCTGCTGACCAAACCCACTCAGGGTGAGGCCCTTGAGTTCGCAGTTGCAGCTTCGGCCCTCAAACATACCATCAATGGTGATTTCAACCTTGTCTCCGCACAGGAAGTGGAGGCTCTGGCCGGTGGCGATGGCAGCGGCAGGGTACAGAGGTAACCCGAATGAGTTAACCCGAGATTAATCATAAACGAATAGATAAATATATGGCAAAATTCAATAAAATGGCCGTTATGGCGGCTATGCAGAAGAGTGCGATGGTCCCCGTTTTCTACGATGCCGACATCGATGTGGCCAAAAATGTACTCAAGGCTTGCTATGAGGGTGGCGTGAGGGTATTTGAGTTTACCAACCGTGGTGACTTCGCTGCCGACATCTTCGCCGAACTTATGAAGTTCTCACTCAAGGAGTGTCCCGAGATGATTCTCGGAGTGGGCTCTATTGTGGATGCCCCCACAGCTGCGCTCTACATTCAATATGGTGCCAACTTCGTTGTAGGCCCCTGTATGAACGATGAGGTTGCTAAACTCTGCAATCGCCACCTCGTGCCCTATGTTCCCGGTTGTGGAACGGTTACAGAGATTAGCCACGCACAAGAGATGGGGTGCGATGTGACCAAGATTTTCCCCGCAGGTTGCGTTGGCGGTCCCGACTTCGTGAAGAACATCAAAGCCCCCCTGCCTTGGAGTAACATTATGGCTACAGGTGCCGTTGAGCCTACGGAAGATAACCTCAAGGCGTGGTTTGCAGCAGGCGTATTCTGCGTTGGTATGGGCTCCAAGCTCTTCCCCAAAGCAGAACTCAAAGCCGGTAATTGGCAGGCTGTGACCGATAAGTGTCGCGAGGCTTTGGCAATCGTAGAAGCCGTAAGAAAGTAATTGTCTATTAACACGATAATCAATCATAAGCAAAATAGTATGAAAACAAATTACGAAATCAGATATGCAGCCCATCCGGAGGATGCAAAAAGCTATGATACCAAACGTCTGCGTCGCGACTTCCTCATCGAGACACTCTTTGTGGCCAATGAGGTCAATATGGTCTATTCTATGTACGACCGTATGGTTGTAGGTGGTGCAATGCCCGTAGGTGAGAGTCTTAAACTCGAGGCCATCGATCCTCTCAAAGCACCCTATTTCCTCACCCGCCGAGAGTTGGGTATCTACAACGTAGGTCAGGGTAGAGGCGTTGTCAGAGTTGGTGACAAATGCTATGAACTCGATTTCAAGGAGGCTCTCTATCTTGGTTCGGGTGACCGTGAGGTCTATTTCGAGAGTGTCGATGAAAATGTGCCCGCCAAGTTCTACTTCAATTCTCTGACGGCCCATCGTAACTATCCCGATCAGAAGGTAACCAAGGAGAATGCAATCGTGGCTCATATGGGTTCACTCGAGGGCTCCAATGACCGCAATATCAATAAGATGCTCGTTAATCAGGTGTTGCCCACCTGCCAGCTCCAGATGGGTATGACCGAGCTTGCTCCCGGTAGCGTTTGGAATACTATGCCTGCACACACCCACTCGCGTCGTATGGAGGCATATTTTTACTTCGACATTCCCGAGGATCACGCAATTTGCCACTTTATGGGTGAGGTGGATGAGACTCGCCATATCTGGATGAAAGGTGATCAGGCTGTGCTCTCGCCCGAGTGGAGCATCCATTCGGCTGCGGCTACCCATAACTACACCTTCATTTGGGGTATGGGAGGCGAGAACCTCGACTACGGCGATCAGGACTTTTCGCTCATTACAGACCTCAAATAGTGTACGACTATGAAGGCTAATTTTTCGCTCGAAGGAAAGGTAGCACTTGTGACAGGTGCGGCCTACGGAATAGGTTTTGCCATCGCGGAGGCTCTTGCTTCGGCAGGTGCGAAGATTGCGTTCAACTGCCGTTCGCAGCACCATCTTGATGAGGCGCTCAAGGAGTATGAAGCCAAGGGTATAGAGGCTCGTGGCTACATCTGCGATGTGACAGATGAGGAGGGTGTGAAGGCTATGGTAGCCGACATCGCAACCGAACTCGGCACGGTGGATATTCTCGTAAACAATGCTGGCATCATCAAACGTATCCCTATGCACGAGATGACTACCGAGGAGTTTCGTCAGGTGATTGATATCGACCTCACGGCGGCATTTATTATGTCCAAAGCAGTTATCCCTGCGATGATTGAGAAAGGTGGCGGTAAGATTATCAATATCTGCTCGATGATGTCGGAACTCGGACGTGAAACCGTGTCGGCCTACGCAGCCGCCAAAGGTGGACTCAAGATGCTCACTCGCAACATTGCAAGCGAATATGGCGAGTATAATATTCAGTGCAACGGCATCGGCCCCGGTTATATCGCCACGCCCCAGACGGCACCCTTAAGGGAGTTGCAGCCCGATGGCGAGCGCCATCCTTTCGATAAGTTTATCATCTCCAAGACTCCCGCAGCACGTTGGGGTACTCCCGAGGACCTTATGGGCCCCGCAATCTTCCTCGCTTCAGAGGCATCTAATTTCATCAATGGTCACATCCTCTATGTGGATGGAGGTATCTTGGCATACATCGGAAAACAACCTAAATAGAGATACTATGAAACATAGACTACTGACACTGCTTTTGGCTACATTCGCATTAGTCGGATGTGAGCAGATTCGTGATGAGATTATCGTCGACAACAAGAGTGATCTCGCTCGTGTTGGTGAGATTGTCGAGGTAGACGCAACTCGCTTTGGTATTGAGGAGGGTAAGAATTTCGTTGTCCGCAACGAGGCCGACCAGATTGTGCCCTCACAACTTACACACGATGGTAAACTCATCTTTGCTTGTGATTTGGAGGCAGGTGCAACAGCACATTACACTGTTGTGAAAGAGGATTTGCAGATGAAAATGCAAACCTATGCCTGCGGTCGTGTTTACCCCGAAAGGGTGGATGATATGGCTTGGGAGAGCGATCTGATAGCTTTCCGTGCCTATGGTCCTGCCTTGCAGAGGAGTGGTGAAAGAGCGTTTGGCTACGACGTGTGGTTGAAAAATAATACCGACCTGCCCGTTGTGGAAGAGCGCTACAATAAGGAACTTAATCCCGAAACCAAGGCCCGTATTGCCGAACTTCGCAAAACAGATGCTGCAGCCGCCGATGAGCTTGCTGCCTCCGTTTCGTATCACAACGACCACGGCAACGGTATGGATGCCTACAAAGTAGGTCCTACTCTCGGAGGCGGTGCTACTGCCATCATTGACGGCAGGCGCATTATCTATCCCTACTGCTGGGCAGAGTGCGAGATACTCGACAATGGCCCACTGCGTTTCACCGCTCGCCTTACCTATAATCCTACCGAGGTGGACGACGTGGAACTCACAGAGGTGCGCACAATCTCCATTGATAAGGGCTCCTTCCTTAATGAAACCACCGTTGTCTATAATGCTGATGTGGAGAAAGATGTGGAGGTTATGTCGGGTATAGTACTTCACGAAAAGCAGCCTCGCACAACCTATTGTGCAGAGGATGGCTACGTGACCTACGCCGAGCCTGTAGAGGCCCCCGATGGTGGCGAACTCTACTTGGCAATGCTCTTCCCCAAGGCTTGGGATGGCGCAGAGAATCGTCTTTGGAAACTCTTTGATGAGAAGCCTGCAGGTACGTACGGCCACGCAGCAGTATATAATAAGGTGCGTACAGGCGAGGAACTCACCTACTATTGGGGTGCTCTTTGGAATAAATCTACTCTCGTAGATGTTCCCGATAAAGAGGCTTTCGACAAGATAATGGCCGATGTGGCAGCTGCTAAAAAGTGCCCACTTGAGGTGACGACCATCGTCTATGAGAGAAACTAATCAGATGTCTAACAAATACTAACGTTTTCAAATGGCTAACATTCAAACTGGTCGCAAAACCAACTACCGTTGGGTGATTTGCGCAATGTTGTTCTTCGCAACAACAGTCAACTACCTCGATCGTCAGGTGCTTTCGCTTACATTCGAGGACTTTATCCGCCCCGAATTCCACTGGACTGATTCGGACTATGGTGATATTACAGGTATATTCTCGCTCTTCTATGCCGTAGCAATGCTTTTTGCAGGCCGTTTCGTGGATTGGCTCGATACAAAGAAGGGCTATATGTGGAGCATTGGCATCTGGTCGTTTGGTGCTTGCATCCACGCAGTTTGCGGTATCGTAACCGAGAATATGGTGGGAGTTGAGAATCTTGCACTCGTTGACAATGCCGAGCTCGTTGCGCGCATCGCCCTCATCAGTTCTACATTCTTCATCATCGCACGTTGCGTGCTTGCACTTGGTGAGGCGGGTAACTTCCCCGCAGCTATCAAGGCGACCGCTGAGTACTTCCCCAAACGTGACCGTGCCTTTGCAACCAGCATTTTCAATGCCGGCTCGACAATCGGTGCTCTCATCGCTCCCTTCTGCATTCCCCCCTTGGCTGCCAAATTTGGCTGGGAGATGGCATTCATCATCATCGGTGCCCTCGGTTTCATTTGGATGGGATTCTGGCAGTTTATCTACAAGAAACCCGAGAAGAACCCCAAAGTAAACGAGGCGGAGCTTGCATATATCCTCTCCGATGAGGTTGAGCAGAAACCCGCAAAGGAGGAGACTGCTGCTGCCAAAGAGCCCAAAACATCGCTCTGGAGCGCATTTAAGTATCGTCAGACTTGGGCCTTTATCGTTGGTAAGTTTATGACCGATGGTGTATGGTGGTTCTTCCTCTTCTGGATGCCTTCCTACCTCAAGACTACCTATGGTCTTGCTTCGACCGATATCCGTTTCCAGCTTGCCCTTGGCGTTCTTTACCTCATCGTGATGATTTCTATCGCAGGTGGTTATCTGCCCACACTCTTTGTGGATAAGAAGAAAATGGAGCCCTATTCGGGTCGTATGTTGGCAATGCTTATCTTTGCATTCTTCCCCCTTGTGGCTCTTGCGGCTCAGCCTTTGGCGCACATCTCGATGTGGTGGCCCGTTGTACTCATCGGTATCGCCGGTGCAGCGCATCAGGCTTGGAGCGCGAACCTCTTCTCGACTATCGGCGATATGTTCCCCAAGAGTATGATTGCTACCGTAACAGGTATTGGTGGTATGGCCGGTGGTATCGGCTCGTTCCTCATTCAGAAGAGCGCTGGTGCTCTCTTCGACTATAGCGACAGCGTAGGTATGGTTCTCTTCGGATTTGAGGGCAAGGAGGCCGGTTATATGATTATGTTCTCCTTCTGTGCTGTGGCTTACCTGATCGGTTGGATTGTTATGAAAGTATTGGTTCCCAAATACTCGCCCATCAAACTCTAATGAGAGGGTGCATTGAAAAGAGAGGGCCGGACTCCAAAGTCCGGCCCTCTCTTTTCAACTCTATTACGCTGCGTTATGCGGCTCTAATAGAGATTTATTTGTTACTGCTGCTCTGCGGGAGTTGCGTTCTCGGGAATGCCGAGCTCTTTCCTTACGAGGGGAGCGATGTCGGTCATCTGGTTCTTGTCGTAGTAGGCAAGCGATGCGGCAGCCATATCGAAGATTGCAGTGTAACCACCCTCGGCAGCAATTTTGTCGATAGCGGCACGAGCTTTCTCAATCACAGGCTGCATCAGTTTGGCCTGCTGATTCTGCAAATCCTGCGAACCGGCTTTGCCAAGCTCCTCATAACGCTGCTGCAGGCTCATAAGCTCCTGCTCTTTGCTCTGGCGGATAGCGTCGGAGTAGTTGGCCGAGTTTTTCTGGTACTCGAGTGCGCGGTTGTTATACTCTACCTGGATAATCTCGAGCTGCTCCTGCAACTCGGTCTGCATCTTCTCAAGGCTTGCCTGAACGTCGGCAATCTCGGGCATAGTGAAGATGATCTCCTGCGAGTTGATGTAACCAAATTTGGGTTGAGCGTTGCTTGTGGTGGTGGCTGCGAAGAGTACCGCCAACGCAAGCGACAGTTTCATCATTAATTTCATAAAAATGTTGTTTTTGATTTTGTTATTTATTGTACGAGTTTAATTATTGCATTTGTAACATCAATCTGCTGCGAGTAATAGGGCAGGGCGGTGGTGGCGATGTCGATGACCATCTGGTAGCCCATCATCTCGGCGTATTGCTTGATGGCTTTGGCTACTTTCTCGTGGAAGGGTTTGAGCAACTCCTCCTGTTTCTTGGTCACAACGCCATCGGAGCCAAATACGTTCTGCTGGTAGGTCGCAATCTTCTGTTCGTTCTGGATGATGTTGTTCTCCTCACGCTGTTGCTCCTCGAATGTGAGTCCGGCTTTGGCCACTATATAGTTTTGATACATCTCCTCAACTTTGGCGTAGGCCTCGTCGATATTCTCCTGATAGGTAGTGGCGAGTTTGTCAATCTCCTCTACAGCAGCTGCATAGGCGCTCATTGATTGGTATACTTTCTGAGTATTAACCACGGCGTAATTCTGTGCCGAGAGTGTCAGTGTAAATAAGGTGGCAACGATGCCCAAAATGATGCTCTTTTTCATAGTAATTAGTATTTTTAGTTAAAATTGTTGGCCGATGACGAAGTGGAATTGGCTGCCGCTTGCGTTGGAACTGCCGTAGGCTTTGTCGAAACCGTAGCCCCAGTCTATACCGAGCAGACCGAATACGGGGAGGTAGATTCGCACACCTGCACCCAATGAACGTTTCAGCTCAAAGGGGTTGAAAGTTTTCCACGACAACCAACCATTACCAGCCTCTGCAAAGAGCAGTGCGTAAATCTGCGACTGAGGCTCCATAATAATCGGGTAACGCAACTCGGCGGTATATTTGCTATATACGTTTGCGTATGTGTAGTTGGTGCTGCTGGGCGTCAGCGCGCCATCCTCATAACCCCTGAGGGAGATGATATCTACACCATATACATTATATCCCGACATACCGTCACCACCGATGTCAAATCCCTCGAAAGGCGATTGTTTGGCGGGGGTGTAGTTACCCAAGTAACCCATTTCTGCTCTTGTCATTACAACAAGTTTGCCATCATTGGTGAGGGGATAATACCACTTGTAGCTCAATAACCACTTGTGATACTCAATCCATTTGTATTTCTCGGCATCACTCATTGCCGAGTAGTCTACATCCTTCTGGAAGAGCGAGTAGGGAGGTGTCAGTGTTAGCGAGAACGAGAACTCCGAACCTCGGCGAGGATAGATTGGAGAATCGGTTGAGTTGCGCGACAATAATGTGCGGAACGTGAAGATGTTAGCCCTGCCGTTGCTGATGAGGAAGTAGTTCCAATCCTTCATCTCATAAGCTTGGTAGGCAATCTCGTTATAGATTGTGAAGTATTGATCGGGCCACGAGAGCCTACGACCAAGACCTGCGCTCGCACCCATTGCGCGGAAGTACTGACCATTGTCAATCAGACCCGTGTAGGCCGAATAGTAGTTGGTGGTTTGCTCCGACCAATATGCGCCCAGAGTGAGCGAGTTGGGCTTCTTGCCACCAAGCCAAGGTTCGGTGAAGCTTGCCGAGAAGGAGCTATAGTATGTACCGTTGGTTTGACCTCGGATGGAGAGCTGTTGGTTATCACCCTGGGGATAGGGCCTCCAAGCATCCTTGTTGAAGAAATTGCGCATACTCATATTGGTAAATACCACACCGAGTGAGCCTACGAACATACCGGCACCCCAACCACCACTAATTTCAAACTTGTCGGAGGCCTTCTCGCTCAACTGCCAATTGACATCTACGGCATCGTTGGAGCCCATAACGGGGCGGATGTCGGGGCGAATCTGCGTCTCATCGAAGTGTCCCATAGCCGCCAACTGACGCATAGTCTGCATCAGCAGTGCGCGGTTATAGAGCTCTCCGGGGCGAGTGTAAATCTCCCTACGGATAACCTCATCGTTGACCTTGTTGTTACCCGTGATGCCGATGTTATTGAATCGGTACTGCTGGCCCTCGAAAATCTTAATCTCCAAGTCGATGCTGTCGGAGCCGATGATAATCTCGGTGGGGGATATTTGCGATGCCAAGTAACCCTCGTTCTGATAGAGAGCATTGACTGTCGATACATCCTCGGGGTCATCCTCTTTACCTACGCCAAGTCGCTCATAGAGAGTCTTTTTGTCGTAGGTGTCGCCTTTCTTCAGACCAAGAATGTTATTGAGGTGATCGGTGGAGTATTTGCTGTTACCAACCCATTTGATGTCGCGATAGTGGAACTGATTGCCCTCGTTGACCGTAATGGTCAGGCCGATGCGCTCGGGAGAAATGACATAGACAGAGTCACTGACAATCATTGCATTGCGATAACCTTTGGAATGGTAGAAATCGATGATGTTGTCGAAGTCCTCTTTGAGCTCGTCATCGCGGAGCTTGGTGTTGTGGAAGATATTGATGCTCTTCTGGTGAATCTTTTTCATCACCTTGCGGAGTTGTTTGTCTGTGAAAACTTCGTTACCCTCAAAGTTAATCTCTCCGATACGAACCTTCTCGCGTTTGTCTACAACGAAAGTTACGTTCACCGCATTACGGATGACGCTATCGTTTTCGATGCGGGGAGTGACCTCCACATTCCTCCAACCTTTGTGAATATAGTGGTCCTTGATTTGGTTTACCCTTTTCTCTATGTTGTAGTCGCTCAAAGTCTCCGAGCCGCGCTTGAGTTTCAAGTCCTCAATGAGGGTGTTTGTGGCACTCTTGCTGATGCCCTCAAACTGCCAACGGAAGATGCGGGGACGCTCGTCGAGAAGGATGGTCAGATCGACGCTGTCGCCTACGGGATTGGCCAAAATCTGAACATCCGAGAAATACTGCTTCGACCACAAACGCGAAATGGCGTTGGAAATCTCCCTGCCGGGAATCGAAATTTCATCACCCACGGCAAGGCCCGACGAATTGATCTGCAACTGTTTGTCGAGGAAGCGGATGCCCTCGGCGGTGATGTTGCGGATGATGTATCGTTTGGGGGCTTGATAGTCGGCAATGGGGGCATTGCGATCTACTTTGAGCGTGTCATTCTGCTCTTCGGGAGCCTCTACGGCCACAATTTTGGGCTCCGTCTGGGCCCAAATGGCTGTGGCAGCCAAGAGCATAAATGTGAGTAGGAAAAATCTTCTATACATTTGGTTGGTACTATGTTTTCGTGTTTGTTATTTGGTCTCGACCAAGCCGTAACGACGCTGGCGGCGTGCGTAGGAGTCGAGCGCCTCGCGGAACGAATCTTTGTCGAAATCGGGCCACAGGGTGGGGGTGAAGTAGAGTTCGCTGTAGGCAGCCTGCCACAAGAGGAAATTGCTCAACCTATACTCCCCACCGGTGCGGATGATAAGGTCGGGGTCGGGATAGTCGCTCGAATAGAGATTGCGCGAGATGGTCTCTGCATCAATCTCTTCGGGGCTTAATTGACCCTCGGCAATCCTGCGTGCCATATCTTTGAAACTCTCCGTAATTTCGTGGCGAGAGCTGTAGTTCATTGCGAAAATCAAGGTGATACGGTCACCTTCGGCGGTCTCACTTTCGATGCGGTCTATGTAGTGGTTGACCTTCTCGGATAATGCGCTGCGATCACCCATAATCTTTGCCCTGACCCCCTGTGCTTTGAGCTCTGGAGTTTCGGCAACGACACTCTTGCAGAAGAGTTCCATAATGCCGTCAACCTCAGCCTTGGGGCGGCCCCAATTCTCGGTTGAGAATGTGTAAAGTGTCAGATACTCAACACCTTCGGCTGCGGCGGCTTTGAGCGCACGACGAACGGCCTCGACACCCGCTATGTGACCTTCGGGGCGTTCGAGACCTCGCTGTTGTGCCCATCTGCCGTTGCCGTCCATAATGATTGCAACGTGTCGTGGGATTCTCGCTTCTGTGTTGTTGTCTGCCATTTGCTTCTTAATTAAACGCGCAAATATAGTACAAAGTTATCTTTATTACAAATAGGTAGGAGTTCCTATTCTCTGGCGCAGTGGGTTTTCTGATGTGCTAAAGTTTTGACTCTCTGCCATCCAAGCCCCACATCATCTTCTTTTTTAACGTGTCGTAGAAGGATATATTTTGCAGTTTTACCAAAAAAACTTGCTCCTCAGCTCGGCTAATCGTGAATGATGAGTTGTTGTGGATGGTGAAATATTCGTTGTCTATAGCCGCCAATGCGTGGGGGTCGCGTGTGTTGATGGAGAGGCGGATGCGACTACTGTCGGGGATGACAATAGGGCGCATCGTTAGGTTGTGGGGTGCGATGGGGGTGAGGACAAGGCAGTGGCATCCGGGAGTGAGGATAGGGCCACCTGCGCTGAGGGAGTAGGCTGTGGATCCTGTGGGGGTGGCAACAAGTACTCCGTCGCTCCAGTAGTTAGCCACATTGCGGCCATCTATCTCGACCCTAATGCCAATCATTCCCATATGCTGGCGCTGAATGGAAAACTCATTGAATGCCAATGGAAAACCAATCTCCTCCTCAATATCTCCTTCAACCTTGAGCATCGCTCTCTCTTCGATAGAAAAGTCGCCTTTTACGAGCGCATTAAGAGCACTCTCGGTATCCTCCAAAGAGGCAGTTGCGAGAAATCCGAGGCGACCCGAATTGATGCCTAAAACGGGCACTTTTCGGCCTCCTAAAGCTCTGACTGCACTGAGTAAGGTGCCGTCTCCACCATAGGATATTACAATCGAGTCGTCCGTAAGAGCTTCCTCCATAGAGGAGTATATTGCGCATTGGGGAACCTCAATGCCCCCCTGTGTGGTGTACCAATCGGCTGCGCTGCCATTGACGGCAAAATCTATATTACGGGCCTTAATGCCCTCTATCAGTGCGCCAAAATGCTCCGAGTTAGTGCTTGCGGAGGGGCGAGAGAATAAAATTATTTTCATTTCACAAAAGTTTGTGGTAACTTTACAACGCAAAAATACCTAAAAACTTCTAACTAAACTAACTTTAACTGCAACAAAGTATGACAAAATTGAGTGTAAACATAAATAAGATTGCCGTAGTGCGCAATTCTCGCGGCGGAAATCTGCCCGATGTGCTCCTCGCAGCTCGTCGAATCGAAGGTTTTGGAGGAGAGGGTATCACAGTTCATCCTCGTCCCGATGGTCGTCACATTCGCTACGACGATGTGCGTAACCTCAAGCCTATTGTTACTACCGAGCTCAATATCGAAGGTAATCCTATTGACTCCTTTACGGAGCTTGTCCTTGAGGTTGTTCCGGCGCAGGTTACTTTGGTGCCGGATGCGGCAGATGCCATCACCTCAAATGCAGGTTGGGATACGATTAAATACCGAGACTTCCTTACTACCAAGATTGCAGAGTTTAAGGCCAAAGGCATCAGGGTTTCAATATTTGTTGATCCTATACCTGAGATGGTGCGCGGCGCAAAAGAGTGTGGTGCCGATCGTGTGGAACTCTACACGGAGGCTTATGCTCGTGACTACCATACTGATAGAGAAACGGCCATCGAACCCTATGTTGCAGCTGCCGAAGAGGCTCGTAAGGTGGGATTGGGCCTTAATGCAGGTCACGATCTGAATCTCGATAATTTGGCCTACTTTGTGGAGCGTATCCCTTGGACTGATGAGGTTTCGATTGGGCACGCACTCATTTCTGATGCACTCTATCTCGGACTCGAAGAGACCGTACACCGCTATCTTGCACAGCTTAAATAAGTGACTATATGTCTGATAATCATCCTCTTTCACTCCCTATATTCAAGGAAATTACCGAGATTGCCGATTCACTCGGAGTGAGGGCCTATGTCGTGGGCGGTTATGTGCGCGACTATTACCTTCATCGTCCGTCGACCGACATAGATGTTGTGGTCGTAGGTAGCGGTATTGAGGTGGCAAAAATCCTCGGTCGCAGACTCAAAACCAAAGTCTCTATCTTCAAGACCTTTGGGACTGCTATGTTGCACGATAGAGAGGGGAGGGAGATAGAGTTTGTGGGGGCTCGCAAGGAGTCCTATTCACCCGATTCGCGCAAGCCTGCTGTGGAGGAGGGAACCATTGAGGATGATCAATTGCGTAGAGACTTTACTATCAATGCATTGGCGTGGTCGCTCAATAGCGACTCCTATGGAGAATTGCTCGATAGCTTTGGCGGTATGGAGGACTTGGAAGAGCTTATAATCAGGACACCCACCGATCCGGATGTGACCTTTTCTGATGACCCTCTGAGGATGATTCGCGGAGTCCGTTTTGCCACCCAACTCGGCTTTGACCTCGACTCCGAGACCTTCGATGCGATAGTCCGAAATAAGGAGAGAATTGCTATCGTATCAAAGGAACGTATTGCTACGGAGTTGCATAAAATTGTGGCCTCGCCTGCACCTTCTATTGGGTTTGATCTGTTGAGCAAGACAGGCTTGTTGCAGCATATTTTCCCCGAACTCGAAGCTCTACGAGGGGTTGAAGTGAGGAATGGTAAAGCGCACAAAGACAACTTTGTACACACTCTTAAGGTGCTTGACAATGTGGCCAAAAAAAGCGACAATCTTTGGCTGCGTTGGGCTGCGCTCCTACACGACATTGCAAAGCCTCGTACCAAAGCGTTCGACAATAAAGTTGGTTGGTCGTTCCACGGTCACGAAGTGGTTGGCAGCAAGATGATTCCAGAGATTTTCCGCCGCCTTCGCTTGCCGCTTAATGAGCATATGAAATATGTGCGCAAACTTGTTTTTCTGCATCTTCGACCGATCATTCTGTCGGAAGATGAGGTTACCGACTCGGCTGTGCGCCGTCTGCTTTTTGAGGCTGGAGACGATGTGGAGGATTTGATGACTCTGTGTGAGGCCGATATCACCTCGGGTATAGACTCCAAGGTACAGCGCTATCTGCGCAATTTTGCCCTTGTAAGAGTGAAGATGAAGGAGATTGAGGAGAAAGACCGCGTGCGCAATTTCCAGCCACCCATCACGGGCGAAATCATAATGCAAACCTATGGTTTAGAACCTTGCGCTCAAGTCGGTGAGATTAAGGCTATTATCAAGGAGGCGATCCTCGATGGAAAAATACCCAACGAGTACGACGCGGCTTTCGGACTAATGGAGCAAATAGCTGCCGAAAGAGGACTGAAAAAGGCAATAGATAAATAGAACAAAGTATGGCACTCGTCAATAATAATAGCGCCTACAAAGAGCGTAATCTTGAGTTCCTCGATGAATATGCCCAGAGGCCCGGAGTTAAGCGGTTATTCAACGGTGTCCTCTATCGTGAAATCACCCAAGGCAGGGGCGACAGACCTACGGTCAAGAGTGTCGTTACTGTACATTATAAGGGTATGCTCATCAATGGTAAGTGCTTCGATGCTACCGAGAAAGGTCGCCCAGCAACATTCCCTCTCAGAGGACTGATAGAGGGATGGAAAACGGCTCTCAAGGAGATGCCTGTCGGTTCGCGTTGGGAGGTTGTCATTCCGTTTAATCTTGGCTATGGAGCGAGAGGCGCAGGTGTTATCAAGCCATTTTCCACGTTGATTTTTGATATCACTTTGCTCCGTGTGGAGTAAAATAATTAAGTGAAGGTAGTGAAATCTCAACAATTTCACTACCTTTGTATTTATAAAGCTACCTAAATTATTAAAAACTACTATTTCTACTCTTACTAATGAAGAGAACTCTACTTTTGTTCGCGGCAGTGCTTGTTGCACTTACGCTTTCGGCACAGACCATCAATCGACTC
This sequence comes from Tidjanibacter sp., assembly GCA_017503805.1. GTDB lineage: Bacteria > Bacteroidota > Bacteroidia > Bacteroidales > Rikenellaceae > Tidjanibacter. The sequence goes on from JAFVSJ010000005.1 coordinate 92,421, forward strand.
GACGTGGAACTTAGGGGTGATTGGCAGTATGAAAATCTCGACGGTAATTCCATATTGGGTAATTCGGGTTTCGATGGTAAGTTCTTCAACTTTCGTATGGATGGTTCGTTGCTCGAGAATCTGAGCTACTCTATTCGCTATAGAGCACAAAAGGTGCAGGCTGATCCGTTTGCCGCAACTGATTGGGCGACACTTACTTATTCTACCGACAAATGGGATTTCTCGGCCGGTAAACAGGTGGTTGCCATTGGTGGATATGAGTACGATCGAGCACCTATAGATATCTATTTTGCCTCGGAATATTGGCATCAGATTGCTTGCTATCAGTTTGGTGCAAGTGCCACTTTCAAGGGTGGTGAGAACACGCGTATTACTGCTCAAATCTGCCGTAGCCCGTACGACTATATGCGCGAAAACCTCTACGCATACAACCTTATGTGGACCGACAAGTGGGATGATTGCCTGACCATTCTTCACTCTTTCAACGTCTTGGAGTATGCTCCCAATAAGTTTGTTGAGTATGTAGCCTTGGGACACCTCTTTGAGTTGGGTAGAGTGGCCATTGAGTTCGATTATATGGAACGCATTGACCACGAGTGTCTTGACGGAATCAACGCCTCTACTATGCTCGACCTAAAGTGGAAGATGAACGAAAAATTCCACTTCTTTGCACACGGCTCGTATGATGTAAATAAGTCTACTTCGGTTGCAGACCTTACTGTGATGCCCGGAACGGAAATGTGGCGTATGGGTGGTGGTGTTGAGTATTTCCCATTTGGCAACAAGAAAGTGAGGTTCCACGCTGCTACTGCCTATGCTTTTGGCAAGCAGACCAATCTGCTGGGCGGCGGTCTTCTCGATGATCACCTGATGGTGCAGTTTGGTCTGACTTGGCGTATCAACTTATTTTAGAGAACACTTTTACTTTTCCGATAAAGTCCTATGAAACAGAATCGTACATCTCGCAAAAGGGGGTTCACGATGCCGAGTGGCATCACTTGCCTTATAGTGATTTTCCTGCTCTTTGGTTACCTCGGTTCGCGTATGGGTACGGCCAATATGCTCAATACGGTGATGAATACAGCTCACGATTTGCTGCTCAATACGGTTTTCTACCTGATGGCAATCTGTGTGATCACCGGAGCTCTGGGCCGTATTTTTGTGGAGTTTGGAGTAGTTAAGTTGCTTGAGAAGTTGCTCCGTCCTCTGATGAAGCCGCTATTCAATCTGCCCGGTGTAGCATCACTTGGCGCAGTGGTGACCTTCTTGTCGGATAACCCCGCAATCATCTCGTTGGCGCAAGACAAACGTTTCGCATCCTACTTTAAGAAATATCAATATATTTCGCTTACGAATTTCGGCACCGCATTCGGTATGGGCCTACTCGTTATTGTCTTTATGGTGGGACAAGGCTTCTATTGGGAGCCATTTGTTGGTCTTGTGGGTGCGATGATTGGGTGTATCGTCTCCACTCGCATTATGCAGAGGTCGGTGATCAAGGCCTATCCTCACTATCAGTATGAGCCTGCCGCAGTGGAAGTTGAAGAGAAGAAAGATGAAGAGATTGAGTATCAGAAACCGCTTTTCCAAAGGATTCTCGATTCGTTGCTCGATGGAGGCCGTACGGGTGTGGATGTGGGACTTGCAATTATCCCGGGTGTGCTTATTATCTCCACTCTGGTGATGATTCTCACCTTTGGTCCTTCGGCAAGTGGCGAGTATACGGGCGCAGCCTATGAGGGTACCGAACTGCTTCCTTGGTTGGCAAGTAAGGTGAACTTCCTCTTCGACTGGCTCTTTGGTTTCTCCGATCCCCATCTTGTGGCATTCCCCATTACCGCACTTGGTGCTGTGGGTGCAGCACTCGGTCTTGTGCCCAACTTTATCGAGTCAGGATGGGTTGATGGCAATGCTATTGCTGTTTTCACCGCCATCGGTATGTGTTGGAGTGGCTACTTGAGCACTCATACCGCAATGCTCGATACTCTCGGCTATCGCAGCCTGACCTCCAAAGCTATTGTCGCTCATACGATTGGTGGTCTTGTGGCGGCAATTATTGCACATTGGATGTATATGTTCGTTATGCTGTTTGTATAAATCACAGCCTAAAAATAAGGCGAGGCGCAACATCCATATTCGGAGTTGCGCCTCGCTTTTTTATGTGTTGAGATGAAAGTTCTAATTTTTTGCCCAAGTATTGCCCAAAATGAGAATGGCTATGCAGATGGGAATGACAGTGACGATTGTAAACCATTGGGCATCAATAAATATGTTTCCTATTATTACGAATCCCACGAGTGATGTACCTATACCCATAATGAGTCGTAGGCGACGAACGTTGTATTGGGCTCTCTCCTCGGGGCTGGCAGTGTTGTAGCCAGATATTAGCCAATCGCCTTGGCCTATGAATATGAGTATGCTACAGATGAATAGTACGGCTGCAAGTGCGCCATAGAGAACGATTTCTGTGTACATAGTTGGTGTATTGGTTTTGGTGTTATTAGTCGAATGATTGCATACCGCTCTGTGAGATCTTAATCATTCGCTGATATTCGAGAGGGGTTAGTTCCATAAAGAAGTAGTGGATGGGATCCACCCTCATACCGTTGAATTTAACCTCATAGTGGAGGTGTGGCGAGAGAGAAAGGCCGCTATTACCGGTCAGGCCGATGATGTCGCCTCGGCGCACCTTCTGTCCCTTCTTGACATCTATGCGCGAGAGATGGCTGTATTGGGTTTCGTAACCGTGGCCGTGATCAATGACGATGTACCGACCTGCTGTGGTCTTGCGAGTTTTTACCTCTTTTACTTTGCCGTCGGCTGTCGCAAAGACGCGCGAACCGACGGGAACGGTGTAGTCGACACCTTGGTGGGAAACAAGGCTCTTGTAGAATGGATGAATAAGCATCCCGTAGGGGGCTGTGAGAAGTGTCAACTCTTTGTTGATCACCGGTTGTATGGCGGGAATGTTATTGACCTTTGTGCCGAGACTATCTATGATGTGATCGAGCTTTGTGAAGACATTGGATAGGTCGCGCTCCCCCTTTTCGAGTTTGCTCATACGCTCGTTAAGCTCACGGTAGAGTTCGGTCTCGCTACGAGATGCAAGGCGCTCGTAGTTTTCCCAACGGTTCTCGGTGGCGTTGTCGGCAAAGTCGTATGGGTCGGACTCGAAGAGAATGCGGAAAACGTTGCGGTCGCGCTCTATGACATTGTCGAGCACAAGTTCAACAGTGTCGAATCGCCCTTCAAGTGCGGCATAATCACTCCCGAGTCTTGCGTTGCGCACCCTTTGTTTATGTTGAGACGGGGTGTCTACAAGCGTAAATGCGAGGTAGGTGCCAAACAAAATTAGAACAAAAATGGCGACGTTGGAGATGAAACGACCAACGGCGCGGCCGATACGCCCCGCTTTGCTTTCGTTTGGAGGATATGTGTCGTAGCGTCTACTCATTGTTGGTGCCCTCCAAAGTTTCGTATGTAGTTGTTTTGGCCTGCTCAATGATGCGGTCAAATTCGGCATCGGTCATATCCCTGCGGAAGTAGTTGATGGGATCTACATTGTTGCCCATATAGATGACCTCGTAGTGAAGGTGAGGGCCTGTGGAACCTCCCGTATTGCCCATATAACCAATTAGTTCGCCACGTTTGACCTCCTGCCCGACCTTTACAAGACGCTCATTCAGATGGGCATATCTTGTCTTGTAGCCAAATCCGTGGTCGATAACCAACTGCTGTCCGTAGCCCTTGCGGCGCAAACCCTTCTCGGAGTGTACGACCACACCATTGCCCGTTGCATAGATGGGGTCACCACGGCGACCTCCGAAGTCGATGCCTTTGTGTTGGATGTAACGTTTGTAGATGGGGTGAAGCCTACGTCCGTAGGCACCGATGGGACCACGCAGGTCGTTCTTGTTGATAGGCCAGATGGCAGGTATGGAAGCGGCCATCTTCTCCTTATCTTTCGATAGAATCTGCAATTCGTCGAGCGAAAGGCTTTGGCGGTAGAGTAGGCGGGTTTGGGCATCGAGCAACTCCCAAGATTCTCTTACGATGCCGTCGTAGTCATCATTTATGTCGGCATAGGTGTGATTGTCGTAAGGGGTGTAGATGCCGGCAAGAGTGAGGGTGTCGGCGCCGAAAAGCGAACGATATACGTAGTTGTCGCGCTGTCGCAGTTGACCTATTTTGTCGCCCGTAGCATAGATGCGCTCATTGAGCATCTCAAAGCGGTGTACGGTCTGGCTACCTTGCTCCTCGAGCCTGCGCAACTTGGGGGTGTAGTAGGCCATCGAATAGATGAGATTGATTGTGGCAGCGGCAATGAAAAAGAGCAGTGTGCGCCTGATACTCACGTAGCGCCTAAGGCGTGCCGGACGCTCTACAGGTTCGTAGGTGAGGGTGGCGGGGTTAAATTTATACTCTTTTTTGCTCATCGGTCGAAAATTGGTCGCTTTTGATTGACAAAATTAGAGTAAAATATGTATTTTTGCAAACTTATTTGGATACGAGATTCAGAGTAACAATAAATATTTAGGAAGAAACTATGATGACATCAAATGAAATCAGGAAGAAATTCCTCGAGTTTTTCCAGAGCAAGGAGCACACTATCGTGCCCTCGGCTCCTATGGTCGTAAAGAACGACCCTACACTTATGTTTACCAATGCCGGTATGAACCAATTTAAGGATATCTTCCTTGGTAATGCCGAGAAAAAGTATAACCGCGCGGCCGATACGCAGAAGTGTCTGCGTGTGTCGGGTAAGCACAACGACCTCGAAGAGGTAGGTCACGACACCTATCACCACACTATGTTCGAGATGCCCGGCAACTGGTCCTTCGGCGACTATTTCAAAAAAGAGGCCATCAGTTGGGCGTGGGAGCTTCTGACCGAGGTTTACGGTATGCCCAAAGAGCGACTCTATGCAACAGTATTTGAGGGTGCACCGGAGGATGGAGTACCTATGGATCAGGAGGCTTTCGATCTTTGGAAGCAGTATCTGCCTGAGGATCACATCATCCTCGGCAATAAGCACGATAACTTCTGGGAGATGGGCGAGACAGGTCCTTGCGGTCCTTGCAGCGAGATCCACTTCGACCTGCGTAGCGATGAGGAGCGTGCTGCCAAACCCGGTAGAGAGATGGTCAATATGGGCCACCACTTGGTAATCGAGATTTGGAACCTCGTATTTATGCAGTTCAACCGTAAGGCCAATGGCTCGCTTGAGCCTCTGCCTCACAAACATATCGATACCGGTATGGGCTTCGAGCGTCTCTGTATGGTTCTTCAGAATAAGCAGAGCAACTACGATACCGACGTATTCTCGTCGCGTATCGGTGAGATTGCCGCCCTCTCGGGCAAACGCTATGGCGATGATGCCAAAGCAGATGTGGCTATGAGGGTTATTGCAGATCACCTTCGCACCATCGCATTCTCAATCGCTGATGGTCAGCTGCCCAGCAATGTAAAGGCCGGCTATGTTATTCGCCGTATTCTCCGTCGTGCTGTGCGCTACGGCTACACCTATCTCGGCTTCAATGAGCCTTTTATTTGCAAGCTTGTTCCCAGTCTTGTGGAGCAGATGGGTGAGCAGTTCCCCGAGCTCAAGGCGCAGCAGACACTTATCACAAGTGTAATCTGCGAGGAGGAGACCGCATTCCTCAAAACCCTCGCTACGGGTATCAACCTCCTTGAGGGCGTGATGAAAAAAGTGCGCGCTGCAGGCGGTAATACTATCGACGGCAAGTCGGCATTCACTCTCTATGACACCTACGGATTCCCCATCGACCTTACTGAACTCATCACAAGAGAGAACGGTATGGAGGTTGACCTCGAGGCTTTCGACGTGGAGTTGCAGGCACAGAAGGCTCGCTCGCGTAACGCCGCTGTAGTTGAGAACGACGATTGGGTGGAGCTTGTAGCTGGTGCAACCACCGAGTTCGTTGGTTACGACACCCTCACCTCGGAGGTGAAGATTGTGCGCTACCGCAAGGTGACCACCAAGGGCAAAACTCTCTATCAGCTCGTTTTCGACCGCACTCCTTTCTATGCCAACAGTGGCGGTCAGGTAGGCGACAAGGGCGTAATCGTTGCCGATGGCAAGAGCCTTGCGGTGATTGACACAATCAAAGAGAATGGTCTTCCTATTCATATCGTGGCAGAACTGCCCGAGAATGTAGAGGCAGTGTTTACTGCTATTGTTGACGAGGAGAGCCGTCTGGCTTCGGCTCGTCACCACTCGGTAACCCACCTTATGCACAAAGCACTCCGCGATATTCTCGGTACTCACGTAGAGCAGAAGGGCTCGCTCGTATGCCCCGACTACTTGCGCTTTGACTTCTCGCATTTCCAGAAAGTTAGCGACGAGGAGTTGCGTGAGGTTGAGAGGGCTGTTAACCGTATGATCCGTGCCGACTATCCTCTCGATGAGAACCGTGAGTGCTCTATTGAGGAGGCACAAAAAGCAGGCGCAATGATGCTCTTCGGTGAGAAATATGGCGACAAGGTGAGGATGGTACGTTTCGGTGACTCGGTGGAGCTTTGTGGTGGTACCCACGTGGCCGCTACCGGTCAGATCGGCCACTTCCGCATTGTGGCCGAGAGTGCAATCTCGGCAGGTGTGCGCCGTATTGAGGCTATCGCAGGTGCTGTGGCTGATGAGGCAGAGTACAAGATGGAAGAGCTGCTCAAGGAGGTTCGCAAGTGCGTAGGCTCGCCCGCTTTGCTCCAGAGCCTCAAGAAGATGATTGACGACAATGCCGAACTGCGCAAGCAGATAGAGGGCTTCGTCGCAGAGAAAGCCAAGACTGTAGCCGCAGAGATTGGCAAACTTCTTGGTGATAAGAAGGTCGTATCGAAGATTATCGATATGCCCGTAGATCAGGTTAAGGATGCCATCTATGCACTCCGCACCTCCAATCCCGATGTGGCTATTGTACTTGGTAGCCGTGAGGGTGGCAAGCCTATGTTGGCTGTAGCAGTTGGTGACAACTTGGTTAAGGCGGGTGTCAAAGCAGGTGACATCGTTCGTACGGCTGCTAAAGAGATGCAGGGTGGCGGTGGCGGTCAGCCTTTCTACGCAACTGCAGGCGGTAAAAATTCCGAGGGCCTCGAAAAGGCTGTGGCTACTGCCGAGGAGATGATTATCTCTGCTATCGGTTAGTCAACCGCTAACGTTAATAAAGAAACAGAGTTAGGTAGTAATTAGATTAGAATTATGAAACAGAAAGTTTTATTGATGATCCTCGATGGTTGGGGTAAGGGAAATCACACCGAGAGTGATGTGATTTACTGCGCCAAGCCCGAGTTTATGAATAGCCTTGAGGCCAAATATCCCAATGCCGAACTTCGCACAGATGGTGAGAATGTAGGCCTGCCCGAAGGTCAGATGGGTAATTCCGAGGTGGGTCATCTCAATATTGGTGCCGGTAGGGTCGTATATCAAGATTTGGTGAAGATCAACCGCGCCTGCCGCGATAACTCCATTATGGAGAACGCAGAGGTGAAAGCAGCCTTCGAGTATGCCAAAGAGAAGGGTGTGAAGGTGCACTTTATGGGCCTTGTGAGCGACGGTGGCGTGCATAGTCAGCAGAGCCATCTCCACAAACTGTGCGACATCGCACAGGCCTATGGCATCTCGGACCGCACCTATGTGCACTGCTTTATGGATGGTCGCGACACCGATCCCCAGAGTGGTAAAGGCTACATTGCAGAGCTTGAGGACCACCTCAAGGTGACTGGTGGTAAGATTGCTTCCATTATTGGTCGCTACTATGCAATGGACCGCGACAAACGCTGGGAGAGGGTGAAGATGGCCTACGACCAGTTGGTACGAGGCGTGGGCAAACACGCTGTCGATATGGTTGCAGCTATGCAGGAGAGCTACGATGAGGGTGTGACCGATGAATTCGTGAAACCCATTGTCGCTGTAGATGAGAATGATAGCCCCATCGGTCTTGTGGAGGCTAACGATATGGTAATCTTCTTCAACTTCCGTAACGACCGCGCCAAAGAGATTACCATCGTACTCACCCAGCAGGATATGCCCGAGATGGATATGCACACGCTCCCTCTCTACTACTGCTGTATGACCCCCTACGATGCCAACTTTAAGGGGCTGCACATCCTCTTCGATAAGGAAAATGTGGCCAATACCATAGGTGAGTATATCTCGTCGTTGGGTCTTAAGCAGTTGCGTATTGCCGAGACAGAGAAGTATGCACACGTAACTTTCTTCCTTAATGGTGGCCGCGAAGCAGAATTTGATGGAGAAAGCCGTATTCTGATACCTTCTCCCAAGGTGGCAACCTATGATTTGCAGCCCGAGATGAGTGCACCCGAGGTGGCAAATGCACTCGTGGCAGAGTTGAAACAGCAGAAGTTCGACTTCATTGCACTCAACTTCGCAAACGGTGATATGGTTGGTCACACCGGTGTTTGGGATGCTATTTATAAGGCTGTAAAGACTGTCGATAGCTGCGTGGAACGTGTCATTACCACAGCTCGAGATAATGGTTATGAGGTTGTTGTGATTGCCGATCACGGCAATGCCGACAATGCCAAGAATCCCGACGGTACTCCCAACCCTGCACACTCACTCAACCCCGTGCCCATCATTGTGGTTTCAGACCGTGTGGCCAAGGTTGAGAACGGAGTGTTGGCTGATGTGGCACCCACTGTGCTTAAACTGATGGGTATTGCGCAGCCTGCCGAGATGACAGGCAAGGTGCTCGTAGAGATGAAGTAGAGTAGTACCCACTATTATTTACTCTCAAGGCAGACCATTTTACTTGGTCTGCCTTTTTTAGTCGCTTTCGCTAAGTGGTTTATCACAAAAAAGGGGCGCCCCTCTGGGCACCCCTCTCCTTGAAGTTTTAAGTGGTCAAATAGATTGTTTCGTTTGACCGATTGGGAGTTCTTACTCGGCCTTGTGTACGAGCTGGATAATCTCACCACCGTGGCGGATTGCCTCCTCGTTGGCGGGAAGAGTCTTCCAAGCACGCTCGGGAAGCGATTTCTTCAGACCAATCTTCACGTACTCCATCTCTACGATGGGGCATACTTTGAGGTAGCCACCCAAAATCATAGTGTTGAAGAGGCGGGCATTACCCATCTTTGCACACTCCTCGGTGGCGTTGATGGTGTAGATGTTGATATCCTTACGGGTGGGGTGGTGGGTGATACCATTGGTATCGTAGATGAGGTTGCCACCGGGGCGTACGCTCTGCTCGAACTTGTCCAAGCTCTGCTGGTTGAGTACGATGATGGTGTCGCACATCTGAACGATGGGCGAGCTCACGGGCTGGTCACTTACTACAACGGTAACGTTGGCAGTACCACCACGCATCTCGGGGCCATAGCTGGGCAGCCAGCTAACCTCGTAACCCTGCAACATACCCGAGTAGGCCAAAATTTTACCGGTCGAGAGGACACCCTGTCCACCAAAACCTGCAATAATCAATTCCTGTTTCATATATCTCTGTAATGTTTTAGGGGTTATTCATCTTTAATATCTCCAAGAGGATACTCGGGAACCAGATTCTCCTCCATCCACTTGTTTGCCTGTACGGGAGTCATCTTCCAACCGCTATTGCAAGTTGCTACGAACTCTACGAACGACAAACCTTTGCCTGCCAACGAGTTCTCGAGAGCTTTGCGGATAGCTTTTTTGGCTTTACGTACGGCTGCGGGAGTGTGTACACTCTGGCGAGTAACGTAGCAGACACCGGGAAGCTGGCATACGAAGTCGGCAACCTTGTAGGGATAGCCGTGCAACTGAGGATCACGACCGTAGGGGCAAGTTGCAGTCTTCATACCAATGAGGGTATTGGGCGACATCTGACCACCGGTCATACCATAAATTGCATTGTTTACGTAGAATACTGCGATGCTCTCACCACGGTTACATACGTGGATGCTCTCTGCAGTACCGATAGCGGCCAAGTCACCATCACCCTGATAGGTGAAGACGAGTTTCTCGGGATAGAGCCTGTGAGCAGCAGTAGCAACTGCAGCTGCACGACCGTGTGCGGCCTGAATCCAGTCAATGTGGAGGTAGTTGTATGCAAATACCGAGCAACCTACGGGCGAAACACCGATGGTCTTCTCCTGTACACCCATCTCCTCGATTACCTCAGCGATGAGTTTGTGGATGGTACCGTGGCTACATCCGGGGCAGTAGTGCATAACGTTGTCTTTCAAGACGGGAGTCTTCGAATATACCAAATTCTCTTTGGTCTTCTCAACTATATATTCTGCCATAACAATCTACTATTTAATGATTTTGTTCTTCAGTGCCTCATATACCTGATCGGGAGTATATACTGCACCACCGGTACGACCGTAGTGCTCAACGGGCACAGTACCATTTACTGCGAGTCTTACATCGTCTACCATCTGACCCATATTGAGCTCTGCTACGAGAACACCTTTGGTCTTCTGGGCAACCTCGGCAATCTTCTTGCTGGGGAAGGGCCAGAGGGTGATAGGACGGATAAGACCTACTTTATGACCATTTGCACGAGCAATTGCGATGGTCTCCTTGCAGATACGTGCCGACGAACCGAAGGCTACGATAAGGTAGTCAGCATCGTCACACATATACTCCTCGAAGCGTACATCCTCAGCCTCGCAACGAGCATATTTCTCGAAAATCTTGTAGTTGAACTGCTCCTGTGCATAGGGATCCAACTCCAACGAAGTTACGATATTGCCCTCGCGATCAGCGGTTTTACCGGTACAAGCCCAGCTGCTGTGCATCTTCACAATCTCCTCGTCTGTCCAGCGGGGACGCTGCTCGGCGAGCTCTACTTTCTCCATCATCTGACCAATAACACCGTCGGAAAGAATCATAACGGGGTTACGATACTTGAAGGCCAAGTCGAATGCGTCGAATACGAAGTCGTGCATCTCCTGAACCGATGCGGGTGCGAGTACGATAACTTTGTAGTCACCGTGGCCACCGCCCTTAACTGCCTGATTGTAGTCGCTCTGTGCGGGCTGGATGGTACCAAGACCTGGGCCGCCACGGGTAACGTTTACTACAACGCAAGGAAGCTCGGCACCTGCCAAGTAGGTCAGACCCTCACACATAAGGCTGATACCGGGGCTCGACGAAGAGGTCATAACCCTCTTACCGCAAGCTGCACCGCCGTATACCATATTGATCGACGATACCTCGCTCTCGGCCTGTACTACAACCATACCTGTGGTCTCCCAAGGTTTGCGCTCCATAAGTGTCTCCATCACCTCGCTCTGAGGAGTGATAGGATAGCCGAAATAGCCATCGGCTCCGCAACGAATCGCAGCTTCTGCGATAACTTCGTTGCCTTTCATCAATTTAACTTCTCCCATAGCTACTCGAATTTTTGTCTGTAAACTGTGATACAAGTGTCCGGGCAAATAATTGCACAACTAGCACAACCGGTGCAGTTGTCGGGGTTTGCCATATGGGCGTAGTTATAGCCTTTGCCATTGACGTTGGGCGAGAGTGCCAATACGTCGCAGGGGCAAGAGGCAACACATACCTCGCAGCCTTTGCAGCGCTCGGTATCTACAACGATTGTTCCCTTGATTTTTGCCATACTGTTTAGTAGTTATATTAATAATATAGGTATATTAGGTTCTCTTAAAACTCGTGAATTACAACACCGCTGCGCAACTTGGGCTCAAACCAAGTAGTCTTGGGAGGCATAATGTTGCCGCTGTCGGCGATGTCGATGAGCTGTTTCATCGAGACGGGATAGAGTGCAAATGCAACCTTCATCTCGCCACTATCAACCCTCTTCTGCAACTCGCCCAAACCACGGATACCACCTACAAAGTCGATACGTTTGTCCCTGCGAAGGTCTTTGATACCGAGAACTTTGTCGAGTACGAGGTTGGACAATACGGTAACGTCGAGAACGCCGATGGGATCGCTATCATCATAGGTACCCTCTTTGGCGGTCATCGAGTACCACTCACCGTCGAGATAGAGACCAAAGTTGTGGAGTGCGTTGGGCTTGTAGATCTCTGCGCCCTTCTTCTCTACAACGAAATCTTTCTCAACTGCTGCGAGGAACTCCTCTTTCGAGAGACCATTGAGATCTTTCACCACGCGGTTGTAGTCGATGATGTTGAGCTGTGCATCGGGGAAGATAACAGCCAAGAAGTAGCAGTACTCCTCGGTGCCGGTGTGGTTGGGATTGGCATTCATCCTCTCTTTGCCAACACCTGCAGCAGCTGCGGTACGGTGGTGACCATCGGCCACATAGAGCGCGGGAATCTGCTCGAAGATAGCGGTGATATTCTTGATATCCTCGTCGTTGTCAATCAGCCAAAGGGTGTGACCTACACCGTCCTCGCTCACGAAGTCATACTGGGGAGCATCGGCAATGATGCGGTTTACGATGGCGTTCATATCCTCACGCTCGGGATAAGCGAAGAAAACGGGCTCCAGGTTAGCGCTCTGTGCCCTAACGTGTTTCATCCTGTCCTCCTCCTTGTCGGCGCGGGTGAGCTCGTGCTTTTTGATGCGGCCCTCGAGGTAGTCCTCGAAGTGGCAGCAAGCCACAAGACCATACTGGCGTTTGCCGTTCATAGTCTGTGCATAGATATAATAGCACTCTTTCTCATCTTTTACGAGCCAACCTTTCTCTTTCCAGCTCTTGTAGTTCTCTACTGCTTTGGCGTAAACGGCCTCATCGTGCTCATCAATGATGGGATCGAAGTCAATCTCGGGTTTGATGATGTGCAGAAGGCTCTTCTCGCCAGCCTCGGCTTTTGCCTCAACGGAGTTGAGTACATCGTAGGGACGTGATGCAACCTCGTTGGCAAGTGCCTGTGGTGGACGTACACCACTAAATGCTTTAATCTTTACCATAACTTATACTCTGTCCGTTGTGGATTATTTGTTTACCTGGAATTTGCGATTGCCGTTTACGAAGAAGTCAACAATCTGAGTTGCGGCTGCCTTGGCAGCATTGTAGTTGGCCTCTGCGGTCTCTGCACCCTGTTTCTTGGGTGTTGCAAATACGCGGTTGCCATATTTCTCTACGAGTTCAGCCTGGCAAGCAGCAGCAATATCGCTTGCATACTTCAGGTCCTCCCTCTCACCAAGTACGGCCATCAAATCCTCCTCATTGATAACCTCCTTGCGGGCAGTGTTTACCAAGATAGCGCCCTTAGGCATCGACTCCAAGAGGTGACGATCTACCGATTTGAGGTATTTGGGTGCTGCGGGAATGTGGAGCGAGATGTAGTCGCAAGTTTTGTAGAGCTCCTCGGCGGTCTCAACGCGGGTCACACCGTTGTTCTCGAAGATGCTCATATCGGTAATCGAGGGCGAAAGTGCATAAACATCCATACCGAGCGCTTTGCCGTAGCGGCCTACAATCTGACCGATGTTACCGTAGCCGTGGATACCGAGTTTCTTGCCGCTAACCTCTTTGCCGGTGCCGGGTTTGAAGGTGTTACGCGACATATAAATCATAAGACCAAGAGCCAACTCTGCAACTGCGTTTGCATTCTGGCCGGGAGTGTTCATCACTACGATGCCACGCTCAGTAGCGGCAGCGCAATCAACATTGTCGTAGCCGGCACCTGCGCGTACTACGATTTTCAGCTGGGGAGCTGCGGCGATAACCTCAGCGGTAACCTTGTCGCTACGAACGATAAGAGCATCGGCATCTTTAACAGCGTCGAGAAGCTGAGCTTTCTCGGTATATTTCTCCAAGAGAGCAAGCTCCATACCTGCCTCTTTCACTACGTTTGCAATAGCCTCAACTGCAGCTTTTGCAAAGGGTTTCTCTGTTGCTACTAAAATTTTCATAGGTTCTATTAAGCCATAAAAGTCCACAGCACGCTCTCGTTTATGCTCATAGGTATATGGCACAATCGTCGGCATACTATGGACTTTTATTAATTTAGGTGATGATTCGTATCTTATTTAACGTGAAGTTTCTCAAACTCCTGCATACACTCTACGAGGGCTTTAACGCTCTCGAGGGGGAGTGCGTTGTAGCAGCTGGCGCGGAAACCACCAACGAGGCGGTGACCTTTGATACCAACCATACCACGAGCTTTAGCAAACTCCATAAACTCACCTGCGAGCTCTTCGTACTCGGGGTTCATAACGAAGCAGATGTTCATCCTCGAACGGTCCTCTTTAGCGGCGGTACCACGGAAGAGAGCATTGCGGTCGATCTCATTGTAGAGAAGGTCTGCTTTCTCGCAGTTGATGCGATACATTGCCTCCATACCACCGATGCTCTTCATCCAGCGGAGAGTCTCAAGAAGAACGTAGATGGGGAATACGGGAGGAGTATTGTACATCGAGTTGTTGTCTACGTGAGTTTTGGGGTGAACCATACTGGGCACGTCGCGAACAACTTTCTCCATCATATCGTCACGGATGATAACGAAGGTAACACCTGCGGGGGCGAGGTTCTTCTGTGCGCCACCATAGATGATTGCATACTTCGAAACGTCTACGGGGTGGCTCAAAATGTCGGAGCTCATATCGCAGATGTGAGGAATGGGGGAGTCGATATCAATGTGATTCTCGGTACCGTAGATGGTGTTGTTCATACAGGTATAGAGATAGTCACAGTCGGTAGGAATAGTGTAGTTCTTGGGAATAGCCGAGAAGTTGCTCTCCTCGCCGCTTGCGATAACCTCAACCTGGCCAAAGAGTTTAGCCTCTTTGATAGCCTTCTTGGTCCAAACGCCGGTATTTACATAAGCGGCTTTACCTTTCAGGAAGTTGTAGGGAATCTGGAAGAACTGGGTGCTGGCACCACCACCTACAAAGTAAATCTGGTAGTTCTCAGGAATGTTGAGAAGCTCACGGAAGAGGGCTTTAGCCTCATCCATAACAGCGTCGAAATCTTTAGTACGGTGCGAAATGGAGAGGATCGAAAGGCCGCTACCATTGAAATCCAAAACAGCCTCAGCTGCTTTCTTAATAACTACGTCGGGCAAAACCGAAGGTCCTGCGTTGAAATTGTGTTTTACCATTTTGATTTGAATAGGTTAAAAAAGTTAGTATTGTGTGCAATTAATGTCAAGGTTCTTATTGCATCTGCAAATATACACCATATTTTAGAGTAAAACAACTTAATCTCTTTTTATTTTTAGTCTATCAAAAGAAAATTTGCCATATCTTTGTCCTTCAGAATCAAAATAACTACAATGATAAAGTCGATGACAGGTTTCGGTAAGTCCGAAATCGCTACTTCCGAACGCAAAATAACCGTCGAAACACGCTCACTGAATGGTAAGCAGCTCGACCTTTCGGTGAAGCTCCCAGCGCGCTATCGCCAATTTGAGTATGAGATTCGCAATCGTGCAGCCAAAGTACTGCAGCGAGGTAAGGTGGACATATTCATTACCGTTGAGAATACCACTGCGAAAAACGGATTGGCAAGCATTAACCCTGACTTATTTAAGGCTTATTCTGAGCAACTTATGGCATTGGCTCTTGGCTCCGGACTTGGTTGTGGCAGCGAGGTGCAGTCGCAGGTATTGGCCGCAGTGATGCGTATGCCCGAAGTCGTTTCGAGTGAGGCGGAGTCGGTAGGTGATGATGAGGGCGCAGCGCTTATGAAGGCCGTTGATGAGGCACTCGCTCGTCACGACGAGTTCCGAATCCAAGAGGGTGGGGTGCTCATCGCCGATTTGCTCCATCGAGTAGACCTCATCCAGCAATATAAGCAGAGTGTCATCCCCTTTGAGGAGCGCCGTACGGAGGTTATCCGCAAGCGAATCCTCGACCAACTTGCGCAACTTGCCGTAAACTACGATGCAAATAGGCTCGAACAAGAGATGATTTTCTATCTCGAGAAGCTCGATATCACAGAGGAAAAAGTGAGGCTCGACAAGCATTGTGCCTACTTCCGTGAGGTCGCAGCAGGCGAGGAGAGCGTAGGCCGAAAACTTGGTTTTGTGGCGCAGGAAATGGGACGCGAAATCAATACTATGGGCTCCAAAGCCAATGACTCCGATATGCAGATTCTCGTAGTTAAAATGAAGGATGAGCTCGAGAAGATTAAAGAACAAGTACTCAATATCTTATAAATGGGAAAACTGATTATTTTTTCAGCTCCTTCGGGCTCGGGTAAAACTACTATCGTAAGGCGACTTATGACGCTTGTCGAGGGGCTTGAGTTTTCGGTATCTGCCACTTCACGTGCGCCACGAGGAACGGAACAGAATGGCAAGGATTACTACTTCCTTTCTACCGAGGAGTTTGATGCAAAAATCGCCTCGGAGAGTTTTGTCGAGTGGGAAGAGGTCTATGCAGGAACCAAGTATGGAACTCTCAGGAGCGAGATGGAACGCATCTGGGCACTCGGCCACACCATACTCTTCGATGTGGATGTCAAAGGTGGCGTGAGGCTCAAAAATATCTTTGGCGATAGTGCCCTCTCTATCTTTGTGATGCCCCCATCGAAAGAGGAGTTGCGCCGCAGGCTTGTGGGGCGTGCGACCGACTCTCCCGAGAAAATCGAGCAACGCATTGCCAAGGCCGATGAGGAGATAAGCTACGCCGAACAATTTGACTTGACCATCGTTAACGACGACCTCGAAACAGCAGTGGAGGAGGTCTGTGAGGCGGTTAGAGATTTTATTGGTTAGTTGTAGATACAATGGGAATCACTGCTCTCTATTTCGGCTCGTTCAATCCATTGCACAACGGTCATCTTGCGGTGGCTAAATATGTTGTGGCTCAAGGATATGCCGAAGAGGTGTGGTTTGTGGTTTCTCCTCAAAACCCTCACAAAACAGCCACCGACCTTGCTCCCGAACAGGATCGTTTGGAGATGGTGCGAAGGGCTGTTGAAGGAGTGAACGGAGTAGAGGTTTGCGATGTGGAATTTGCGATGTCCAAGCCTTCGTACACTGTGCGTACCATAGACTATTTGCGCCAGCTCTATCCGGAGCGTCAATTCGCCATCCTTGGCGGGGGCGATGTGGCTGCTACGATTGCAACTTGGCGTGAAGGTGAGCGGCTGATGACCGAAAACAGAATCCTAATCTATCCTCGCGATGATCACGACAGTTTCTCCGCACCTTTCCAGATGCTTGCAGGTGCTCCTCGGATGAATATCTCTTCGACCTTGGTCCGACAGCGTATTGCCGACGGAGGAGAGTGGCGAGACTTGGTCCCTGCAGAGGTTGCAGACTATATTAAAAGACACAAATTATATTATGGAAAAAGAGATTCAGAATGAGCTCACGCTCGGTAAGGAAGCTTTTGCTCGTAGTGACTTTGGCGCGGCCAAAAACCACTTCGGAGCAGTCTTGCGCCTCGATGCCTCCAATGGCGAGGCTGCACAGTGGCTCGAAATGATTGAGGATATACTTGCATTTCGACACAAAGATTACTATAACCCATAGAATTTTCTCAAAATGAAAAATATAGCATTGCTTGCCGGAGGTAATTCCTCCGAGAGGGAGATTGCATTGCAGAGTGCTGCGCAGGTGGCAGAGGCCTTTGATCGCAGTCGCTACAATGTGTGGTTGCTCGATATGCACGGTCGCACATTTACCTATCGAAAGAATGATAAAGAGTATCTGCTCGACTTGAACGATTTTTCGCTGACGGTTGAAGAGCAGCGTGTAGAGTTCGATTTTGCGTTTGTGATGATTCACGGTACTCCGGGCGAAGATGGCCATCTGCAAGGCTATTTGGAGATGATGGGTGTGCCTTTCTCGTCGTGCGATATGGTGTCGTCTGTGATTACTTTCGACAAGGTGACTACGAAACGTGCTGTGGCAGAAGAAGGTATTCCTTTGGCCAAAGGTATGCTTCTGCGCGAGGATGACTGGATTGCTCCCGATGCTATTGTCGCAGAGCTCGGTTTGCCTCTGTTTGTTAAGCCCAATGCAAGTGGTAGTAGCTATGGCGTGACTAAAGTTAAGAGTGCCGAGGAGTTGCCCGAGGCAATCTTTGCTGCATTTGAGGAGAGTAGCGAAGTGCTTGTAGAAGAATTTATTGCAGGTCGCGAGGTGGCTTGTGGGGTTCTTGTTACAGCCGAGAAAGAGTATCTATTCCCTGTCACAGAGATCGTGGCCAAAAATGAGTTCTTCGATTATGAAGCGAAGTATACGCCCGGTATGAGCGACGAAATCACCCCCGCCGATTTGGCCCCCGAAATTGTGGCAAAACTCGGCGAAATGACTCTTGCCGCCTACAAGGCGTGTCGTTGCAAAGGGCTTGTTAGGGTTGATTTTATCGTCACCCCCGAGGGAGTTCCCTATATGATAGAAATCAATTCCATACCCGGAATGAGCAGCGGCAGTATCGTGCCCAAGCAGATTAAGGCTGCCGGAATGACTATGACAGAGGTTATTACACTCATAATAGAGGATGCACTATGCAATCAATGATAGATATTGATGATAAAATCATCTCGACCGACATTCTGACCGAGGAGTTTTGCTGTCCGCTTGATGAGTGCAAAGGAGAGTGTTGCGTGGAGGGAAATGCTGGAGCACCACTTGAAATAGAGGAGGTTGATATACTCGAAGAAGAGTATGAAAACTACAAGCCCTATATGACTCCCGAAGGCATAGAAGTAATTGAGCGAACGGGATTTATGTATGTCGATGAAGATGGCGACTATTGCACACCTCTGGTGAACGATGCCGAGTGCGCATACTCTGTATGCGAGAATGGCTTGACACTTTGTGCCATAGAGAAAGCATATAGAGATGGTCGAACCAAATTCAAAAAACCCATCTCTTGCCATCTTTATCCCATCAGAGTGAAACGTTTCTCGAATGGCTCCTACGGCTTGAATCTGCATCGTTGGGATATCTGCCGATGTGCCTTTGCGTGTGGCAAAAAGAATGGTGTGAAACTATACAAAGCTCTTGAAGAGCCTATCGTAAGGTGCTTTGGCGAGGATTTCTATGCTCAACTTTGTGAGGCGGCGGAGTTGTTGAAGGAGGAAGAATAGTTGCAAACTATGAGGATGAGAGTGCTGTCGATTGCTGCGTTGTTTGCTGTGGTGTTGCTGTGGGCGATGCCACTCGATGCGCAGCGTAAATATGCACTCGAAGATTTGCCCGAAATACCACTGGATACGCTTGATACTGCCAAGCCGAATGTTAAGATTATTACCTTTGCCAATAATACTTGGAAGTACTACTTCTCCGATTACGAGTCCCTTATTAATCAGGATGTATTCCGCGATCATTGGGTGACCAATCAAGTGTTCGCTTACAAAGATGTGAAGATTGGCGACATTCCAGAGACAATGGAGATAGAACTCGTGAAGTCTTTGTCGGATTTCCATCCACCCGTACTTGGGCGGGTTTCATCTCGATATGGGCCCAGAGGTAGAGGTATGCACAAGGGTATTGATGTCGGCCTACCTACGGGAGAGCCTATTTATGCCACCTTCGAAGGGCGTGTGAGATATGCGCGCTATAATTCGGGAGGTTATGGATATTTGGTTATAATACGTCACCCAAACGGACTTGAAACCTATTATGGCCATCTGTGCAAACTCAACGTGGATGTCGACGATTATGTGGTTGCAGGTCAGGTGATTGGCTATGGCGGCAATACCGGGCGCAGTCGCGGGCCTCATCTTCACTTCGAGGTACGTTATGCCGACCTCACTTTCGATCCAGAGAGAATCATCGATTTCTCTACAGGCGAACTTAAGTGGCAGAATTTCGTGCTCGAAAGGGGGTATTTTAATGTCTCATCTAAACTCACCGAAGCGCTCGAGGAGGATGAGGGCGATATGGGCGAACTCTTTGTAGATAAGGAGGGTAAGCCTCTCTCTTCTGAGGAGATTGTGGAGAATCTCGAGAAGGCTGCATCGAAGCCCAAGCCCACAGTGAATGATGCTGTCTACTATAAGGTTAAGAGTGGCGATAATCTGTCTAAAATAGCGGCAAAATATGGTACGACCGTAGGTGCTATTTGTCGACTGAACGGCATCAAGAGCACTACTCCTATACGCATTGGTCAACGATTGAGAGTTAAGTAGTTACGAGTGTAATGTGAATAAATAGGGCGAGTTCCTGCTTGGGAAACTTGCCCTATTTTTTTTTGCGCCATTGACAGGGGGTGATTAGTAAACCCTCTCGCCAAAAATCTTGGAGCCTATACGCACCATATTACTTCCGCACTCTATGGCTTCGAGGTAGTCTGATGTCATACCCATAGAGATTGTGTCGAACTCCTCGCCAAAGATGGGCTTAAGTTGGTCGAAAAGTGACTTGAGGGTACGAAACTCTCTCTTGTTGAGCTCAATGTCATCTGTGAGAGTACCTATCGTCATTACGCCTCTGGGACGAATATGGGAAAGTTTGGCGATTTCTCCTGTTGCGATGTAGTCGAGCAACTCTTTGCTGTCCCAACCACTCTTGCTCTCGTCTTCGGCCAGGTGAACCTCAAAGAGAATATCAATAGTGCGTCCAAAACGTTCGGCTTGACGTTCTATTTCGCAGAGTAGGCGAGGGGAGTCTACGGAGTGGATGAGAGCCACGAAGGGTGCAATCATCTTTACCTTATTGGTTTGCAGGTGGCCAATCATATGCCACTCAATGTCGCCAGGGAGTTGGGGCACCTTGGCAGCCATCTCTTGTGGGCGACTCTCGCCAAATATTCGTTGTCCGGCATCGTAGGCCTCCTGTATGGCCTCTACGGGGTGAAATTTCGACACTGCAACGAGGGTGACTCCGGTAGGTAGTGTCGCCTGCAACTCTTGTATTTGTGTGGTTACTGACATTTTAGTTTTGGTTTGTTTGGCAAATTTAGATAATATTTTCTATATTTGTTGATTCGAGAAACGAAACTAAACAATTTTAATACAAAACTACTATGAAAAAAAGAATCTTTGTAACTGTTCTTTTGGCAGTGACAGCTTGGGCAAGTACACTTGCTTGCACCAATCTGATTGTTACTCGTGGTGCATCTACCGATGGCTCCAATATGGTATCCTATGCGGCAGACTCGCACCAACTCTATGGCGCACTCTATCACTCGCCTGCAGCAAGGTGGAAAGCTGGCTCTCTGCTCAAGGTATATGAGTGGGACACAAGCCGCTATCTTGGTGAAATCCCCCAGATTGCGCAGACCTATTCGACCATCGGAAATATGAATGAGTATCAGCTGATTATTGGTGAAACAACCTATGGCGGCCGTCACGAACTCGAGGATCCCGAAGGCCGTATTGACTATGGCTCGCTCATCTACATTACCCTCCAAAGGGCTAAAACTGCTCGTGAGGCCATCAATTGCATCGTCGATTTGGCCAACACCCACGGCTACGCTTCGAGTGGCGAGAGCTTTACTATTGCCGACAAAAACGAAGTGTGGATTATGGAACTTATCGGCAAAGGCCCCGGCCGCAAAGGTATCGTTTGGGTCGCAAGGCGCATCCCCGATGGTTACATCTCGGCTCACGCCAACCACGCTCGCATTACCACCTTCCCCAAAAACGACCCCGAGAACTGCCTCTATGCAGAGGATGTGATTTCATTTGCTCGCGAGATGGGTTACTATGAGGGTAGCGATGACGACTTCAGCTTCAGTGATGCTTATGCACCACTCGATTTCAGTGCAATGCGTGGTTGCGAGGCGAGGGTTTGGAGCTTCTTCCGCCGCTTTGCAGATGGTATGGATGCCTACGAAGACTACGCACTCGGTCACAACCCCTCGAACCGTATGCCCCTTTGGGTTAAGCCCAATCGTAAACTCTCTCCCAAAGATGTATTCGATATGATGCGTGACCACTACGAGGGTACTGCTATGGATATGACTACCGACATCGGTGCAGGTGGCAGCAAAGTTCCCTATCGTTGGAGGCCTATGGGCTTTGAGGTGGATGGTCAGAAATATGTTCAGGAGCGCGCAATCGCTACCCAGCAGACCGGCTTCTGGTTTGTGGCTCAGGCTCGTCCCCAGCTGCCCGACCCCGTTGGTGGTATTATTTGGTTTGGTACTGATGATGCAGCCACCTCGCCCCTGACTCCCATCTACTGTGGTTCCACTGAGGTGCCCGAGTGTTTGAGTGAGAAAACTGCCGACATCCTCACCTACAATGACCGTTCGATGTTCTGGATGACCAACCGTATCGCCCAGTTCGCATATCTGCGCTATGACTACATTGGTGCAGAGGTGCGCAGCGTTATCGACAAATGGGAGAATGAGAAACTTGCAGAGGTCGCACAAAAAGATGCAGAGTTTGCCACTATCAAATCGGACAAGAAGATGAAAGAGGCTGCCACCAAATACTCTGTCGCTACTGCGCAGAATCTCTGGGAGAAATGGTCTAACCTCGATGACTATCTGATGGTTAAGTATATCGATGGTAATATCAAAAAACAAGATGCAGAGGGTAATTTCCTCAATAACGGTCACCACCCCTCGCAGCCTGCGTTCCCCGATCAGCCCGGCTATTCGGAGAAATTCCTCCGTGCAATTGCCGAGGATAACCCAATCCTCAAAGAGGTTGAGTAAACGTCCCACCGAAACTAACTACAAACCGAAGTGTGAACTATGAAATATGATATTATTATTATAGGTAGCGGTCCTGGTGGACACGTTGCCGCATTCAAGGCAGCCAAACGTGGTAAAAAAGTTGCCGTAGTTGAGCGTGCCGAGCTCGGCGGTGTATGTCTTAATTGGGGCTGTATCCCTACGAAGGCTATGCTCAAGAGCGCACAAGTTTATCATTATTTTGAGTCGGCTGCCGCCTATGGTATCGACTTCGAGGGTGAGGTTAAACCATCTCTTGATAAGATTGTTGCTCGTAGTCGCGGTGTGGCAGAGCAGATGAATAAAGGCATCGCATTTATGTTCAAGAAATTGGGTATAGATGTTTTGGCCGGCAATGGTCGTGTCGCCGCTCAAGGCTTGGTAGAGGTAACCAAGGCTGATGGTACGGTAGAGACGTTTGAGGCAGATAATATTATTCTTGCGGCAGGCTCGCGTCCGAGAGAAATTCCTATTATGCCTGTCGATGGCCGTAGGATTATATCGTCTCGCGAGGCACTCACTCTGTCGGAGTTGCCAGAGAGTATGATTATCGTGGGCTCGGGTGCCATTGGCTGCGAGTTTGCGTGGGTGTATGCTGCTTTGGGAGTGAATGTTACCGTGATTGAGTATCTGCCGGCGATGCTTCCTCTCGCCGATGAGGAGGTTAGCCGTACGTTGGAGCGTTCGTTCCGCAAAATGAAAGCTACGGTGCTGACGGGTACGGCGGTTAAGGCTGTGCGAGTAGACGAAAATGGCTGCGAAGTTGATATAGAGGGCAAGAAGGGTGCACAAACTCTGCGTGCTGATGTTGTACTCTCGGCTGTTGGTGTGAAATCCAACCTCGAAGGACTTGGGCTTGAGGAACTTGGCGTGAAGGTAGAACGCGATAAAGTCGTTGTCGATGACCACTTCCGCACCTCCGTAGAGGGTATTTGGGCGATTGGCGATATTGTTGCCACCCCCGCACTTGCCCACGTTGCTTCGGCAGAGGCAACTGTTTGTGTGGAAACGATTTGCGGTGAGCAACCTCATCCGATTGATTATACAACCATTCCCTCGTGTGTCTATACTACCCCCGAGGTGGCAATGGTAGGCCTCACTGAAAAACAAGCCGTGGAGCAAGGCTATGAAATCAAGGTCGGAAAGTATCAATATATGGCTTCCGGCAAGGCCACTGCAGCAGGCGATCGCGATGGTTTTGTGAAACTTATCTACGATGCCAAAACCGAGAAACTCCTCGGTGCTCACATCATTGGTGGTAGTGTAACCGAAATGCTTGGCGAACCTACTTTGGCTAAACAACTTGGTCTTACGGCGCGTCAGATCGCATCGACCGTACACTCTCATCCTACTATGTATGAGGGACTTTTGGAGGCAACCGAAGAGGTGCTCTAACCTCCGAAAGACCTATGTGAAAAGTGCGACCACGTTCTCGTGGTCGCACTTTTTTAGTGTGGAAATCCAAACTATTTTTTGCCTATGCGGCTCACCGTTGCGGTCACCCCGCTATTGTTAGCGCCAATTGCGGATGCCAGCTTGTGGGCCTCGCTCTCCTTTGTAAAGATTCCAACCGTGAAGATTGTATTGCCGTCGGCCGTAAACTTCGATATTTCCTTGTTGGGTGCGGTTTGGCGGATGGTACTAACAACCTCTTCGGGGAGTGCACCTCCTGCAACTCCCGAAATCTCAACGCGATACATTGCGGGCTTGTCGCCTGAAGTGGTCGGCTTGCTACGGTCAACATAGTCATCACGACGTATGCCATCACGCCACATAACAAGTTCGGGCTGCTTGAATCCGAGCTTGCGCAAGTAGGCTATATCATCTTGAGCACTGAGTGCAGTTGGGTATAGACCTATGCAAATATAGGTGCGACCATCCTCCCTGCGGTCACGATATAGGGGTTTGACGTTGCGGAATACTTTTGTAGATGTCGGTAGGCTTGCGTAATTGGCTACTGTGATGGAGTAGAGCTCTCCTTGGGCGGGGATTTTGATTTGCGGCAGAGCCGATACTGCAATGTGTTTACTCTTCTTGTCAACTTTTACGGCAGCAAATTTGATGTCGGAGCGTTTGGGCTGACCGATTGGTGCAAAGAGGGTAGAGGTGAAATCGTAATTTTCAGCCTTCACACGCAAAGAATCGGTCATCTCTGGTGCTATCTGCTCTGCAAGTTCTATCTCAAACAGAAGAGTTTGATGCAGGCGGTGTGGATAAATGGCAATGTCGGTATTGCTGCATTTGCCGTTAAACTTCTCATACATTGCATCTTCGATGGCAGCCATTTTCTCATTATACTCATCCTGGACAGCCATCCCGAGCGAGTCGGCAAAACCAATGTAGGAATTGAGTTTGCTCTCTATGAGGCGGTCGCTGCGAGAGATAATCTCCCTTGCTACCTTCTCTCCATCCTCAAGCGAGGTGAGATAGTCGGCGTAATGCTGCTCGAGAGTTTGAAGGCTTGTGGATTTTGCATAGCCATCAAGAGCTATTTCTGCGTTGTGGTAGCAGGTCGCGTAGCTGCCAATGAGCCCGTCTATCTCTTTTTCAATCAGTGCATATCTTCTCGACGCCGTTGTGAATAAAGACTTTAGGTTGTTGCTTATATTAGGCTTATTATCAGTCTTTTCGGATGGCTCTGCTGTCGTGTCAAAAGGTGTTTGCTCCTCTTGCGCGGGTTGTTGAATGGGTTGTTCCACCTCAGGAGTCTGTGGAATCGTGTCTACCGTGGTTTCCTCATTTGCCAGAGGGGTTGCAGTGGTCGTGGATGGCTCTTGAGATGTGGTTGGCTGTGTGTTCTGGGCTGCTAATTTTTCGATAGCAGCGTCTATTGCATCGCATTGTTTCTCAAGCTCATATACGACTCGGGCGGTCGAGTCGCAGGGAGTTTGTTGCAAACTATTGCGTAGCTCCGCAAGAGTCTGTTGGACTCTTTCTCGACGCATTGTAAGTTGACGTGTTTGTCGCTCGGCAAAAGAGCCAAGCGTATTTTGTCCGTAAGTATTTGCTATGCCTAAAACTATGGTTGCGGCCAGCAGAATCAGATGTTTTATACCCACCATTTCATTGTAAAGAAGTGAAGAAGACCAAATATCTCAAGACGGCCAAGTAACATTTGAAGAGTGCTTACCAGCTTGACAATCACCGGCATAGAAGAAAAGTTATTGAGCGAGCCCACCTCTCCAAATCCCGGGCCGATATTACCCATCGAGGCAACCGATGCGGTGAAACTCGTTGTAGTGTCGAGTCCACAAGCGGCATTTATCAGTGTGCCTGCCAAAATTATAAGGATGTATATGACGATGTAGAGAATTGCAAAATTCACAGTGCTCGACTCCTGCACTACACCATCGTTCTTGATTCTGATAACAATGTTTGGGTGTTGCTGTTTCTTAATCTGCATACGGATAACCTTGCCAGCCATCATCACTCGATCGCTCTTCAGACCACCGGCCGTTGAACCTGCCATACCTCCCTGGATTGATAGGTACACCAGGATGCAGACGCATAGGGCAGGCCAAATGTTTGTGTCTGCCGTAGCAAATCCCGTAGAAGTCACAATAGAAACACCTTGGAATATTCCGTGTCGCAATGATTCCCAGATAGTTGAGTACGAGCCATTCGACCAAAGGTTTAGACTCATAATCAGGCACATTGTGAGTGTGGTGATGATGTAGAACTTTGCGTTTTCGTTGTTGAAAACATTGTTCTTGCGGAACGTCAACGTGGCGAAAATCACACCGAGATGTATGCTTGCTGCAAACATAAAAAATACGGTGATACCCTCAATCCACACATTGTTGAAATGGCCTATACTTGCATTCTTGGTGCTGAATCCACCCGTCGCAATGGTGGAAAGTGCGTGATTTACAGCATCAAACCACCCCATACCCGCCAATTTGAGCGCGATGGTGTCGGCAATGGTCATACCCAGATATACTCCCATCAAAATCTTGATAATCGTGTTGGATGTATAGCGATAGTTATCCCTTGCCATTGACGAAATCTCCAAGTTGGAAACGGTCATTCGGCTACGCCCAATCATAGGCATAATCACAAGCGCAAACATCACGACTCCCGCACCACCAATCCAATTCGTCACCGAACGCCAAAATAGAAGTCCTTTAGGCAGCGCCTCAACGTCGTTGAGAATCGATGCTCCTGTAGTGGTAAAGCCCGAAACACTCTCAAACCACGCATTAATAGGCGAGAACTCGCCACCCCAAAGCAGATAGGGGAATGTGCCCACGATACAAGAGGTGACCCACGCTCCAATCACAATTGCATAGCTCTCTTTTGAGCTGATACTCTTGGTTTTACCGACAAAAATTGCAGGGAAACTGCCGAGCAGAGAGGTCAGTAGGAACGATAGTAACAAGGGTACAAATCCCGAGTCGATACCGTTGAAATAGGATATGATTGCCGACATCAGCATAAATGCCGACTCAAAGAGCAATACTATACCTATGTATCTGAATACTATCTGCAATCTCATACTGCTGCGATTCTATTGCTGTTTTTTGTTTTGGCTGATTAATTCTGCTATATTCTCATTGAGTTGAGCAAGCTCACCCTCTGCCTCTATCTTCATTTGATATGGTATTCGATTCTTCATATAGTTATCGAGACTACGGCTAATCTGACGCACCGGCTTGGTGTAGTAGGTGTCTATGAAGAAGTAGAAAAGCAGCAGAATTGATACGGCTATAATGAGCGTTAAAACACTGGGAGTGATAGTCTTATATACGTCATCCTCAAGTTTGGATACACGCAGCGCAACAGAGCTGCGAGGAGAGGTCATATAGCTCTTGATGGCGCTGTCGAGTGCGTAATATGACTTTACATAAGAGTCCATAAACCACCTCTCTTCCTCCTGCCCAATGAGATTGGGGGAGTGGTGCTCGATGATGGAGTGATAGTGGCTATTGGCATCGTAAATTGCCTTCAGGTAGGGACTGTCGGGATTATTCTCCATTGCCTCTAGCAGGGCTGCATTAAGCTCATAGACACCGTTATGATACTCAGATGAAGCTATGGATTGTTCGAGAAGCACCATATTGAGCACAGAGCGATTCTGGGTCTGCAGGGCGTTGAGCATTCTCGAGGCATATTCGGTGCTCTGTGTGCTCTCCTCAATGGCGGCCTCGGTCGATGCACGAAGTCGATTGAGCTCGAAAATGTTGATAATCACCGCACATAGCAGCACGATGAGCACAGCAATGAAGCCAATGGATATTTTTCTTCGGATGGTGTTCATAGTGTTCAATCCTTTTTTGTCAAGCAAATATACTACTTTATTCAATCACTTCCGCCAACATTTCGCATTTATCGTCTACCTCAAGTAGTCGTACGCGCTCCGATGTATTGATGCGGGAGGCATCGTAGCGCATTTTAACCTTGATGTAATTCTCCGTAAATCCTACCATCCAACCCGCCTTTTCGGAGCTCTCCCACAGCACTTTAGCCTCTGTGCCGAGGTGTTTTTCGTAGAAACGGCGGTGAAGAGTTTGGCACAGCTCCTCAAGACGAGCGGCACGGGCTGTCTTAACCGAGTCTTGGACTTTGTTTTTCATCGCAGCTGCCGGCGTATTGGCGCGTGCCGAGAATGGAAAAACGTGGAGGTAAGCGGGTGCAAGGCTCTCTAAAAAGTCATAAGTCATCTGAAATTCCTCGTCGGTTTCGCCCGGAAAACCTACTATCACATCTATGCCGATGAAGGCATCCGGCATAGCTCTGCGGACCGCCTCAATGCGAGCCTTAAACATAGCAGTGTTATAGCGACGACGCATCGCATTAAGCACTCTGTCACAGCCACTTTGGATAGGGATGTGGAAGTGGGGCTGGAACTTGGTTGATGTGGTGCAAATGTCTATAATCTCATCGGTCAAGAGGTTGGGCTCGATGGAGGAGATGCGGTATCGCTCAATGCCCTCAACTTTGTCGAGCGCACGAAGTAGGTCGGCAAAACTTTCCCCTGTGGTGCGACCGAAATCACCGGTGTTTACACCAGTTATGACAATCTCTTTATGTCCCTTATCTGCAATGGTTTGAGCTTCCGCTACAATGTCGTTGATGGGCATATTGCGGCTTGCACCGCGTGCATTGTGGATGGTACAGTAGCTACAGCAATAGTCGCATCCATCTTGCACTTTGAGAAATGCACGTGTGCGGTCGCCTGATGAGAATGCTGCAAAGAACCTTGTAAGTTCCTCCGTTGTGCAGCTCGTAACCTCTTGGCGCTCACCTTTGTGGCCAAGTTCCACGACCTTGCGGTAGAGGTCGCCCTTATCGTTATTGGACAGCACGATGTCCACTCCATCAATGGCGGCTATTTCGTAGGGCTTGAGTTGTGCATAACAACCAGTTACGGCAATGATTGCCTCTGGATTGAGCCTATGGATACGGCGCACAATGTTGCGACATTTTTTGTCGGCGTGTTCGGTAACCGAACAGCTGTTGATAACGCACACGTCAGCTTCGCGGAAGTCATCGGTGCGCTCGTAGCCGCCGTTTTCAAACTCGCGAGCCAATGTGGAGGATTCCGAAAAATTGAGTTTACATCCGAGTGTATGGAAACAAACTTTCATTTTGTGCCTTAATGGTGGTTAATTTGGTGCGAAAATATGAATAATTTTGGGACTTTTGAGTAAATTTGCAGGCTTTTTACAAATCAACTGTCTAAAATGGAGTTCTTAAGGGCTGTCGCAACATATCAGTTTCTTGCCAATGCGCTTCTTGCAGCCGTATTATCGGGGATTGCTTGCGGAATTGTGGGCACCTATGTGACCTCACGCCGAATGGTTTTCCTTAGTGGCGGCATTACTCACGCATCGTTTGGCGGCATAGGTATCGCATACCATTTCGGTCTCAATCCAATTGCCGGAGCAATGGCATTTGCTATTCTTTCGGCACTTGGCATCGAGTGGGCCGGTGCGAAAGGTAAGATGAGAGAAGATTCCGCAATCGGCATAGTTTGGAGTGTGGGTATGGCCATAGGTCTGCTCTTTATTTTCGCCACACCCGGATATGCACCAAACCTTATGAGTTTCCTGTTCGGCGACATTCTTACAGTAAGTTACAGTAATACAATCGCTTTAGCTGTGTTAGTTGTAGTTCTGCTTGCGATAATGATTCTCTTTGGTAGGCCACTAATATATGCCGCATTCGATAGAGAGTATGCACGTAGTCAGGGTGTCCCGGCAGATGCGATACTTACGGTTATGACCGTTCTGACCTCGGTGGCTATTGTGCTATCTATCAGGATTGTGGGCATAGTCTTGCTCATCTCCCTGTTGACAATCCCGCCTGCAATAGCAGCTTGCTTTACCAAGTCGTATACGAAAATTGCGAGTTGGGCATCACTATTTGCGGTTGTGGGCAATATTGTAGGCATCTACCTTTCATACGAAATGGATCTTCCCGTGGGTGCTACCACAATAATTTTGCTTGCGGTTGCGCTTTTTATCGTAAAACTGCTAACTTTGTCATCTAAAAGACCCTCAAAAAGGCTGGCAAATTAGTGAATAAGTTGAGAATGAAAACAATACATAGATTTACACTCAAAGCTTTCCTCGGGCCAATGGTGCTCTCGTTCTTCATCGTGATGTTCATCCTGATGATGAACTTCGTGTGGCGCTATATAGACGAGTTGGTGGGTAAGGGCTTGAGTTTCAGCATTATCATAGAGTTGCTTTTCTATGCTACGGCCAATATGATGCCGCTTGGCATCCCCTTGGCTACGCTTTTTGCGGGCATTATGACGATGGGTAACCTCGGAGAACACAACGAACTGTTGGCTATGAAGTCGGCAGGAATGTCGCTCCCGAGAATCCTTTCGCCGCTGATGGTGGTAGTTTTGTTTGTGGCGGTTGGCAGTTTCTTCGTGGTAAACAACCTTGTGCCATACTCCAATAAGAAAATGATGGCTATCATCTACGATATACGTCAGCAGAAGGAGAGTATGGAATTTAAGGATGGTATTTTCTTTAATGGTATCGACAATATGAACATCCGCGTGGGGCACCAAGACCCGGAAACGCAATTGCTTACGGATGTGTTGATATACGATACGCGAGATAGAAATGGTAATATGACCACTACGGTTGCCGATTCGGGATACATCTATATGTCAGACGATAAGAAGTTCCTGATGATTAAACTCTACAATGGCCAAACCTACGAAACCACACGCAATTACAAGTGGAGTACGGAGAATGCGGTGCGTCATCAAGTGTTTGCGGAACAGAACGGTGCTTTGGCTATTGATGGTTTCGATTTTTCTCGCACGGATATGAACCTGTTTAGCAATCACCAGACAAAAGATATTGCTGAACTTCAAGTAGATATCGACTCATTGCGTATCGAATCCGACCGTGGCTCCGCGAGGTCCTACGAACCTCTATTGAAGAATTATCTGCTCGTTAGAGATAAGTCCGCTTTCGGCCTGTTCGATACCGTTCAGGTGGATTATTCATATAAAGAGCCTGCAGACCTCATCGCGGCGCTTGACACAATGTCGCTAAAAGATAAAGCAGCTATTGTGGGTAAAGCAAAAAGCAATGCGAGGATGTCGAGGAGCTCTCTTAATCGAAATGAAGACTCGGCTAAAGATTCGCTTAATAAGCTATATCGTTCTCAGGTAGAATGGCATAGGAAAGTTTCCCTGCCTATATCGGTGATCATTTTCTTCCTCATCGGTGCGCCCCTCGGGGCGATTATCCGCAAGGGTGGCTTGGCAATGCCTGTTGTAGTTTCGGTGTTGTTTTTTGTGATCTACTACGTCATAAGCATTGCTGGAGAGAAAATGGCAAAAGAGGGTACTTGGGATGCAGGTTTTGGTATGTGGTTCTCCTCTTTGATACTATTCCCAATCGCACTATATCTGACTCGAATTGCTACAAATGATTCCAATCTGTTTAATATGGATTGGTATATCGTGCAATTCAATAAACTAAAGGGGAAGGTGCAGGAGCTTAAGTTAAGGAAGAGATAAAAGTCAATATGCTTATGAATAGCAAAGATTTGCGTATTGTATATATGGGTACCCCCGATTTTGCGGTAGCACCACTCAAGGCCCTCGTAGAGGAAGGCTACAACATCGTGGCTGTCGTGACCACTCCAGACAAACCGTCGGGAAGGGGACTCAAGGTTAACGAGAGTGCCGTTAAACGCTATGCCTCGTCTGTCGGCTTGCCGATTCTTCAGCCTGTAAAGTTGCGAGATGAAGAGTTCGTCGAGTCGTTCAGAGCACTCAATGCTGATTTGGGAATAGTCATTGCATTTAGGATGTTGCCCGAAATAATATGGGCTGCACCTCGACTCGGCACGTTTAATCTTCACGCATCGTTGTTGCCACAATATCGTGGTGCCGCACCCATTAACAGAGCCATAATGAACGGAGAAACTGTTACAGGTGTGACCACATTTATGCTCAATCCTCAAATTGATGAAGGCGCTGTACTTGGTCAAGTAAAGGTTAACATTGAGCCCAATGATAATGTTGGTACTCTGCACGATAAGCTTATGGATGTTGGCGTAAATCTCGTTCTCGAAACAGTTGAAAAGATTGCTTCAGGTGAGGTGAAACCGATAGAGCAAGGGAGTATGATTGTGGGCGAGCTAAAGAGTGCACCGAAGATTTTCAAAGAGGATTGCCATATTGATTTTTCTATGCGGGGTGATTCGATTGTCAACCTCGTCAGGGGACTTTCGCCATACCCTGCAGCTTGGGCCTCGCTTAGCGATGCGCTCTCGGTCAAAGTATTTGAGGTTGAGTTTATTCCTTGCGATGTAAACGATGAGGTCGGTACGATTATTTCCGACGAGCGTAACTATATAAGGGTAGTTTGTGCCGATGGCCTAATCGAGCTAAAAGAGTTGCAGCTCTCGGGCAAGAAACGAATGTCGGCCCAAGAGCTGCTGCGTGGCTTCAGAAATATAACTTCCTATAAATTAAGCTAATTCCCTTGTTGATAGTTTTTTATGTTGGTGGCGATACACTCCACCAATGTCTCTATTGACTCTACTGCCGACCAAGCATTGTGTGGCGACAGAAGGAGTTTGTCTTTGTCTGCAATGTGAAGTAGGGGAGAGTCGGCCGGCATTGGCTCGGTAGGGTAGACATCAAAGGCAGCTCCGGCTATCACGCCGTTGTCAAGGGCGTGAGCTACGGCTTCTTCAGTCACAATACCCCCTCGAGCAACGTTTACAATGAGTGAAGATGGTTTCATTAGCGCGAGTTCTCTTTCGCCTATTAACCCTTTGGTATGCTCATTCAATGGGCAGTGAACCGAAATTACATCTGCCCAGGCGAGTAGTGAATCGAGATCTTTTTGTTCGTACTCCTCTTTGCGGATAGCGCCTGATGTTGAAGCGTAAGCAACATTGCAGCCAAATGCAGTTGCAAGCCTTGCAACCTCTCGTCCGATATTGCCCATACCAATTACGCCCCAATTTTTGCCCCAAAGTCGGTGGGTAGGACGGTCAAAATTCACCCATTCACCCGATGCGCTGTAAGCACCGCTTTTGACATATCTATCGTAATATATCACCTGCCTTTGTAGTGCTAAAATGCTGCCCAGAGTGGCCTCTGCAACGGTATGTGTAGAGTATCCAACCGCATTGCGAACAGAAATGTTATACTCTTTTGCGGCATCCAAATCAATATTATTGACACCTGTGGCAGCCACACAGATGAGTCTAAGTTTCGGCAGTTGCTCCATCTCTTTCCTGCCAATTATCACCTTGTTTACTATTATCACCTCGGCATCTTTGCTGCGTTCTATCACCTGCTCGGGTCGTGTTGATGCGTAGCCCATATAATTGCCCAACTGCCTAATGGCGGTAAGGTCCGTTCCACCTAAAGTGTACTCATCTAAAAATACAATATTCATATTATCAATATATTAATTATTAGTAGCTCAATTATTACATCTCCCCAATTAAGTCGCGAATCACTACACTGCTGCATACGCATCCAAATGCAGCGGGAATATAGGAGATAGTACCAACATTGGACTTTTTATTGGTCTCTTCGGCAATTATCATAGCCCCTTCTCTTACCGGTTCCGGAGAAAAGACCGCCCAAAAACCAGAACGTATGCCAAATTTATGGAGGCGTTTGCGTAGCATATGTGCGAGAGGGCAGTGGTGGCTCTTGCCGATGTCCGTAACCTCAATCTTTGTTGGGTCTGTTTTTGCTCCTGCTCCCATTGAACTTACAAGCGGATAGCTGCGTTTGAGAGATTCTACGATAAGGTTGGCCTTGGGAGATAGTGTATCTATACAGTCGACCACATAATCGTATTTTGCCGCATCAAGTAGCTCATTTGTCTTTTCATCCCTGATGTACTCTGTCCAAATATTGAGTCGTATTTCAGGATTGATATCTCTCAGACGTTCAGATAGAACGGAGGTTTTACTTCTGCCAATGGTTGAATGTAGGGCGACGAGCTGGCGATTGATGTTGCTCTCACTCACAATATCGGCATCTGCTATAGTAAGTTGACCCACCCCTGCTCTTGCAAGCATTTCGGCAACGTAAGCGCCGACACCTCCGAGTCCCACGATGAGAACGTGAGCCTCCTTGATTTTGTTTAGTTTATTGTCGCCAAGAAGCAGGCGTGTGCGCTCTGTCCAGCTCATAAATTGTGAAATATATTGGTGAAATTTATCTCTAATTGTCTTTTAATCTCTTCTGTGTCAACGCCTTTTAGGGTTGCTACCTCCGCATAGAGGTTGGCGATTGGCTCTTCGCTCTCGTCTGTTTCGATGAATAACTTGTCGTTGGGGCAGCTGCAAATAGCCGAACGCCCCTTCGTATTCTTAAGAGCTCCCGGCCCAAAAGAAAGATAATAGCCTTGTCGAATAATCTCTCTGGTAAGCTCGTAACTTCCTGTGAATCCGTGAAAAATTACTGCCTTGAGTTTGTGCTTGCGTAGCTCGGCAAGCACTTCGTTGTATGCCCTGACACAATGAATTATTATCGGAAGCTGGCGACATTCTGCTATGCGTAGCTGGGCCTCAAAAACGGTCATTTGCTGTTCGAGTGGAACTGTGCAACATTTGTCGAGCCCTATTTCTCCAATCGTCAAGCAATCAGCATTTTCAACTTGCTTTAGTGAATCAATACTCGAGTTATTAGGCACATCCCAAGGGTGTATTCCGGCAGAGTAAAGAGTGTTGCCAGCAGGAATGCACTCGTGTCCGACTCTCACGTTAATAATTTCGATGGTTTCGGAATCGGCGTTTGATTTATGGGTGTGTATGTCTATAAAGCGGCTCATAGTTAGTGCAAATATACGAAAGAAAGTTTGTCAAAAAAATGTGTGCAAAATATTAAGTCCATTATTACCTATTTATAAAAATAAGAGTTATATTTGCGCGTATTTTTCGTTAGTGGAGAAAACGAATGTATTACATCCAAATATCAACCAAATTTATTAACTTATTTACTTATCTTAACAGATATGTCGAAAGTCATTAAACTTAAAAAAGGTCTCGACATTAAGCTCGTAGGTGAGGCGGAAAAAAGCGTATTGGCTCTTCCCATAGGGGAGCGTTATTCGGTTTCGCCCCTCACTTTCGATGGTGTTGTGCCTAAATTGTTGGTGGCTGAGGGTGATAAAGTTATGGCAGGTGATGTGCTGTTTTATGACAAGGCTCATCCTGAAGTAATGTTTACCACTCCCGTCAGCGGTACGGTATCGGCTGTCCGTCGTGGTGAGAAACGCAAACTCCTCGCCATCGATATCGCTGCCGATGCTCAGCAGAACTACAAACCCTTCAAAACCAATCTTGCCAAGGCTTCGCGTGAGGAGATTATGGCCACCCTCTTGGAGAGCGGTCTGTGGACAATGATCCTCCAGCGCCCCTACGGTATCATTGCCAATTCGCAGGATACCCCCAAGGCAATCTTTGTATCGGGCTTCGATTCGGCTCCTCTCGCTCCCGAGATGAATGTCGCTTTGGCCGATGATATGAAGGCTGTACAGGCAGGTTTTGACGCACTCAAGAAACTTTGTCCCACCGTTCACCTTGGTCTTAAGGCAGGTGAGAAGAGTATTTTGGAAGATGTGAAAGGTGTTGAGAAACACTATTTTGCAGGTGCCCACCCTGCAGGTAATGTGGGTGTGCAGATTCATCACATCGACCCCATTAATAAAGGTGAGGTTGTGTGGACTGTAGCCATTCAGAACGTTGCTATCATTGGTCGTCTTTTCCTCGAGGGTAAACTCGATATGACCAAGACCTATGCAGTGGTTGGCTCGCAAGTTGCTCACCCCCAATACGTAAAGGCTCTCGTTGGTAGCTCTATCGCAGACGTGATTATGCCTGCCCGCATCAAACCCCAGAGTGGTGGTTCGAGTTTCCGTATCATTGAGGGTAATGTTCTCACTGGTAGGAAGGCATCGGCAAATGATTCGCTCGGTTGCTATTCGTCGCAGGTGACCGTAATCCCCGAGGGTGGCGAGCTTGAACTCATCGGTTGGCTTGCGCCCCGTTTCCACAAATTCTCCGTATCGCGCACCTACTTCTCGTGGCTGATGCCCAAGAAGAAATATGACCTTTCTACCGGTCTGAATGGTGGCGTACGTCCTTTCGTGGTAACAGGTCTCTATGAGAAATATCTTCCTATGGATATCTATCCTATGTACCTCTTCAAAGCGATTTTGGCCGGTGACATCGAGAAGATGGAGAATCTCGGCATCTATGAAATCGTAGAGGAGGATGTGGCTCTGTGTGAGTTTGTTGATCCCTCGAAACAGGATCTTCAGGCTCTTGTAAGAGATGGTATTAACCTTATGATTAAGGAGATGTAAGAGTA
The DNA here is from genome assembly GCA_017503805.1 of Tidjanibacter sp. Lineage (GTDB taxonomy): Bacteria > Bacteroidota > Bacteroidia > Bacteroidales > Rikenellaceae > Tidjanibacter. The sequence continues at coordinate 128,729 of JAFVSJ010000005.1, forward strand.
TGAAACAGAACTACAATAAACCACTCCCAAAACGATTGCTCGACAAGTTTGCTCCCACTTTCTCGGAGGGCGGTAAACTTTCGTGGCTCCACTCGTTCTATGAGGCAATGGAGACTTTCTTCTATGTGCCTACTGACGTAACCAAAAAAGGTTCGCACGTGCGTGACTGCAACGATATGAAGCGAACTATGTTTATGGTTATCATCGCTCTGATTCCCACCATTCTTTTCGGTATGTGGAATATTGGTTATCAGAGGATTGATGGCGCCGACTTCAACATTTGGCAGAACTTCTGGTATGGTTTCTGGCAGATGCTTCCCTCGATTCTTGTGACCTACGTAGTTGGTCTTTCGATTGAGTGTGCTTTTGCTCAGATTCGCAAAGAGGAGGTCAATGAGGGCTTCTTTGTATCGGGTATTCTGATTCCCCTTATCATTCCTATCGGCACTCCTCTGTGGATGACAGCACTTGCTACTGCATTCGCAGTAATCATCGGTAAGGAAATTTTCGGCGGTACAGGTATGAATATCTTCAACCCCGCACTGATTGCTCGTCTGTTTATCTTCTTCTCCTATACCTCGAGCATCTCGGGTGAGGCCGTATGGTTCAGCGACGCTCGCACCGGTGCAACTCCCCTCGGTGAGTTGGCTAACGTTGGTACTACCAATGTATCGATGCTTGATGCCTTCATCGGCACTATCCCCGGCTCGGTAGGTGAGACTTCTACACTGTGCATCTTGCTGGGTGCCATCGTGTTGCTTGCAACCGGCACCGCAAGCTGGAGGACTATGGTTAGCGTATTCGTTGGTGGCCTCTTTATGGGTGGCGTATTCAATCTGCTCGCACCCGCAGAGCCCCAGACTGCTACTGAGCTCTATATGAGTCTTCCCGCTTGGCAGCACCTGCTTCTCGGTGGTTTCGCTTTCGGTGCGGTCTTTATGGCAACCGATCCCGTTACCTCGGCACAGACCAACTGCGGTAAGTACATCGTAGGCTTTATGATTGGTGCTTTGGCTATCCTCGTTCGCGTGTTCAACACCGGCTACCCCGAGGGTATGATGCTCGCAATCATCTTTATGAATGCTTTGGCTCCTGTTGTTGACTACTACGTAGTTCAGGCAAATATCAAGCGCCGCAACCGCAGAGCAAAGAAAGTTGTAAAAGCTTAATTAGAGGGAGGATAGAATTATGAGCAAAAAACAATTCTTAGGCGGCAAAAATAGCAACGCCTACATCGTATTCTACTCGACAGTAATGGTTGTCATCGTGGCCGTAATGCTGGCTTTCACCTCGCTCTCGCTCAAAGAGAAACAGAACGCCAACATCTTGGATGAGAAGAAGAACGCTATCGTAGCTTCGCTCGGCCTGGAGAAGGGTTCCTATGATGCCAATATTGAGGCTTATGTTGTTAATAATGAGGGCGTAAAAATTGAGACTACCAACACTCCTCTCGATATGCTCTTCGACTTGCCTGCAAGCTATGCAGCCGGTGAGTATCCCGTATTTGAGGATAAGAACACCGGTGCTCTCGTATTCCCCGTGACCGGCAAAGGTCTTTGGGATGACATCTGGGGCTACATCGCACTCGAGAACGACCTTAATACTATTAAAGGTGTTGTTTTCGACCACGCTGGTGAGACCCCCGGCCTTGGTGCGGAGATTGCTACCCCCAAATATCAGGCACAGTTCCCCGGTCAGACCATCTATGAGGGTGATCAGTTTGTTGGTATCTACGTGGTTAAGGGTGGCGCACAGGGCGCAGCTCACTCCGTTGATGCCGTTACCGGCGGTACCAAAACCTCCGAGGGCCTTCAGAATATGATTATCGACTGCCTCGGCTGCTACGATAACTACATCAAGTCTGTAAAGGCAGCCAAAGAGGAAGTAGTATTAACTGAAAATGCAGAGTAGGAAAATGAAAAACAAAACTTTTCAATCGCTGACTAATCCGTTGGCAAAAAACAACCCCGTTCTGGTTCAGATTCTGGGTATCTGCTCCGCACTCGCAGTTACCACCCAGTTGAAGCCCGCTCTTGTTATGGGTCTCTCCGTAATGGCAGTGTGCGCATTCTCGAACCTCGTACTTTCGCTTCTGCGAAATGGTATTCCCGAGCGTATCCGTATCATCGTTCAGCTTGTGGTTATCGCTGCTTTGGTGACCATCGTGAACGACATCCTCAAGGCTTATGTATATGACGTGAGCAAACAACTCTCTGTATATGTGGGTCTTATCATTACCAACTGTATTATTATGGGTCGTGTAGAGGCTTTTGCCCTCTCCAATAAACCCCTGCCTTCGTTGCTCGATGGTATCGGTAACGGTATAGGCTATGGTGGCGTTCTCGTTATCATTGCCTTCTTCAGGGAGTTGCTTGGTAGCGGCACACTCTTCGGATATCAGATTATCCCCGAGTGCTTCTACGAGGCCGGCTATGTAAACAATGGTCTGATGCTCTTCCCGCCTTCGGCACTTATTATTGTGGGTATCATCATCTGGGTACATCGCAATGCTAACAAAGATTTACAGGAAAAATAATAGGAGGGCGTAGTATATGGAACTTTTGAAACTATTTATTCAGTCTGTCTTTATTGACAATATGGTATTCTCGTTCTTCTTCGGTATGTGTTCCTACATTGCCGTGTCGAAGAGCGTGAAGACTGCAAATGGTTTGGGTTTGGCAGTTACTTTCGTGATGCTTATCACTGTGCCCCTGAACTACCTGCTCGAGAACTATCTGCTCAAAGCCGGTGCCCTCTCGTGGATTTCGCCCGAATTGGCAAGTGTCGACTTGAGCTTCTTGAGCTTTATTCTCTTTATTGCTGTGATTGCAGCATTTGTGCAGATTCTCGAGATGATTGTGGAGAAATTTTCCCCCTCACTCTACAACTCGTTGGGTATTTTCCTCCCTCTGATTGCAGTAAACTGTGCTATTATGGGTGGTGCTCTGTTTATGCAGCAGCGTGCCTTCGAGAGCGTAGGTGAGGCTGCAGTATTTGGCTTTGGTTCTGGTTTCGGTTGGTGGATTGCAATCCTCGTGATGGCCGCCATCCGTGAGCGTTTGAGCTATTCCAATGTTCCTAAAGGTCTTCGCGGTCCCGGTCTGGCCTTCATCATCACCGGTCTGCTGGGTATGGCGTTTATGATCTTCTCGGGCTTCCAGATGTAATATTAATTAGCAAATTAGAAGAGAAATGAATACAACTATTTTAATTGTTGCAGTCGTAGTCTTCCTCGTATCGCTGCTCCTGCTTGTGGCTCTGCTGCTTGTGGCAAAGGCAAAGCTAACCAGCTCCGGTGAGGTTACGATTAATATCAATGAGGGTCAGAAGAGCCTCAAGGTTGCAAGTGGCAACTCTCTGCTCACGACTCTTGCACAGGAGAAGATTTTCCTTCCCTCTGCTTGTGGTGGACAGGGCAGCTGCGGTATGTGTAAAGTTCAGGTTATGGACGGCGGTGGCGAGATTTTACCCACCGAGGTCGGTTTCTTTACTCGCAAACAGCAGAAAGAGCACTGGAGGCTCGGTTGCCAGGTGAAAGTCAAAGGCGATCTCGACATCCGTATCCCCGAGAGTGTGCTGGGTGTGAAGAAGATGGAGTGCGAGGTGGTTTCGTGCCGCAGCGTGTCGACCTTTATGAAAGAGTTTGTGGTTAAGCTGCCCGAGGGCGAGCGCCTCAAATTCAAGAGTGGTGGTTACATCCAGATTGATGTTCCTCAGTACGACGAGATCAAGTTCTCCGATATGGATATCGATCCCAAATTCCACGCCGATTGGACCAAGTTCAAGATGTGGGATATCGTGGCCAAGAACCCCGAGCCTACATTCCGCGCATACTCGATGGCCAACCAGCCCGCAGAGGATGACATCATTATGCTCAACGTACGTATTGCGACTCCTCCCTTTGACAGGGCTACAGGTGGCTTTATGAACGTACCTACCGGTATTTGCTCGGCCTACATTTTCTCGCGCAAACCCGGCGATAAGGTAACCATCTCCGGTCCTTACGGTGAGTTCTTCATCAAGGATACCCCCAACGAAAAGATGTTTATCGGTGGTGGTGCAGGTATGGCTCCTATGCGTTCGCATATCTTCCACCTCTTCAAGACCGTCAAGAGTGATCTGCCCATTTCGTTCTGGTATGGTGCACGCTCGAAGCAGGAGATCTTCTATCAGGAGCAGTTCGAGGAGTTCGCTAAAGATTTCCCCAACTTCAAGTTCGCTATCGGCTTGAGCGATCCAAGGCCCGATGACAACTGGGATCCCAATTATATTGGTTTCATCCACAATGTTATCTACAACAACTACCTCAAGGATCATCCCGCTCCCGAGGATATCGAGTACTACTTGTGCGGTCCTCCTATGATGATTTCGGCTGTTGTGAATATGCTCGACAACTTGGGCGTTCCTCCCGAAAACATTATGTATGACAACTTCGGCAGCTAATAGTCTCTTTTGACGAGCAGGTTAGCTCCGCAAATAGAAAGGCGAGTCCTAAACGGGACTCGCCTTTTGTTGTTGCCGGAGAGAGTGGCAGTATGATGACGATACGAGAAGAGGTTGCCTTTTCGGGCAACCTCTTGTGTTAATACTCTATCTTATCCTCTTTTTGTTCCCAGAGTCGGAAGGCCTCAAGTCCTTCTGCTCTCATTAGTGGCAGAGAGGGGATGGTGCGCTCACTCGGGGAGAGTGGAATCTGATTGTAGATGAAATCATCATCGAAACCTATTTTTGCTGCATCACCGCGGTTGTTGGCATAGTAGATGCGGTCAAGGCCGGCCCAATAAATCGCACTCAAACACATAGGGCAAGGTTCGCAGGAAGAGTATATCTCGCAACCCTTGAGATTAAACCCTCCAACTGCCTGACAAGCAGCGCGAATAGCGCTAACCTCGGCGTGTGCTGTAGGGTCATTAAGTATGGTCACGCTATTTGAGCCGGTGGCTATAACCTCACCGTCGCGCACGATGACTGCACCAAACGGGCCGCCACCACGCTCAACGCTCTCTTTGGAAAGCTCAATGGCCATACGCATAAATTTGTTTTCTGTCATAAATAATAATACTTTTATTGAGACTTCTTTTCATACAAATATAATGAAAATTTCGTATCTTTCACTCAAATTAAGTGGGCTTATGGAAATCGCTTCTATTATCGGCTATTGTGCCGCCATATTGATGGTTCTGGGCTACGTGCCTCAAACTTTGCAGACGATTAGAACTCGCAAAACCGACGATATTGCGTTGGGGTCTTTTGTGTTGATGGCACTCGGTGCGTCCTGTTTTTTCGTGCAGGGACTCCTTACGGACAACCTTCCGCTGGCAATTGCCAATGGCCTTACAGCTACGATGAGTACGGTTATCTTCGTCATCAAAATGGTCAATGATTACGGTCGAAAGAACAAAAAGTAGGGCAGGGGATGATATATTTCGCACTGAGGTGTACACATTTTAGAAATTATTGCTACCTTTGCTTAATCATAGAACATTCACAAACCAAATCATAATCTATTATGGCAAGTTTAAGAGACATCAAAAAAGAGATTGATTACACTGTAAATGAGGTTGTTTACGATTGCTACCTTTCGCTCGGCTTCCACGCTGACAAACACAGCGAGATTATCGCCATTATGCAGGGTGCTGTCGATATGCGCAACAACCTGATGGAGCTGGTTAACAATCCCGCAGAGAAACACAACCCTTCGCTTGTACGCAAACACTATGCCTACATCCGCGCACAGCTCGTTGAGCGCACCGAGGAACTCTGGGGCAAATTGAGCGAAATCTGCAAATTTGAGTAAGAATCGAGAGTGGGGTAGGTGACGTACCCCTCCAGAGATAAAATGAGTGGAGATATCCGTAAGGGTATCTCCACTTTACATTTGTCTAATCCTGATGCTCGCGATGACAACAATTGTCGTGATGTGCAAGAACGGTATGAGGCACAACTCCGTGACTTACTACCTGTATGGGGCAGTGGTAATTCTCCAGCAGTTCAGGTGTAAGCTCTGCGGTCGTGTGGCGATGAACAGTGCGATTGACACATACAACATTCTTTACAAATGTAGTTATCGTGCCAACGTCGTGAGAAATGATAATCACGGCCATTCTTTCGTTTAACTTGGCGAGTAGATGATATAGTTCATTCTCAAACTCATTATCTACGAAGTTTGCAGGCTCATCAAGTATGAGCAGCTTGGGTTCGGAGATGATCGCTCGGCCAAGAAGAGCTCGCTGCAACTCACCACCCGACAACTCGCCTATCTGCCTGTCTTTCAACTGTTCTATGCCGAGTTGCTTCAGTATCTCTTCTGCTTTGACGTTATCCGATTTAGTGTAGCGCCCAAAACCTCGCTGTCCCTGCAGTCCACTTAGGACCAATTCTCTCACCGATATAGGGAAACTCTTGTCAAACGGATTGACCTGTGGCATATAGCCAATCTGATGGTTGCTTTGTAGGCCACCCTCAAACTCTATGGTACCCGTGTAAGGAATTAACCCGAGGATACTTTTTACTAAAGAACTTTTGCCACCACCATTGGGACCGATAATACCGACAAAATCGTCACTGAAGAACTCGATGTTGACATCTTTCAAGGCCGTTGTACGATCGTATTCTACGCTGAGGCCTTTGATGTTTATTATGCGTTTACTCTCCATCTCCATCCTGTAAAATTATGTTGACAACTCTCTCTAATTCGGATATGATATTTGTGTTTAGTGGATTGATTTTAACTAAATTAACGCCAAGTATGTCAGCTATCGGTTTAACTACATCAAGAGGGTATTCTTGTTGATAAAGAAGCACTTTGATATTGTGAGTTTTAACTTGCTCCACAATCTCGGCAAGTGTTCCTGCAGTAGGGCTTTTGCCTTCGTTTTCGAGCGAAATCTGTTCGAGACCATAGTCATTGGCAAGATAGCCCAAAGCAGGATGGTAGATCAAGAATGCATCAGGAGCTTGTGATAACTTATTTTTGAACCCACTCTCGACAGTCCTTACTTTGTTAATAAGCGAATCGGCCCTATGTGCATATTCATCGGAATTATCTGGGAATCTGCTGGTTAGTGCATTTGTTATATTGTTAATAATCAACTCTACATTTGCGAACGACATCCAAATGTGCGGATCTATGTGATGGTGGTGAGCGTGGTGGTCGCTATTATGCTCACAAACGTTGGTGAGATGTTCCGAATTATGGGTATGGCCGCAGTTCCCCTCAATAAACCGTACACCACTGCTAAGGTCAATAACCTTATAATCAGCACCCTTACCCAATCTGTCAATAATTCTTTGCTCAAATTCCATAGTCCCAACGGCAAATATGATAGGGGAGTCCTCAAGTTTTGCAATTTGAGAGGGGGTAGGTGAATAGGTCTCTGGCGATGAGCCCTCTGGGAGCAAGATAGATACGTTGCAATCACCTCCAACAATCTCTTTCACAAGGCCTTGCAAAGGCGGTATGGTCACAACGATTTCATTGCTGGATATTCTATTGCCATCTCCCACGCAGCCGTAGGTGCAAAATACCATAACGACAACCAGTATTTTTAGTATTATTCTCTTCATTCCCTTATTAGTTTATATGCAAATTTACAACTATTTCTGTAATTATAATCAAAGTCTGCATTTACATTTGTAATGCTCATCAAAGCATTGAGCCACAATGGAAAAGAAAATAGTCTTATCACTTGTCTTTACATCTGTATATCGAATGGTTATATTTTACAAATGTATTAATATGCGCCCATCGATGAGCTCAATAGTTCGAATGATTTGCAGTTACAACACGTGCTTATTACTTGCTCCTAGGAGTATGAGCGGTCTATGGAGAGGCTATAACCCGCCATAACACCACCTTCCCTCTGTCAATACAAGGTCGATTTTCATAATAAGATGCTAAATATCAGCACGGAGAAGACGATTCCAATGAATAGCGTCACATAAATCAGAATACGCAATATTTTCAAGTCTAGAAAAACATTGCCAAACAAATGAAGATAACGTAAAGGTTTCATACTGCAAATATAGCTATTTTCCCGAAGTTAACAACATTGCTGCACCTGCACCTATCATTGGAAGTCCTGCAGGACTTGCGGTGCCAAAGGAACTTGCGGTAATGGCAGTACAGCCGCCAATTAGCGCAGGTCCGACTAGAAATTTACAAAGAGAAAGCGCGATACCGGCGGATTACATTTGTGCCATTATGGCTTGAATTCTTTGTTCTTCGGCTTTCCATTGGGGCATCTCTTGAGCGAGCATAAAATATTAAATGTATATTGTTATACTTTGTTAATGCAAAGATACAAAATATATATATTATGCAAAGCTTAAGTTTATTCAATTATTCCTTGAGGGGAAAGTAGCGGGTGCCGTAGCCGTCTCTAACATATGATCTATCGGCGGGAATATTCGTCGAAGGTTTTGTCTGGGTAACAGATAATTAAGCGATCCTGAGGATTAATGCTACATTGCTCTCGCTGAGACTCAACAGGGTAATCATTTGGCATCTTTACAGCATAGGGGCCGGATAGTTTCGTATGGATTTGAGGCAAGAGTTCCAACTCGTCATCATCAGTTGCCTGCTTGTCAGATGTTGTAGCAGCTTCATCGAACGTAGAGGCGACTGAATTGTGTTCAGGATCTTGCAAATGGGGTAAAGTGCGCAAAATAGGTTCTTCGCCCAGGATTAGCCACCTAAGGTTGTAGGCAGGGAATCTCGATGCGAGTCTCGCAACCATATCGATGCTTGGATTATTCCTACCAGATAAGATATGGGCAATAGAGCCAGGGCTAACTCCCAATATACCGGCAAATCTTTGATTCGAGAGTCCCTCTTGTTTGATTATGTATTCAATTCTGCTCTTCATATTTGTAAATGATTTATTTCGATTTACAAATATATAAAAAATTGTGCAATCCAACTATTTATGCGTTTTTAACATATATTTAGCAGGTCAGAATATTGAGTCAATCACCCGTCAAGCGCCCAAGGTATTTATATTAATTATCGGTTTAGACTAACGCAGTTAATATGCAGGTATTTAAGTAGTTAGCCGTCAGTTATGATGTTTTAACGTGGCTACATAGTAGCATCGGCGACTTACGGGTATTTTAGGCTAAAGCAAAGGTTTGTATTAAGTGTTGCAATGTGCTGATTAATAGGTACAAACATTTCATTTGATGAATTTTTGAATTTGTATTTTTACTTGTGATGTGATGCTAAAATGTAAATGCCTTGCGAAAAAAATCGCAAGGCATTTACATTTGTGGGAGCACCTCCCCTACTCTATTGTATTTTTTCAGCAATTGCTACAAATTCTTCTGAGGTAAACGAAAGTTTCTCCTTGCGGAAGTCTACATCCCCTTCGCTATTCATAGGAATAAGGTGAATATGTGCGTGAGGAACCTCGAGTCCAAGAACTACCATCGCAACCTTTTTGCATCCGAAAGCAGCTTTCTGTTTCTCGGCAATTCTCTTTGCGAAAACCACCATTCCGGAAAGTTCTTCGTCACTAAGGTCGAATATGTAGTCCTCTTCCCTCTTGGGTATTACGAGCGTATGCCCCTCGACAAGGGGGTTGATATCAAGAAATGCATAATAGTTTTCATCCTCTGCCACCTTGTAGCTCGGGATTTCACCTTTTACGATACGACTAAAAATAGATGCCATATTATTCAGTATAAAATATTAAACACGTTCTACCTTATCTATTCCTTTAATAGTATTAACTCGAGAGATGAGTGAGTACAAACTCTCTGTGTCGGGAACATAGAGACTGATCTTACCCTCGAAGATACCATCGTGACTCTGAATGTGCAACTCACGAATATTAATATCAAGCTCCACGGTAATCACCTGTGCGAGATCTTGCAGGATGCCGATTCGGTCGATGCCTCGAATTTTAATCTCGGAGAGATATGATTCGGCTTTATATGTCGACCACTTAATATTGCCCACGAGATTCTCCCCTTTCTGCGCTGCGAGCGTAATCAGTTCCTGGCAATCTGTCTTGTGGACGATGATATCACCAGAGCGAGGGTCTCTATAGCCGGTAATATTGTCGCCAGGAATTGGGTTGCAGCACTCGGCAGCTACGAACTTGGGGCCTCCAAGGTTATCCACATCGTGAGAGTGGCGCACAACGACATCTTTCGGTTTATTGCCAGCGAACTCAAATGTCCAGAACTTCAGAATCTTGTTCTTGGAATTTTGGCGCAAAATTGTGTCGATGTCATTGAGGTTGATAATTTCGGAGCCGAGTTTGCTATAAAACTCATCCTTATTCTTGCAGTCGTATGCTGGAAGCAATTTGCGGAAGAGTCGTGCGCTCGGAGTAATTCCAAACTCCCTCATTCGATTTTCAAATATCGAGATACCTCGCTCTATATTGTTCTGCCTTACACGTTTAAGGTAAGTAATGATAGCCTGCTTTGCCTTCATTGTAGCCACGTGGTCGAGCCACTCGATATTGGGATGAGCGGTTTCGGCCGTAAGAATCTGCACTTGATCGCCGCTATTGAGCTTGGTGTAAATAGACTCGATCTTGTGGTTGATTTTTGCACCGATAGCCGTGTTGCCCACATTTGTGTGGATGTCGTAGGCAAAGTCGAGAGCGGTTGCACCTACCGGAAATTTGCGAGCCTCGCCTCGGGGTGTAAATATCACCATCTCAGTCATATAGAGGGTCATCTTTACATTCTCGAGGAAATCGGCAGCATTGCCTGTTGGGTGATTCAGGGCATTGCGTACATCTTTGAGCCACTTATCGAATTCGTCTTCGTCATCGTGGTTTTGCTTATATTTCCAATGCGCAGCGAAGCCTCGCTCGGCAATTTCGTCCATTCTTTCGGACCTAATCTGCACCTCGGCCCAAATGCCATCGGGACGCATAAAGGTTGCGTGGAGCGCCTCATAACCATTTGCTTTGGGGAAACTTACCCAGTCTCGGATACGGTCGGGCTTGGGAGTGTAGATATCGGTCAGCAGTGAATATATGTGCCAACACTGCGCCTTTTCCGGGGCATAATTGTTGGGCTTGAAGATAATGCGAATGGCGAAGAGATCATAAATTTCCTCAAAAGGAATCTTTTTGCGCTGCATCTTCGACCATATCGAATATACGGTCTTAACCCTTCCCGAGATAGTGAAGTCAATGCCGGCTTGAGAAAGCTTTTCACGTATGGGACTTATAAACCTGTTGATGAACTCGTTACGTTCCGCAGCGGTAGCCGCCATCTTAGCCTCAATAGCCGCATACTCTTCGGGATACATATACTTGAGCGACAAATCCTCAAGCTCTGTTTTGATGGCGTAGAGGCCGAGCCTATATGCAAGCGGCGCGAAGAGGTACATCGTCTCGCTCGTAATTTTGATTTGCTTATGTCGCGGCATCGAGCCGAGGGTGCGCATATTATGCAATCTATCGGCTATCTTGATGATAATCACCCTGATGTCATCGGAAAGAGTGAGCAGGATCTTGCGGAAAGTCTCCGCTTGCGCCGACACATCTTCGTTAAGCGCAGCAGCAACCTTGGTCAGTCCGTCGACCATAGACGCGACCTGCGGGCCGAAGAGGTTCTCGATATCCTCTACTGTGTAGCTCGTGTCCTCTACCACATCGTGCAGAAGTGCTGCACAAGTGGACTTCACCCCAAGGCCCTCCTCGCTGACAACAATTTTGGCCACGGCAATGGGGTGCAGAATGTAGGGCTCGCCCGAACGGCGACGCACACCTTTGTGGGCCTCCTTCGCGAGGAAGAAAGCCTTATTTATCATTTCCCAATCACTCTCGTTTTTACAGATTTTATTGCACGATGCGAGTAGTTCGCTGAACTGTTTGCCAATAATCTGTTCGTCGTCAGTTGTGTAGGCGGCCATATCCGGAAGTTGTTTAGTAAGGTGAAAGTTTTGCCCGGTATAGCGGTTGTATTCCGGGCAAAACTATTGTTTAGCAATTAGTTATCCTTTGCTTGCTTAAGCGCTTCTCGAACTTTGGCTTCTATCTCGGCACAAAGTTCTGCATTCTGCTGGAGAAGAAGTTTGGTCGAATCCCTACCCTGCGCAAGTTTGCCGTCGTTATAGGAGTACCAGGAGCCACTCTTCTTGATAACACCAAAGTCAACACCAAGGTCGAGAATCTCGCCAATCTTGGAGATGCCCTCACCGTACATAATATCAAACTCTGCCCTACGGAAAGGAGGTGCCACTTTGTTCTTCACGACTTTCACTTTGGTGCGAGTGCCGAGTTGCTCATCGCCATCTTTGATAACGGAGGTTTTGCGGATGTCGATACGCACGCTGGCGTAGAACTTCAGTGCATTACCACCCGTAGTGGTCTCGGGATTGCCATATACGATACCGATTTTATCGCGCAACTGGTTGATGAAGATGCAGACTGTTTTAGTTTTGCTGATAGCTGCGGTCAACTTTCTCAAAGCCTGCGACATAAGTCTTGCCTGAAGACCCATTTTGGAATCGCCCATATCGCCTTCGATTTCTGCTTTGGGAGTCAGAGCTGCCACCGAGTCAATCACTACGATGTCAATAATACCCGAGCGAATCAGTGTCTCGGCAATTTCGAGCGCCTGCTCTCCGCTATCAGGCTGTGATACGAGCAGGCTATCTATATTAACTCCAAGTTTAGTGGCATAAAAACTATCGAAAGCGTGTTCCGCATCAATGAAAGCCGCAACGCCGCCTGCTTTCTGCGCCTCAGCGATGGCGTGAATAGCCAAGGTGGTTTTACCGGAGGACTCGGGGCCATAAATCTCCACGATGCGACCTTTGGGATAGCCACCTACTCCGAGAGCATTATCAAGAGTGATGGAACCTGTGGGAATGACTGCCACGGGCTCGATGCTCTCGAGATTCATCTTCATAATTGAGCCTTTGCCAAAATCTTTCTCGATCTTATCCAACACAGCGCTCAAGACTTTCTGTTTTTCGGGATCGAGTGAAACTTTTTCTGCCATTGTTGTTTATCTTTTATATTGTTCTAATTATTTCTGCTACTTGATGTCGTAAAGTCGCAATAGCTCATCTTTGGTTGGAGCTTTTTCCCACCACTCGGCAATCTGCTGCCAATGGGTCGAGGTCTTTACCTTGTCGAAGATGTGGAGGATGTGCCCCCTCTCGTCAATGATAAACGTTGTGCGCACGATGCCCATATATTTGCGGCCATACATACTCTTCTCCCTCCACACGCCGTATGCCTCGGCAATCACCTTGTCGGTGTCGGCCACAAGTGGAAATTCAAGACCGTGTTTATCGCAGAAGTTCTCGTGCGACTTCACACTATCGGGGCTCACACCCACTATCTCGAACCCCAACTCCTTGAGGTGCATCTTGCCTTCCATCAGACTTTTAGCCTCAAGGGTGCATCCCGACGTATTGTCCTTGGGGTAGAAATATAGGATAACTTTCTTGCCTTGATAGTCAGAGAGTTTTATAGTCTTGCCGCCCTGCGTAATGCCCTCCCACTCGGGGGCTTTGTTACCAACTTTCAACATAGCGAATTTGTGCAAACGATTTTACGGATAATTTATTGTAAAATTAGAAAAAAAAACGCAATCACCAAAGGGTAATTGCGTTTTTTTACCAGACGTTTAGGATATTATTTTGCCAGCACCAAGCGGTTAATCTCCTCTATCATCTGCATAAACGACTTGTCGGTTTCGATGAGGTTGGTCACTGCTTTGCAGGCGTGGAGAACCGTGGCGTGATTCTTACCGCCGATGGCAGCTCCGATAGCCGAAAGTGGCGACTTGGTGTGCTGCTTGCAGAGGTACATTGCAATTTGTCGTGCTTGTGCGATGTCGCGCGTGCGTTTGGGTGAATCAAATGCGCTCTCCTCAATATTGAGATATTCGCAGACAACTTTACGGATATGCTCTATCGAAATCTCCTTGGGGCTGATTTTTACATACATTTTCAGCACCTCCTTGGCAAGCGTAATGGTAATCTTCCTATTAAGGAATGCCGAATTGGCCACCAAAGCCGACAATGCACCCTCTATCTCGCGGATGTTGGCATTGATATTCTCGGCAAAGTAGTGAACAACCTCATCGGGGAGTTCGGCGTGCAGGTTGGCTGCCTTATTGCGGATGATCTTTACCTTTGTTTCATAGTCGGGCTGTGTCAGTTCGGCCGCAAGTCCCCATTTGAATCGGGTAAGAAGTCGATCATTAATATCGCTCAACTCCGAGGGACGCTTATCCGAGGTAAGAATCAGCTGCTTACCAGTCAGATGGAGGTGATTGAAGATATTGAAGAAAGCATTCTGGGTACTATTTTTGTTGCCCGAAAGCTCCTGAATATCATCAATGATCAACACATCCACCATCTGATAGAAGTTGATAAAATCATTGGGTTCTTTGTTGAGTATGGCGGTGGTGTATTGTGCCTGAAATTTATTCATCGACACATAGAGCACCTGCAGGTCGGGATGACGCTGCTTGATTTCCATACCAATAGCTTGTGCAAGATGGGTCTTGCCGAGGCCTGAATCGCCAAAAATGTAGAGCGGATTATAGGCAGTTTTGCCGGGCTCAATAGATACGGCCAAACCTACGCTACGCACCAATCGATTACACTCGCCCTCCACAAAGGTATCGAAAGTGTAGTTGGGGTTGAGCTGCGAAGGGATTTCGAGCTTTTTGATACCGGGAATTATAAAAGGATTTTTTATCTTTGTGGTATCACCCATTGCAACAACCTTACCCATCTGCTCGGTGGCGGCTTGTGCGGCCTTCTGCTGCTCCACGGGACTCTGTTCATAGGTGGGTACCGAGTAGCGAAGGCTTGTATTGGAGCCAAAGAAGCGATAGATAATAGGTCGCAACGAGGGTATATAGTTGCGCTCGATGTGGAAAACGAAGTCCTCGCTGGGCAATCTCAGGCGCAAAGTCTTGCCGTCGTAGTCCAGAGGGACTATCGGCTCAAACCATTTAACAAACTCCTCTTCAGTAGTTTGCTCCTTGATTTGGGCCAAGCAGTTCTGCCACGCATCGCTATATGTCGTCGTGCTTGCTATCATTTATAGACTTGGGTAATGATTGTTTGTTTCCGACCACAAAATTGTGAATAAAATTGTTAAAAAAATATGTTTTTACTATTGCAAAATTAGTTTTAATTATTATAGAAAATTTTACTGCACTTTTTCGCCGCTTTTTAATCCGCTGATATTGAGAATTGACGAAAAAATCGTATCTTTGCTATATATTATTTTTAGATAGAATCGAAAGAATACTATAAACATAACTTATAACGAACAAAACTAACTATGGAACAGTACATTCTCGACAGAGCGCAGAAATGGCTCGACGGAAACTACGACGAAAAAACCAAGGAGCAGGTAAGATACCTGATGGATAATGACCCCAAAGAACTCTCCGAAAGTTTCTATCAGGATCTGGAGTTCGGCACCGGCGGCTTAAGGGGCATCCTTGGCGTTGGCACCAACCGAATGAACGTATATACAGTAGGTATGGCAACACAGGGTTTGGCCAACTATCTGAAGAAATGTTTTGAGGGTGAGGAGATTAAAGTTGCTGTTAGCCACGACTGCCGTAACTTTAGTCGTGAGTTTGCCGAGCGCACTGCCGACATCTTTGCCTCCAATGGCTTCAAGGTTTACCTTTTTGAGTCGCTCCGCCCCACCCCTGAGTTGAGCTTTGCCATTCGTGAGCTCGGCTGCAAGAGTGGTGTGATGGTGACTGCCTCGCACAACCCCCGCGAGTACAATGGCTACAAGGCATATTGGGAGGATGGCTCTCAGGTTATTGCGCCCCACGACAAAAACATTATCGAGGAAGTAAACAAAATTACCTCTGTAGATCAGATTATTAGCGGTCTCAATAAGGAAAACATCGAGATTATTGGTGAGGAGTTCGACAACATCTATCTCGAGCGTGTCAAAGGCCTTTCGCTCTCGCCCGAGGCAGTGGCTAAATATCACGATATGAAGATTGTCTACACCCCCATCCACGGTTGTGGCCACAAACTTGTGCCCGCATCGCTTCGTCGCTACGGCTTTACCAACATCTCAACCGTAGCCGAGCAGATGGTCATCGACGGCAACTTCCCCACCGTTGAGTCGCCCAATCCCGAGGAGAGGACCACAATGCGTATGGCCATTGAACAAGGCCAGCGCGAGGGTGCCGAGATTGTTATGGCAACCGACCCCGATAGCGACCGCATCGGCATAGCAGTTCCCGACAATGATGGCAACTTCGTGCTGCTCAATGGCAACCAGACCTGCGTACTGCTCACCTACTATATGTGCCGCCGCTGGAAAGAGAACGGAATGCTCGATGGCAAGCAGTATATCGTGAAGACCATCGTAACATCCGAGATGATGGCCGAGGTGGCCAAGAGTTTTGGCGTTGAGTACTTCGACTGCCTTACTGGTTTCAAGAATATTGCAAAGGTCATCCGTCAGGAGGAGGCCAAAGGCAATGTTTACATTGGTGGTGGCGAAGAGAGCTTCGGCTTCTTGGCAGGCTCGTTCTTGAGGGATAAAGATGGTGTTTCGGCTTGTTCGCTCGCTGCAGAGGCTGCGGCTTGGGCAAAAAGCATCGGCACAACCCTCTATGACCTCATCAAAGAGCTCTACATTGAGTATGGTTTCTACAAAGAGGGACTCGTATCTGTAGTTCGTAAAGGTCAGGAGGGCGCAGCCGAGATTAAGCAGATGATGGTTGACTTCAGGGCCAATCCTCCAAAGCAGATTTGCGGCTCCGACATTGTGACTATCAAAGACTATCAATCCTCGGTAGCCCTTGATCCTCGTACCGGTGCAACTTGCCCCATCGACATTGACAAGAGCAATGTGCTTCAGTATCTCACCGCAGACGGCACAATCCTCTCGATTCGTCCCAGCGGCACCGAGCCCAAAATTAAGTTCTACTTCGGTGTAAAAGAGCCACTTGCATCGCTTGCCGACTACGACAAGGTTTCCGAGAAACTCGACCAGAAGATTGAGCAGATGAAAAAAGAGTTGAACCTGATTTAACGAGAGTTTGCACTTAGATAAGAGAGCCCGATGCGTTGCGTCGGGCTCTCTTGTTACCTATATATATCATAATACCCTAATGAGGTTTATACCATCTCGCAGAGGGATGATAACATTCTCCACCCTCGGATCCTCGTGGACCAAGCGGTTGAATTCCAAAATTCCGCGAGTTTGCAGGTCGGAGGGTTTCACGCTCTCGGCTGTAACCTTGCCATACCAAAGAATATTGTCGGCCAAAATATAGCTTCCCGAGTGCACCAAACCATTATCCATCAACATATTCCAATAGGCAGGATACTCTCGTTTGTCACCATCGAGAAATACCAAGTCGTAGATCTCTCCCAAATTAGGTACGATGTCGAGTGCCGAGCCGGTGTGTCGACGAATCTTGTGGCCGTAAGGTGAGCGCGAGAAAAACTCAGTCTGTATTCCCTCCAACTCATCTTCTATTTCAATTGTATCAATGATGCCATCGTCCGGCATACCTGCTGCAAAACAGAGAGTTGCGTACCCCGTAAAGGTACCAACCTCAAGCACTCGACGGGGTGCAATCATCCGCGTGAGCATCTCAAGGAACTTGCCCTGTACGTGCCCCGACACCATCTGCGGCTGCACAACTCTCATATTGCTTTCGGCCTCAAGTTCGGCGAGCAGACTATCTTCGTCGGATGAAAGGTTGCGTATGTAGCGTTCGAGTTCGGCGTTATTGGTTGGCATAACTTGCGAGTTATTTGTATGTTAGACTTGAGAGCGAAGGTAAAATATCTTTTGCCACCTCCATAATATCTTCGGGCGTAATTTCGGACACCTTGCGGTAGATTTCATCGAGACTATCTACGGTACCGTAGACAAGTACACTCTTGCCCACTCCAAGCATATAAGCCTCGTTGTTTTCGGCCGAGATGGTGAATTGGCCGAGAAACTGCTTCTTTGCAACAGAAAGTTGTCGGGCCGTCAGCGGCTCGGTCATTATTCGTTCCATCTCGCTGTTAATCACGGCCCTACACTGTTCGAGTTTATCTTTTTCGCAAGAGTAGTAGATAGTGAACATTCCGCAATCACTCAATGGAGTGTAGAGCGCCTCCACACAGTAGGTCAGCGCATTACGTTCTCGAAGTGCGACATTAAGTCTCGATGCCGCCGAGGGGCCACCGAGTATGTTGGTCATCAGAATAAGCGCCAGTCTGCGTTTGTCATCGAGTGGATAAGCACGCTTACCAAGTAGGCAACGTGCCTGATGATGTGAGGGATGTGACACCACTTTTGAAAACTCCGCCACAGGACCAGGTGCTACCCTATCGGCTGCTTTTCGAGAGGCTATTTCGGTGCCGAAGTAGCGCTCAACTGCTGCTGTGAAAGACTTTGGAGAGATATTGCCTATCGCTGCAAAGACCATACGGTCTGTAGTGTAGTTGCGCTTCACAAATGAGCGGATGTCCTCTGAATGGAGCTTAGATATGGTTTGCTTGCGCCCGAGGATATTGTGACCAAGCTGCGAATCGGCAAATATAAGGTCCTCAAAATCATCGTATATACGTTCATCTGGCGAATCCTTATACATATTGATTTCATCATAAATCACCTCCTTTTCCTTGGCTACCTCGGCCTCTGGAAAGGTAGAGTGAAAAATGATATCATCGATGAGTTCCACTGCTTTGCGAAAATCTCCACGCATAACAGTTGCGTGCACAACAGTCTCTTCTTTGGTCGTAAAAGCGTTGATTTCTCCTCCGAGGTTTTCGAGTCGACAATTTACTTGATATGCTTTTCGTTTGGAGGTCCCTTTGAAGAGTGTGTGCTCGAGCAGGTGGGCCATACCATATTCGCCTGCGACCTCGTCACGACTGCCCGCCCCTATGGTCATTGAGCAATAGCACACAGCGCTGCGCACCTGTTTAAGCACACAACGTATACCATTAGGGAGCGTATATATGTAGAACTCCTCTTTCACAACTACTTATCCTTATTTACTCTGGCTTTTAGATAGTCGGCCGTATAACTGTTTTTGCATTTCAGCAATCCATCCGGAGTACCCTCGTAGACCAGATTGCCACCGCCATCGCCTGCTTCAGGGCCGAGGTCTACAACCCAATCGGCGCACTTGATGATGTCGAGATTGTGTTCGATAATCACTATTGTGTGTCCCTTCCTTAAGAGCGCATCGAAAGCGGAAAGCAGTTTATTTATATCGTGGAAATGCAGACCCGTCGTGGGCTCATCGAAGATAAACATCGTGCCAGCCGTAGTATCATCGCCCATCAAATAGGATGCGAGTTTAACTCGCTGAATCTCTCCACCAGAGAGAGTTGATGTCGATTGGCCGAGCTTGATATATCCGAGTCCAACATTCTGCAAAGTCTTGAGTGTCGCCACAATACGGTTATTGACTGCCTCTTTTTCGGCACCAAAAAACTCTACCGCATCATCAACGCTCATCTCCAAAACGTCGGATATAGTCTTGCCCCGATAGCGAACTTCGAGCACCTCCTCACCAAAACGTTTGCCTCCGCAGTGCTCACATTTGAGCTCCACATCTGCCATAAATTGCATCTCCACTCTGATTACACCCTCACCCTGGCACTCCTCACAGCGACCACCAGGACGATTGAACGAGAAGTGCGATTGAGTTATGCCATTGTGCAACGCATAGGGCTGTGATGCAAACAGTTGGCGTATTTCATTGTATGCCTTAGTATAGGTTACGGGGTTGGAACGCAACGACTTGCCAATCGGACTTTGGTCTACCATCTCCACCGAGCGTATGAGGTCCAGATCGCCTTCGAGTCGCTCGTAACCACCCGGCTTATTGCCCGTTTCGTAGATGTGGCGGCGGAGAGCGGGGTAAAGTATGCCCTCAATGAGAGAGGACTTACCGCTACCACTCACACCGGTAATACAGGTCATCACTCCGAGGGGAATCTGCACATCTATTCCCTTGAGATTATTCTCCCTCGCACCTCTTATTATAATTGAGTTACTCCAGCCGCGACGTGAGCGAGGCATCTCTATCGCCTTGCGGCCCGTAAGATAGTCGGCCGTAAGACTCTTTTCTGCATCTATTAGCTTTTCGATGGGGCCATTGAACATCACCTCCCCACCATTCACGCCTGCCTCCGGGCCTATATCTACGACGCAATCAGCCGCTCTAATTACCTCCTCTTCGTGCTCAACAACGATCACCGTATTGCCCAAGTCGCGAAGTTGACGGAGTACGGAGATTAGACGGTTCGTATCACGTGGATGTAGTCCAATACTTGGTTCGTCGAGTATATATAGCGAGCCCGTCAAGTTACTACCCAGCGAAGTAGACAAGCTAACCCTCTGACTCTCACCGCCCGACAATGTGGAGGACAACCTATCGAGCGTGAGGTAGCTGAGTCCCACGTCGGCAATATATTGCAGTCGGGTACGAATTTCCTTGAGCACTCTCTCCACTTTTGCGCGCTCATTTTGTGTCAGCTGCAGTTGGTCAAAGAACTCAATCAACTCCCCTATCGGCATTGCCACAAGTTCAGCGATGGTTTTACCGCCCACCCTTACATAGAGAGCCTCCTTGCGCAAGCGTGCACCTTCACACTCGGGACAGAGAGTCTTGCCCGTAAAGCGCGACAGCATCACCCGGTATTGAATCTTATATCGCTCTTTCTCAAGGAATTTGAAGAACTCATCGAGGCCGTGGAAATAAGCATTTCCCGACCACAGAAGTCGCCTTTGGGCCTGAGTGAGTTTGTGATACGGAGTGTGGATTGGAAAATCAAATTTATGGGCATTCTCAACAAGTTGATCACGCCACCAACTCATCGAAGCTCCTCGCCAACAAGCAATTGCGTTGTCAAAAATACTCTTATTGCGATCTGGAACTACGAGATTCTCATCTATGCCGACCACCTTGCCGTAGCCCTCGCACGAGGGACACGCTCCGATGGGATTATTGAACGAAAAGAGGTGTTCTGTAGGTTCCTCGAAAGTGAGTCCGTCGAGTTCGAAATGTGAATTATAATCGGTGACTTCTCCATTGATTACTATCCTACAGATACCTCCACCAAGTTCCATTGCTCTCGAAACGGAGTCTCCCATACGGCCCACCGTATCTTCATCGTCGGCCACTCTCACTCGATCTACCACAACGCTTATAGCCTCCGGTTTGGTTGTGTCACTTACCTGCGCAACAAACTCTTCTGCGAAGCACAATTCTCCCTGATAGATAAGGCGTTGCACACCCTCTTGCATCAGTAACGTAAGGCGCTCGATGATAGTTTCATTTTGCCCAATAACAAATGGTGCAGCAATGATGGCCGACTCACCAAGATGGCCTGCAGTAAGCTGAGCAACAACATCTTGCGATTGGTAACGCACCACTTCATTACCGCTTATAGGTGAGAATGTTCGCCCTATTCTACCATAAAGCAACTTTAGATAGTCGTATATTTCAGTAGATGTGCCGACCGTAGAACGAGGATTACGCGATGTGACTTTCTGTTCGATGGCAATGGCCGGTGCGATGCCTCGAATTATATCTACATCGGGTTTCTCAATGCGACCGAGGAATTGACGTGCGTAGGTCGAAAGGCTCTCCACATAACGACGCTGGCCTTCGGCAAAAATCGTGTCGAAAGCGAGAGTCGATTTACCCGAACCAGATAGTCCGGTAATTACAACGAGTTGGTTATGAGGGATTTCAATCTCAATATTCTTGAGATTATGCACCCTCGCACCTTTTATATATATGGAGTTATACTTCTTCATCTTCAAAACATATACCATCAACTTTCTCGAGTCGTGCCATAAGTTGATCTACCAAGGAGAGTCTCACGGCAAGCTTCATTGAGCACATATTGTCGAACGTCTGCTCCACAATCTTTGGCCCCACCGCTTTAACCGCCCTCATAACTCCATCCATACTCTCAAACGGATAGCGAATGGCAAATATCTTGTCCACTGTTCGTTCCTCTATCTTTGCCACGTCGAGAACGGCCGTTGTAGATTCGCGATAGGCCTCAATCAACCCCGGCACTCCGAGTTTTGTGCCACCAAACCACCTCACCACCACGACCAAACAATCGGTAATATTGCGAGAAAGTAGCTGTCCCAGAATGGGTTTGCCGGCAGTACCCGATGGCTCGCCATCATCATTAGCCCTCCACTCCTCGCCCTTTGGCCCAAGGCGGTAGGCATAGCAGTGGTGCGTCGCATCATAGAATTTCTTGCGTAGAGGCTCCATAATATCCCTCACCTGCTCTGCGGAGGTGACGTGGTATGCCAACGCAAGGAACTTGCTGCTACGCTCCTTGATAACGGCTTCGGCAGTGCCGACAATGGTGGTATAGGTATCTTCTGCCACGATTTGAGAGTTGAAGTAAAGGTTTACTTGTGATTCTTAAACATCCTGTTCCAGCGAATATTACTCGGGAAACTCTTGAACTTATCCAGCGAGAGCCATACAAACGAAGGAGTACCAACAATGTGATCCTCGGGGACAAACCCCCAGAAACGCGAGTCGGCCGACATATGGCGGTTGTCACCCATCATAAAATAGTAATCCATCGCAAATGTGTACTTATCGGTTTTCTCTCCGTCGATAAAAATATCGTCACCTTCGACCTCGAGATCGTAGCCTTCGTAATTCTTGATAATTCGCTCATAAATGGGCAGATTAGCAGTCGTAAGCTCAACCGTAGCACCCTTAGACGGCATCCAGAGGGGGCCGAAGTTATCCTCTGTCCAAGTAAACGAATCGTCATTGGGGAAGATCGCAGAGAATGTTTCGGTACTCTCATTGCGCGTAACCGAGACCACATTCTGCATCCCCTCAAGCATCTCTACTGCTTTATTGGTCAATGGCATAGCATAGATGCCACTGCTTGCCGAATAGTGCAAATCATCGGGCGAAACACCAAGTCGCTCGATAGCTTTTGCGCTCAAAGGCGAGGATGTCTGCACAAAGTAGATATATTGTTGGTCATCAATATAATTCTGCTCAACGCCATTCACATAGAGGACTCCGTGTTCGATATGCAGCGTGTCACCCGGCAGGGCCACACACCTCTTGACGTAGTGTTCGCGTTTATCTACGGGGCGAGCCACCACATTGTACTGTTTTTCGAGTAATTGGCGACCTCGAGCCTCACCATAAGCAGATGTAAACTGACGCACAATATCGTAATAAGTCTCATTTTGGCGTTCCAGAATGACAGTATCTCCTGCGGGGAAGTTGAAAACCACTACATCCCCCCTCTCCACGTCGCGCATACCTGCCAAGCGCTTATAGGGGCGAGAGATTGCCTCCGAATAGGACTTTGTCCCCCACGGAGTAGTGTGGTGCATCAGTGGCAACGACAGAGGAGTGTTTGGGAGTCGTGGTCCATAGGTAGACTTGCTAACGTATAGATAATCACCAACCAGCAGAGTTTTCTCCATCGATGAAGTGGGAATTGTGTACATCTGAAAGAAGTAGGTGTTGATGAGTGTCGCAAATACAAGTGCAAAAACAATCGCATCCACCCAACTCCAAATCTCCTTATAGGTTTTGTTATTCTTCTTGAGTTCCAAGTGCTTATCCCAACGCACGAGTCGCGCCAGATACTTTGTGATGTAAATATCGAAAATCACAGGGACACCCAGCAACATCCAAAGGCTTTCGGTCCACACCACAAACCACAGAACATAAATCAATGTAACGACGGCAAACTTAAACCATCTATTTTTGAGTATATTTTTCATAATCAATTATATAGCCAAGAAATCATCCATTCCGAAAACACCTTTGCGGCCCACCAACCACTCTGCTGCCAAAACCGCACCAAGTGCCAACCCACGACGCGACTTTGCACTATGTGATATGGAGAGTGTATCCTCCTCAGACTCATAGGTAACCGTGTGAATACCCGGCACTTCGCCCTCACGATAGGAGATAATATCACCCCTCTCTACGTGGAGTTTACCGTCGCTGGCACTCTCCATTTCGGTCGCAAGAGTCCAAGCTGTTCCGCTCGGAGCATCGAGTTTGTGGACGTGGTGAGTCTCCTCTATTTTTACTTCATATTGAGGCAGTTGCGCCATTACTTTAGCGAGCCAACGGTTTAGTCTGAAGAGTACGTTTACGCCAAGCGAGTAGTTGGAAGAGTAGAAAAAAGCACCGTTAAGGTTGCCGCATAGAGTGTCTATCTCATTCTTTTGCTCAATCCAACCTGTTGATCCCGAGAGTGTAGGAACGCCACACATTAAGCATCTCTTTATGTTATCATAGGCAGTTGCCGGAGAGGTGAACTCGATAGCCACATCGACTCCTTTCATATTCTCTTTGCAATCAAGCAAGTAGCTATTGTCCACGTCGATTGTGAGCACCACTTTGTGGCCTCTTTCGACAAGGACTTTCTCGATCTCCTTGCCCATCTTGCCGTATCCGATTATCGCAACATTCATACGTGTAGTGTCAATTTTGATTTATTCTACAAAAATAGCGAATATTTCCGTATATTTGTCAAACGAAATCGCAAAAAGAGTTATTATGCGCTACTTTGCCGAACTTTCATATAAAGGTACAGCCTACTGCGGTTGGCAGCGTCAACCCAATGCTTCGTCGGTGCAACAGACCATCGAGGAGGCTATGACGACTATTCTGCGAGAGAACATAGAGATTGTAGGAGCCGGTCGTACTGATACGGGGGTTCACGCCGCTTTCTACGTCATTCACTTTGACGCAACACGACCAATCAAGGACGCGCAATCGTTTGTTTATCACCTCAATGCGCTCTTGCCCGAGGATATAGCATTCTTGCACATATATCAAGTTGCCGACGATGCGCACGCGCGATTCGATGCCATTGAGAGGGAGTATCGCTACTACATACAGACACGCAAGGACCCGTTCACTCGAGCCACAACCTGGCAGCTTACTACCCCACTCGACATTGATGCAATGAACAAGGCTGCGGCCACACTCATCAAAACCGAAGATTTCACCACATTTGCCAAGCTCGGTAGTAATAATACCACTAATATTTGTCACGTCACTCGTGCCGAATGGGTGGAGATTGAGTGTGGAATGGTTGTTTTCATCTTCAGAGCCAACAGATTTTTGCGCAATATGGTCAGGGCGGTAGTTGGGACACTCGTTGATGTAGGCCGTGGCAAAATCACTCCTGGGCAATTTGCCGAGATAGTCGCCTCGCGTGACCTCTCGCGCAGTTCCTCATCGGCGCCCGCGAGCGGTCTCTTTCTGACCGATGTCAAATATTAATCCCATACCTACAAACAAATAGCGGCTCCAAGTTGGAGCCGCTATTTAGTTTCGTATAAATCATTGTCTTATTCCCACTCAATGGTTGCCGAGGGTTTTGGAGACATATCGTAGCATACCCTATTTACATTGGGCACCTCCTCGAGAATACGTTTAGTAATCTTGTCGAGTATTGCCCAATCAATATGCTCAATCGAGGCGGTCATAGCATCTATCGTATTGACCGCACGAATGATAACGGGCCAATCATAGCTACGGGCGTTGTTCCTAACACCCACAGACTTGAAGTCGGGCACAATGGTAAAGTACTGCCAAACTTTCTTATCAAGACCTGCGATTGCAAACTCCTCGCGCAGAATTGCATCACTCTCCCTTACGGCCTCAAGCCTATCGCGAGTGATGGCACCAAGGCACCTCACGCCCAAACCGGGACCGGGGAATGGCTGGCGATAGACCATCTCGTAGGGCAGTCCAAGTTCAACGCCACAGGCCCTCACCTCATCTTTGAAGAGTTGTTTAAGAGGCTCTACGAGGCCAAACTTCATATCTTCGGGCAGGCCACCTACGTTGTGGTGCGACTTTACCATCTTGGCGGTCTTGGTACCGCTCTCCACGATATCGGGATATATTGTTCCTTGACCGAGGAAGTCTATGCCATCAAGTTTGCGGGCCTCCTCCTCAAACACTCTAATAAACTCGCCACCAATAATTTTCCTCTTCTGTTCGGGGTCCTCTACACCCTCGAGCTTTGTGAGGAAACGGTCGGTAGCGTCAACATAGACGAGGTTGGCACTGAGTTGCTTACCAAACACCTCCACGACAGCCTCGCTCTCGCCCTTGCGCATCAGACCGTGGTTGACGTGTACGCAAACAAGGTTATTGCCGATGGCTTTGAGCAGAAGTGCAGCCACAACCGACGAATCGACACCGCCCGACAAAGCCAACAACACCTTCTTATCGCCAACCTGCTGGCGAATCAGCTCAACTTGGTCGCTGATGAAGTTGGTCATATTCCAGTTAGCCTCAGCCTTGCAAGTATCAAAGACAAAGCTCTTTACGGCATCCTTAATTGCCTGCTCGTCATTAGTGAAAGCCTCGAGTTTCACCTCGCAACGGGCCTTGTCGTGACCAGCAGCGATAATAGGAAGACCTGCTTCGTAAATCTCGGGGAGCACATCTATCTCCACACCATCAATAACATTATTCTCACCGCCATTGATAATCACACCTTTAACACCGGGCAAAGCCTTGAGTTCGGCTGCTGTGATATCGTGTGGATAAATCTCGCTATAGACACCAAGTGCACGGATTGCCCTTGCAAGTACTGTATTGTGGTGGCTACCGAGATCAAGTATTACAATCATATCTTGTTTCATATCTCTTTATGATAAAATAAGTGTACCAAAAAATCTACTCTAATACCATTCTCCCCTTACTCTCCACGAGTGTAGTTGGGAGCCTCTTTTGTGATGGTCACATCGTGGGGGTGATTCTCCACCACAGCTGCCGAAGTTATGCGTACGAACTTGGCATTGTGGAGCGCCTCGATATCTTTTGCGCCACAATATCCCATACCGGAACGCAAACCACCAATAAGTTGGTAGATAGTCTCGCTCAATGTACCCTTGTAGGGAACGCGAGCTACGATACCCTCGGGCACAAACTTGCTCGAATCGCACTTTTCGCTCTGGAAGTACCTATCCTTCGAACCTGCCTGCATAGCCTCGATAGAGCCCATACCACGGTAGGACTTGAACTTACGGCCATTATAGATAATGGTCTCGCCGGGGGATTCCTCCACACCTGCAAGCATCGAACCCATCATCACGCAGTCACCACCAGCCGCAAGAGCTTTCACTATATCGCCCGAGTAGCGCAAACCACCGTCGGCAATCACAGGCACGTCATACTTATGAGCAACCTTTGCAGCATTGAAAATTGCGGAGAGCTGGGGCACACCCACACCTGCAACGATACGAGTAGTGCAAATCGAACCAGGGCCTATGCCTACCTTAATACCATCGGCGCCTGCATTAATAAGGAACTCGGCCGCCTCGGCAGTTGCGATATTGCCCACCAATACATCAATATTGGGGAAGGCTGCCTTAACAGACTTGAGAGTATTAGTAACGTTAGCCGAGTGACCGTGCGCAGTATCGATTACGACTGCATCCACACCGGCCTCCACGAGAGCCTCTACCCTTTTGAGTGTATCGCTTGTAACGCCCACACCGGCCGCAACCCTTAGGCGACCTTTCTCATCTTTGCAGGCATTGGGATAGTCCTGAATCTTCGTGATATCACGATAGGTAATCAGACCTATCAACCTATTATTTTCATCCACAACGGGAAGTTTCTCAATTTTGTTCTTAAGCAAAATCTTCGAGGCCTCCTGCAGGTCGGGATTATTGGTTGTGACCAGATTCTTGCAGGTCATCACCTCTGCAATCGGGAGCGACATATCGGTCTGGAAGCGGAGGTCTCGGTTGGTGACGATACCGATAAGTTTCATCTCTGCGTCAACCACCGGAATACCTCCGATATGGTTTTCCTTCATCAACCTCAATGCATCGCCTACGGTCTCATCCTTGGTGATAGTCACGGGATCGTAAATCATACCGCTCTCAGCCCTTTTCACTTTCCTAACTTGAGCTGCTTGGGCAGCGATGGACATATTCTTGTGAACCACACCGATGCCGCCCTCACGTGCGATGGCTATAGCCATCTCGGCCTCGGTTACTGTATCCATAGCAGCCGACACGACAGGTATATTCAAGCGGATATTGCGCGAAAAACGGCTGCCGAGCGATACCATATTGGGAGTCACCTCGGAGTAGGCTGGGATCAGTAGCACATCGTCGAAGGTCATACCCTCTTGTGCGATTTTCTCTTCGATAAAAGACATAGTAGTATATATTTAGAATTTCCTCAATTTTTCATCGATAATGATAGTCTTGCTACGGTCTGCGCCAACGGATATAACTCCGACCTTAACACCCGTAACCTCCTCTATTTTTCTCACATAAGCCTTCGCAGCCTCGGGGAGAGCATCGAAACTCTTAACATCAGAGATATCTTCTTTCCAACCATCAAGTTCGATGAGTACAGGTTTGCATCGTGCAAGTTTAGCGATTGTTGCGGGAGGGTTCTCAATAACCTCACCATCAACCTCATAGCCCACACAAATAGAGACTTTATCAAGACCGGAAAGTACATCGAAAAGCATCAGAGCCCAAGAGTCAATACCCGCAAGGCGGCTCACATATCTTGCCACGACAGCATCAAACCAGCCCACCCTGCGAGGACGGCCGGTGACGGTGCCATATTCGTGACCGCGCTCTCGGATTTCCTCAGCTCTCTTATCGAACAGTTCGGTGGGGAATGGCCCCTCGCCTACTCTTGTGCAGTATGCTTTAGCCACGCCAAGCACATTATCTATCCATTTGGGTGAGATACCTGCACCGACGGGCACACTTGCCGACGAGGGAGTCGAAGAGGTCACATAAGGATATGTGCCGTGGTCGATACAAAGCATCATACCTTGCGCACCCTCGAAGAGCACTTTTTTATCGCTCTCGAGAGCTTTGTTTATGAGTGCCGATGTGTCGCAAATCATATGACCAATTTTGGCCGCCAACTCCATATATTGATCATATACAGTCTGGAAATCAAAAGTTTGGAGGCCCAGCATTTCCAACTCCATATTCTTGATTCGGATAGCCTCTTGAAGCCTCTCGGCGAAGTATTCGGGCTCGAGCAGGTCACCCATTCGGATGCCAACCCTGCTGTACTTATCCGAATATGCGGGGCCTATACCTTTCTTCGTGGTACCAATCTGCGAACCACCCTTGAGTGCCTCATAAGCGCCATCGAGTGCCGAGTGATAGGGCATAACCACGGCTGCTCTATCGGAGATGTAGAGTTGATAGTCGGTGATACCTTGTGTGTGCAATCTCTCAAGCTCCTCCACTACCGAAACAGGGTTGATAACCATACCATTAGCCATCACATTTACAGTCTTGGGGTTGAAGATTCCCGAGGGTATGCTCTGCAACGAATATTTGTGTCCATCAAACACGACGGTGTGGCCGGCATTATTACCGCCCTGATATCGCACTACCATATCGGCACGGCAAGCAAAGTAGTCGGTAATTTTACCTTTGCCTTCATCGCCCCATTGCGATCCTATTACAACCAATCTTTCTGACATATATCTCTACTCCTCGATTTTATTACGTTTGAAAATATAGTCCACATTCTTCATATAGTACTCAAGCGTGAAGCAGCCTTCGAGTTCTTCTTCCGTAAGAGTAGCCATCACGGTAGGCTCTTGTTTGAGCAGTTCCTTGTAAGATGCGCCCTCGCTCATTGCTCTCATTGCCACAGGCTGAACAGTATCATACGCCTTCTCGCGAACAAAACCCTTCTCGATGAGTGCGTTCATCACTCTTTGGGCAAAGATTACGCCATTGGTGCGATAGATGTTAGCCTTCATCTGCTCCTCAAACACCACCAGGTTGTCGAGGATGCCCATAAAGCGGTTGAGCATATAGTCGAGCAGGATAGTAGCATCGGGCATAATAATGCGTTCGGTGGCCGAGTGGGAGATATCTCTCTCGTGCCATAGGGCCACATTCTCATAGGCTGTAGCCATATAGCCTCTCAACACCCTTGCACAGCCACAGATGTTTTCACTGCTGATGGGGTTGCGTTTGTGAGGCATTGCGCTCGAACCCTTCTGGCCTTTGCCGAAGGACTCCTCCACCTCGTGCACCTCGGTGCGCTGCAAATTCCTCACCTCAAGAGCCATCTGCTCAAGGCTTGCGCCGATTACGGCAAGGGTGGCCATATAGTATGCGTGGCGATCACGCTGGATGACCTGTGTGGAGATATTTGCGCTATCGATGCCGAGTTTTTCGCACACATAATCCTGAACAAAGGGAGGAATGTTGGCGAAGTTACCCACTGCTCCACCAATCTTGCCTACCTCCACACCGCGTGCTGCCGTGCGGAAGCGCTCCAGATTGCGCCTCATCTCCTCGTACCAAAGTACCCACTTCAGTCCGAAGGAGGTAATGTCGGCGTGGATGCCGTGGGTGCGACCGATGCAGGGGGTATATTTGAACCTGAGTGCCTGCCTCTTGAGCACTTCGAGGAACTTCACAATATCCTCTTCGATAATCTTATTTGCCTGCGAAAAGAGGTAGCCATTGGCCGTATCAACCACATCTGTGCTGGTCAGACCATAGTGTACCCATTTGCGCTCCTCGCCGAGAGACTCGCTCACGGTACGAGTGAATGCCACGATATCGTGACGGGTTTGCAACTCAATCTCTTTGATACGGTCAATGTTGAAAGTTGCTTTTGCCCACAGCTTCTCTACATCCTCTGCTGGCACAACACCCAACTCTCTCCAAGCCTCTGCAGTGAGAATCTCCACTTTGAGGTAGGCATTAAACTTGTTCTCTTCGGTCCAAACTTGGCGCATCACCTCGCGCCCATATCTCTCTATCATAGTTGTTTACTTATTTATTCATTTGGTGCAGATAACATTCGATCGTATTCTCCATCAGGCAGCAGCGGGTCATAGGGCCGCAACCGCCCGGCACGGGAGTGATAACGGAAGCTTTCTCTTTGCAACCCTCAAAGTCTACGTCACCACAAAGTTTGCCTGTTTCGGGGTCACGATTGACACCTACGTCCATAATCACAACTCCTTCCGAAACCATATCTGCAGTAACAAACTTAGGTTTACCGATTGCCACAACAAGAATCTCAGCCGAACGTGTAACTTCTGCAAGATTCTGCGTGCGGCTATGGGCGATAGTTACGGTAGCATTGCGGTCAAGCAACAGTTTGGCCACGGGAAGACCTACGATATTACTGCGGCCGATAACCACAGCCCTCTTGCCCGCAATCTCTACTCCTGCCTTGTCGAGCAGTTCGATGATACCTTTAGGGGTACAAGCGACAATACACCTCTGTTTTTGCCAAAGTGCTGCCACATTTTTGGGATGGAAACCATCAACATCTTTCTCGTGGCTGATTGTCTCGATGATTTTACTCTCGCTAATATGTTTGGGCAGAGGAAGTTGCACCAAGATGCCATCGACATCCTTATCAGCATTAAGTTCTTCAACAAGTGCAACAAGTTCGCTCTCTGTGATATCCTCGGGTTTAGTGATGGTTGTATTTCTAAATCCCACCTCCTCGGAGTCTTTGGCCTTTCCCGTAACATAGGAAACGCTGGCGGGGTCATTACCAACGAGAATCACAACCAGATGAGGAGGTCTGCCATATTGTTCGGTATATTTCACCACGTCGGCTGCCATCTTTTGTTTCATCTCGGCAGCCAACTCTTTACCACTGATAATCATATATTTCGCTATTTATAATTAGTCCAATACTTTATGTCCAATGTCTCTTCTGTGGAACATTGCATCACAATCTATCCTATCCACATCCGAGAGAGCGCGAGTGCGAGCTTCGGAGAGATTTGCACCTCTACCGACAACCATCATCACCCTACCGCCGGCGGTCACAATAGTTCCATCCTGTTGGGCAGTACCCATATGGAATACTTGCGACTGCACACTCTCAAGTCCGCCTATCACGGCACCTTTGGCATAGCTGCCGGGGTAGCCTTTGGAGGCCAGCACTATACCGAGCAGAGCATCATTGCTCCACTTGGTCTCGCAATCTCTTCCATCAATAGCGGCATCGAAGAGTTCGTAGATGTCACTCTCCATGCGAGGTAACACGACCTCGGTCTCCGGGTCGCCAAATCGGGCATTAAACTCTATCACCTTGGGGCCATCGTTTGTAAGGATAAGACCGCCGTAGAGCACGCCCTTGAATGGAACGCCCTCAGCCACCATTGCGGCCGCAGTCGGAATCATAATTTTGCGCAATGCAATCTCCTCCACCTCGGCAGTAACGAAGGGCACAGGGCTATAGGCACCCATACCTCCCGTGTTGGGTCCCTTGTCGCCATCAAAAGCGCGTTTGTGGTCTTGTGCAATCGCCAACGGGTAGACTTTTTCGCCCGAGACAACACACATAAACGAGAACTCGGGGCCGTCGAGGAAATCCTCTATCACTACCCTACCCTTACCAAAGCTCTCATCCTGAAGCATATCCTTAAGAGCCGCATCGGCATCCTTATAACTCTCGGCAACAACAACACCTTTGCCTGCTGCCAGACCATCGTATTTGATGACTGCGGGCAGAGGGCGGTTTCGTACATACTCCCAAGCAGCCTCATATTCATCGAAGGCTTCATACCCGGCTGTCGGGATGTCATACTTGGCCATCAACTTCTTGGCAAACTCCTTACTGCTCTCAATCTGTGCGGCAGCTTTTGTGGGGCCAAAAATCCTCAAGCCCTCTTGCTCAAATCTATCCACTATGCCAATGGCCAATGCGGCCTCGGGGCCAACGACAGTGAGGTCGATATGCTCTATTTTTGCAAACTCCAGAAGAGCATCCACATCGGTCACTCCTATAGACACACATTCTGCTTGCATCGCAATACCTGCATTGCCCGGAGCACAGTATATTTTTTCCACTTGTGGCGAACGCGACAGGGCATCTACAATGGCGTGACACCTACCGCCACTTCCCACAACCAATACTCTCTTATTTTTCATAGGACAAATTAGACTCATTAGTGTTTGAAGTGACGCATACCCGTAAAGAGCATAGCGATACCTTTTTCGTTTGCCTTGCGGATTGCATCCTCATCACGAATGCTACCACCCGGCTGAACGATGGCTACAACACCATATTTAGAAGCGAGTTCCACCGTATCATCAAAGGGCAGGAAGCCATCCGAAGCCAAAACAAGGCCCTCGGTGGCACCGGCAGCTTTGGCTTGATTGAGTGCAATCTCTGCCGAACCCACGCGATTCATCTGACCTGCACCTACGCCAAGAGTCATACCATCTTTTACGACAACGATAGCATTTGATTTGACGTGTTTAACGATCCTCCAACCGAAGTTCATATCCTCCAACTCCGCAGCATTGGGTCTGCGCTCAGTCACACACATATCAGCCACAATATCAAGGCAATCCGTATCGGCATCCTGTACGAGCAGGCCACCCGTAACACCTACGTATTGGCGCTGTTTTTCTTTCTGGTCATCCATCTTCACCTCGAGCAGGCGGAGGTTTTTCTTCGATGCAAGAACCTCGAGTGCCGCGGGCTCAAATGCGGGAGCCATAACAATCTCCAAGAAGATGGGTTTCATCATTGCAGCCACTTCTGCTGTTAGGGGCCTATTCATAGCCACGATGCCGCCATAGATACTCACCTTGTCGGCCTCGTATGCCCTCTTCCAAGCCTCGGCAATATTCTTGCCCACGCCTGCACCACAGGGATTCATATGTTTGAGACCCACGCAGAACGGCTCACTAAACTCCCTTACAATCTGCAATGCAGCATTGGCATCCTGAATATTATTGTAGGACAACTCCTTGCCGCCGAGTTGTTTGGCATAAGCCACCGAGTAGGCGACCTCCTTGCCCGACTTATAGAACTTTGCATTCTGGTGAGGATTCTCGCCGTAGCGCAGGCTCTGAACCTCGTCGAATGCGAGGAAGAGTTTTTCATTGAGTCCTGCGGCCTTTCGCATATATGTAGCGATGTGGCTGTCGTAGAGAGCCGTATGAGTGTAGGCTTTAGCCGAAAGGCGGAGTCGGGTTTCGGGTTTAGTGTTGCCGAGTTCGCGAATCTCCTCAAGAACAGTAGCGTAATCATCGGGGTCGCACACAACGCTCACCGAAGCAAAGTTCTTGGCTGCCGATCGCAACATCGAGGGGCCACCGATATCTATATTCTCTACTGCTTCCTCCATTGTCACGCCCTCCTTTGCGATTGTTGCTTCAAAGGGATAGAGATTCACGCAGACCATATCGATTGTTTCGATTCCATTCTCGGCGAGTTGCGCCATATGGTCCTCCTTGTCGCGGCGGGCCAGCAGACCACCGTGAACCTTGGGGTGGAGTGTCTTCACCCTACCCTCGCAAATCTCGGGAAATCCGGTCACCTCGCTAATGTTAGTCACCTGTAGGCCACTATTAAGCAGTGTAGTCATCGTGCCACCCGTTGCAATAATTTCCCAACCCATTTTGCTCAGAGCAGTAGCAAATTCTACTACGCCCCTCTTATCGCTAACGCTAACTAAAGCTCTCATTATCTATTTCTCAGTTTATTAATTGTTTCTACATAAAGTTTGTGTTCTGCTGCGTGGATCATCGCCTCCAGCTCTTCGATGTCGTCTCCCTCATAGGGGACAGCCACCTGCGAAATAATCTTACCCCCATCGAGAGTCGCATCTACATAGTGGATAGTCACGCCATAGACCTTCACGCCATAGTTGAAAGCATCCTGTATACCGTGAGCACCTGGAAATGCGGGCAAAAGTGCAGGGTGGATATTGACAATCTTGCCGCCGTACCTTTCGAGCAGTTCATCACCAATGATGCGCATATATCCCGCCAAGCAAACAAGGTCTACTCCGAGGCTATCCATCTTATCGGCAATCATCTTCTCGAAATCGCGTTTGCTACCATACTCTTTGGGGTTGAAAACCAATGTTTCCACGCCATATCTCGCAGCTCTCTCGAGTACGTATGCGCCCGCCTTATCGCAGACACAGAGCACAACCTCCGAATCGGCAATAGCTCCACTGCGACAGCCTTCGGCAATGGCCTCAAAATTGGAACCACTGCCACTCGCAAAAACACACAATCGGGTCATCTACAGCAGTTTTACGCCTTCGCCTTCTATGACGCGGCCTATTACACTTGCTTTCTCACCACATTCGGTAAGGATAGTTACCACCTTTTCGGCATCCTCGGCGGCCACAGCCAACACCATACCAATACCCATATTGAAGATGTTAAACATCTCTCTGTGAGGCACCTTACCATACTCTTCGAGCAGACGGAATACTGGAAGAATATCCCAACTACCCTCTTTCACTTCTACACCCTGACCGTCCTTGAGGATGCGGGGAATATTCTCATCGAATCCACCACCGGTAATATGTGCCAGACCGTGAACATCCACTTGCTCAAGCACCTTATGAATCTGACGCACATATATTTTGGTCGGTGTGAGCAACATTTCACCCAATGTTTGTTCTCCCGTATGAGGATATTTCTCATTGAGTTTCATAGCATTGTCGGCAACAATTTTCCTCACGAGGCTAAAGCCATTGGAGTGCACACCCGTTGATGCAACACCAACAAGCACATCACCCACTGCCACTTTGGAGCAATCGATAAGTTTCGATTTTTCCACAGCACCTACGGTGAAGCCGGCTATATCATATTCGCCCTCGCCATACATACCTGGCATCTCGGCTGTTTCGCCACCTACGAGTGCGCAGCCTGCCTGACGACAACCCTCTGCCACACCCGAAACGATTGCCTCCACTACTGCAGGATGGTTTTTACCTACGGCCACGTAGTCAAGGAAGATGAGTGGCTCGGCACCCTGTGCAAGCACGTCGTTGACACACATTGCCACAGCGTCGATACCGATGGTATCGTGTTTGTCCATCTCGAAGGCAATTTTGAGTTTCGTACCCACACCGTCGGTGCCACTCACCAATACAGGGTGTTCATATCCAAGCGAGTCGAGGTCAAACATACCACCAAACGAGCCGATGTTGCCCATAGAACCTTTGCGGGAGGTCGATGCAACGTGTTTCTTGATGCGGCTAACGACTTCGTAGCCTGCTTCGAGATTAACGCCCGAAGCCTCGTAACTTTTTGCCATAATACTATTTTGTTGCTCTTTTCAGTTTCTTATTTCACTTTGATTTGGTAACGCTTGTAGAGTGTCGAATTTTCATCCGTGAGGTAGAGATCCGTTGGATAGTGGCCATCAAAGCAAGCCATACACATCTCTTTCCTATCACCCGATTTCATCAATGACTTGGTCGAGAGGAATGCGAGCGAATCCGCTCCGATGTACTCTCTCACCTCCTCCACGCTCAATCGAGCCGATATAAGTTCGGCTTCGGTGGAGGTGTCTACACCGTAGTAGCAGGGGCAAAGCATTGCAGGTGAGGCAATTCTCACGTGCACTTCGGTTGCGCCGGCCTCCTTGAGCAGCCTAACGATACGTTTTGAGGTCGTACCCCTGACGATGGAGTCGTCTACCATTATCACACGTTTGCCGCCTACGATGCTTCTTACAGCCGAGAGTTTCATCCTCACTCCCTTCTCCCTCATACTCTGTGAGGGTTGGATAAATGTGCGGGCCACATATTTACTCTTGACGAGGCCGATCTCATAGGGGATACCGCTTGCCTCCGAGAAGCCAATGGCTGCAGAAAGGCTCGAATCGGGCACGCCAATCACGATGTCGGCATCTACAGGCGACTCCTCAAAGAGGAGTTTACCACTCTCCTTGCGGAATGTGTGCACATTGCAGCCGTCAATATCGCTATCCGGGCGGGCAAAGTATATATACTCCATCGAGCACATATTGTGGTGTTTGTAGCTCGAGAAGTGATTGCTGCGGATGCCGTGGTGATCAATAGATATGATCTCACCTGGCTCCACGTCGCGTACATATTCTGCTCCAATAACCTCAAATGCACAAGTTTCACTTGCAACCACCCAACTGCCATCTTTGAGTCTACCAAGCGAGAGAGGCTTCAGGCCATACTTATCGCGGCAAGCATATATGCGTTTGCTTGTCATAATAAGGAAAGCAAAAGCGCCCTCTACCATATTCAGAGCCTCCATAATGGAGTGGATACGGTCAACGTGGGCCTGAGCTGCATCCTTTTTGATGAGGTTGGCAATCAACTCACAATCAGACGATGTCAGGAAAAGGCTACCTTTATCCTCGAGATACTTGCGCAGACGGCAGGCATTCACAAGCTTACCATTATAGGAGATTGCAAAATCGCCCGTACCGTGATGGAATACAATGGGCTGTATGTTCTCCGCGACCTCACCGCCGCCGGCATTGGTGTAGAGCACCTGACCGATGGAGATATTGCCTTGCAGGGTCGAGAGGTTATGCTCATTGAACACGGTGTTGACCAATCCGGGGCCCTTGATATATTTGAGTCCATCTTCATTGGCACTCACAATGCCACATCCCTCCTGACCACGGTGCTGCAACGAGTGCAGACCATAGTAGCAGATGTTGGCAGCATCGGGCGAGCCATAGATGCCAAACACTCCACACTCTTCGTGCAGTCCTACTCTTTCTTCCCTTCTATTATCTTCGGGGCTCATTGCTCAGTAATTATTTGATTGTGTTGAGTCGTGCGTTAATCTCCTCGTAGGCCTCGATTACCTTGCCCATATCCCTACGGAAACGGTCTTTGTCGAGTTTCTCATTGGTAGTTGCATCCCAAAGGCGGCAGGTGTCGGGGCTGATTTCGTCGGCAAGAACGATGGTTCCGTCGGCGGTTTTACCAAACTCGATCTTGAAGTCTACGAGTTTTACATTAATCTGCGCAAACATCTCAATAAGGGCCTCATTGATGCGTGCTGTAAGAGCATAAATCTCTGCCAACTCCTCGTAGGTTGCGGCACCGAGAGCTACTGCGTGGTGATCATTGATAAGTGGATCACCGAGCGAGTCGTCTTTGTAGCAAATCTCATAGATGGTGTTGGGAGCCTCAGTACCCTCCTCAATGCCAAGACGTTTGGCCATCGAGCCGGCTATTACGTTGCGTACAATTACCTCCAAAGGAAGAATCGACACTTTCAGACAGAGCTGGTCGCGCTCATTGAGGGTCTCGATGTAGTGAGTTGGGATACCCGCCTCTTTGAGTTTGTGGAAAACGATGGTCGAGATGCGATTGTTGAGCACACCTTTATTCTCGATGGTCGCCTTTTTGATATTATTAAAAGCGGTGGCAGCATCCTTGTAGTGGATAATTACCTTGTCCTCCTCATCTGTTGCAAATACCTGTTTTGCTTTGCCCTCATAGAGCATATCTAACTGTTTCATACCTGAATTTGAATAAATGATTTATACTTATTTATCTATATTTCTATCTTTTTCTGAAGTAGTTCATAGCATTGCGGAAGAGATTCTGCTCCTTGTTGCCATAGATGTTCTTCATCAGTCCATCCTCATAGCGCTCCGAGTGTCCCATCTTGCCAAGCACGCGGCCCTCGGGCGAGATGATACCCTCAATCGCCTCCACCGAACCATTGGGGTTCTCGGGAGAATTCATAGTTGCATTACCCTCAGCATCGGCATATTGGAATGCAATCTGACCATTCTTTCGCAACTCGGCGGCAAGTTCCTTGCTTGCCACAAACCTACCCTCTCCATGTGAGGCTGCAATAGAGTGCAACTCTCCGATCTCAAATCCTTTGAGCCAGGGCGATGCCACCGAACCCACTCGAGTGGTGACAATCTGCGAGATATGACGGTTGATATCATTGTGGAAGAGTGTGGGCGATTCGGGCGTAAGTTCGCCAATCTTGCCGAATGGGAGCAGACCCGACTTAACCAAAGCTTGGAATCCGTTGCAGATTCCGAGAATCAGTCCACCCCTGCTATCGAGTCGACCGATGGCCGCCTTGACTTTCTCATTCTGGAGCACGGTTGCTATGAACTTACCGCTTCCATCAGGCTCATCACCTGCCGAGAATCCACCGCTGAGTGCCAAGATGTGGCAATTGTCTATATATGCAGCCATCTCATCAGTGGAACGGTCGATATCCTCGGCCGAAAGGTTGCGGAATACGGATGTAGTAATCACAGCTCCTTCGCGCTCGAAAGCTTTAGCCATATCGTAGTCGCAGTTGGTGCCGGGGAATACGGGGAGGTAAACAACAGGGTGTTCGATAGGCTCACCCTGATAGGTGGCGGTATTCTCACCCGAAGTAGCATTTTCCACTTTGCCGGTCACACCACTACAGTCGGGATAAATCTCGGTAAATTTACCACGGCAAACCTCATAGAGGTTCTCGATTTTCATCTCCACACCATTGACGGTGAGGCTATCACTCTCATTGGTGCGACCGAGCAACTCAAAGTGAGGATAATCCAACTCGCGGTTACTCTCTACCAAGATAGAGCCGTAGCCATAGCCGAAGAGGTCTTGTTCGTCGACATTCACCTCTGCTCCAATCGCATTACCGAAACTCATCTTTGCCAAAGCCTCGGCAACACCACCAAAGCCTATGGCGTAGGCTGCGGTGATGACACCCGAGTATATCTTGTGACGTACGGTCTCGTAGATATCGATGAGTTCTGCTGTGTCGGGCATAAAGTTCTTGAGCGGGGTGTGGCGTACAAGGTAGAGATAGCTGCCGCTATTCTTCCATTCGGGGCTGATAACCACCCTGCTATCGATAGGGGTCACGCCAAATGCCACCAAGGTTGGAGGAACACTGATATTGGCAAATGTACCACTCATAGAGTCCTTGCCGCCGATCGAGGGCAGACCGAGAGCCACCTGCATACGCAGTGCACCGAGCAGTGCGGCGAGAGGCTTACCCCAAGCCTTGGCACTCGACATCTTTTCGAAGTACTCCTGATAGGAGAATCTCATCTTATCATACTCTGCACCTGCAGCAACAGCCTTTGCAATAGCCTCTACAACTGCGTACGCAGCACCGTGATAGGGGCTCCAGCTGCTCAAATATGGGTTGAAACCATAGGCCATAAGGCTGGCTGTATTGGTTACGTGGTTACCGACAGGGAATCGCTGTACGCTCACCTGCGCCTCGGTCCTCTGGGTTTTACCACCGAAAGGCATCAAAACAGTAGAGCGGCCGATGCTCGAGTCGAACATCTCCACCAAACCCTTCTGCGATGTAACATTCTTATCGGACAAGATAGTGCAGAATTTCTCCTCTACACCCTCACCTGCAACCTCGCGAGCAAATGGATTCTTTTCCTCCACCTCGCCCACGATGGCGGCAGCATAGTGACGTGCACCGGCCGAGTCAATAAACTCGCGGCTCAGGTCTGCCACCATATCATCGCCGTAGAACATTCTCATACGGCCCGTAGAGGTTACGTCGGCAACGTGAGTCACCTCTATATTCTCTTCGTGGCAATATTTCTCAAACTCCTCTCTATCTTTGGCCTCCACTACCACCGACATTCTCTCCTGCGACTCGCTGATAGCAAGCTCGGTAGCATTCAGACCATCATATTTGGTAGGCACACGGTCGAGGTAAATATCAAGGCCATCGGTAAGTTCACCTATCGCCACGCTCACTCCACCTGCACCAAAGTCATTGGATTTCTTAATAAGTTTTGTCACCTCGGGACGGCGGAACAGACGGGCTATCTTTCTCTCTTCTGGGGCATTACCCTTCTGCACCTCACTTCCACACTCCTCAATCGACGACTCGTTGTGCTCCTTCGAAGAGCCGGTTGCGCCACCTATACCGTCACGACCTGTGCGGCCACCGAACATCAAGATGACATCGCCCTCTGCAGGACTCTCACGTCTTACATTCTCGGCCTTCACAGCACCCACAACAGCACCAATCTCCATACGTTTAGCCACATAATCGGGATGATATATCTCCCTGACGTGTGTAGTGGCCAGACCTATCTGGTTGCCGTAGGAGGAGTAACCAGCTGCTGCTCTGAGTGAAATAACCCTCTGTGGAAGTTTGCCGGCCATAGTTTGCTCAACAGGGAGATATATGTCACCCGCACCCGTCACCCTCATAGCCTGATAGACATAGCTGCGGCCACTCAGCGGGTCACGGATTGCACCACCCAGACAAGTGGATGCACCGCCAAAAGGCTCAATCTCTGTGGGGTGATTGTGAGTCTCGTTTTTGAACATCAGAAGCCAACGCTCGGTAGCGCCATCAACGTCTACATCGACATAGATGCTGCAAGCATTATTCTCTTCGCTCTGCTCCATATCATCGAGCAGTCCCTGCTTCTTGAGGTAACGTGCGCCAATGGTTGCAAGATCCATCAGGCACAAGCTTTTATTCTCCCTGCCAAGTTTCTTGCGGATGTTTCTCCACATCGCAACAGCATCCTCGATATCATCCGACACAAACGAATCCTCCACCACAATATCTGTCAGTTCGGTGGTGAATGTCGTATGCCTGCAGTGGTCGCTCCAATATGTATCGAGGATTCTCAACTCGGTTTCATTAGGATTCCTACCCTCCTCGCTGAAGTATCTCACTACCTCCATAAGATCGTCGCCATTCATTGCAAGTCCTTTCTCCTTGCAATATCCGTCGGCCTCCTCGCGAGTGATGTAGCAGAATCCGTCGAGCACCTCCACACGTTTAGTGGTAGCACGCTCGGCGGGAGCAAGCAAGTCGAGATTTTTCTCACGCGACTCCACTGCATTGATGCAGTAGCGAGAAATCTTTGTCATTTCCTCTTTGCCAACGCTCTCATCAAAGATGATGAGCTTTGCGCTACGAATCTCCACATCGGCAGTAGGCTCAAGGAGTTTCACACACTCAACAGCCGATGCAGCCCTCTGGTCAAACTGACCGGGCAAGCACTCAATGGCCAAATGAGGCATCCCGCCGAAGTCAACCTCACGGGTAACCGTATCGGTAGCCCTCTCTCCGAACACTCGGTAACTACTTTGTTCAACCAACTCTTCGGTGAAGCCAAAAAGGTCGTAGACACACAGCAATCGCAGTTGAGCGATGCGGAGTCCGAGGTTTGCGTTGAGCTCTTTGCGAAGGCTCTCTGCTTCTACTCTAAAAGGTTCGCGTTTCTCTACAAATATGCGGAAGGTGTTATTCATCACGATAGTTTGGGTGGTATATTCTTGTAGGTTGTTTCTTTCGTTTGGGAGCCAATTATATCTCCGACTCAAGCACTTTCTTGGCCTGCTCTGCGCGGAACTCGTCGAGCTTCACCTTGAGGGCTTCGTCGGTCACTGCCATCATCGCCACAGCGAGCAGAGCTGCATTCTTTGCGCCATCTATGCCTACCGTGGCAACGGGAATACCCGAGGGCATCTGCACCATCGAGAGCAACGAATCCAAGCCTTCGAGCGAACGCGACTTGATGGGCACTCCAATTACGGGGAGCGTTGTAAATGCAGCAACCACACCTGCAAGGTGTGCAGCACCACCGGCACCAGCAATAATCGCCGCCATACCGCGCTCTCTTGCACCCGACACCCACTCCTCCAGTGCAGCGGGAGTACGATGTGCGCTCAATACTCTCTTTTCGTATTCAATTCCAAACTGCTCCAAAATAGCAGTCGCGCCCGACATTACGCCCCAGTCGCTTGTCGAACCCATTACAACTCCAACTTTCATTCTTTATTGATAATCTAAATATAGTAAAAGTGTGACCGCCAACGCAATATGTTGGCGGTCACCCATTTTATTTCACTTCGTATATGGTCGCAATTTTAGCTTTCGAGTGAGCACATTTCTCGGGAGCAAGGGCCATTTCAAGCCTCCTCGCTTCCAGCCAGACGCTACCTGCATCCAACATTGTGCGCCTCCAATTCGTTCGGGCGGATATGTTTCGGGGTTGCCTCATAATAATCTCTATTTTTGCTGACCACTACCCTATCATTCGAGCATCGGCAGCGACTATCGTTTGGGGTACCTTTCGGTTATCAATATCCAACTTCGCAAAGTTACGAATTTATTCCTATTCTACGAAATGATTTTTTCAATAATTTATCAACAAATTGTTACAATTTTGCCTTCGATTCGCAATATACGCAACGGAACTTACCAGGTTTGTCGGTTGCGGGGCGGAAGAGCGAATCCACATTCTCCATATTGGAGATGCAGCGTTTATTGTGACAAACATACTCATTACGGATAGCATCCTCGGGAATAAGATCGATGGTCTTGCTATCATCTTTAGCCCACTCGAGGAGTTTCATAATGAGAGCCATACGTACAAACTTGCCGTTCTCTACCTGACGGAAATATGCTGCTCTGGGATCGGCATCCACATCTACGGTAATCTCGTTTACGCGGGGCAGCGGGTGGAGAATCCTCATCTCGGGACGGGCATTCTTGAGTTTCGACGAATCGAGAATAAAGCTATCTTTCAGACGGTCAAATTCATCCTCATCGAGGAAACGCTCTTTCTGTACGCGAGTCATATAGAGCACGTCAAGATCGCCCATAACCTCCTCCATCGACGATACCTCAATGTAGGGAACATTGTTTTTCTCGCAAACCTCGTGTTTCATATATCCGGGCAGACGGAGCTGGTCGGGAGCGATGAGCACTACTTTCACACCCTCGTAGCGCGACATCGCCTTGATGAGCGAATGAACGGTACGACCAAAGCGAAGGTCTCCACAGAAACCGATAGTGAGGTTGTCGAAACGACCGATCTCACGTTTGATGGTCAGAAGGTCAGTAAGAGTCTGAGTGGGGTGACTATGACTACCGTCACCTGCATTGATAATAGGCACCGTAGCATTCTGAGCAGCTACCAAAGCAGCGCCCTCCTCAAAGTGGCGCATAGCGATGATATCTGCAAAGCAGCTGATAACCTTGGTAGTGTCGGCGCAAGTCTCACCTTTGGCTACCGAGGAGCTCTTTGCATCCGAGAAACCGAGAACAGTGCCACCGAGTTCGAGCATTGCTGCGGTGAAACTCAAGCGGGTGCGAGTACTTGGCTCATAGAAGAGCGTAGCGAGTTTCTTACCTTTGCAGGCCTCTGAATATTTCTCGCGATTGTCGATGATGTCAAGAGCGAGGTTGATTACTTCGTCAAGTTCCTGCATCGAAAGGTCGGTGGGGTCAATCAAGTGTCTCATAGTCGTATATTTATTTAATTTGGATTAAAGTTTTTGTTTAACTAACCTATACTGATTTTTCTCTTATTATTTGTTCATCCAAGACTCATCTTGGGGGTTGGCCATAAACTGTTTGAGTCGCGCTTCATCACTCTGCTCGATGTAACCTTTCTCCACAGCCACACCCACGAGAGTATCGAAGTTGGAGAGCGAGTAGTTCACCACGTTTGCAGCCGCAAGTCTCTCAAGACCTTTCTTCATACCATAGGTAAAAATGCTAACTACACCAAGCACTTCGGCACCCGCCTCACGCAGAGCCTCCACCACATCAATGCAGCTACCTCCTGTAGAGATAAGATCCTCTATCACAACCACCTTTGCGCCCTTTTCGAGTCTACCCTCTATGCGATTACCTCTACCGTGGTCTTTGGCACTTCCGCGCACGTAGCCCATAGGCATATCGAGAATATCGGCTGCGATGGCAGCGTGGGCAATACCAGCCGTACTCGTACCCATCAGCACCTCCGCCTCGGGGAATTTATCTTTGACGGTCTGCGCAATAGCATTCTCAACAACTTTGCGCGCTGCGGGGGCAGTCAGAATGAGGCGATTATCGCAATAGATGGGGCTTTTGATGCCACTTGCCCAAGTGAAAGGCTTATCGGGGCTCAAGAAAACTGCTCCGATGCTCAGCAATTCGGCTGCTACTATTTTTTCGGTATTCATATATCAATTAAAGTTAATTAGTTCAACTCCAAAAATTCCGCAACACAACGGCGATATGCCGCAACAGGATCCTCTGCAGCAGTAATGGGACGACCCACAACGATATAGTCCGAACCGAGCTGGCGGGCGCGTGCGGGCGAAGTGATGCGCACCTGATCATCGGCTGCCGAGTCGGCAAAGCGGATACCGGGTGTAATGGTCATAAACTCATTGCCGCAAGCCTCCTTAACAATGGTCGACTCAAGAGGTGAGCATACTACTCCGTCGA
Organism: Tidjanibacter sp.; assembly: GCA_017503805.1. Lineage (GTDB taxonomy): Bacteria > Bacteroidota > Bacteroidia > Bacteroidales > Rikenellaceae > Tidjanibacter. The sequence continues at coordinate 173,695 of JAFVSJ010000005.1, forward strand.
GACCTGCCTCTTTGGCATTGCGAGCATATTTGATGATAGTGTCACCGATGGTTGCACTGATGAGCAGTTCTTGTTGCATAGTCTGCTCCGAGGTCGAGGTGAGTTGTGTCACAGCAATCAGCAGAGGGCGAGTACCATCCGCACGAGTAAGTCCCTCCTTGGCTGCTTTCATCATCTCCACTGTGCCAGATGCGTGTACATTTACCATATCCACATCCAAAGCAGAGAGCACCTTCATAGCTTTACGAACCGTATTGGGGATGTCGTGGAGCTTCAGATCGAGGAAAATTTTGTGACCTCTGCGTTTAATCTCTTTTACGATGGCGTTACCCTCGGCATAGTAGAGTTCCATACCGATTTTGAGAAATGGTTTGCGTTCCTCATTCTCGAATTTGTCCAAGAAAGCGAGCGTCTCCTCTTTCGACGAGAAGTCACAAGCAATGATTACATCTTTTGCGTTCATACGATTCCGATTATATCTGTAAGTTTTTCTATTCCAAGTCTTTCCATTTCCGCTGGCAGAGCCTCAATAATCTCCTTGCAAGCGTAGGGATTGCGCAAGTTGGCCGCACCCACTTCCACTGCCGTTGCTCCTGCCATCATCATCTCGATTACGTCTGCTGCGCTCTCTACGCCACCGCAGCCGATGACGGGAATCTTGCAAGCCTTCGACACCTGATAGACCATCCTCACCGCCACGGGGAATACGGCTGCGCCCGAGAAACCACCCATCTTATTAGCAATCACAGGTTTTCGTGTGCGGGTGTCGATCCTCATACCGAGCATCGTATTAATCAGGCATATACCATCTGCACCTGCCTCTTCGGCAGCTTTAGCTATAGCCACAATATCGGTCACATTAGGAGTAAGTTTCACGTATAGCGGCTTTGTCACCACCTTCTTAACGGCTCTTACCACCTCGGCTACCGACTCGGGCGATGTGCCAAAACTCATACCGCCTCCGTGAACATTGGGGCAACTCACATTGAGCTCAATAATCTCCACCTGCTCCTCTTTGGTGATTTTCTCACAGCACTCCACATATTCGTCTATCGAGAATCCGCTGATATTGGCCACGATAGGTTTGCGGAAAACCGCCCTCATTTTGGGCAGTTCTTCGGCCACAACGGCATCAATGCCCGGGTTCTGCAATCCTACGGCATTAATCATTCCTGCGCTACACTCGGCCACCCTCGGCAGTGGGTTGCCATAGCGAGCCTCACGCGTAGTGCCTTTGAACGATATGGAGCCCAAGATATTGATATCGTAAAATTCGGCCATACCATAGCCGTAGCCGAAGCATCCGCTTGCGGGAATCACAGGGTTGTCGAGCTTCACTCCGCTCAACACGACACTCATATCTCTCTTTACTTCCATATCAACTCCTCCTTGCTAAATACGGGGCCCTCCTTGCAGATACGTTTTGCACCACTGCGAGTCTCCACACTACAACACATACATACGCCAAATCCGCAGGCCATCCTCTCATCGAGGCTCACCTCACCCGGCCACTCCAACGATTTGCAGAGAGCCCTGAGCATAGGCATAGGGCCGCAAGCGTAGAAGTAGTCGCACTCGAGTCCCTTTTCGCGGATAACATCAGTCACAAAGCCTTTTGTGCCGACCGATCCATCGACGGTTGCCACATAGCACTCCACGCCAAGTTGCAAAAACATATCTTGTGTCACCACATCGGCGGCGCTATTGAAACCGAGAATCACTACGGGTTTTACGCCCCTTGCGAGGAGTTTTTTGGCAAGATTATAGAGCGGGGCACAGCCCACACCACCGCCGAGCAGTGCAGGGTGTTGGCAATCAGCATCCTCACTAAATCCATTGCCGAGTCCGGTCAGCAAGTCGAGCACTGTGCCCTCCTCCATCTGACTCATAGCTTTTGTACCCTCGCCAACCACATCGTAGACCAACGAAATGCTCTTCTCGTCGTAGTCGAAGATGGATATGGGCCTACGGAGGAACTTGCCCTCGATAGCCACATTTACAAACTGACCTGCGCAGTCGATATATTGCGTATCGCCCTCAAGCACCATCAGCATCGTCTTTGCCGAGAGGGCCCTATTGGACACAACCGTATATTTATCTCTCTTATACATAAGCAATTACTTTATCTACTTTTCGTATGCGACTTTGCCCTGTGCGATGGTAAGTTCCACCTCTCCCCTCATTCTCATTCCGGCAAAAGGTGTGCTTTTGCCCATCGAGAGGAACTGAGTGGGATCTACTGTGTACTCGGAACGAAAATCCACAAGAGTGGCATCCAAAGGCTCGCCGAGTTTAATTCCGCCACCGATACCAAGCAGTCGGCGTGCATTGAGCGACATCAGCCTCACGAGGTGCTCGAGGTTGATAACTCCGCCACATACCATAAAGGTATAGATTGCCGCAAGCGAGGTTTCAATTCCCACAACACCCATAGCGCTCTTCTCCAGGCCACGATTTTTCTCCTCAAGCGAGTGGGGAGCGTGGTCGGTAGCAATCACATCTATGGTGCCGTCGGCTATACCTCTACGCAAGGCCTCCATATCCTCCCTACCTCGCAGGGGTGGATTCATCTTGAATCGGCCCTCTTCGCGCATATCTTCGTCGCAGAGCACAAGATAGTGAGGAGCGGTCTCGCAAGTGACTTTCACACCACGAGCTTTGGCTGCGCGGATGAGTTCCACGCTCTCTTTGGTGGAGATGTGGCAGACGTGGAGACGACATCCGGTGCGTTCGGCAATCTCTATATCGCGCTCAACCTCGGCCCATTCGCTCTCGGAGCAAATACCTCGGTGTCCCCTACTTTGGGCCCATTCGCCGTCGTGAATATAGCCACCGTTGAGCAGACTCTCCACTTCACAGTGTGCGGCAAGCAGTTTGCCCGTAGGAGCAATGGCCTTCATAGCCTCCTCCATCACCTCGGCCGATTGCACGCCTGCACCATCATCGGAGAAACCTGCCACGTAGGGTGCGAGGGCTGCATAGTCTACACACTCATCACCCTTGCGGGCGAGAGTGATGGTTGCATAAGGGAGCACATCGATGACCGCATCGCGCTCAATTATATCGAGTTGAGTGCGGAGATTCTCAAGAGTATCGGGTGTGGGGTTAAGGTTAGGCATCGGGCATACGGTGGTAAATCCTCCACGAGCCGATGCTTTAGTTCCGGTTGCGATGGTTTCCTTATAACCGTAGCCTGGTTCACGCAAATGAACGTGCATATCCACAAGGCCGGGCAATAGATAGCGACCTTCGCCATCTACAACAGCATCGCCAACGAAAGGTATGATCTCCTGTGCCACCTGTGTCAGCACTCCGCCCTCCACACGCACATCCAAGCGTTGGAAAGCATCATTATACCAAACCTTTGCGCCCTTGATTACCAACGACTCTCTATTCTCCAAACTCATATCAATTCAGAAAAATAAGTATAAAAAAAGAGGTAACTCGCAGGGGCGACTTACCTCATATTCCGAAAAATTGCAAAGACACTACGACCACCAAAGCCAACATTTCGTGCCATCTGGCAAGCGGGTGATATTTGGGTGCAAATGGTCATAATCTTCACAGCTCAATTTGCCCACAAAAGTAGTCAATTCTTTTGAGATTTCAAAACGCCTCCACAACAAAATGTTATTTTTCGCACGACACGCCTCGTTAGGAAATCATCTGGTGATACAGCGATAGCATCAAGGAGTGTGGTCTCGATGGCGGTTCCAATATATCCCCATCACACAAGGTCGTATTGAAACATATTAAAGATTAGAGTTTTAGGCCCACGCCGATCCGTTCAAATACAATCAAGAACGATTAATAATGAAATAGTTGCAGACCGAAGTCTGGGTATTGTCAGATAGCCATCAGGCACGCATATCATAAGACTTGAGATAAAAAAGTGGCGATCAAAAGCTCAAATCTCGAAATTTATCGGTACTTTTGTAAGTTATAACCCTACAAAAACTGCAGCAAGTGGCAAAACAAGAGAAACAAACAAAGGAAACTCCTTTGATGCAACAATATTTCTCGATCAAGGCAACACACAGCGATGCCATCCTACTCTTCAGGGTAGGCGATTTCTACGAAACCTACGGCGAAGATGCTGTCGAAGCCGCCTCTATCCTCGGCATCGCGCTCACCCGCAAAGGCAACGGCCCCGGCAATTTTATTGAGATGGCAGGATTCCCCTATCACGCCATCAACACCTACCTGCCGAAGCTCGTCAGAGCCGGCAGACGTGTGGCTGTATGTGAGCAACTCGAGGACCCCAAATCCGTAAAAGGACTCGTCAAACGCGGTGTCGTAGAGCTCGTCACACCCGGTGTTGTGATGAATGAAAACATCCTCTCGGCACGCGAAAACATATTCCTTGCAGCAGTACATTTCGGCGAGAAAAAGAACGGTATCGCACTACTCGACCTCTCCACGGGCGAATTCTACGTAGGTGAGGGTGGTGATAGCTACACCGACAAATTGATTGCCAATTTTTCGCCCAAGGAGATCATCTACGAACGCGGTATGGAAGACCGTTTTGCACAGGCAGTTAGCGGTCGTAACTACACCTACCGACTCGACCGTTGGGTTTTCAACGAGGAGATTTGTCGCAAGAAACTCTGCAAGCAGTTCTCAGTGCGCACTCTCAAAGGTTTCGGCATCGAGCGTATGGGTGCAGGCATCACCGCCGCCGGAGCCATCCTCCACTACCTCGACCACACAGAACACAAAGAGATTGCCCACATCAGTTCAATCTCGCGTTTAGATCCCGACCAATATGTTTGGATAGACCGTTTTACAATCCGTAACCTTGAGCTGCTCGACTCCAATAACCCTCTCGGTAAGGGTTCGTTTGCCGAGGCCATCGACCGCACATCCACACCGATGGGTGGCCGCCTGTTGCGCCATTGGATCACGATGCCCATCAAGCAGGTCGACAAGCTCAACGCAAGGCTAAACATTGTGGAAGCCATCAGGGATAGTGACGAGATTCGCGACGCCATCGGTGAGTCACTCGCACAGATTAGCGACCTCGAGCGCCTTGCCTCCCGCATTGCCGTAGGGCGCATTACGCCTCGAGAAGTCAACGCCTTAAAAGATTCACTCGGAGCTATCGAGCAGCTACAACTCCTGCTTCAAGACTCAGGCAATGAGGCACTTGAGATGATTGGCTCCAAACTCATCGTGATGAGCGAGCAGCGAGGCCACATTGCCAAGACCATCTATCCCGACCCGAGCAATAATCAGATAGTCAAAGGAGGTATTATCGCCGATGGTGTAGACCTCGAACTCGACGATCTGCGTAGCATTGTTCTCCACGGCAAAGATCGCATCGCAGACATTCAACACAGCGAGAGCATCCGTACGGGTATCCCATCGCTCCGAGTGAGCTACAACAACGTCTTTGGCTACTACATAGAGGTGCGCAATGCACACAAGGACAAAGTGCCTGCCGAGTGGATTCGCAAGCAGACACTTGCCAATGCCGAACGCTACATCACGGCCGAACTCAAAGAGTATGAAGAGAAAGTTCTCGGTGCCGAGGAGAAGATTCTCGCAATCGAGGGGCGCATTTGGGAAGAGCTACTCGCCTACCTCGCTGGTACCATAGGTGATTTGCAGCGAAATGCCGCCGTCATTGCACGTCTTGACTGCCTTACGTCATTCGCCACCATCGCCATTGAGCGTGGCTACGTGCGTCCCACTGTTGCCGACGACAAGGTGATTGATATCCGCGATGGTCGCCACCCCGTCATAGAGATGATGATGGCGGTGGGTGAGCACTATGTGCCAAACGATGTCTATCTCGACGATGAGAAGCAGCAGATAATGATGATTACGGGCCCCAATATGTCGGGTAAAAGTGCTCTTTTGCGACAAACGGCCCTCATTGTACTGATGGCCCAGATGGGCTCATTTGTCCCCGCATCGAGTGCCCACATCGGCATAGTCGACAAGATTTTCACTCGCGTGGGAGCCAGCGACAATATTTCGCAGGGCGAGAGTACATTTATGGTCGAGATGCTCGAGAGTGCTTCGATTCTCAACAATGTAACTGACCGCAGCCTTGTCCTGCTCGATGAGATTGGTCGCGGCACAAGCACCTACGACGGCATCTCCATTGCGTGGAGTATGGTCGAATACCTACATAATCATACGCGTGCGCGCGCGAAAACCCTCTTTGCCACCCACTATCACGAGCTCAACCAGATGGAGGAGAGTCTCGAGAGGGTGAAGAACTACAACGTATCGGTCAAAGAGGTTGGACGTTCGATTCTCTTTATGCGCAAACTCCAGCGCGGTGGCACAGACAACTCGTTTGGTATCCACGTGGCCAAGTTGGCGGGTATGCCGTCTAAGGTCGTGGAGAGGGCCGACGAAATTCTGGCCGTGCTCGTAGCATCCCACGCCGAGGATTCCATTGCCGTAGAGCAATCGGGCAAACACGGTGGCAAGGCACTGCCCAAAGTAAAACCCGTCAAGAGCGTACCGCCCGTGGGTATTCAGCTCAGTATGTTTCAGTTGGAAGACCCTGTGCTACTACAGATTCGCGACCGCATCCGCGACCTGGACATCAACTCCCTCACACCCATAGAGGCGCTCAATATGCTCAACGACATCAAGAAGATTACAGGACTTTAGCGCTAAATATCAACAACAAAGGCTCGGACATTCTCCGAGCCTTTATCGTATTGAGGGGGGGGCGCTATTAGAATCTGAAACCGACACCAAACTGCAGAGCATTTTGTTTGCGGATGGCATAGCCGATTCCGAAAGAGATGCGGCCCATATCAAGGCCTATTGAGGGAATTACGCCGTAGTTGGTTGCACCTTCGGCAAATTCTTCAAGCGTGTGACTGGACTCTCACCGCGCGCCTATCGCAACAGCATCGCATCTGTAGAGACCGACCAATAGTCAATCATCAAATGGCAAAGACAGAGCAGGAACCCCGAATGGAGTTCCTGCTCTGTCATTAATCTATTTTGTTGTCACACTTCCGATTAGTGTTTCGAACGATACTGTCGCCTTTCGCGCTCTTTCATCATCTGCTCCTGCTGTTTCTGAGCCTCCTCGAGTCGCTGCTGCCACTTGCTTTTCTGCTTGGGGCCCTTAGCCTTTGCTTTTGCAAGCATCTTGTTACGCAGACGCTCCTCATTGATACCATAGCGGAATGCGAAGTTCTGGAGAATGGTCAGCAGCTGCGATACGAAGTAGTAGTAGCAAAGACCACTCGCATAGTTATTCATCCACATAAGCATCATAATGGGGGTAAAATAGAGCATCATAAACTTCATACCTGCCATTTGGGGCGCTGCAGTTGCCTGCTCCTGCTCCTTGTAGGTAAGTTTGGTATAGAAGAACAAGGTGGCTGCCATAATCAAGGCCATAAGGCTCACGTGGTCGCCATACCAAGGAATACTGAAGGGAAGGTTAAGTACACTATCGTATGTCGACAGGTCTTTCATCCACAAGAAGCTCTCACCACGCAGCTCGATAGCGGTGGGGAAGAAACGGAACATAGCCACCAATACAGGGAACTGAATCAGCATAGGCAAGCAACCACCCATAGGGCTCACACCATATTTCTTATAGAGCTCCATAGTAGCCTGTTGGCTCTTCATCATCTCATTTTGGTCGGTCTGTGCCTTGGGGTATTTGGCCTGGATAGCGGTCAACTCGGGACGGATGGCGCGCATCTTGGCCGACGACATCATCGACTTATACGTGAGGGGGAAGATAAGCAATTTGATAAAAAGTGTGAGCAGCAGGATGATAAGTCCGTAGTTGCCGATAAAGCGGCTGAGCAAATCGAACACGGGGATAACAATCCAACGGTTCACCCAGCTCACAAGTCTACCACCAAGCTGCACAACCTTCTCAAGACCAAGGTCGTACTCCTTCAACAGTGAATATTTGTTGGGACCATAGTAGAACTTGAAGTTATAGCTATCGGTATCAACGTCGAAGGGAACGCTCACATTGGCCTGAAAATCTTTAATATATCCCGAGCCGGGTTTATAGGTATCAAACGCGAGTTCACCATTACCAAAGCAATCGGGGGCAATCATAATTGCCGAGAAGAACTGCTGCTGGAACGCAAACCACTCAAACTCGGTCTGAACAGTTTCACTGCGGCTGCCACCACCTCGTTTACCAACCTCCGCCATAGGGAGTTTCTCCACCTTGCGGTCACCGGGGAAAAGGTAAGAGAGTGTGGTATACATATTCTCGTTCTTATAACCGCGCTCGTTTTGGTAGGTGGTATTGTTCCAAGTGATATCAAACGAGGTTGCATTACGCATCCACTCGTCCATACCCACAAAATTCACATCGAAGTCGACCATATAGTCGTTGGGGCGCATCGTATAGACGAACTCCAAGTAACGACCATCCTCCATTGGCAGCTGCAAAGCCAACCTTTGGATTTGCTCACCCTCGGCATTGGTGATAGCCTCCACGCCATTGGTGGTGAAATAGAAACCCTCCGTATTGAGTTTTGTCTCGCTATATCCGCGGCGCATATAGAAGCCCAGATCGAACTTGGCACTATTGGGGTCAAACATCTTCAAAGGCTCTCCATCACCATTCTCGGAATACTTCTTGTAATCCTTGAGCACAACGTCGGAAATCATTGCACCCTTGTTAGATATGGTCATCGATATGACCTCATTCTCCATAGTGAAGAACTTAGCCTCGCCATTCATAGAAGCGACAAGCACCTCGCCAAAATTGCGCTCCAACTCATTCTGGAGTCGCTCCTGTGCGAGAGCCTGATATGCAGCCACCACCTCGGCTTGTTCTTTCTCGTCGTCGATTTTGGCAACTACCTCATCGATGTATTTTTCGGGATGCTCGGCCCTATCAATAGAGTCGGCCACAAACTGCTCCCTCTGGGCAGCGTAATAGGCCTCACGCGCCTTCTCGGCCTCTTTGCTCTGGTACCAACTGTAGCCAAACAAAATAAAGCCAATGAGGATAAAGCCTACGATACTTTTTTTGTCCATTTTCTTTTTCTATAACAATATTTTACGTTCTACTTGTTTCTGTTTTTCAGTGCAGCCGCAACAAAGCCCACAAACAGCGGGTGGGGATATTTGACCGTACTCTTATACTCGGGATGGAACTGCACACCAACATACCAAGGATGGTCGGCAATCTCCACAGCCTCCACCAATCCGGTCTCGGGATTGACACCCGTAGCCTTCATTCCTGCCTTCTCGAAATCGGCAATAAATTTGCTATTAAACTCATAGCGGTGGCGGTGACGCTCGAAAATCATCTCCTGACCATAGGCCTCATACAGATGGCTATCTCGCTGAATCCTACAAGGATATGCGCCCAAACGCATAGTACCGCCCTTGTCGGTCACATTCTTCTGTTCCTCCATAATGTCGATTACAGGGTGCTCGGTGGGAGTCTCCATCTCGGCCGAATTGGCATCCTTAAAACCAATCACATTACGAGCGAACTCTATCACGGCACACTGCATACCGAGGCAGATACCCATAAAAGGCACTTTTTTCTCGCGCGCATACTTGACTGCCGCGATCTTACCCTCTATTCCACGGTGACCAAATCCGGGGGCAACCAAGATACCGTCCCAACCACCGAGAATCTCCTCTGCCGTATCATCATTGACCTTCTCGGCATTGATGTATTGAACCTTGACTTTCACATCGTTGGAGGCACCAGCGTGAACAAACGCTTCAACAATGGATTTGTATGCATCGGGGAGTTCGGTATACTTACCAACAAGCGCGATATTTACAATATCTTTAGGATTCTTCACCTTCTCCACAAACTCTTTCCAAGTAGCCATATCGGACTCACCCTCACAAGGCAAGTGAAGTTTCTCGAGTACCACCTCATCAAGTTTCTGCGCCTGCATCCTCAAGGGAACCTCATAGATAGTAGGCACATCTATTGACTCAATAACGGCATTAGGAGACACGTTGCAGAAGAGTGCAACTTTACGGCGAAGATCCTCACCCAACTCAACATCGGAACGGAGCACGAGCACATCGGGCTGCAAACCATTCTCAAGCAGCTGTTTTACAGAGTGTTGAGTAGGCTTGGTCTTAAGTTCACCCGAGGCTTTCATATAGGGTACCAAGGTAAGGTGCAACACCATAGTATTGCCAAATCCGAGTTCATAGCGCAATTGGCGCACAGCCTCGATAAATGGCAACGACTCAATATCACCAACCGTACCGCCTATCTCGGTGATTACCACATCGTAGCCACCTTTTTTACCCAACAATACAATGCGTCGTTTGATCTCATCGGTAATATGAGGAATCACCTGAACCGTCTTACCGAGGAAATCGCCTCGACGCTCTTTATTGATGACGCTCTGGTAAATCTTTCCGGTTGTCACATTGTTTGCCTGCGAGGTGGTGATAGCCGTAAACCTCTCATAGTGACCAAGGTCAAGGTCGGTCTCGGCTCCATCTTCGGTCACATAGCACTCGCCGTGCTCGTAGGGATTGAGCGTACCGGGGTCTATATTGATATAGGGGTCGAGTTTCTGGATGGTCACAGAGTATCCTCGTCCTTTGAGCAGTCGCGCAAGCGATGCGGAAATAATACCCTTTCCGAGCGACGATGCGACACCGCCTGTCACGAATACATACTTCGTGGTTTTGGTTTCGTTCTCAAACATAACTACTCCTTATTTATCTGATTATTACTCTTGCTGACTATCGATGAGGTTGATCTTCTCGATGGTTTCAGCCATCTCCTGTTTAGCCCTCTCAATCTTGTGCTCAACATCGCGAATAAGCGCCTCAGCACCCTTCGAACGGGCAAAGAAACCGATGTTATTCTCGAGGGTAGCAATGTCGGTTTCGAGCTGTTTAACCTTATTGTAGAGCCTGTCGCGCTCGTTGCGGAGTTTACCACCGTTACCCTTCATCTCGTTCAGTTTATTGCGATATTTCTGCACACCGCGTTCGCGGTCACCACTGCGCAATACGGCAAATAGTTTGTCTATGGCGGCACGATAGCGCTTCTGCAACGCCTCTTTCTCCTTGATGGGCACAAAACCGATTTCACTCCACCTGCGCTGGAACTCTTTGATATTCTCAATGTTACCACCGGTAATATCATAAGCCTCAATCTCCTCCACAAGTGCAATCTTGCGAGCAAGGTTATCGGAATGCTCTGCATCTACACTCGCAAAATGTTCGCTCTTGCGGGCAAAGAAGTGGTCGCAGGCCGCACGGAAACGTTTCCATACAGCATCGGAGTGGCGACGCGAAACAGAACCTATCTCCTTCCAACGTTTCTGCAAGGCAATCAGCTCTTCGGAGGTCTTCTTCCATTGCTCACTATCTTGAATTGCCTCCGCAGCTTCGCAAATTTCAATCTTTAATTGCAGATTATGCTCCATCTCGCTCTTAATACCCTCATAGAACGCGCGCTTGAGTTCGAAGAATCTGTCGCAAGCCCTACGGAATCGTTCATAAATCTTGGTATTATCTTTCTTGGGCGCAAAACCGATGGTCTTCCAAACCTTCTGAATCTCAATGAGTTTGTCGGATGCCTTATTCCACTCTTTGCGGGTGGTCAACATCTCGGTTGCAAGTCCTTCGGCCTTCTCACATAATTCGGTCTTAAGGGCCAGATTCTTTTTCTGCTCCTCTTTGATTGCCTCAAAATGCTCTTGGTGCTGTCTGTTGATGCGGGATGAGGCCTCTTTGAAACGCTCCCAAATAGCCTCTTTTTGCTCTGCCACAACGGGGCCTATCTCTCTCCACTGATCGTGCAAATCCTGCAATTTGCGGAAAGCCGCAACAATTGATTCTTCGCCGGCGAGCGACTCTGCAGCCTCACAAAGTGCCACTTTGGCTTCGAGATTGCGCTGCAGATCGAGGTCACGCAGTTCTTTATTGATTTTCACCACATTGTAGAAATTCTCAACGTGGAGATTGTATGTTTCCCAAATCTCTTTAACATTGGCCTGAGGTACGATGCCGGTCTCCTTCCAACGCTGCTGCAGCTGACGGAAAGTCTGGAAAGTCTGACCCACTGTTTCGCCAGCCTCCACAAGAGCCTTCAACTCCTCGATAATCTGGAGTTTAATCTTGAGATTCTCCTCCTTGGATTTCTCCAAATCGTTCATATACTCTTCACGACGAGTGCGATAAATGCCAAAATACTCTTTCAGCCTGATCTCGTCGCTATCGGCGGGTGCCTCAAACTCTTCGGCCACACCACCCTCTTCTACATATTTTTTGCGAAGTTCATCCACATCGGCGCGGTGTTTCTTATAAAAAGCCACCTTCACAGCCTCCACATCGTAGCGCAAGCTCTGAACGGGTTTATTCTCAAGCAATCCGGCAAAGTATTCGACGAGTTCGCCTTTTGTCATCTGCGACACCTCTTCGAGCGACTTGGCAATTCTCTCGTCGACTTCGGCACTTTCCTCGGCCATCTCATCATTCTCGAGCTTAAATTCAGGAGCCTCAGCAGCGAGTGCTGCATCCTCCTCGGCAAAGCTCACTGCCTCGGTTTCTCCAACGACCTCGTCGTCGGTTTCAGTGTTAGCCACAGCCTCTACGGCGGACTCTGCGGTAGCAATCTGTTTCGCATCTTCGGCAATGCCGACTTGTTCCTCGGGAACAGAATTCAAGTTTTTGGTAGTCATAATCGTAGCGGTTTATACGTTTCTGTTTCACCCTGCACAGCAACAACTGCACAGTCAACCTACAAATGTAGGTGATTTTGTCGGACTTTCCAACCCATTGGAGCCAAATTTTTTCTTATTACTAAATAAGGTGGACAAGAGTAGGAATTCTCAAGATAAATCACTACCTTTCGGGGATTTTATTATCGACCTTGGAAATTATGAACTATCGCATTTTGCTTGTCGACGACGAACCAGACATCCTCGAGTTTGTGGGATATAACCTTTCGCGCGAAGGATTTGAAGTCCACACCGCGCCCAATGGCCTGATAGCCATCGAGAAAGCTCGAGAGATCGCCCCAAATCTCGTGCTGCTCGACGTGATGATGCCCGAGATGGATGGAATGGAAACGTGTCGCAAACTGAAAGAGATTCCGGAGCTCGCACGCACCAGCATTGTATTTCTCTCGGCACGCGGCGAAGACGAATCTCAACTGCAAGGTTTCGAGCTTGGTGCAGACGATTACATCACAAAACCTATTCATCCCAAGCTCCTTGTGAGTCGCATCAAGGCTATTCTCAAACGTGCCGAAGGGGGCGATGGCGCCGACCACGAAGCAGAGATTCCTGCAAGCAAAGATGTCATAACAATTGATAAGGAACGATTTGTGGTAGTGAAAAACAGCCAAGAGCTCATCTTGCCACGCAAAGAGTTCCAACTACTTGCCCTACTCTACTCCAAACCCCACAAGGTCTTCTCCCGCGAGGAGATCTATGCCACGGTTTGGGGCAGCGAGGTGGTTGTAGGCGACCGTACGATAGATGTTCACATCCGTAAATTACGCACCAAGATTGGAGAGGATCACATCGTCACAATCAAGGGTGTGGGATATAAATACCAATAGACGAAACAATTAACTAAATTACATATCAACTTTAAGACTATCAGATACAATGGTAATTCTTGTTCTCAACTGCGGAAGTAGCTCGATTAAATACCAGGTAATCGAGATGACAGAGAGTGGCAACAGCCTTTTGGCGAAGGGTCTTGTGGAACGTATCGGCATCGATGATGGTGTGATTACCCACAAACCCGGCGGGGGTAAAGCTCCCGTGAAAACCGTCACCGACATTCCTGATCATACTGTAGGCATCGATCTCATCATCAAGGCCATCACCGACCCCGAAAGCGGTGTCATAGCTTCGCTCGAAGAGCTCGACGCTGTAGGTCACCGCGTGGTACACGGTGGCGAGCAGTTCAAAGAGAGTACCCTCATCGACGAGAGCGTTATGCAGATGGTAGAGGGTTGCGTCGACTTGGCTCCCCTGCACATCCCTGCCAATCTCAAGGGCATCTATGCCATCAACGAACTCCTTCCCGGTGTTCCCCAGGTGGCAAACTTCGATACCGCATTCCACCAGACTATGCCCGCCAAGGCATTCCTCTACGGCATTCCTCGTCGCTACTACGACGAGTACCGCGTGAGGGCCTATGGTTTCCACGGCACCAGCCACCGCTTCGTAGCAGAGGAGGCCGCAAAACTCGCCGGCATAGATTTTTACAACTCCAAAATTGTTACATGCCACATCGGCAATGGTGGTTCGGTTACCGCCGTACTCAATGGTAAGAGCGTAGATACCTCTATGGGTCTCACCCCTGTAGACGGCCTTATGATGGGTACACGTTGCGGCTCAATTGACCCCGGCGTGCTCAACTTCATCCACACCAAAGAGGGCAAGTCGATGGAAGAGATTTGGAACCTCATCAACAAAGAGTCGGGCATCTACGGCCTTTCGGGCGGCCTCTCTTCGGATATGCGAGACATTGGCGCAGCCGTATTGGCAGGCGACAAAGTTGTCACCGAGGCCGAGGAGGCATATTTCTATCGCGTACGTAAGTTCGTAGGCTCCTATGCAGCTGCAATGGGCGGTATTGACCTGCTCGTATTCACCGGCGGTGTGGGCGAGAATGGCCCCGAGATGAGGGAGTACGTCTGCAAAGATATGGAGTTTATGGGCATCAAGTTCGACAAGGCTGCCAATGATGGCGTTAAAGGTCAGGATAAGATTCTCTCCGCTCCCGATTCGAGAGTAAAAGTGGTTGTTATCGGCACCAACGAGGAGCTCGTAATCGCAACCGACACCTACAATATTGTAAGCAAACTCGCAAAATAAACAATTATAACATAACCTAATAACACACAAACAACACTATGATCAAACATCTGGAAGATATCGTTGCAGCAGCAGTTGCACGCGGCAAAAAGAAAATGATTGTGGCCTATGGTCAGGACACCCACTCCATCGGCGCAACCGATATGGCTATCAAAGCAGGCTTGGCAGAGGTAACCCTCGTTGGTGATCCCGAGGAGATTAAGAAATCGTGCGAGGCCGAGGGCGTAGATATGAGTCAGTACACCATCATCCCCGAGTGCGAGGATGTCAAGGCTGTGGAGATTGCAGTGAAAGCAGTCCACAACGGCGAATATGACGTTCTGATGAAAGGCGTTGTTCCCACCGACAAATATATGCGCGGCATTCTCAACAAAGAGTGGGGTCTGCTGCCCGCAGGCACTACCCTCAGCCACGTTACCGTACTTGAGGTTCCTGCATACCACAAGCTGTTGGTAGTAAGTGACGTAGCTGTTCTTCCTCTGCCCAATATGGATCAGAAGAAACAGATTATCAAATATCTCATCCAGACTGCCAACAACCTCGGTATCGAGTGCCCCAAAGTGGCTCTTCTCGCTCCCAGCGAGCAGCTGCTGCCCAAGGTTATCAGTTCGGTAGAGGCTGCTGCTCTTTCGGAGATGGGTCAGAATGGCGAGCTCGGCAATGCTCTCTTCCAGGGTCCTTTGGCACTCGACGTTGCTATTGATGCAGAGAGCGTGAAGATTAAAAAGCTCACCGGTCCCGTTGCAGGTGATGCAGACTGTCTGCTCTTCCCCAACCTCGAGAGTGGCAACGTATTCTTCAAGGCTTGTTCCAAATTTGGCGGCGCAGAGCTCGCAGCTATGGTTGCCGGTCCTACCGCACCTTGCGTTCTCACCTCGCGTGGCGACTCGACCAAGACCAAACTCTACTCGATTGCCCTCGCTTGCTTGTCGGCTAAATAAACCTTACACCCAAACTGCTAACACATAACAAATGAATATGGAAAAAGCATATAAAATTCTGACTATCAACCCCGGTTCGACCTCTACCAAGGTTGCTGTTTTCGAGAATGACAAAGAACTGTTCTCGACCACTCTCCGCCACTCGAGCGAGGAGATTGGCCGCTACAAAACTATTCTCGACCAGCTTGATTTCCGTCGTGATGTAATTCTCGATGCCATCAAACAGTCGGGCATCGAGCTCACCGAGCTCAATGCGGTTATCGGCCGCGGCGGTCTGCTCAAACCCATCCCCAGCGGCACCTATGAGGTGAACGAGAAGATGATTGAGGATATCAAAGAGCGCCCTGCCGGTCAGCACGCCTCCAACCTTGGCGCACTGCTCGCAGCGGAGATTGCCAAACTCGCAGGTGTAAATGCCTACATCGCAGATCCTGTTGTTGTAGACGAACTCCAGCCCGAGGCAAGACTCACCGGCCTTCCCCAACTCGAGAGGGCTTCTATCTTCCACGCACTCAACCAGAAAGCCGTCGCTCGCGTATATGCCGAGAAAGAGGGTAAGGAGTATGAGGATATGAATCTTGTAGTGGCTCATATGGGTGGCGGCATTTCGATTGGTGCTCACCGCAAAGGCCTTGTTGTAGACGTAAACAACGCTCTCGATGGCGAGGGTCCCTTCTCGCCCGAGCGTGCAGGTACAATGCCCGCATTGGCATTTGCAAAGATGTGTATGAGTGGCCAGTACACTCTCGCTGAGATTGCAAAGATGATCAACGGTAAAGGCGGCGTAGTGGCACACCTGAATACCAACGATATGCGCGAGGTTGAGAACCGCTACAATGCCGGCGATCCCGATGCAATTTTGGTTGCAAATGCAATGGCCTACGGTGTTGGTAAGTTCATTGGTCAGATGATTGCCGTACTCAAAGGCGACGTTGATGCAGTCATCCTCACCGGCGGTATTGCCTACGACAAAAACGTTGTTGGCTACATCAAAGATATGATCGAGCCTATGGCCAAAGTTGTGGTTATGCCTGGTGAGAACGAACTTGAGGCTCTCGCAATGAATGCCCAGCGTGTTCTGGAGGGTAAACTCACTCCCAAGGTGTACGAATAGTCATCACCAAATAGCACATCGTAAATAGGGCATCTCCCCGATGGAGGTGCCCTATTTATTTTTAGCGTCTACATTGATTAGGCCCTACGTTTAGGCATATAGGCTCTGAGTATCTCCTTTGTCTCTCGCCAAGCCTCAAATTTGAAGATTTCCGAAATAAGGGCATAGAATCCTGCGCCGAGAATAATCTTGGCAGCAAAGACAATCCACAAGGGTATCGAAACAGCAGCACCAAGCACACCAAGCCCCCATATAAACACGACCATCAGACCTGTAGCACCGAGGTATGGAAAAACATCCTTTGCTCTACTCCACAACCTCCATTCGGCTATGTAGCGACCGGCGGTAAGGCAATTCACCACCATATCGGAAACAAAAATAGCCACCTGTCCCCACGCAATAGCTTCCACACTGATAGGGATGGTGATACATAGAATAGCAGTAGCGATTAGTTTTTTCAGAAACTCAATGCGGAAAATCATCTTGCCATCATCGCACACCTTCACAAGATTGAACGATATAACAGAGAGTGGTGCAAGCAAACCGGCAATGCTCAGGATGCGCAAATAAGGTACGGCAGGCAACCATATATCGGGCAGCAAAACTCTAAACATATCTTCGGCCACAGCAATGAGCCCACACATCAACGGGAACATCACAAAAGCCCAGATAATGTAGACCTTACGCGCATTGATATTAAGCTTCACTTTATCGTCTTTCTGACGAGAGAAGGCAGAGAAGGTTACACTCAAGACGGCCATAATTGTCGATGTGACGGGCATCTCTTTGATCTTATTTCCTCGGTCATAATAGCCGAGGTCGGTCTTGGTGTAGAACTTACCTATGAAGAGATTGGAAATCTGATAGTAGACATTGCTCACCAGATCGCTCAACAATATCCGCGAGCCATAGCGGAACATTCCCTTTATACGATCCATCGAAAAGAGCAACTTGGGCCTCCAACTACTGCGCAACCACATAAGCACGGTCTTAACCACTACTACTCCCAGCCTTTGCCCCACCAAAGCCCACACACCAAAACCTTCAATCGCCATCCAAATGGCAACAGCGCTCGACACGGCATTGGAAACAAGAATGTACAGCGAGAGGTTTTTGAACTCCATACCACGCTGAAGTATAGCGTTTTGGATATTCGACAGGGAGTTTATTGGGATGAGCAAATAGAGAATCGGTGCAATCGACACAAAATCAGGGGCACCGAAAAAGCGAGAGCAAGCAGGCGCAATAGCAACAAGCACCGAATAGAGCAACAAGGAGATGACAATATTGACATAGAATACCGATGAGTAGTCCACATCGTCAACATCCTTCTTACGTATCAAAGCCTGAGAGAAACCACTATCAACCAATGGCATAAGTATAGCTGGGAAAGCTGCCACTATAGCCATCAGTCCATAATCCTCGGGGGTAAGCAGATTGAGCAGCACAAGGCTCACGGCGAGTTGCAGCACTGCCGAACATATCTTCTCGATAGTCGACCACGCAACACCTTTTACGACCTTGTGTTTCAGTTCAGTAGCCATTGTCTAAACTATTCAACAATAAAAACCTCTTCGCCATCGGCGTGCATAAGATGCTTTTCGCGAGCGTACTTCTCGAGAAACTCATCATCCAAAAGCTGCTTAATGAAGAGACTATCTTGCTCTGCCTGATTGGAATAGCGTTCAATTTCGCCACGCAGACGTCTGACCGAACGATTAGTGCGGATAAGATCAGGAAGTGTCAGATCTGACAGAAAGAGGACCATCACAACGAAAATCATCGTGACCAACATCCAATGCCAATATTTTTTCAGCCAACGCTTCATCTCACCACATCTCAAGCTTCTGCGGGGAATTATTATTCGTTTACGATAGTATAAATATCTCGCAGATTACGACCTATCTCATCGTAATCAAGACCAAAGCCTACAATAAAATCATCAGGAATATCCATAGCCCTGTACTTAACCTCGAAGTCTTTGGTAAACTTGGTGGGTTTGAAGAGCAGGGTTGCGATGCTTACGCTGGCGGGTTTGTGGCCCTCAAGAGTGCGGAGCAAGTGATCCATACTCTCGCCTGTATCTACAACATCCTCTACGATAATAACGTGGCGACCTTCGATCGAACCGTTCAAACCGATAAGGTCCTGCACTTTACCGGTCGAGCAAGTTCCAACGTAAGAGGCAAGTTTAACGAACGAAATCTCGCACTGGATGTTAATCTTCTGCATCAGCTCGCCCATAAACATAAATGCGCCATTGAGCACACCCAAGAAAATGGGGGTATCAAGATTTTTGTAGTCCTCATTGATTCTGTCGGCCACTTTCTGAATAGACTCATTGATTTTCTCGTAAGGGATTGAAAGTTCGAATGTTTTATCGAACAATGTCACTCTCGGCAGATTGTTTTGGCTCATAATTTTGCGTTATATTATATGATTAAACTTATCTTATCACAATTTTTGCATCCTCTGAATCTCAAGATAAATGTATATATTTGCAAAGTTAATAAAAAATATATGAACGAAAACACACTTTGGGCGCTTTTAATCACCCTTTTTGCAGGATTGGCTACCGGCATCGGTAGTTTAATCGGATTCTTTGCCAAGAAAACCAACACAAGATTCCTCTCATTCTCACTTGGCTTGTCGGCTGGTGTGATGGTATACATATCGTTTATGGAGATGCTACACTCGGCACGCATAGACCTTGCCGAGTTGTTTGGTTCGGGCCGCAAGGGAGATGCCATCACCGCACTACTCTTCTTTGGCGGTATGATTATCGCAGGTATTATCGACCGCCTCATACCCGATGCCGAAAACCCACACGAATTGCACAATGTCGAGGAGATGAATGGTGATGATAATCAAAATCATAACCACTCCACCCGCAAACTCCGTCACGCCGGCATCTTCAGCGCCATCGCTCTCGCCATACACAATTTCCCCGAAGGCATAGCCACTTTTATGACCTCCTACACCGACATTGGAGCCGGCATCGCCATTGCAGTGGCGGTCGCAATACACAACATCCCGGAGGGAATTGCGGTTTCGGTTCCAATCTATCACGCAACAGGGAGTCGCAAGAGAGCCTTTTGGTACTCATTTTTCTCGGGTTTCGCCGAGCCTGTGGGTGCTATTGTAGCGTGGCTCATCTTGCTGCCATTCATCACTCCCGCTCTGGTCAGCTGCATTATGGCAGCCGTTGCGGGCATTATGATTTACATCGCATTCGACGAACTTCTTCCTGCCACTCACTACTACGGAGAGAATCACATTGCTCTCTATGGCGTATTTATAGGTATGGCTATTATGGCAGCAAGTTTGATTATTCTCTAACGGTCAATAGCTTGCAACAAAGTAGGGCGGCTCCCTTGTGGAACCGCCCTACTCTATTTAGTTAGCCTTAGTTTCTTTGTTACACGAGACCCGAGAAACCCATAAAGGCCATAGCGAGAATACCGGCTGTAATCAGCGCAATAGGCACACCTTTAACACCTTTGGGCACACCCACGATCTCGAACCTCTCGCGAATGCCAGCCATAATCACAAGTGCCAATGCAAAGCCCAGGGCAATAGAAGTTGCATAGACAACCGACTCAAGCAGATTGTACTCCTTCTGCACAAGCAGCAGAGCCACACCAAGCACAGCACAGTTAGTAGTAATCAGAGGCAGGAAGATGCCAAGTGCCTGATAGAGAGATGGTGAGATTTTCTTCAGCACAATCTCGACCATCTGCACAAGTGCTGCGATAACGAGAATAAATACGATGGTCTGCATATACTCCATATTGAGTGGTACGAGTACATAGTACTGCAACATCCACACGACGAGTGACGAGATGGCCATCACAAAAGTAACTGCTGCACCCATACCTGCGGCGGTACCCACTTTATTGGAGACTCCGAGGAAGGGACAGATACCGAGCGACTGCGAAAACACAACGTTGTTCGCAAATATTGATCCAATTATAATTGCAAATAACTCCATAGTAATCAGTTCTTTTTAGCGGTTAACTTGCGGAAAACAATCATAAGGTAGCCGAGCACGAAGAATGCACCGGGCGAGAGGATGAAGATAAGTGCGCCATCACCCTGCCACAAGTCCATACCGAAAACACTACCACTACCAAGAATCTCCCTTACCATACCGATAATGGTCAGCGAAAGGGTGAAACCGAGGCCGATACCAAGACCGTCGAGAGCCGAAGCCCCCACGCTATTTTTGGACGCAAAGGCCTCTGCCCTACCGAGGATGATACAGTTCACCACAATCAGAGGGATGAAGACACCGAGAGTGTTATAGAGATCCTGCACATAGGCCTGCATAAGCAGCTGTACGACAGTTACGAACGATGAAATTACCACGATATAGGCGGGAATACGCACCTTATCGGGAATGACATTTTTGAGCAACGAGATTACAATATTGGACATCACCAACACAAACAGAGTGGCGATACCCATACCCATACCATTGATTGCCGAAGTGGTAGTTGCCAACGTGGGGCACATACCCAACACAAGTACAAATATCGGGTTGTTTTTCAACACTCCGTCGGTAAATATTTTCAAATTCTTACCCATAACTATCTCAATCAATACTAAAGATTAACTTTCTTAAACAACTGATATGCAGCCTCTACGGCTTCAACGTAAGCACGCGACGAAACAGTAGCAGATGTAAGCGCATCAACATCTCCTCCCTCGTTTTTCAAGGCAAAACGTGTAGCGGAGGCCTTCTTACCTTTCAGGCTTGCAATCAGAGCATTGTCAGCATCGCACATCTTGGTGCCGAGTCCGGGAGTTTCATTTTGCTCGAGAACTGCGATATTGATAATTGAGCCATCAACATCAAAGCCAACAAGGACTTTCACCAAGCCATTGAAACCCTTCATCGAGCTCCCCTCTATAGCATAGCCTACGGTCTGGCCCTCGAGTATTGCGCGATACACTACTCCATCGGCAGACTCAACGTTCTCAAGAGTGTCGTGTGCGGGTAGCAGGCTTGCGAAATCTACACCTCCCTTGCTATTCTCCTCCGAGACCTCAAGGAATGCAGCGTAGGCAAACGACACAGCCTCCGAAAACGCTCTCGAAGAGATAGTTGCAGCCGTAAGTGCATCCACATCGCCACCATCTTTTTTGACGGTCATATTCATCTCACCGGCAACTTTGCCAACAAAGCTTGCCACAAGAACATTACCTTCGGAAGCCATATTGGCTCCCAAACCGGGTGTCTCGGCCTGCGACAACACCTCTACATTATATATGGTACCATCAGCAGTAAAGCCGACCATAATAGTGACATTGCCGCTGAAACCATTGGGCGAAGTCGCCTCTACAGCATAGCCGACAATCTTTCCGTCAGTTGTAGCCTCATAAAGGCCACAACCTGCGACCTCCATCCTCTCGGAGCAATCCTCAAAAGCGGGCAGCACCTTGCGGATAGCATCCACAACCTTCTGAGACTGTGCGGCCGCTATTGGTTCTTTGGTGAGTTGATATACGCCAGCGACTGCTGCCGAACAAACCAAAGCAATGATGCAAAGCATCAGAACCATATTTTTAAGCGAACTTTTCATACTCTTTTCTCCTCCTTATTTTTTGGTTCTAACAGCACCGAATCTTCTGGGGCGCACATACTTATCAATAAGAGGCACCACAGAGTTCATAATCAGAATCGCAAACGACATACCCTCGGGATAAGGTCCCCAGAGTCGTATCAGCATAGTGATAATACCGATGCCCACTGCGTAGATAACCATTCCTTTCTTGGTCATTGGCGAGGTAACATAGTCGGTAGCCATAAATACCGCACCGAGGACTGCGCCACCGCTGAGCAGGTGGAACAAAGGACTCATAAACTCTTCGGGAGCAATTACATAGGTGATAGTGGAGAACAGAGCCATAGTACCAAGTATACATACAGGAATATGCCACGAAATCACCTTGCGGAAGAGCAACCAAGCAAAGCCAATCAGCAGAGCGACAACAGAGATCTCACCCATCGAACCGCTCTTCATTCCGAGGCTCATAGCACCCAAATCAACATTCTGCATAACCTCACTCACGGGCACACCTGCCTTGAGAGCCTCCTTGGCCATTGCCAGAGGAGTAGCACCGGTCACAGCACCGGCAGCCTCGGGGAAGGTGGTCATAGCCACAGGGAAGGCAATCAACAGGAAAACACGACCAACGAGCGCGGGGTTGAAAGGATTCTTACCCAGACCTCCATAGGTCATCTTACCGATACCTATCGAAACGACTGCTGCAATGGCAACAAGTCCGAGAGGAATGTTTGCAGGCAGGTTGAATGCCAGCAGAACACCCGTTACAATCGCCGACATATCGCCGAGTGTCGAAGGGCCCTTGAGCATAAACCTCTGCACAAACCACTCAACCAGCACGCAGCAAGCAACCGAAAAGGCCGTAACAACCAGGGGCTGAAGGCCATAAACCAACACCGACACGACAAGAGCAGGCATCAATGCAATGAGCACATCGCCCATCATACGGCGAGTATC
Organism: Tidjanibacter sp.; assembly: GCA_017503805.1. GTDB lineage: Bacteria > Bacteroidota > Bacteroidia > Bacteroidales > Rikenellaceae > Tidjanibacter. The sequence continues at coordinate 197,069 of JAFVSJ010000005.1, forward strand.
ATTGCTGCCGTGCACGTGAGGCGCTGGTGAGACTACCAATTTTTGAGTTTCCATATTTTGTACTTTAAATTATTATCCTAATCTATTTTTTAGCCATAGCTCTTTCGCGGATGCGTTTCATAACTTCTGCCTTACCGATCCTCACCCAATCGAGCAAAGGAAGGTATGAGGGACACGAGAAAGTACAGCATCCACACTCGATACAATCGGCCATATAGTGGGCCTCAAGAGCCTCGTAATCACCGAGTTGAGTGAGCGAGTTAAGCAAATAAGGCTCCAAGCCCATAGGACAAGCCTCCACGCATTTGGCGCAACGGATACAACTGCCTTCCACCTTACGGAGCGACTCCTCAGTAGGAATTAGAAGCACACCCGAAGTGCCCTTGGTAACGGGCGCATCTACATTGCTCACAGCCCTACCCATCATCGGTCCTCCGGCCACGACCTTGCCCACGTTCTCCATACCACCGCAATACTCAATCAGAGCACTCATTGGGGTACCAATCCTAACAAGCAGGTTTTTGGGTGAAGCAAGCCTTGAGCCCGTAACGGTTACCACCCTCTCAAACAGAGGCTTATTTTTCATCACTGCCTCATACACAGCCAGCGCTGTTCCGACGTTTTGTACTACTGCGCCAACATCAATGGGAAGGCCGCCACTGGGTACCTCTCTACCCGTAACGGCGGCAATAAGCTGCTTCTCACCTCCTTGAGGGTAGCGCATCTTCAGAGGAACAATCTCCACCTCCACATACACAGCCGCCAACTTGCGCAGATGTGCAATGGCATCGGGTTTATTGTTCTCAATACCGATATATATTTTATCTACTCCGATTGCCTTTGCCAAAATACGCGCGCCCACAATCAGTTTATCACCCTGCTCGAGCATCACACGGTAGTCAGCAGTCAGGTAGGGTTCGCACTCAACTGCATTGATTATCAAACACTCGGCCTTTTTACCTGCAGGCACAGAGAGTTTGACGTGAGTGGGGAAGGTGGCACCGCCCATACCGACAATACCCATCTCCGACACTTTGGCAATAATCTCCTCTTTGGTTAGGTTAATATTCTTAACAACCGCTTCGCTGCGGTCTATGCTCTCCATCCACTCGTCGCCTTCGACGGCAATAGTGATGGTTGGTTTCATATTACCCTGCGCATCGGCCTTGGGCTCAACGGCCACAACCGTACCCGAAACCGAGGAGTGAATAGGGCTCGAAACAAATCCGCCCGCATTGGCAATCACCTGGCCAACAAGCACTTTATCGCCCTTAGCCACACAAGCCACAGCCGGTGCACCTATATGTTGCGAGAGAGGTATGGTCACTGTTGCGGGAATGGGGAACTGCTCAATGGCAGCACCTTTGCTATACTCTTTACAATCCGACGGATGGATACCGCCTATAGGAAATGTCTTCATACTCTACTCTGCTTTAGCTGTTTGTTGGGGTTCACTTTCTACAACTTTCCTCGGAGGGAAACCATACTCAACGATAGCACCTGTGGGGCACTCGAGAACGCATTTTCTACACATCTTACACTTGGTAAAATCGATGTAGGCCAAGTTATTCTCCACCGTAATCGCATCAAAGGGGCATACTTTGGCGCATTTACCGCAACCAATACAAGCCACCTTGCAAGCCTTACGTGCCACAGCACCTTTGGCTTTGCTGACGCACGACACGTAAATTTTGCGCCCTTTGGGTGCCTTCTTCCTCAACTCGATAATCATCTTGGGGCAAGCCTTAACGCACGCGCCGCAAGCTGTACATTTTTCTTCGTCCACCTCGGGCAGCCCCGTAACGGGATTCATATGCAGGGCATCGAACTCGCACTTGAGGGTACAATCGCCCAAACCTATACATCCAAACGAGCAACCCGTATTGCCCGCATAGAGCGATGATGCGATAAGGCACGATTGGGCTCCATTATACTGGTTGGTGCGAGGGCGATTATCGCAACTTCCAGCGCACCTGACCACAGCAACCATCGGCTCCTTTTCAGCCACAGCCTTACCCAAATACTCGGCGATGCGTTTCATACAATCGCCTCCACCCACGGGGCAATAGAGCGCCGAGATGTCGTCGCGGCTCACCAAAGCCTCCGACATAGCACGACAGCCCGCAAATCCACAGCCACCGCAGTTGGCACCGGGAAGGATCTTCTCCACCTCGTCGATGCGCGGATCCTCCTCTACATAGAATTTCTTTGCCACGAGGAACAGTAGCAACGCCAGCAGCGCGCCAAGTCCTCCGACAACCAAAATTGTACTAATCATACTAATGAATCTATTATATTATTATTTCACATTTGCTGACTACAAATCCCACTTCTTCACACTGAAAACAATCACTTTCTCGAGGCGATTGCGGAAAAAAGAGAGTATTATATAATAAAGAGCGCAGGCTCCCAAGGCCGAGAGTCCTGCCACAAGGTCGCCCCACCTGCTATGTGTAAGCGCCAAAGCAAGTAACATCACAACGAGAGGCACAATATAGGAGAGCACGATGGCCTTATAGCCCATAATCTGTTCGATGCTGACGGTGACCATATCTCCCTCTTTATAGAGTTCGGGATGGTCGGTGTAGGCCGTAACCCTACGCGCCTCGCTCTCACTACTTCCACATACGCCTTTTGCTTTGCAAGCACCACAAGCACTGCTCACAATCATCTCCACATCCACGCAACGCTGGTCGGCCATAACCTCCAGAACGCGTGCCTCGTGTTCCATTATCTTTGCCATATATTACCTTTAACCTACCTGATTATTATCTTCATTTATCTATTGCTCCCCATTGCATTACCCTATCGGGAGGTCCACATAGCTCTTATCGAGCGGCATTGACGACACCTCCACAATGGGACAGAATTGATATATCTTCTCAAGCGAATCATAAATTAGCGAACGTATCATCTTAACGTCATTCTCCTCGAATCCGGCCTCGACAATCTCATCCTGCGACTGCCAACACTCCAGAAGCCTGTAGAGAATAGCATCTATCACATCATAGGGCGGGAGCTGCTGCTCACCAGACTCGAGCAACATCATCTCCGACGATGGAGACTTCAGCATCGTCTGCTCTGCGATGACCTCTCGGCTGGAATTGATGTATCGGGCAAGCGAATAAACGTCACTCTTATAGAGGTCACCCAACAGGCCTATCATACCTCCCGTATCGCCATAGAGAGTGAGCGCGCCCACGGCCAATTCAGTCTTATTGGAGCTATTGATGGGTACATATCCCCACTTTTCGCACACCGCCATAAAAAGCGCAGTCCTCAAGCGCAGTTGGAAATCAACCTCAAGCTTCTTTCTATCGGGAGCTCCAATAGCAGCCACAATAGTATCGAGGCTGGCTCGATAAATCTCCGTCAAAGGCACAGTCATCAACTGAACACCCAATTGACGTGCAAGCATCTCTGCATCATCGGCCGAGTGGTCATTGGAGTAGCGCGAAGGCATCTGCAGTGCCACCACATTCTCCGCCCCCAGCGCATCCACAAGTATGGCTGCAGCCACAGAAGAGTCAATCCCTCCTGTCAAAACTATACAAGCCTTTTTGCCCGGATGGTTTTTGCACATATAATCACGCGCTGCAAGTTTGAGCGCACCATATACATTGGCGGTTTTATCCTGGTAGGGAATCTCCACATTCTGCTCCGAGTGGGAGGTGTCCACGAAACATATCTCTTCATCGAAGCTATTCAGCAGTGCGACAGCCTTACCTTGTGCATTGAAAGCGGCCGAGCTACCGTCATAGACAAACTCGCTCGAACCACCAACGTGATTGACGAAAATCACATTCGCATCAGCCATAAATGCCTTCTGAGAAAGCGTATTGTAACGTTTCTCGATGCGGCCCTGGTGGTAGCGATCCGCTCCCATCACCACAATGGTACCGGCATTCGAAAAGTCGTGATCGAGCATAAAATCGGCACCTACGGCCACCGCAACCCTCTCTCCGGCCACGGTGATAAACTCATATCCCCTACCCGATGATAAGTAAGCTGCATCCACATCGCCTGCAAGAGTCTTCTTGGTTACGAAACGACGGATGTGACGATTTTTGATTACCGCTGCAGCGCTAACCGTACCTCCACTGCGTTTACGGATAGGCAGACCAACGAGAACTGCAATATCATCACAAAATGCAGCAATCTCTACAAGAGACTGCTCTGCCTTATCGAGGAAGTTACTACGTACGAGCAAAGAGTGAGCGGGAACACCTGTAATGGCTTGCTCGGCAAAGACAACGAGTTGAGCGCCCTGCTTTTTAGCCTCGGCGATTGCGTCGATAATTTTGTACTTGTTGTACTCGAAGTTACCACACTGGTAGTTAAGTTGAGCAATAGCTACTTTCATATCGAAAAATGATAGGGTATAATTATCCTCGCAAAGATACCACTTTTTTATTACATTATCCCAACCGCCCTATTTTTTCTCCGTTTTTATTAAAAATAAAAGGTTTGAGCTCCGAATACAACTTGCGCCTATGTTGAATTAAGCATTACACATTCACAATCTCCCTGTTATGACAGCAAAAAGCAGCCAATAAAAGGAGAACAACGAGGTCATTGCCCCACTCGGGAGAGAAGAAAAATGGGAAAAAGAAAAAAAATATCACAAAACACTTGCAGAATAAAAAAATATAGCTACCTTTGCATCGCTTTTGGAAATCAAGAGCAGAAACATAGGCTGGTGCCATAGCTCAGTTGGTAGAGCAAAGGACTGAAAATCCTTGTGTCCCTGGTTCGAATCCCGGTGGCACCACAGCAAAGAAAAGCAAAACAACGTAAAATCCTGATTTTCAACGAAAATCGGGATTTTTTATTTTCTCCAAAAACGCAAAAAAGTGCGGTTCACTACCGTCTTTGGTGGAGCAAGAGGTGGAGCAAACGGGTGTTCCAAACATCTCCACCTCGAAAGATCGCTTTTCGTTGATTCACAACATTTTGCATAGCGTCAAAACGGACTCGGATTCTTACTTTTGCCAAATAAAAGTTTAACTTAAAAGTAGGAGAAAATGAGACGAGATTCATTTAATGTGCTTTTCTTTATCAAGAAAACCAAGCTGCTGAAGAACGGAGAGGCTTCAGTATGTATGCGTATCACAGTCAATGGCGCAAGAGTAGAAACAAACATCCGCAAAAGTATTGAGCCTGTATCGTGGAATCAGGCTAAGGAGTGTGCGAGAGGTAAAAGTCGTAAATCTACCGAGCTTAACAACTACATTGAGGAGAGCCGTATCAAACTCCACCGAATTTACACGCAACTTGAAGAGAATGGAGAACTTATCACTGCCCGAATATTGCAAGAAAAGTTCTTTGGAGTGGACAAAAAGGTGGAGCAAGTACGCTCCATCATCGGAACTATGCGTGAGCACAACGAGCAATGCCGAGCGTTGGTGGGTAAAGATTTTGCACTAATCACCGTAAGACGCTACGAAAGTTGTACTCGCTATCTTGCCGAACTTATCAAACTAAAATATGACAAAGAGGATTTGCCTATTACGGAGGTAAATGGCGAACTTGTGCGAGCCTTTGAATTCTATTTGAAGACCGAGAAGAATTGTCAGCAGAATACCGTTATCCGTTATATGAAGTGCTTGAAGAAGATTATCAACCTTGCACTTGCCAACGAGTGGATAGAGAAAAATCCTTTTGCGGGCATTAAGTTCCACGAAAAGGAAGTTGTCCGCGAGTTCCTGACGATAGACGAGCTTATGACCATCTACCAAAAGGAGTTTTCGCTGCCTCGCCTTGCATTGGTGCGTGATGTATTTATCTTCGCCGCCTTTACGGGATTGGCATTTATAGATGTTCAGCAACTCGCTGCCGAGCATATAGTGCAAGACAACAACGGACACTATTGGATTCGCAAGACGCGCCAAAAGACAAATAATATGTGCAATATCCCACTGTTGGATATTCCTTTGGCAATTCTCAAGAAATACGAAAACAACCCGACTTGCATTAAACGAGGCGTATTACTCCCCGTTCCTTGCAATCAGAATATGAACAGTTACCTAAAGGAGATAGCCGATGTCTGCGGAATTCAGAAGCACCTTAGCACACATGTGGCAAGACATAGCTACGCCACGTCTGTGTGCTTGGCTAACGGTGTAAGTATAGAGAATGTAGCAAAGATGCTCGGACACTCTAATATCAAGATGACGCAACACTATGCCAAAGTGCTTGACAGTTCGATATTGAAGGATATGATGAATGTAAAGAGTGCGATAGTGAATTTAGGATAGAAGTCTGCGGTACGCTTCACTTGCTTTCGCCCCATTATAAAGTTAACTCGGAGGGCAATACCTGCGAGTTCAAGCCCACTGGTTTTCGAGCAAAAAATTCTCTACGATAATTTTTTACCCGAAAAAACTCTCCGGTATCACCGTCCGAGTTGAGAATGGGATTGGGACGAAGCAAGCGAAGCGACCTACGACGCATAAATTAAGGTCAAAAGAAAATCAAATACATTTCAAACATCTTGAGTGGTTATTATTATGAAAAAACAGAGTTGGGGACAAAGACAGCTCGCTCCCAACTCTGCATAACAACATTCTGCGTGGCTATTCTTTCTAACCGACTTTATACCCTTTTGGGTATAATTGGCGGTTGTAGGGTCGTTATTACACCCTATCGGGTATAAAATTAAAACTTGCCTCGATAGCAACTTTGCAATACTCGTTCAATATCGCTTTCACGATAAAGGATTTTTCCACCCAGTTGGCGATACGGCAAAATGCCGTTGTTGCGATAGTATTGCAAGGTGCGGCGACTGATTTTCAAGCGTTGCGATAACTCCCTGTCGGTCAAATAGTGTTCGCCTCCCAATAGTGGTTGATTCTCATCTGCCATCGTTGCGGCATCTTTGGCAATGCGATCTAATTCTGAGAATAGGCCGCGTACCCACTCGTGTTTGTGCGTGATAACTTCGTTACTCATAGGCATAGAATTTTAGGTTAAACATCATTTTCAATAAGTCGCTCCACATCTTCGGGGCGATAGTATATGCGGTTGTTTATCTTAGAGTGTGGCAATCGCCCACTATCCCGCAAGGTCTGTAATGTACGAGGACTAATCTTCAATGCCTGACAGACATCTTGATTGTCCATCCAATCGCTCATACGCCTGCTACTACGCTGGCGGTTAATACTATCCATTCGTTTAACGAACTGCCCGAGGCGCGAAACGAGCTCCTCAAAGGTCTTTTTCTCAATGCTGATAATCTCCATAACTATTTCATTTTTACATTAAACATTCGCTTTTCGAATGCTAAGTAAAAACAAAAAATAATACCTTCCGCAAGCCCGACATAACGTGTCGTCAGGTGTCATTAGATTGCATAATTGGTAGTATTTTAGAAAGTAAATAGCTAATCCAATTACAGAAAGAGTGATTGACAGACTGCAAGATTGTGTGACTGCAAGTCTGGCAGATTGCAAGATTGAGTGATTGCATTACTTGTTATAATCACTAATGATTACACTCATTCTTTATTGCTTGATTTGCTTATTGGTTATAAACAAGTAACCAACAAGTATTATAACCACTTCACCAATGCTGATATTTGAGTAAAATTTAGACTACTGTATAGTAATTTCCAGTGCCTGGAAATTTATGTTCAAGCGAACATAGCAAGTTGTGTTTTGGGGCACCCGAAATGTTTTCGGCAGCCCAAAACTACCTATTGACATCCCACCCTCCAAAGTCGGGCGGAAATTCAGCTATAAAACGCTATTATAATACAGAGTAAATGCATTTTGTTACACTACTTTATATACCGAAGAGAATATTTTGTTTAACTTTGCAATTGAAATTTGCGATTATTGATTGCAATTGTGCTGGTAAAAAGAAACTTTTATTAGTTCATTTGCTAAATTATCGTAAAGTCCTACGCCGATAGTTCTATCTCCAACGGAGAAGAACGGGAGGGTGGGACAAGACATATGAAAAAGGCGTTTACTACGCTTTGGTTTTGACGATCTGAAACTTCGCAACTTTCAATTACCTGTCAAAAACAAAGCAACGTGAATGCCCCTTAGGTGTGTTATATACATGCCTCAAATGCCGAATAGCCATGAGTGTATCCATACTTATGGTAACAAACGGTATAGAGGTTGTGTTATACATATCGGCGTGGGGCTTATGCGTTGCTCGTTTCGACAGGTAGGGCAATGCGA
>JAFVSJ010000006.1 GCA_017503805.1 Tidjanibacter sp.
GTTTCAAGTTTCAAGTTTCAAGTTTAAGGTATCCGCTCAGCGCTTCCCGGTTTAAGGTTTAAGGTTTCAAGTTTCAAGTTTAAGGTATCCGCTCAGCGCTTCCCTGTTTAAGGTTTCAAGGTTCAAGGTTCTCGCTACTTTGTCCCTCTGAGACAGGGGGACGAGGAACAAAGTTCCGGAGGGGGTATGATAAGTACTGCTGTCAGGCATCATCGTTCTTCGTTCTTTTACAGACCCCTCAGCCCTACGGGTACTCGCCCCTGTCTCAGGGGGGAGAGTCAGTTGCAGTAGAAAACACACCGCGCCAGCTAACTGTCCCCCTGAGACAGGCGGGACGAGGAGCGAAGCGACAGAGGGGGTGGATGAACCACATGCCTCTGCGCTCTCCTGTCGTAGCGTAGCTCACGACTCCTCCAGCGCCAGCGTGATATGTAATGCTAAAAAGCTCTGCGCTCTTTGCGAGCTCTGCGTGAAATATATAAAACCACCAGACATGGACAACTCTTTCTCACGCAAAGAACGCAGAGAGCGCAAAGATTCCCGGTCCTGTTACGCTGGCGCTGGAGTGTCGCAGCTTCGCGCGAAGAGAACGCAGAGGCTGGACAATTTATCCACCCCCTCCCCCTACGGGTACTCGCCCCTGTCTCAGGGGGAGAGTCAGTTACAGTAGAAAACACACCGCGCCAGCTAACTGTCCCCCTGAGACAGGCGGGACGAGGAGCGAAGCGACGGAGGGGGTGGACTTTAACCCAAATCGGTCATTGACTGTTATGCGCTAATGAAACCTTCTTTTTGTCATCTGTTTCGTCACTTCTCGGTTACAATGGAACCCCATTGCGCCCTCAAAGTGGCAAAACACCTGTTCAAAAATAAAGGTTATTATCATCATAACGCTAATGACCGATTTGGGTTAAACTTGAAACTCCAAACCTGAAACTTGAAACCTGAAACCTGAAACCCGAAACCCGAAACTTGAAACCCGAAACCCGAAACCCGAAACCTGAAACAAAACCGCCGAGGTTTTTCGAACCCCGGCGGCTTGATATATTACCATTCGCAGAAGGACTGAGGAGGGCTTTTACTTAATCACTTTCTTTCCCTCCACGATATATACCCCTTTGTGAGCCGTCTGCAGGTTTACCTTCCGTCCGTTCAGGTCGTAGGCCTTGCCTGTGCTGGCAGCATCGGACGTAATGGTGCTGATGCCAGAGGCGTCGGATATGGTCAGCTGATACTGAGCCTGTTGGGCCTCGTAGCAGTTCTCGGTCTCGGCACCAGTGGCGGTGATGGTCACTTCGCCTATGGCTATTGCAGTTACCATGCCTTGGGCATTGACGGTGGCGACAGTCTCGTCACTGCTGGTGTACTGCACTTCACCGTCGTAGAGTCCCACGTTGAGTTTGTTCTCGGGCACGGCTTCGCCTAAGAGTACCGTCAGTCCGTTCTTCTCGAAGGAAAAGATGGGCGACGCCTTGGCGATGTGGAGCATGTAGGTCACCTCGCCACGCTTGAAGTTCGAGGTTTCGGGTGCTATACCCTTGATGGTGACGTCGCCGGCTCCTAGCGTGGTAACGACACCATCGGCAGTGACGATTGCCTTCTCTTCGTTGACAGAGGCGTAGGTCACGGTGCCCTCATACCAGGTCACGGTGAGAGGGTTCAGGGGCACGGTCTCGCCGTATGTAGCATTGATTTCGGCAGCGGGGAAGGCAATGACGGGTGTTGCCTTCTCTATATATACTGTGTAGGTCTTGGTGACGGGAGCCAGACGATAGTCGGTCTCTGCGCCACTGACACTGATGATGGCAGTGCCGGCACCCACGACGGTCAGCTCGCCCGTCTCGGCATTTACTTTGACCACTTTCTCATTGCTCGATGAGAAGGTAATCTTTCCATCGTAGTCCTGCGAGCGCGTCACGGTAGGAGCGGCAGGAGCCGGTTCGCCATAGCGTCCCTCTATGCGGTTCTGCGAGAGCGTCAGGAAGGCCTGGTGCTTCGTCCACGAGGTGACGTTGAGTGTGACGGGCAGGTTGTTGTCCTTCGTGTTCCCGTCAACCCATGGGTAGGGCCACTTCGTCTCGTACTCATAGCCGCAGTCGCTGCCCACGAGGTTGGGCGTATCGGGGCCATTATCGTAAAAGACAAAGTAGCGGATGCCATCTACGAATACCTCCTTGGGAGTCTGGGCGATGCCCTTGGCACGCAGGTTCAGCACGCGGCTGACATCGAGCCGTTCATGCACGCGCAGTCCCGTCTCTGTTGGCGACAGTTTTACTGCCTGCACGGTGGGCTGCTGGTTGTCGAGTTTCAGTATGCTTTCGTCCACATTGCCTTTCACCACGTCTTTCAGGTCGAGCCACATCAGTTTGTTGTTAAATGCCTGCACCTGTCCAAGCTGCGGATTGTTGTCGGCAATGAGCACTTGCAGCTTGTTGTCCTGACAGTTGATGACGTGCAGTTGCGGATTGTTCTTCACGTAGAGCGTACCCAGCACGTTCTGGTCGCAGGTGATGTCGTTGAACACCTCGCAGTCGTCAATGGTGATGGTCGTGATGTCGTTGTTGAGCATCATCAGCGTGCGTACGGTGGGCAAATGCTTCATCGAGAGCGACTTGATGGTAGTGAAGCGGATGTCGACATTTTCCAGCGACGTGCAGTTCTCCAGATTCAGCGAGTTCAGCACGTCGCTCTTTTCCTCGTCACCAAATACGCCGACATAGCTCATGTAGGGATGGTTTGAGAAGTCGAGGTCTGTAATGCCTGTATGCGTCATCGAGAAACTCTGCAACTTGGGGTACTGGTTCACGTCGAGCGCGGTCAGCAGTGGCGTGTCGGTCAAACCAATCATCGTGACGCTGGCAGGCAGTTTGAGGGTAGCTAGATTCTTGGCACCCTGATAGATGTTCAGCTGTTCAAACTCCGTGTTCTTGCTCAGGTCGATGCTCGTCAGGCCATTCATGCCACCGAAACTGAGATAGAACAGATGGGGCAGGATGCTGCCATCGAAAGTTGTGATGGCGTTGGAGGGACTGTCGTCAGAGCCGTCTGTATAGACATCCAGCTGTCTGATGTTCGTCAGATACTCAAGTCCTTTGAGGCTAGTAGGGCTGCTCAACTGTAACTGCTCGATACTGGCAATTTCCTCATCACTCAGCACACCATTACCATCGGCATCAGCCCAGGCAATAGCATCCCTGAACCCTTGGTCAGGGAAGTTCGTGCTGTTAATCCCTACGCTGGCCTGTGCTGTCGTCAGCGCGAGGGCCATGATTGCTAAAGTAAGAAATCGTTTCATAATCTAAATGCTTAATTGAATGATCATTTGCGCAAAGTTACTCATTTTATCTCTGCTTCCTGCTACCCCAAAGGGGGGAAATACAGCAAATGCCACGAAATTCCACCCCTTGGGGTGGAGAATATGGCGTGAAATGTGTAACTTTGTGGCTGTTATGAAGTATTTGTATCTGACGCTTTGCCTGTTTGCCTGCCTGTCGGCTCTGGCTTACAACGACCATCGCAACGCCCGTATTGACTCCCTGGAAGCGGCGCTGAAGAGTAACCACCCGCCCAAGGGCGATGACCTGCTGTTTGCCTACGACGAACTGATGCGGGGTTGGCTGCCCTACGACGGCAAGAAGGCCGAATACTACGGTCGCAAGGCGCTGGCCCTGAGTTATCAGCAGGACGGGCTGAACGTGCGGCAGAACATCCTGCGTCTCTTTGCCCAGATGCACTATGCCCGCGAGGAGCACGACGAGGCCATCCGCCTGTTCCAATGGGCACTGGCCGTGGTGGACACGATGGAGCAGTCGGGCCGCTATAAGCAGATGGACATCGACGACGCCCGCTCATGTACCTACGGCGCTATCGGCAACGACTACAACATTCAGGACAAGCATCACCTGGCCATCCACTACTACCAGCTGGCGCTGCCCATCTTCGAGAAATACAACTGGACGGAGAGTCAGACCATCCTCTACCATAACATTGGCGAACTTTACCTGACGATGGGCAACCTGCAGGAAGCCGAGCGCAACTACCTGATGGCCGTCAAGAAGAGCGAGGCATCGGGCGACTCGCTGATGATGGCGATAGCACGCAAGGGGCTCTTCAAGATCTACACGCGACAAGACGACTACAAGCAGGCCAAAGCAACGGCCGAGAAATGCTACGCCTACTATCACCCCCATCGGACGGAGGAGCCGGAGGACTATCCCGTGGTGCTGGCCGCAATGACGCGCCTGAACATGATGAATGGTCACGAGAACCTGACGGTAGCCAAGACGTACATCCAGGAAGCCCTCACACTGGCCGACAGCCTGCGCTTCGAGGACAAGAGCGACGTCTATGCCGCTGCCTGCGAGGTGGCGATGGCTGAGCAGCGGTGGCAAGAGGCGCTGGAATATGCGCTGAAGAGCGTACGCCACGATTCCGCAGCGACCATTGCCGACAAGGATGGCTATATGCTTTTAGCAGAGATATACGCTGAATTAGGTGACAAGACCAAGGCGCGCGAGTACATGAACAAGGCACACGACCTGATGAACCGCTATGCCACCGACCACTATCAGAGCGGTCTCTCTCAGATGGAGGTACTCTACGAAACGGTAAAGAAGGAGGCCCGGATAGCACAACTGGCCAGCGAGCAGCGGCTCTGGCGATGGCTGTTGTGCCTGGCCGTAGCGCTGCTGGCCGCAGCCGTAGCCTTGATGGTCTATTTGCATCTGGCTCACCGTCGGCAGAAAGCACTGCTGGCCGCCAAGGTGGCGTTAGAGACAGAGGCGAAAGAGCGACATATCCTGGCTCGCGAGCTGCACGACTCGCTGGGCGGTATGCTGTCGTTGCTCCGACTGAAAATAGGGGGAAACGCGAGCAAGGACGAGACCTTGCGACTGCTTGACACGACGCATACCGAACTGCGCCGCATCTCGCACCATCTGATGCCTGAGGAGTTGTTGCGAGGGGGACTGGTGTCAGCCCTTCGCGACTTTGCACGCTCCGTTCCAGGCGCAGCATTCCAGACATACGGCGACATCCGACTCAGCAAAGAGTGGGAACTGACGCTCTACCGCTGTGCCTACGAACTGGTGAACAACGCCATGAAATATGCCGAGGCTACCCATATTGACGTCCAGCTGATGCAGACAGCGCACGAAGTGACCCTCACCGTCAGCGACAACGGTAAGGGAATGGGTGACGGAAACGGCATGGGCTTACAAAATATCCGCGAGCGTATAGAACCCTACCACGGAACACTACGGATAGTTTCCGGCGAAAACGAAGGAACAGAAATCAACCTCACATTGCCATTATGAAATATAAGATAGATGTGTATATCGTAGATGACCACACGATGTTCAACGAAGGACTGACGGATGCCGTCAACCATAGCGATACCGTACATGTCAGCCGCTGTTTCACAACACTCAATGACTGTCGACTTGCGATGCTGGAACGCTGTCCGGACGTGCTGCTGCTTGACATCTCCATGCCCGATGGCGACGGTACGACATTCTGCCAATGGGTCACGACTGAGTTCCCCAAAGTCAGGATAGTCGCTGTCACCATTCACGACGAATATAGCGTTATACGGCGGATGCTGGATAGCGGCGTTCATGGTTATGTGCTGAAAAGTGCCCCCATCAACGAACTCATCAATGCCATAGAGCTGATATGGAAAGGGCAGCGCTATATCAGTCCGACGGTAGAATACATCGTCCGGCAGTCTGCCAGCAAGGCCGTGCACCTCACCATTCCGGAACAGCGCATTCTCCATGATGTCTGCAAGGGTTTTTCCAATCCGGAGATTGCCGACCGTCTGCACCTCAGCGTTGAAACTGTGAAATGGTATCGGAAACGTTTGCTGGCTAAGTTTGATGTGAAAAACACGGTCAGTCTGGTGTCCTTGGTACTGAAAGAGCATATCCTGCCTGATTGCGGTGGCTGAACCCTAAAACAACAATTGTAAGGTTCTATGGTGTTTTCAGAGCAAAAAGAAAGGGAAAGAGGGTAGTTATACACCTAAAACTTTACAAAGTGTCAGCATGACGGGATTTTAACATTCAAAAGTTAAGGCAATGAATTGGAGGTAATGGAGAAATGATTAATTTTGCAGTCCATAAAATAGATTCGTTTTATGGATACAAAGGCAAGGACTCGATGCTGCCATCCTGCGTAAGATAGGAATACCCGTCGGCGATACTCCTGCCATGAAACCTTGGCGCAACTTTAAGGTTCAAGTTTAAGGTATCCGCTAAGCACTTCCCTGTTTAAGGTTTCAAGTTCGCTAAGGCCTTAAACTTGAAACCTGAAACCCGAAACCTGAAACCAGAAACTTGAAACTTGAAACCTGAAACCTGAAACCCGAAACCTGAAACAAAACCGCCGAGGTTTTTCGAACCCCGGCGGCTTGATATATTACCATTCGCTGTCCCAGATGCCGGGAGCAGAAGGACCATTGTCCTCACGGCCGAGCTGAACACCATCTCCAGAAGTGTCCACAGTCGTATCGCTGATGCTCATAACGCTTGCTGCCAGCATGTTTACGGCACTTACCTTTATTGTCTCCACTGAGGGAGTGATATATGTCTTTTTCATAATAACGGCCCCCCTCTGCCTTTGGCTTCTCTCCCTCATGGGGAGAAGCTTCCGGCTGCCTTGGTGGGGGTATGGCTTTTATTGTTTTACTTCTTTTATCATAGCCCTCCGGAAGCGCTCCCCATAGAGGGGGAGCTGTCCGAAGGACTGAAGGGGTCTTTTACTTAATCAATTTCTTGCCGTTCACGATATACAGACCCTTCTGTGCGTTCTGAACGCGACGGCCTGCCAGGTCGTAAATCTCAGCTTTCACATTTCCGTTTTCACCTTCAATGCTCTCAATGCCGGTCTCGGTGCCGAAGTCGAAGACGAGAGAACGGGCGTTGTTGCCATCTGCAGGCAGGTAGGCCTTGAAACCGTTGTTGAGGAAGTGGGTACCGTTCTCGGTAACCTTTGTGCCTATTCCATCTGCTACGGTAAAGTTCAACATAGCCTTGTAGAAACCGGCAACTGCGGGATCACCCTGTGCAGAGAGAACATAAGATGGTGTGCTGATATATTCAGACGCAACGGTTCCGTTCAACTTGTTTGTTACGCTTTCTGCCTCGCCACCGATAGTCAGGTCGTATGTGTTTGCCACGCCCTGCAGGATAACACCTGTGTTTGCAGGAATCACACCTGTTATCTCGGTCATCTGAGCCTTGTCATTTGTTGTGCTTGAAACATAATATGCCTTCAAACCTTCTGCGGGCAGACTAACAGCAACGGGGCAGTAGAATGTAGCATAACCTGCAGAGGTGATTGTTACGGGGAGAGATTCTACTGGTTCAAATGTCCAAGCCTCATTAATGCTATTTTGACCTCCGCCAATGTTAGACCAGTCGCTGAGATAGTTACTTTGGCTGCTTGCCTTAAGAGAGTATGCACCCTTGACCTGAGGATTTTCTGATATCTGCCATGTATCAGCAGTAGAGCCGACTGTAGCAGGCGCGCCATAACCATTTTGATACTGTCCAATGGAGTAATGCAGTAGATTCTTTGCATCGTTGATGTAGACGATACTTCGTATGGTGGCATCAGTAGACTCTTCCAATCCCGTGTTGTCTGCCTTTAACTGAAGGTATTTGCCAAATCTTGCATCTTTATTGCCGTTTTGGCTCTTGATGCGATAGAAACCTGTTTCGGGTTGGTTGATGACAAGGGCATCAACGGCACTGCCAAATTCGTAAATTGCATATACGCAATATCTTGCCTTTTCTATTGCGGTTGCCTCTTCAGGAAGTGCCAATGCATTATATTCCTCAACAAGATTCTCGGGCATACCAGAATATTGGCCAATACCTGTGCCAAGTTCATGTTGAGTAAGGTTGTTGAACTGTGAAGTCAGAGTATTCTGCCACTGGGTTTCCATTTCCTCTGTTACTTCCTCAATCTGCCATTGAGAAGCAGTGGCACTACGTTGCCATCCAACAATCTGTTTAGAACCGGCCCAAGAATACCAATGGAAGAAGTTGCCGTCTTGACCTCCTGCGTTAACGCTAGAAGTCAAACAATGGAAGACAAAATAACCGTCTTGTATTTCAATCTTGTATTTGCCAGCCTGTTCCTCAGTTTTGCTCAAGCCTGTATCTGAGGTTGTGCCTGTGATTAAACCTACGTACCAATCGTAGTACGGGTTATACAGGTAGAAACACTGTTCTTCGTTGTGGGTAGTAGCCTTCAGCTCCCAGCAAAACCTATAGTCTATGTTAGAACCGTTCTTCGTCTGGTAAGAAATCCTCTTTGTTGTTGGTTCTTCTGAATTGTCCAACTTACCTCCTGAGAAATCTGCACAGATGTAGTCATTTGCATGATCTCTGTTCTTGATAAAGAACTTGTCTCCTTCCTTGAAGTTGGACACAATGGTATATGTCAGAGTTACGGTTTTGTTTTCTTCGTCAATAGCAATATTCTCAAATTCTTTTCCAAGAACACTCTTGGCTGCTATGTCCGCATCTGTCAAAGTGGCATTTGCAAAGATGTATTCGCCATTTGCATAGTTCTTGCCAGCATAAACAACTGCACCGGCGGTTTCTGTGGTTACAACCTTGTAGACGAGAGAAGCCTCATGCAACATCAGTTTCAATTTCTTTGCTTCCTCAGTCTGATTTACGTACAATGCACTGCCATTTCCATGACCATCATTACCGAGGTATCCGTTCCGTGTGCCACTGGTGTTTTGTAAATTCACGTAAAGGTTGTCATCCTCCATAATAGGATTGATTGTCCATGCAAATTCAGACTGGTCCTCGTTCACCTTTGTGTTCCATTGGCGGTCAGTTGTGTATTGGCCAAGGTATTTGCCTCCTTCAGCAGTGGTATGAATTTTCCAAGTCAAGCCTTCTCCTGCGGTGATGTATAGAGATTGCTTTTCGCTGTTTAGACTTGCCAATGAGTTGTAACCATCTTGACCTGGTTCATTAGTGAGGTTGTTTATGTCAAGGAATACCTTATGTGCAGCGTCATAAAGAACATATTCAGTGCCAGTCTTGGGATTAGTTAATGTTTCAAGTGTCGTTACCTTAACTCTTGCTGCCGCAATACCATCGGCGAATTCCGTCTCACCATTTGCCACAGCGGTAAAAGTAAGATGCTGAGAGGCAGCTTCATCGTCTGATAACCACCTTACGGTTTGACCTTTATCATAGCCGGGGCAACAACTAACCTTATAATTACCATGTGAGATAACATGGTAGTCTCCATTTGCAGTTAAGGAAAAACCAGATACAGGAGCAGCAGTGAATTGCACGGGCTCTGCCTGGCGTGAATTAAGGAACTTGCCATTTCCCAAATTGTACAAATAGGTATTGCCAAACAAAGTGAAGACATACCATTTATCGCCATCGGTCATGGCAGTTTCGCTTTTGGATACATATGTGGGATTTCCTCCAGCTAAAGTAATGTCAGCGGCACCTACATTTGTTTGGTTTTCTACGGCAATAAGGGTGCCGCGTCCATTGATTACGTTTTTGATGGTATAAACGCCATCAGCGATAACGGGGTCAGAGGAGGGATCCTGCGCCCAACCACTCACCGTACCACACAGTACGGCAAGCGTAAGTAAAAGTTTTGGGTCAGCGGAAAAATCTGGTTGGTGGGCAAAGCCAATAATCATCATGCAAATTGTGTGGCCAATCAATAAAATTGTTACCTTTGTTACATGGATCCTTATAAACTTCTTCGTAATATACTTCCCGATGTTCTTGTTGACAATTTCGACATTGTCAATTTCGAGAAGAGCTCAGAGCGTTTTGACATATGGCTTGATGAGAAAAAGGTCCTCCTGCGTGAGGAGAGAAAGAACAAGTCAATCATCAGTTATGGTTTCGGCGACTACCGCCGCATCCAGGATTATCCCATCCGTGGCCGTTCCTGTTTTCTTCATGTTCGCAAGCACAAGTGGCTCGACAAGTCGAGCGGTGAGATCTTCAGTTACGACTGGGACCTGTCCGATTACGATGGCACGAACCTGAACGCCGAGTTCGTGTCTTTTTTAAAAGACGGAGATTGAGAGCACTCCCTTGAGCATAAGCACCATAGGCCGGCGTCATGGCGTCAACGGTTCCACGCTGCGCAGGCAGTACAAGGAGGTCATAAGCGGCTACCGCAGCTGGGAACAGCTTTCCCATGCCGATGAATACGTGCTCTTCCCCCAGAACATAGGGCAGGACATGAGCCTTGACGAAACCTGCCTGAGCAACGGCATGGTATACACGATACTGACCAACAAGGCGGCCAAAGGCGGCAAGGGTGCGCTGGCCGCCATGATAAAGGGCGTTTCCTCAGACTTCATATGCAGTGTCCTGCGCAAGATGCCCGCCGATGTCCGCAGGAAAGTGAAGACGCTGACCACCGACCTCTCCCCGGCCATGATGCTTGTCGTCAGGACAGCCTTCCCCTGCGCCATGCTTGTGAACGACAGGTTCCACGTGCAGCAGCTCCTGAGCGAAGCTTTGGACCAGCTGCGCGTACGTTTCCGCTGGGAAGTGCTTGATGAGGAGAACAAGGCCCTGAGGGAATACAGGGAGAGGAGAAGGCAGTGCAGGAGAAATCACACAAGTATGGAACCGTGGTCCCCTGCCATACAGGCCAATGGGGAAACGATGCCGCAGGTCATGGTACGCAGCAGACATCTCCTGTTCAAGCACCACACGAAATGGAATGAACAGCAGAAGGATCGTTCAAAGGTGCTCTTCAAGGCATACCCCCTGCTGGAGAAGGGATACTGGCTCTCAATGAAACTCACGGACATCTTCAACAGGAACATAAGGCCTGCAGTCGCAAGGCTGCTGCTCGCAAAATGGTTCAACGAGGTGGAAGCCCTGGGCATCAGGGAGTTTGAAAGAGTGCTGGACACGTTCACAAACCACTATGACACAATCATCAATTATTTTGACAGAAGACTCACTAATGCATCGGCAGAATCCTTCAACGCGAAAATCAAGGCTTTCAGAACACAATTCAGGGGAGTAGGAGATGTAAAGTTCTTTATGTTCAGATTAGCCACACAATTTGCATGACGATTATTGGCTTTGCCCACCAACCAGATTTTTCCGCTGACCC